>NZ_JARKMT010000003.1:0-593969 GCF_037626295.1 Pseudomonas sp. LF-5
TCCCGAAGGCACCAATCCATCTCTGGAAAGTTCATTGGATGTCAAGGCCTGGTAAGGTTCTTCGCGTTGCTTCGAATTAAACCACATGCTCCACCGCTTGTGCGGGCCCCCGTCAATTCATTTGAGTTTTAACCTTGCGGCCGTACTCCCCAGGCGGTCAACTTAATGCGTTAGCTGCGCCACTAAGAGCTCAAGGCTCCCAACGGCTAGTTGACATCGTTTACGGCGTGGACTACCAGGGTATCTAATCCTGTTTGCTCCCCACGCTTTCGCACCTCAGTGTCAGTATCAGTCCAGGTGGTCGCCTTCGCCACTGGTGTTCCTTCCTATATCTACGCATTTCACCGCTACACAGGAAATTCCACCACCCTCTACCATACTCTAGCTCGCCAGTTTTGGATGCAGTTCCCAGGTTGAGCCCGGGGATTTCACATCCAACTTAACGAACCACCTACGCGCGCTTTACGCCCAGTAATTCCGATTAACGCTTGCACCCTCTGTATTACCGCGGCTGCTGGCACAGAGTTAGCCGGTGCTTATTCTGTCGGTAACGTCAAAATTGCAGAGTATTAATCTACAACCCTTCCTCCCAACTTAAAGTGCTTTACAATCCGAAGACCTTCTTCACACACGCGGCATGGCTGGATCAGGCTTTCGCCCATTGTCCAATATTCCCCACTGCTGCCTCCCGTAGGAGTCTGGACCGTGTCTCAGTTCCAGTGTGACTGATCATCCTCTCAGACCAGTTACGGATCGTAGCCTTGGTGAGCCATTACCTCACCAACTAGCTAATCCGACCTAGGCTCATCTGATAGCGCAAGGCCCGAAGGTCCCCTGCTTTCTCCCGTAGGACGTATGCGGTATTAGCGTTCCTTTCGAAACGTTGTCCCCCACTACCAGGCAGATTCCTAGGCATTACTCACCCGTCCGCCGCTGAATCCATGAGCAAGCTCACTTCATCCGCTCGACTTGCATGTGTTAGGCCTGCCGCCAGCGTTCAATCTGAGCCATGATCAAACTCTTCAGTTCAAACATCTTTGGGTTTTTAAGAAACCCTAAACTTGGCTCAGCAATCGTTGGTTACATCTTTGATTTCTCGCGGAGTAACTTGTGATGCTGATAATCTTGTTGACTATCAGTCTGACTCCACAAGCACCCACACGAATTGCTTGATTCAGTTGTTAAAGAGCGGTTGGTTAAGATCTTTCGTCTCAACCGAGGCGCGCATTCTACAGCAGCCTCATTTGCTGTCAAGTGATTATTTTCAGAAGTTTTCGAAGATTTCCTCAACAACTTCAACCACTTGCGCTTCCGATCTCTCGTTAGCGGGAGGCGAATTCTACAGCGTTACTCGCTGTTGTCAACACCTCTTTTTCTCCGCTTTCGACCGAGAAGATCGAACCGTTGAAAGCGCCAGATCAACCGGCATTTCCAACGCCTTCCAGGCTTCGATTAACTGAAGCAAGTCGCTGTCGAAAACTGCGTAACTCATTGAATCTCAAGGAGTTTTCCGTTTCGACTGCGCCGGAAGTGGGGCGAATTATAGACTTCCAGAATCTGCCGTCAACACTTAATTTCAGTTTTCTTTCAATAACTTACGATCAGGCTAAAAAACAGCCAAATCACCCCTCTATATAGAAGAAGTCACCCAGCCTTCTATATAGAAGGCCACCTCAGAGCACTCCATCCTCTTTCAACGCCGCCACCGCACCCGCGCCCAACCCCAGCACCCGCTGCAAAACCTCCAGCGTGTGCTCGCCCAATAAAGGAGGGGCACGTCGGTATTCAACCGGCGTCTGCGATAACCGGATAGGGCTGGCCACCTGAGGAACCATCCCGGCCAACGCATGTGGCAGCTCTATCGCCAGCCCCCGGGCCTTCACCTGCGGATCTTCAAACACCTGCGACAGATCATTGATCGGCCCACACGGCACACCCGCCTGTTCAAGCTCGGCAACCCACTCAGCCGTCGTCTTGAAGACTGTGGCCTGCCGAATCAGCGGAATCAGCACCGCGCGGTTCGCCACCCGCAGCTTATTAGTAGCAAAGCGCGGATCATCGGCCCACTGCGGCTGCCCCGCCACTTCGGCGAACTTGCGGAACTGCCCGTCATTACCCACGGTGAGGATGAAGTCACCATCAGCGGTAGGAAAATCCTGATAAGGCACGATGTTCGGATGCGCATTCCCCAGACGCTTTGGCGCATTGCCTGTGGTCAGGTAATTCATCGCCTGGTTCGCCAGACACGCCACCTGCACGTCCAGCAATGCCATGTCGATATGCTGACCACCGCCATCGTGATCGCGATGGGCCAGCGCAGCCAGAATCGCCACCGTCGAATACAGGCCGGTGAGAATATCCGTCAACGCCACACCAACCTTCACCGGTCCGGCGCCTTCATCGCCTTCAGGCCGGCCCGTCAGACTCATCAAGCCGCCCAGCCCCTGAATCATGAAGTCATAACCCGCACGCTTGGCATACGGCCCGGTCTGGCCGAAGCCGGTGATCGAGCAATAGATCAGATCGGGATTGATCGCCTTCAGCGACGGGTAATCCAGACCGTAAGCGGCCAGACCACCGACCTTGAAGTTCTCGATAAGAATGTCCGACTTGGCCGCCAGCTCTCTCACAAGCTGCTGCCCCTCGGGCCGCGTAAAGTCGATAGTCACCGATTGCTTATTGCGGTTGGCCGACAAGTAATAAGCCGCTTCTGTCGTATTCTCGCCATAAGCGTCCTTAAGGAAGGGCGGTCCCCAGGCGCGCGTGTCATCACCGTTGCCGGGGCGCTCGACCTTGATCACCTCGGCGCCAAGGTCGGCGAGGATCTGCCCGGCCCACGGCCCGGCCAATACTCGCGATAAATCCAGTACCCGCAGATGCGACAACGCGCCCATGGTCGCTCTCCTGTTAATAGAACGCCTGCAGACCGGTTTGCGCGCGCCCCAGGATCAGCGCGTGGACGTCATGAGTACCTTCATAGGTATTCACCACCTCCAGGTTGACCAGATGACGTGCCACGCCGAACTCATCGGAGATACCGTTGCCACCCAACATGTCGCGAGCCATCCGGGCGATGTCCAGGGACTTGCCGCACGAGTTGCGCTTCATGATCGAAGTGATTTCCACCGCAGCCGTGCCTTCGTCCTTCATGCGTCCCAGGCGCAGGCAGCCTTGCAGGGCCAAGGTGATTTCGGTCTGCATGTCGGCCAGTTTCTTCTGAATCAATTGAGTAGCCGCCAGCGGCCGGCCGAACTGGTGGCGATCAAGGGTGTACTGGCGAGCGGTGTGCCAGCAGAACTCGGCAGCGCCCAATGCACCCCAGGAGATGCCGTAACGCGCCGAGTTGAGGCAGGTGAACGGACCTTTCAGACCACGCACGTCAGGGAAGATGTTCTCCTCCGGCACGAACACGTTGTCCATGACGATTTCACCGGTGATCGACGCACGCAGGCCGACCTTGCCATGAATCGCCGGAGCGCTCAGGCCTTTCCAGCCCTTCTCCAGCACGAAGCCACGGATGTCGCCGGCATCGTCCTTGGCCCAGACCACGAACACATCGGCGATCGGGCTGTTGGTGATCCACATCTTGGCGCCGGTCAGGCTGTAGCCGCCGTCGACCTTACGCGCACGGGTGATCATCGCGCCCGGATCGGAACCGTGGTTCGGTTCGGTCAGGCCGAAGCAGCCGATCCACTCGCCGGACGCCAGTTTTGGCAGGTATTTCTGTTTCTGGGCTTCAGTGCCGAATTCGTTGATTGGCACCATCACCAGCGAGGACTGCACGCTCATCATCGAGCGATAGCCGGAATCAACACGCTCCACTTCGCGAGCGATCAGACCGTAGCTGACATAGTTGAGACCGCTGCCGCCGTATTGCTCCGGGATGGTTGCGCCGAGCAGACCGACTTCGCCCATCTCGCGGAAGATCGCAGGATCGGTTTTCTCATGACGGAATGCTTCAAGGACACGTGGCGCCAGGCTCTGTTGAGCGAACTGCGCGGCGGTGTCGCGGATCATGCGCTCTTCTTCGGTGAGCTGTTGATCCAGCAGCAGGGGATCGATCCAGTTGAAGCTAGCTTTACCGCCCATGAGTGTGTCCTCGCAAATCGGTGAATTAACGTGGCATTGATCCTAGGCCCGGTTCGTCATCCCGGCAAACGAGGATTTCGCATCCTGTTGTGCTAATTTCTCACTCCGAGACGACGCCGAATGCCTTTTACGCGCTGCATTAGTGAGGTTAACGTACATGCGCAGGAAGATCCCCAGCACTACCGCTCTGATCAGCTTTGAGGCCGCCGCTCGTCACGAGAGCTTCACCAAGGCAGCCGAAGAACTTTCCCTCACCCAAGGTGCTATTTGCCGACAGATCGCCAGCCTTGAGGACTTCCTTAGCGTGGAACTGTTCCGACGTTCGCGGCGTGGCGTAAAGCTGACCGAAGCAGGACTGTCCTATAGCCGCCGCGTTGCCACGCAACTGGATGCCGTCGAGCGCGATACGCTGTCGGTGATGGGCCAGCAAGGCACCAACGTAATCGAGCTGGCGGTGGTGCCGACGTTCGGTACGCAATGGTTGCTACCCCGGCTGAAAGACTTCCAGCTCAAGCATCCGGAGGTGACCGTCAACCTGACCAACCGTACCCGCCCGTTCCTGTTCGCCGACACTGACTTTGACGCGGCGATCTACTTTGGCGACGCCGATTGGTCCGGTACCGAATCCCACAGACTGATGGGCGAAAATCCGATGCCGGTATGCAGTCCCGCCCTGCTGGGCAAAAACACGCATCTGACAGCTGACGAGATTGCCGATCTTCCACTCCTGCAGCAAACCACCCGCCCCTACGCCTGGCGCCAGTGGTTCAACTCGCAACACTTGAATATTCCTCGCGACATGACAGGTCCGCGCTACGAGCTATTCTCCATGCTGGCTCAGGCCGCCATGCACGACATGGGGATCGCGCTGATTCCACCGTTCCTGATTCAGCGTGAATTAGCCGAGAAACGCCTGGTGATTGCCAACCCCAATGCGCTCTCAAGTATCAAAGCCTATTACCTGATGATTCCTGAGCGAAAGGTCGAATCGGCGTCACTCAAGGCATTTCGCGATTGGCTGGTCAACCAGGCAAATAGCTACAGCCTAGAAGGATAAAGGCCTACAGCGATTGCTAACCCGGTAGTCAGGAAAATCAAAGCCCTACAGATATAAGTATTTGTCGCAAAATCGCAGACTGTATCCGAAAGTCGTACAGACGTCCCACAAGCGCCTGAAGACGTGGCTTTGAGCCTCCATCCGCGACTCATTACGGCCTATTCACGCCGCCGATGAGAAATTTTTTCAAATTCAGCCAGAATCCTTACAAGGCACGGCCTGCAAGGGATTGCACTAGCTATCTGCGACATTCGGTCACGGCATGACTTGTAGTTAATTTTCCGTCACCCGTCATAATCCCTTGAAGGGCATAAAGTTCGCCTGCAAAATGCCGCGCCCCGCCCTGATTTGGCGGGATCGTGCTGATCGGCCGCCCCAGTCGCACCATCCGCAGTGCCTGGGTTTACTCAATAAGATCACGCAGGAGATTTGACGTGCACATTGGTGTTCCTCTCGAAACCCAGACCGGTGAAACACGGGTTGCTGCAACCCCGGAAACCATTAAAAAGCTGATCAGCCAAGGTCATAAGGTCACTGTGCAAACCGGCGCCGGCGTTAAAGCCAGTGTTGTCGACAGTGCCTATGAAGCGGCGGGCGCGATCATTGGCAGTGCCAACGATGCGTTCGGTGCCGAGCTGATTCTCAAAGTGGTCGCCCCCAGCGACGCCGAACTGGCGCTGATCAAGCCCGGCGCGGTGCTGGTCGGAATGCTCAATCCGTTCAATAACGAAACCATCGCCAAAATGGCCGAATGCGGGATCACCGCGTTCGCCCTCGAAGCCGCGCCGCGCACCTCCCGCGCACAGAGCCTCGACGTGCTGTCGTCGCAGGCGAACATTGCCGGCTACAAGGCCGTGTTGCTGGCCGCGCACTACTATCCGCGCTTCATGCCGATGCTGATGACGGCTGCGGGCACCGTGAAAGCGGCGCGCGTGCTGATTCTCGGCGCAGGCGTGGCTGGATTGCAGGCCATTGCCACGGCGAAACGCCTGGGTGCGGTGATCGAAGCGTCTGACGTGCGTCCGGCGGTGAAGGAGCAGATCGAGTCCCTCGGCGCCAAGTTCGTCGACGTGCCTTACGAGACCGATGAAGAGCGCGAATGCGCGGTCGGTGTCGGCGGTTACGCGCGGCCAATGCCGGCGAGCTGGATGCAGCGTCAGGCCCAGGCCGTGCACGAGCGCGCCAAGCAGGCTGACATCGTCATCACCACCGCGCTGATTCCTGGCCGCAAGGCACCGACGCTGCTAAGCGCGGACACCGTGGCGCAGATGAAACCGGGCTCGGTGGTCATCGACCTCGCCGCTGCTCAGGGTGGCAACTGCCCGCTGACTGTGGCTGATCAAGTCGTGATCGAGAATGGCGTGACCATTTGCGGCCCGACCAATCTGGCTGGTGAAGTCGCTGCAGACGCCTCGGCACTGTACGCGCGCAACCTGCTGGACTTCCTCAAGCTGGTGTTCACCAAAGAAGGCCAGTTCGACGTCAACCTCGAAGACGACATCGTCGCCGCGTGCCTGATGTGCCGCGACGGCCAAGTCATCCGCAAAAACGCCTAAGCAGGGATTCAGACGATGGAAGAGCTTATCTCCCCCGGTATCTACAACCTGATCATCTTCGTGCTGGCGATTTATGTCGGTTACCACGTGGTCTGGAACGTCACACCTGCGCTGCACACGCCATTGATGGCAGTGACCAACGCCATCTCGGCGATCGTGATCGTCGGCGCCATGCTCGCAGCCGCACTGACCGTCACGCCGCTGGGCAAAACCATGGGCACCCTCGCCGTGGCACTGGCGGCGGTCAACGTCTTCGGTGGCTTCCTGGTCACCCGCCGCATGCTTGAGATGTTCAAGAAGAAAGCCCCGAAAGTAAAAGAAGAGGCGCCGAAGTAATGAGCATGAATCTCGTCACGACGCTCTACCTGATCGCGTCGATCTGCTTTATCCAGGCCCTCAAAGGCCTGTCGCACCCGACCACCTCGCGACGCGGCAACCTGTTCGGCATGCTCGGCATGGCGTTGGCAATCCTGACCACCGTCGGCCTCATCTATAAGCTCGGGGCTGAGCTCGCCACGGCCGGTATCGGTTACGTCATCGTTGGCCTGCTGGTCGGCGGCACGGCCGGTTCGATCATGGCCAAGCGCGTTGAAATGACCAAGATGCCGGAACTGGTCGCGTTCATGCACAGCATGATCGGTCTGGCAGCAGTGTTCATCGCGATTGCTGCGGTGGTCGAGCCGCAATCGCTGGGTATCGTTAAACAACTGGGCGACTCGATTCCGGCAGGTAACCGTCTGGAGCTGTTCCTCGGCGCGGCGATCGGTGCGATCACCTTCTCCGGTTCGGTGATTGCGTTCGGCAAGCTGTCGGGCAAGTACAAGTTCCGTCTGTTCCAGGGCGCACCGGTACAGTTCGCCGGTCAGCACAAGCTGAACGCCGTACTGGGTCTGGCGACACTGGCACTCGGCCTGACTTTCATGTTCACCGGCAATCTCACCGCGTTCGCGCTGATGCTAGTTCTGGCGTTCGTGATGGGCGTGCTGATCATCATCCCGATCGGTGGTGCCGACATGCCGGTGGTGGTGTCGATGCTCAACAGCTATTCGGGCTGGGCAGCGGCAGGTATCGGCTTCTCGCTGAACAACTCGATGCTGATCATTGCCGGTTCCTTGGTGGGTTCGAGCGGTGCGATTCTCTCGTACATCATGTGCAAGGCGATGAACCGTTCCTTCTTTAATGTGCTGCTCGGCGGTTTCGGCAACACGGCTGATGCTGGCCCGGCCGGTGCGAAAGAAGCCCGTCCGGTGAAATCCGGTTCGGCTGACGACGCGACCTTCCTGCTGACCAACGCCGACACCGTGATCATCGTCCCGGGTTATGGCTTGGCGGTGGCCCGTGCGCAGCATGCATTGAAAGAGCTGACCGAGAAGCTGACCCACCGTGGCGTGACCGTCAAATACGCGATCCACCCGGTGGCCGGTCGTATGCCGGGACACATGAACGTGTTGCTGGCCGAGGCCGAAGTGCCTTACGACCAGGTGTTCGAGATGGAAGATATCAACTCCGAGTTCGGCCAGGCCGACGTGGTGTTGGTACTCGGCGCCAACGACGTGGTCAACCCGGCCGCGAAGAACGATCCGAAATCGCCGATTGCCGGCATGCCGATTCTCGAAGCGTTCAAGGCCAAGACCATCATCGTCAACAAGCGCTCGATGGCCAGCGGCTATGCCGGTCTGGACAACGAACTGTTCTACCTGGACAAGACCATGATGGTGTTCGGCGACGCGAAAAAAGTCATCGAAGACATGGTCAAAGCGGTCGAGTAATCCATCGCTGCTGTACCGGACGCCCCGACTTGTCGGGGCGTTTTTGTTTGCGCAAAGCGTTGGACAATTTGCCGCGTTGTTGCAGATCCGGTAACGGTGTTTTACTTGAAACCCGCTAAATAGACGCCTCGTTTGCGACCTTGGTAGCGGGACAGGCGCCCGCGAAATTCACTAGACTGCGCATCCTGCTACTCGCTTCCCGAGAAAATAATCCATGTACCGTGACCGTATTCGCCTGCCTTCGTTGTTGGATAAAGTGATGAGCGCCGCCGACGCCGCCGCTCTAATTGAAGACGGCATGACCGTCGGCATGAGCGGTTTCACCCGCGCCGGCGAAGCCAAGGCCGTCCCTCACGCACTGGCCGAGCGAGCCAAGGTCACGCCGCTGAAGATCAGCCTGATGACCGGCGCCAGCCTGGGCAACGACCTCGACAAGCAACTGACCGAGGCCGGCGTTTTGTCGCGCCGCATGCCGTTCCAGGTCGACAGCACCCTGCGCAAGGCAATCAACGCCGGCGAAGTCATGTTCATCGACCAGCACTTGTCGGAAACCGTCGAACAATTGCGCAACCAGCAATTGAAGCTGCCGGACATCGCAGTGATCGAAGCCGTGGCCATCACCGAACAGGGCCACATCGTGCCGACCACCTCGGTCGGCAACTCGGCAAGCTTCGCGATCTTCGCCAAGCAGGTGATCGTCGAGATCAACCTGGCGCACAACGCCAACCTCGAAGGCCTGCATGACATCTATATCCCGACCTACCGCCCGACGCGCACACCGATCCCGCTGGTAAAAGTCGACGACCGCATCGGCAGTACCGCGATCCCGATTCCGCCGGAGAAGATTGTCGCTATCGTGATCACCCAGCAAGCGGATTCGCCGTCCACGGTATCGACCCCGGACGCCGACACCAATGCCATCGCCGAGCACCTGATCACATTCTTCAAGCAAGAAGTCGATGCCGGACGCATGACCAACAAGCTCGGTCCGTTGCAGGCCGGAATCGGCAACATTGCCAATGCGGTGATGTGCGGCCTGATCGATTCGCCGTTCGAAGACCTGACCATGTACTCCGAAGTACTGCAGGATTCGACCTTCGACCTGATCGATGCCGGCAAGCTGAGCTTTGCTTCAGGCAGCTCGATCACCCTGTCGGAGCGGCGCAACAGCGACGTGTTCGGCAATCTGGAGAAGTACAAGGACAAACTGGTCCTGCGTCCGCAGGAGATCTCCAATCATCCGGAAGTGGTGCGCCGCCTGGGCATCATCGGCATCAACACGGCGCTTGAGTTCGACATCTACGGTAACGTCAACTCCACCCATGTCTGCGGTACGCGGATGATGAACGGCATTGGTGGTTCCGGCGACTTCGCGCGCAACGCGCACCTGGCGGTGTTCGTAACCAAGTCGATCGCCAAGGGCGGCGCGATTTCCAGCGTGGTGCCGATGGTCAGCCATGTCGACCACACCGAGCATGACGTCGACATCCTCGTGACCGAAGTCGGACTGGCCGACCTGCGTGGCCTGGCGCCGCGTGAAAGGGCACGGGTGATCATCGACAACTGCGTACACCCGGATTATCGCCAGGCGCTGAATGACTACTTCACCGCCGCCTGCGCCATCGGTGGCCATACCCCGCATATCCTGCGCGAAGCGTTGAGCTGGCACATGAACCTGGAAGAAACCGGGCGCATGCTGGCAGTGTAATTCGCACAGTCAACCGCTGATGCAAACACAGTTTGCGTCAGCGGTTTTTTCTACGCGCCTCATCTGGCAAAAACTGTACTGCTGTACCGGTGTTTTCCTACAGCTTTTACCTACGCCAACCTTCGAATTGAGCAAAAATGCACTATTTAAGTGCGGACAGGTACAGTTTGCTCAATTTTGACCCGTACACCCCCTATAAACAGTTAACTGGTCACTCACAATACAGTTGAACTGTATCTAGAGAGACTTGGCAAACGAGAGGATCATGGGCACCAGTTAAACCACTACCTGATCCCGCCACAAGCGGAAGGATGTCAACCATGGAACGTACACTCAGTTCCGAACTGTTCTTCGAAGACAAAGCTGCAAAATCCCAGGCTTCCCTGCCTCTGCGCGTTATCGCCAACCTGATGTTGTGGCAGCGCCGCATCTCCAGCCGCCACCAACTGGCTCGTCTGGATTCGCGTCTGCTGGCTGACGCCGGTATCAGCGAAGCACAACGCTACGAAGAGCTGAGCAAGCCGTTCTGGCGCTAAGTAGCGTCGCTGGCTCTGGTCGCAAGACCCACCGCCAGCACCCGAATTGAACAAACAAAACCCGTTGCGGGAAACCGCAACGGGTTTTGTCGTTTCAGGGCTTGAAAAACATCCGTACAGCGGCGCAGTGGATTAACAGGTACAGTTTTCTAAAAGCCGATTCTGAACCAGTACAATTTCGCATCGGTGTATCTGCTACTCGCGCTGTATTCGACGGAGCATGTCCTTAACCCTCCCCGGCTTAAGGAATGCGCCATGAAAGACTTACAGGATGTTTCAGCAATTCCGGTCCAAGCACTTGTTCGCCCACACCCACTGCGCCGGCTGCTAAGTGGCGTGTGGCAAGCACTGGAGCGCCCCAGGACAAGGCGTCTGCTGGCTCAGATTGAGCAACGTGATCTCGCGGACCTGGGCCTCAGTCACGCCGATCGGCTCAACGAACTGGAGAAACCTTTCTGGCGCTAGCATTCTGCCCACTGTTTTAACCCCACGCGCAGGCCTAATATCCATGGCAGAACGTGGCGAATCTTCTGGTACCCACGTCTGACTCATCAGACACAAGCCACTTCTCAATACGGTTTACCTTCAGGAGATACACCATGTCCCGTCTTCGACTGCTCAGCGCTGCCGCCTTGCTGGCCGTGGCTGCCAACGCCAGCGCAACCAGCTTCATCGTGACCACCGACGCCGTGGTTGGCGCGCTGAAATCCTCTTCGGACGCCACCTCCGACGTCAGCTCTTCGCTGCGCGACAACAAAGTCGTGATCGCTGCCCGTGACGATGCGGCCAGCTTCGTTGCCAGCCAAGGCCAGATCCGCGGCGTGAAACTGGAAAGTGCCCTGGACCTCATCCGTCATCAGGCACCGCAACTGAACGCCACCGACGATCAACTGGCGCGAGCCATTCTGGCGATCTGATCCGCATGGCCAGCAGGGACACGCCAGCCGTGTCCCGATGTTTCGCCGCTGGCTCTGGCCCGGGCATTGCGCTAGCCTTGAGACTCGCTAACCGTTATCGAGTCCCATGCGTTTTCTGACCAACCTGCTTATTCCTTCTGCCTTGATCAGCGCCTGCTGGGCGACGTCGGTCGATGCCTTCGATGTTTCCACCCAGAACACCGTAGTGACGGTATGGGCTACCGGAATGGTGTCTTCTGCGCCATTCGACCGTAAACTGTTGCTCGCCGCTCACGATGACGCGGCGGCGTTTGTTGCCAGTGACGGTGAATTGCGAGGCGCGCAGCTCGAATCCGCCCTGCATTACCTGCGCAAATCCCGACCAAAACTTCATGTCAGCGACCTTGAACTGGCACAGGCAATTCTCGTCCAATAGTTATCCCAGTCCCTAGTTATCATTACCCCTTCGGAGTCGTTCCATGCGTAGCCCGCTGATTGCTGCCGCCCTTGGCCTGTTTTTGTTGGCCGACGTGGCCCAGGCGCACACCCTGGTAGCCACCAGTAACATCATCGTTCGTGCCTCCCAGCGCACCATTGATTTCACGTCCGATACCACCACGTCGATTCGCGATTCGAAAATCATCCGCGAAGCCCACGATGACGCGGCCAGTTTCGTCGCCACCAACGGCGAGATCCGTGGCGCGCACCTCGAAGCTGCGCTCAACACTCTGCGCACTCGTGTGCCGGAAGCGCGCGACGCCAGTGATCAGGTACTCGCCGAAGCCATCCTCGCACTGTGAAGTCACTCGGCGCCTGGCTACTGGCCGGGGCGATGTTGCTGCTTGGCAACAGCGCCCACGCGGGCCTGCAACTGCGGCTCAAGACCGACGGTCTGAGCCCTGCCCAGCAACAGGCCAGTCAGGCGCTGATCGATGAAGCCCTGCAGAAGCTGCCGCCCAGCTTCATCGAGCGGCTGGACCGGCGCATTGATGTCGGCTGGACCGACGACATGCCCAGCAATGCCTATGGCCAGGCCACGCTGGTGGCGGAACTCGATCTGAACCGCAAACTGCTCGCCGGTCTCACCGACGGCAGTGCGGCCAAAGAGAAAACCAATCGCCCCCACGGCACTGTGCGTCAGGAACTGCTCGCCACGGTGCTGCACGAAATCACCCACATCTATGACCGCGCCCGCCTGTGGCCCAGCGCCGAACGTACGCTGATCCAGCGCTGCACCCGGCGTTTCAACAGCGCCGGGCTGATCGGCATTCCCGATGAGTGTCGTGGCCAGAACGGCCGCCGCTTCACCCTCAGCGATGATCCGCGCCTGCTCGACCTCGCCGGATGGCAGCAATATGTCGGTCGCCGTGGGGAACGTGAACAACACAATCGGCAGATTGCCCGCAGCCCGGACCTGTACGAGATCTCCAGCCCGAAGGAATTCGTCGCGGTCAACATGGAGTATTTCCTCCTCGACCCGAGTTACGCCTGTCGGCGTCCGGCGCTGTACCGCTATTACCAGCAACACTTCGGCTGGGCGCCGCCGACCAAGGACACCTGCAGCAAGACCTTCGCCTTCCTGAACGCCGGTAACGACTTCGCCAAGCAACCCTTGGGACAGGTCGATCCGGAGCGGGTCTACGCCGTCGACTATCTGTTGGCCGAAGCCAATCAGAACTGGGTCAGTCGCTGGGGCCACAGTATGTTGCGCCTGGTGATCTGCGCACCGGGTCGGCCGCGCGGACCGGACTGCCGACTCGATCTGGACCAGCATCTGGTGCTGTCCTATCGCGCCTTCGTCGGCGACGTGCAACTGTCGAGTTGGGACGGACTGGTCGGCAAGTATCCGTCACGCCTGTTCGTGTTGCCGCTGGCCCAGGTCATCGACGAATACACCAAGACTGAACTGCGCAGCCTTGCCTCCGTGCCGCTGAACCTGTCGCGCGCTGAAATCGAAGGGGTGGTCGAGCACGCCGCCGAGATGCACTGGAGCTACGACGGCAACTACTTCTTCCTCTCCAACAACTGCGCGGTGGAAGGTCTGAAGCTGTTGCGCAGCGGCAGCGACAACGCGCAACTCGTCGGTCTGGACAGCATCATGCCCAACGGTTTGCTGGAAGTGCTCAAGGGCCGTGGCCTGGCCGATACCAGCGTGCTGGATGATCCGAAAGAGGCGCTGCGCCTGGGCTATCGCTTCGACTCGTTCCGCGACCGCTACCAGGCGATGTTCGATGTGTTGAAGAAGCAGTTGCCGATCAAACAGAACACCGTTGAAGAGTGGCTGTCGTTATCGGCCGAAGAGCGCCGGCAATGGTTCGAGCGCGCTGACCTGCGCACCAGTGCTGCCCTGCTGCTGTTGGAGCAGGCCAGTTACCGCCGTCAGTTGTTGCTGGCGCAGGATGAGGTCAAGCAGCGTTACCTGGGTGCTCGCGAGCTGGAAAACGGCGGCATGGACAAGGCCAATGCGACCTTGCAGGAGATTCTCGCCAACAGTGGCTTCCTCAGCCGCCCGGCGGAATTGCTCGACAGCCGCGGTTACGGCTTGCCACAGCCGACCGAGTTCAGCCGCCTGGAAGCGGAAAGCAGTCAGCGGCAGAAAAAACTGCTGGCGCTGTCCGGAGATCTGGACGCGGAAGTGCGCAAGTTGCTGGAACTCAAGCGCGCGGCCGAAATTGCAGCCAGTGAAACCAATGTGAAACAGATCGGTGAACATCTGCGCAAATTGCACAAGGCTTCCGGCGGACTGGAACTGCCCTGATACACGAAAAGGAACAATGCCTGTGGCGAGGGGCTTGTTCCCTCGCCACACGTGTTCTCCTTACATCAATACAAAACCCCATCCAGAATTTCGTAAATGATCCCGGTGCCCACCGCAATCAGCACGATGTCGCCCCCGGCCCGGCGCCATTCATAGCCTGGGTACACCGGCAAGCGGCTCAGCGCCCGACCGTCCAGCCGTTCGCCGTAATAGCCGCGCGGCAACGGCCGGCCGCGTTCCAGATGGATGCCCGGCGGTGGCGGTGCACCGCGCACGAAGTAGCCATGGTTGTCGCGGATGGTCTGCCGTACCGGTCCGAAATCGCGCGGCGGGCCGCCACGGTGGTCGTTCTGCGGACCACGGTGATCGTCACCGTGGTTCTCGTAATGGCCCGGTTGCGGGCCGCCGTGGTCATGATCATCACGTGGATCGGCGCTGGCCAGCAGCGGTGTCGCGCTGATCATCAGAGCGCCCAGTCCGGCAATCAGACGTTTCGGCATTTTCATCGGGTTTTTCCTCACTGCACCAACAGCAAAAAGGGATTCAGAACGTGGTTCTGAATCCCTCGGTCTTGCTCATTTAGGCTGTGTAGCGAGGCGCTAATTCCTCTGTATCAGGAACTTTACCTTCAGCTGACGCGGGCCTTACGCACCCCTTCGGACAATGCCGAGCACAGGCTCAGCACACCGTCGATGGCTTGATCCGGCGTGGTTGCATTGGCGATGTGGTCGATCAATGCCGAGCCCACCACCACACCATCCGCCAAGCGTGCGATGGACGCCGCTTGCTCCGGCGTGCGGATGCCGAAGCCGATGCTGATCGGCAAGTCGGTGTGCCGACGCAGACGCGTCACCGCCTCTTCGACGTGTTCCAGCGTCGCCGCACCGGCACCGGTCACACCGGCCACCGACACGTAGTAAACGAAACCGGAACTGCCGTTGAGCACCTTCGGCAGACGCGCATCGTCAGTGGTCGGTGTAGTCAGGCGGATGAAGTCCAGACCGGCAGCCTGCGCCGGGTCGCACAGTTCGGCGTTGTGCTCTGGCGGCATGTCGACCACGATCAGACCGTCGACGCCCGCCTCTTTGGCATCCGCGATGAAGCGCTCAACACCGTACATGTGGATCGGGTTGAAGTAGCCCATCAATACCAGCGGAGTGTCACTGTTGCCTTCGCGGAACTCGCGGACCATTTGCAGGGTTTTCGCCAGATTCTGCTTGGCGCCCAGCGCACGAATGTTCGCCAGTTGAATCGCCGGGCCGTCGGCCATCGGGTCGGTGAACGGCATGCCCAGTTCGATCACGTCGGCGCCAGCGCCCGGCAGGCCTTTGAGGATCGCCAGCGACGTGGCGTAGTCCGGGTCACCGGCGGTGACGAAGGTCACCAGCGCAGCGCGGTTCTGTTCTTTGAGGTCGGCAAAGCGGGTTTGCAGGCGGCTCATCAGTGTTTCTCCTGCTTCGACTGTTCCATATGGTGCATGACGGTCTGCATGTCTTTGTCGCCACGGCCGGACAGATTGACCACCATCAGGTGATCCTTCGGCAGTTTCGGTGCGCGTTTGAACACTTCAGCCAACGCATGAGCGCTTTCCAGTGCAGGAATGATCCCTTCCAGACGGCAACATTTGTGAAACGCTTCAAGGGCTTCGTCGTCGGTCACCGAGGTGTACTGGACGCGGCCGATGTCATGCAACCAGGCGTGCTCAGGGCCGATGCCCGGATAGTCCAGACCGGCGGAAATCGAGTGGGCGTCGATGATCTGGCCATCGTCGTCCTGCAGCAGGAAGGTGCGGTTGCCGTGCAACACACCCGGCACGCCGCCGTTGAGGCTGGCCGCGTGCTTGCCGGTTTCAATGCCGTAACCAGCCGCTTCAACGCCGATGATCTCGACGCTCTTGTCATCGAGGAACGGGTGGAACAGGCCCATGGCGTTGGAGCCACCGCCGATGCACGCCACCAGGCTGTCCGGCAGGCGACCTTCCTGAGCTTGCAACTGGTCGCGGGTTTCCTTGCCGATCACGGCCTGGAAGTCGCGCACCATCGCCGGGTACGGGTGTGGGCCGGCCACGGTGCCGATCAGGTAGAAAGTGCTGTCGACGTTGGTCACCCAGTCACGCAGCGCTTCGTTCATCGCGTCTTTCAGGGTGCCGGTGCCGGCCACCACCGGGATCACTTCGGCGCCCAGCAGCTTCATGCGGAACACGTTGGCCTGCTGACGTTCGATGTCAGTGGTGCCCATGTAGATCACGCAGTCCAGACCGAAGCGCGCAGCCACGGTGGCCGTCGCCACGCCGTGCATGCCGGCGCCGGTTTCGGCGATGATGCGTTTCTTGCCCATGCGCCGCGCCAGCAGGATCTGGCCGATGCAGTTGTTGATCTTGTGCGCGCCGGTGTGGTTCAGCTCTTCGCGCTTGAGGTAGATCTTGGCGCCGCCGCAGAATTCGGTCAGGCGCTCGGCGAAATACAGTGGGCTCGGACGTCCGACGTAATCACGCTGGAAGTAGGCCAGCTCTTCCTTAAACGCCGGATCTTCCTTGGCCGCTTCATATTCGCGGGCCAGATCGAGGATCAACGGCATCAGGGTTTCGGCCACGTAGCGGCCACCGAACGCACCGAACAGGCCGTTATCGTCGGGGCCGCTGCGCAGATTGGAAGTGTTCGAAGTCTGGGTCATGAGTTGCTCCAGGTGAATTCGGGTCAGAAGACAATGACGACCACTCTACCCCTGACCTTGCAGCCTGAAAACCGATAAGATTGCCGCAACCTGTCAGGAAATCTCACAGATATCATGAGCCACGACCTCCCCCCGCTGAACGCCTTGCGTGCCTTTGAAGCCACCGCTCGGCTCAACAGCGTCAGTCAGGCAGCCGAACAGCTGCACGTCACTCACGGCGCGGTCAGCCGCCAGCTCAAAGTGCTCGAAGAGCATCTTGGCGTGAGCCTGTTCGTCAAGGATGGTCGCGGCCTGAAACTCACAGATGCCGGGGTTCGGCTACGGGATGTCAGCGGCGAAGCATTCGATCGGTTGCGCAGTGTGTGTGCCGAGCTGATGCAAAGCACCGCTGACGCGCCGTTCGTGCTCGGCTGTTCGGGCAGCCTGTTGGCGCGCTGGTTCATTCCACGTCTGGGCCGGCTGAATACCGACCTGCCGGACTTGCGTCTGCACCTGTCGGCCGGCGAAGGCGATCTTGACCCACGGCGCCCCGGACTTGACGCCTTGCTGCTGTTCGCCGAACCACCCTGGCCGGCAGACATGCAGGTGTATGAACTGGCGGCAGAACGCATCGGGCCGGTGATGAGCCCGTTGTTCAGCGGTTATCAGCGCCTGCAGACCGCGCCGGCATCAGCCTTGCTCGGCGAACCATTGCTGCACACCACCTCTCGCCCACAAGCCTGGCCGAGCTGGGCACAGCAAAACCACCTCGACGCCAAGGCGTTGAAGCTCGGGCAAGGTTTTGAGCATTTGTATTATTTGCTGGAGGCCGCGGTGGCCGGACTCGGCGTGGCGATCGCGCCAGAGCCATTGGTAGCGGAAGATTTGAAAGCCGGTCGCCTGGTTGCGCCGTGGGGCTTCTGTGAAACCCCGGCGCAACTGGCGTTGTGGCTACCCAAGCGCGCCGCAGACGGGCGCGCCCGGCAACTGGCGCAATGGCTCAAGAACGAGCTGCGCCAGACGGATCACTCGCCGCGCTTGAACAACAAGTAAGCGGCCAGCAGACCGATTGCACCGACCGCCACACCAGCGGTGGTCCAAGGGTGTTCCTGAGCGTAATCGCGAGTGGCAATCCCGGTCTCACGGGTTTTCACTTTGACTTCTTCGTAGGCATCGCTGAGCAGGTGGCGCGAATGTTTCAGCGCACTTTCAGCGTTGCTTTTGAGCGCCTTGAGGGTCTTGCGCGACTCGTCCGAAGCGTCGTCCTTCAGGCTTTCCAACGATTTGAGCAGACTCTCGATCTCGGCTTCCATGCTTTGCAACGAGGCTTTACGTAAAGAGGTGTTGGCCATGGTGGCTCTCCTGCATTGGTGATGAGTGGCGTGTGTTGATTGGGACTTCAGCGGTTTGAGAAAGTGCAGAAAATCTGAACTTCGCTTGCGCCGTGGCACCGAAATCAACAGTGCAAATCACTGCTAGTCTCAATTTCACACGCCAAGGAGATCGCCATGAGTGACCATCACACGTACAAGAAAGTCGAGCTGGTCGGCTCGTCCACCAGCAGCATCGAAGACGCCATCAACAACGCGCTGGCGGAAGCGAACAAGAGCATCAAGCACCTGGAATGGTTTGAAGTGGTCGAGACCCGTGGCCACATCAAGGACGGCAAGGCTGCGCATTTCCAGGTAACGCTGAAAGTCGGCTTCCGCATTGCCAGCAGCTGAGTTTGGGCTACGCTTCTGAACTTGCGCGCTGGCCGAGTGCCATAGGAATGGCAAAGCGCTACAAGGTGAGCGCATCGGGTGAATGTCCGATGCCCGCCTCTTTTAATCCGACCAGGGAGTGCGACCGATGAAGAAGTTCATGTTGGCAGTAGGTTTGTTGAGCCTTGCGGGTGGTGCGTTTGCTGCCGGCAAGCCTTGTGAAGAGCTGAAAAGCGAGATTGCGGCGAAGCTGGATGCCAAGGGCGTTTCCGGGTATTCGCTGGAGATTGTCGACAAGGGTGCAGCCGCTGGTGGCGACGTCGTTGGCACCTGCGAAGGTGGCACCAAGGAAATCGTCTACAAGAAGTAGGCTGATACCGCCTGAAATACAAAAGCCGACGCGAATGCGTCGGCTTTTTTGTGTCCGGGATTTGGGGTTTTTGGTGGATTTGAAATCCAACCCGCTCACCCCAGCCCGCTCCCCCAAGGGGTAGAGGGGAAAGGGAGCAGATCGGGGGTCGTTCAGAACCTGAGTACGACTGGATATTTCAGGTCAGCGTACCTCGAACAGTCAACCCGGTCAGTCTCCTCTCCCTCCGGGAGAGGGCTAGGGTGAGGGGCTTTTCAGCCCCTCATGACTTTTGCGAGCAGTTCGTAGGAATGCAGGCGATCGGCATGTTCATACAGATCACAGGTGAAGATCAGTTCATCTGCCTGTGTCTGCTCGACCAACACCTCCAGCTTGGCGCGGATCTTCTGCGGACTGCCGACCATCGCCAGACCGAGGAAATCCCCCACCGCTTCACGCTCATGCGGTAACCATAGGCCGTCCATGGTTTTCACCGGCGGACGCTGCACCAGGCTTTGCCCACGCATCAGCGCGAGAATGCGCTGGTACACCGAAGTCGCCAGGTAATCGGCCTGCTCGTCGGTATCCGCCGCCACCAGCGGCACACCGAGCATCACGTAAGGCTTGTCGAGCACGGCGGATGGCTTGAAGTGGTTGCGGTAGACCCGAATTGCCTCGTGCATGAAACGCGGGGCGAAATGCGAGGCAAAGGCGTAGGGCAAACCGCGCTCACCGGCCAGTTGCGCACTGAACAGGCTGGAACCGAGCAGCCAGATCGGCACATTGGTGCCCGTGCCCGGCATGGCGATCACCCGTTGATCCGGGGTGCGCGGGCCGAGGAAACGCGCCAGCTCGGCGACATCTTCCGGGAAATCGTCGGCGCTGCCGGAGCGTTCACGGCGCAACGCGCGGGCGGTCATCTGATCGGACCCCGGAGCGCGGCCCAACCCCAGGTCGATGCGGCCCGGATACAGACTTTCGAGGGTGCCGAACTGCTCGGCGATCACCAGTGGCGCATGGTTGGGCAGCATCACGCCGCCGGAGCCGACGCGAATGGTCGACGTCCCGCCCGCCAGATACCCCAGCAACACCGAGGTCGCCGAACTGGCAATGCCGTCCATGTTGTGGTGTTCAGCCACCCAGAACCGCGTGTAGCCGAGCTTTTCGACATGCTGCGCCAGGTCCAGCGAGTTGCGCAGCGATTGCGCCGGGCTGCCGTTTTCGCGCACGGGCACCAGATCGAGGGTGGAAAATTTTACGTCGGACAGTTGCTTCATAAACCTGCGTCTCCGAATGAGGAGGCAGGTTTTTCCAGCGAACGAAAACCTGCCGAATCTATAAGCGTGTTCTGTGCAATGAGGGCATATACCCGAGTTTCAATAGCAGCGGCGAAATTTCCTACTAAAAAAGTCAACGATTCACCCGGGCTGAACTTTGCTGCGGCGTCTATCCTCAGAAGCCTTGCAAGCAAAAACCACGACGGCGCGGCGATTCCGCGTCAGATCTTGAGGAGGCAGACATGGCTATCGTGAAGAAAGCATCCGCACACTGGGCAGGCGACCTGAAAACCGGCATCGGTTCGATTTCCACCGAAACCGGCGTCCTCAGAGAAGCACCCTACGGTTTCAAGGCCCGCTTCGAAGGCGGCAAGGGCACCAACCCGGAAGAACTGATCGGGGCAGCGCACGCCGGCTGCTTTTCCATGGCGTTTTCGATGATTCTCGGCGATGCCGGCCTCAAAGCAGAGAGCATTGATACCAACGCTGAAGTCACCCTCGATCAAGTGGATGGTGGCTTTGCCATCACGGCGGTGAAGCTGATTCTCAAGGCGAAGATTCCGGGAGCGACCCAGGCGCAGTTTGAAGAATTGAGTAACAAGGCCAAGGAAGGGTGCCCGGTGTCGAAAGTACTGAACGCGAAAATTACCCTCGAGGCATCGCTGGTCAGCTGATCTGCGCTGGTTTCGATCAAGGCATAAACAGCACTGACGCCTTCGCGGGCAAGCCCGCCCCCCCCACAGGGATTTGTGTCAAACACAGAACCTGTGGGAGCGGGCTTGCCCGCGAAAGCGATCTTTAACTCGGTGCAGTGCCCGAGATGTGCGCGAAGTCAGAACTCGCTTCCTCAAAGTGTGGTCGAATAAGTGACAGCAGGTTCAGCGCACGCCCGTGCGCGCTGCTCCAGGGAGCTTCATTGATGAAACGTATTGGCTTGGCGATTCTCTGCAGTGCACTGGCCACAACCGCTCTTGCCGCACCGAAAGACTGTGAAGAATTGAAGAAAGAGATCGAGGTCAAGATCCAGGCGAAAGCTGTGCCCTCTTATACGCTGGAAATCGTCAGCAAAAAGGAGGCAAAAGAACACGACATTGCCATGATTGTCGGCCAATGCGACTACGGTAGAAAAGCGATCATCTATCAGAAGAACGACCGCTGAGTCGCCTCAATTAATGCAGTTGTAATCGTGGTCTTCGGCGACAATCTCGCGCCTGGCGTTATACAGCCTTGCACTCGGGGTGAATGCCAGCGAACGGCCCTCCAGCGTATAACGCTGCCCGGCTTCGAAATGATCGTAGCGGATATACAGGTAACACAAGCGCTCCACCGGGCCAGTCATCAAGGCACCGCCGCCGCCGAAGACTTCGAAATCAAAACGCACGCGTAGCTCATGACTGCCGGGAGTCACCTGGAAAAAGCGCCCGTCATTCAGGCGCTGGTTATCCAGACGCTCGGCCATCAGCAGTTTGCCGCCGGGGGTTGGCGTCGAGAAGTCGATCCAGGCCATTTGCGGGTCGACCGGGGGCAACGGTGTCTGACAACCAGCTGCGAAACCGACAACGAGCAACAGCAACAACTTGCGCATGATGAATATCCACCGTTCTGAATACTCAGCATAGCGTCGATCATGTGCGCTGGCAGCCTGCCGGTGTTCCCTGCCCTACGACTTTTCGCTGCTCGTCATAGAGCCTGGCCCAAGGCCTGAAGCCGATACTGCCGGCCTGCAGCTGGTAACGCTGGCCAGCGTTGAAGTCCTTGAATTTCACGTTCAACTGGCAATCACGCCACAACGGTTCGGCATCGGGGCCGATATTGGTCGCCTCCACCGGAAACTGATAACGCACCTTCAGCTCATGGCTGCCGGGCTGGACTTCGAAATAACGCTTGTCGACCGTGGCCCGGCTATCGACCTGCAGCGCTTGCAGCGCCGTGTCTTGTTGCCGGGCATCGAGATCGATCCAGGCTTGTGAGGGGTCAGGGTCAGGCATTCCGAATCCGGCACAACCGGCCAGTGTCAGCAGGCCTCCTGTCAGCAACAACATGCGCATAGCGAAGCTCCAAATGGCGGGATAGTCTTGCGGGCAGACTTTCCAAAGGATTTTTATTTTGAGCAGGCCGCTTCCAAGCCATGGGTTACTTGATCGCGTTTTTCGGATTTTGTTTCCGGGGGTGATGTTTTTGTTGCTCAACGGTTGTGCCAGCGTCAGCTATTACAGTCAGCTGGCCAGCGGTCAGTTGCAGCTGCTGCGGGCACGCGAGCCCGTGGCTAGAGTGATTGCCGACCCAAGCCGCGACGAGAAATTGCGCGCGCACCTGGCCCAGTCACAAAAGGCCCGCACCTTCGCCAGCGAACAGCTGCACCTGCCCGACAATCAGAGCTATCGCCTGTACGCCGACATCGGCCGGCCATTTGTGGTGTGGAACGTGTTTGTCACCCCGGAGTTTTCTCTGACCCCGCAGAATCATTGCTTCCCGATCGCCGGTTGCGTGGCCTATCGCGGCTACTACAGCCAGAGCGCGGCACGGGGCGAAGCGGCGATCCAGCGTCTGCAAGGCATGGACGTGGCGATTGGCGGCGTCGAAGCCTATTCGACACTCGGCTGGTTCAATGACCCGATTCTCAATTCGATGATGGGCTGGGGCGATGAGCGTCTGGCCACCCTGATCTTCCATGAGCTGGCCCATCAGCGCTTCTATGTGAAGGATGACACCGAGTTCAACGAGTCCTTCGCCACGTTCGTCGAGCAGGAAGGGACTCGCCAATGGCGCGCGTTTCGCGGGTTGCCGGCACAGAACGACTCGCAGCTCAAGCAGCGTGAGCAGTTCATCGAGCGGGTGCTGGAAACGCGCTCCCGGCTGGAAAAACTCTATGCCCAACCGCTGCCGGCCGAGCAGATGCGCGAACGTAAGGCCGCAGCGTTCGAGCAGTTCCGTCGCGAATATCGAATGATGCGTGACAGCCTGTGGGCCGGGGACAAGCGTTATGACGCGTGGGTGAATTTGCCGCTGAACAATGCGCGGCTGTTGCCGTTCGGGCTGTATGACCAGTGGGTGCCGGCGTTTTCGGCGTTGTTCAGGCAGGTTGGGGGGGATTGGCCGAGGTTTTATGCTGAAGTGGAGACGTTGGGGGCGCTGCCGGTGGCTAAGCGCAAAGCGGCGCTGAAAGCATTGGCAGACGCTCAGACCTTCCGTGGCTAAATTGGCCTCATCGCTGGCAAGCCAGCCCCCACAGGGACAGTGGTGAACCTGAGCACATCGCTCACCTGTGGGAGCTGGCTTGCCAGCGATGACGTATTAATCAACGCCGCAGGAATGCCTGATGCAACTCGTCCAGCGTTTCAAAATGATAAGCCGGCGCCTCCGCACTCAACTCTTCGAAACTGCCAAACCCATAACCGACTGCCGCCGCATCCAGCCCATTGCTGCGCGCCCCGATCAGATCGTGCTTACGATCGCCGATCATCAACGTATTGGCCGGGTCCAGCCCTTCTTCCTTGATCAGATGCGCAATCAGCTCGACCTTATTGGTCCGCGTGCCGTCCAGCTCACTGCCGTAGATCACCTTGAAGTGCCGGGCAAAATCAAAATGCCGGGCAATCTCGCGGGCAAATTCCCACGGTTTCGACGTGGCGATATACAGCTGCCGTCCCTGCCCGCTCAGGGTTTCCAATAAAGGCGTGACACCATCAAACACGCGGTTTTCATACAGGCCGGTGACCTTGAAGCGTTCGCGATAGAAATTCACCGCCTGCCACGCCTTGGCTTCATCAAAATCGTAAAACTGCATGAACGCCTGCAACAGTGGCGGGCCGATGAAGTGTTCAAGTCTGGTCAGGTCCGGCTCGTCGATGCCGAGCTTGCCGAGGGCGAACTGAATGGAACGGGTGATGCCCTCACGCGGGTCGGTCAGGGTGCCATCGAGGTCGAACAGTACGGTCTGGTAGTGCATGAGAAATCCTGTGCGGGTGTCAGTCGTTTCAGAGCTGGTCGTAGCCTTCGGCCAGGTGCAGGTCCTTGAGCTTCACGTAGTTCGCCGCGCTGTAGGTGAAGAAGGCGCGCTCCTTGTCAGTCAGTGCACGCACCTGTTTCACCGGACTGCCAACATACAGAAAGCCGCTTTCCAGGCGCTTGCCCGGCGGCACCAGGCTGCCGGCGCCGATGATCACGTCGTCCTCGACCACCGCGCCATCCATGACGATGCTACCCATGCCGATCAACACGCGACTGCCGACGGTGCAGCCATGCAGCATGACCTTGTGGGCGATGGTCACGTCATCGCCGATCAGCAGCGGGAAGCCGTCCGGGTTGAACGGACCGGCGTGGGTGATGTGCAGCACGCAGCCGTCCTGCACGCTGGTGCGCGCGCCGATGCGGATGCGGTGCATGTCGCCACGGATCACGGTCAGCGGCCACACGGAGCTGTCTTCGCCGATTTCAACGTCGCCGATCACCACCGCCGAGGCGTCGACAAACGCGCCTTCGTGAAGCTGCGGGGTGTGATTCTGGTACTTGCGAACGGACACGATAAGTTCTCTCTCTGTCGCCGATAGCTGCGGTGAATGCCGATTGTAATTAAGATGGGCGCATGTTTCTTCCAGCCAAGGTGCCAACCGTGAGCGTGAACAACCCTCTGCTGCAGTCCTACGACCTGCCACCGTTCTCCACGATCCGTGCCGAACACGTCCTGCCGGCCATCGAAACCATTCTGGCCGACAACCGCGCCGCCATTGCCGAAATCCTCAAGACCCAAGGCCAGAACCCGACCTGGGCCGGCCTGGTGCTGGCAATGGACGAACTCAATGATCGCCTCGGCGCCGCCTGGAGCCCGGTCAGCCACCTCAACGCCGTGTGCAACAGCGCCGAACTGCGCGAAGCCTACGAGTCGTGCCTGCCGGCCCTGAGCGCCTACTCCACCGAGATGGGCCAGAACCGCGAACTGTTCCAGGCCTATGAGGCGCTGGCTAACAGCCAGGAAGCCGCCGGTTTCGACGTGGCACAAAAAACCATTCTGGAACATGCCCTGCGCGATTTCCGCCTGTCGGGTATCGACCTGCCGGAAGCTGAACAGAAGCGTTACGCCGAAGTGCAGAGCAAACTGTCCGAGCTGGGCAGCCGCTTCTCCAACCAGTTGCTCGATGCCACACAAGCCTGGACCAAGCACATCACCGACGAAGCCGCCCTCGCCGGCCTGACCGATTCGGCCAAAGCGCAGATGGCGGCCGCCGCCCAGGCTAAAGGTCTCGATGGCTGGCTGATCACCCTGGAATTCCCGAGCTACTACGCGGTAATGACCTACGCCCAGGACCGTGCGCTGCGTGAAGAAGTCTACGCCGCCTACTGCACCCGTGCGTCGGATCAAGGCCCGAATGCCGGGCAGAACGACAACGGTCCAGTCATGGAAGAGATCCTCGACCTGCGTCAGGAACTGGCCAGGCTGCTGGGTTTTGCCAGCTTCTCCGAGCTGAGCCTGGCGACCAAAATGGCCGAGTCCAGCGATCAGGTGCTGAGCTTCCTGCGCGACCTGGCCAAGCGCAGCAAGCCGTTCGCCGCGCAGGACCTGCAACAGCTGCGCGCCTACGCCGCCGAACAGGGCTGCGCTGATCTGCAAAGCTGGGACAGCGGTTTCTACGGGGAAAAACTCCGCGAGCAACGCTACAGCGTCGCTCAGGAAACCCTGCGCGCCTACTTCCCGATCGACAAAGTCCTCGGCGGGCTGTTCGCGATCGTCCAGCGTCTGTACGGCATTGAAATCGCCGAACTGAAAGGCTTCGACACCTGGCACCCGGACGTGCGTCTGTTCGAGATCAAGGAAAACGGCCAGCATGTCGGCCGCTTCTTCTTTGACCTCTACGCCCGCGCCAACAAGCGAGGCGGCGCGTGGATGGACGGCGCTCGCGACCGCCGCCGCACTGTCGACGGCGTGCTGCAAAGCCCGGTCGCCAACCTGGTGTGCAACTTCACCCCGGCCGACAGCGGCAAGCCTGCGTTGCTGACCCACGATGAAGTGACCACCCTGTTCCACGAATTCGGCCATGGCCTGCATCACCTGCTGACCCGCGTGGATCACGCGGGTGTCTCCGGGATCAACGGCGTGGCGTGGGATGCGGTCGAGCTGCCGAGCCAGTTCATGGAAAACTGGTGCTGGGAGCCGGAAGGTCTGGCGCTGATCTCCGGTCACTACGAAACCGGCGAGCCACTGCCACAGGACCTGCTGGAAAAAATGCTCGCGGCGAAAAACTTCCAGTCCGGGCTGATGATGGTGCGTCAGCTGGAGTTCTCGCTGTTCGACTTCGAACTGCACGCCAGCCACGGTGACGGTCGCAGCGTGCTGCAAGTGCTCGAAGGCGTACGCGATGAAGTTTCAGTGATGCGTCCACCGGCCTACAACCGCTTCCCCAACAGCTTCGCGCACATCTTCGCCGGCGGTTACGCCGCGGGTTACTACAGCTACAAGTGGGCTGAAGTGCTGTCGGCGGATGCCTTCTCGAAATTCGAAGAAGACGGCGTGCTCAACGCTGAAACCGGTCGCGCTTTCCGCGAAGCGATCCTGGCACGTGGCGGTTCGCAGGCCCCGATGGTGCTGTTCGTCGACTTCCGTGGCCGTGCGCCTTCGATTGACGCACTCTTGCGCCATAGCGGCCTGAGTGAGGACGCAGCAGCATGAGCGAGGCACCTGTGATTACCAAGAAACGCTTTATCGCCGGGGCCGTCTGCCCGGCGTGCAGCGAGCCGGACAAGCTGATGATGTGGAACGAGGACAGCGTGCCGCACCGCGAATGTGTGGCCTGTGGTTACTCGGATACGTTGAACGAGCAAGGGCTTTCTGTACCGAAAGAGCTGGGCACGCGGGTCAACACCAGCGCGCTCAAGCCGACAGCGGACAAGAATGTCCAGGCCGTGCAGTTCTTCCCCAATCCGAAGCTTGCGAAAAAACCTGACGCACAACATTGAGTCGATGCCACCTTCCACCGATCAGCGGTGGAAGGTGGTAACTATGTACCGCCCTTCCCCTGCGCTTCCTGCCTAAGCTGGCCCTTTTCAGCCACGCCTCAAGGAAGAAGCCATGCCTGACACCAATCCGCTGTTACAACCCTGGACTTTGCCACCGTGGTCGGCGATACGCGCCGAGCATCTGGTTCCGGCGATCAACGCGATCATCAGCGCAAACCACCAGGTCATTACGCAAGTGATCGCCAGCCAGACCGAACATCCGGGTTGGGACGATCTGGTAGTGGCCGTCGATGAGGCCGAAGCGCGCCTGGATGAAACCATGGCCATTATCGAAACCCTCTCGAGCGTCAAACCCGACGACACCGACTGGCTCAGGGAAAGCGCCTTGTGCAGCCTCGCAGCGGACCAATACCGCGCCGACAAGGCCGCCAATCTGGCGCTGTACCGTACCTATCAACGGCTGGCGAACAGCTCGATTGCCGCCAGTTTCGATGATCAGCGCAAAGCCTCGCTGGCGAAGATTCTGCGCAAATTTCGCCTGTCCGGGAGCGAACTGCAGCGTGCTCAACAGCAAACGCTTGCGCGCCTGAATCACGACATCCGGCAGCTGGAGCAACTGTTCCTGAGCAACCTGGAACTGGCCGACGCCGCGTGGAGCAAACGCATTGCCGACGTCACGCAGCTTGAAGGCCTGTCTGCTGCGGTGCAGGCGCGTCTGGCCCGCAATGCAAAACAGGCAGGATTCGACGGCTGGCTGCTGACGCTGGATCGAAACACCTACCAGCACGTCATGATTCACTCGCAAAACAGGGCACTGCGCGAAGAGTATTACTTGGCGTGGTTCAGCCGCGCCTCCGACCAGGCCCCCCAAGCGAACAAAACCGACAACCATCCGGTCCTGACGGTGTTGGTCGGCCTGCGACACGAAAAAGCCCGGTTACTCGGATTCGAAAACTTCGTCCAGTTTCGCCTCGAAAATCGCATGGCCGCCTCACCCGAACAAGTCGACGCCTTTGTCCGCCAGCAAGTGGCATCAAATACGCCGGCCTTGCAGCGCGATGCCCAGGCCCTGAAGGCGTTCGCGCTCACCCAGGGGATTGCACCAATCCAGCCATGGGATGAAGACTTCCTCGCCGAGCAGTTACGCCTGCGGCAATTGAATGGCGCACTCAAAAGCTTGCGTGAGTACTTCCCGCTCGATGGCACGCTACGTCGGCTCTGTCTATTCAGCGAACACATGTTCGGCGTCAAGATCGTCGAACAGACAGCGGTCAGCCACTGGCATGAAAGCGTGCGGTTACTGGAGGTACGCGAGTACGAGCAAGTGATCGGGTATATCTACATTGACCCCTATCACCACGAAGAATCGACCGACTATGCCTTCACCTCGGCCTTGCGCGTTCGCCGCATCAATGCCGAAGGGCGCCCATCGCTGCCGATTGCCAGCCTTCACAGTAACTTCCCGCCTGCCACCAAGGACCATCCGTGCCTGCTGTCCCACGAAAACCTGCGGGTGCTGTTCCACGAGTTCGGGCATTGCCTGCAACATGTTTTCACGCGATCCCCGCATCGCAACCTTTCGGGGATTTCGCAAATGGCCCGCGATACTGCCGAGTTCGCCGGGCAGTTGTTCGAACACTGGTGCCTGTCATCGGAGTTTCTGGTGTGGCTAGGCGCCCATTACCAGAGCGGCGAGCGACTGACGAAGACACGGGTCGAGACTGCGCTGGCCGCCATCAACGCCCACACCAGCCGGACCACCGCCATGTTGCTGATGACGGCGTTATTTGATTTGGAGCTGCATCGAAGTCATGGCGATGGCCGCAGCATCCAGCAGGTTTTCGAAGATGTGCAACGTGACATCCCCCACCTGCAACTGTCGGGTTATCACCGCCTCGCCTATAGCTTTGATTACCTGGTGACCGGCTACGCGGCATCGGTCTACGCCTACAAATGGTCGGGCGTGCTGGCGAGCGAGGTGTTCAAACGGTTTCAGCGCGACGGTGTGTTCGCCCCGCAGACAGGGCGGGATTTTCGCGAGGCGTTCTTTACGCCCGGCGACTCCCGCTCATTGCTCAAGGCAGCGCATGGGTTTCTTGGCGAGCCTGTTACCGCACAGCTCTTTGCCGCCGATACGCCCGCGGTTACTTCAGGTTGACCGACTGGAACCAGCTCTTCATCGAGCAGGTGGCAAAGGCACTGGTGCTGCAATCGCCATTGGCCAGAGCGGTACGCAGTTTGTCGACATCGGCCTGCATCACATAGCGCACGCCATCCTTGAAATGGCCGCTTTCACCAAACCCGCCCTGAGTCATCTCGTCCAGCGCGTCTTCCTTGCTCCAGCCCTGCACCACGATCCGGTACATCGCCGCCATCAGGCCGGTACGGTCGGAACCGTGCTTGCAATGCATCAACACCGGGCCATTGGCTTCGGCAGCCTGAATCGCGCGCAGGGTCTTGAGCACATCGGCGTCATCGACATGGTTGGTGCGATAAGGCAGTTGCACCTGATTGATGCCTGGCTCGGACAACCAGCGGCTGTCGGCTTCCGGCAGGAAGTTGATCACCGTCGCCACTTTGAGGTTCTTCAACAACGGCACCGCACCGCCGTCCGGCAAGGCGCTGCGGTAGAGGGTTGGCGACATCTGGAACAGGTTGTACTGCACTTCAACCGGTTGCGCCCATTCAGGGGGACGCGATGTTGCAGCGGCGTCAGCCTGGGCCGGCATCAAGTGCAGCAGGGCAACAAGCGACAAACACAAAGCAGGGAAAAGGCGCACTCGGGACATGCTGGGCTGACCGTATCGGGATTCATCAATGAAAGGCCTTGCAGCGTCTACGTACGACGGTCAAAGCCCTGTGAGGCACTTGTCAAAGAATCGTGAATCCGTGCGATTTCATTGAGCGTCGCGGAAAAAACCGCGGTTTTTTCCGCTGAATCGGTTAATCCCGATGATTAGCCTGCTACCATTTGTCACACGATGTTGCAGGCGTCCCCCTTTTGCCGGTCACACGGGCTTCACGCCGCGACGAAAAAATGCTCAAGCCGTTCGCAGAAACGGACAACCATCAATGCCTGATGAGGTGCACCCCCATGTCTGATGCAAATCGAGACAACCCGCGGCGTGAGTTCTTGCGCAAATCCCTGACCCTGATTCCCGTGGTCACCCTCGCCGGTAGCGGCCTGGGCAGCAGCGTTTTGCAAGCGGCGCCTGAAGTTACCCCGGCGGCGCCCGCGGCAGCTCCGGCGAAGGCCGAGGCCGGCGCTTACCAGCCGAGCTATTTCACCGCCGAGGAATGGGCGTTCATCAACGCCGCCGTGGCGCAATTGATCCCCAACGACGATCAAGGCCCGGGTGCCCTCGAAGCCGGCGTGCCGGAATACATCGACCGCCAGATGAACACCCCGTACGCCGCCGGTGCCCTGTGGTACATGCAGGGTCCGTTCAACGCCGACGCCGCGCCGGAGATGGGTTGGCAGAGCAAACTGGTGCCCAAAGACATCTATCGCCTCGGCATCGCCGCCACGGATCAGTGGGCAAAATCCCTCAACGGTAAAACATTTGCCGAGCAAGACAGCGCTACCCGAGACGACTTGCTCAAGCAACTCGAAGCCGGCAAGCCGCAGTTCGATGCGGTTCCGGCGAAGATTTTCTTCAGTCTGCTGCTGCAAAACACCAAGGAAGGGTTCTTCTGCGACCCGATCCACGGCGGCAATAAAGGCATGGTCGGCTGGACCATGATCGGCTTCCCCGGCGCCCGCGCCGATTTCATGGATTGGGTGGAACGCAACGAGCAATACCCCTTCCCGGCAGTTTCGATTCGCGGCGAGAGGGCCTAAGCATGGCAACGGTAATGAAGAAGGTCGACGCGGTGATCGTCGGTTTTGGCTGGACTGGCGCGATCATGGCCAAGGAGCTGACCGAAGCGGGGCTCAACGTGCTGGCGCTGGAGCGCGGGCCGATGCAGGACACCTACCCCGACGGCAACTATCCGCAGGTGATCGACGAACTCACCTACAGCGTGCGCAAAAAACTCTTTCAGGACATCTCCAAAGAGACGGTCACCATCCGCCACAGCGTCAACGACATCGCCCTGCCCAACCGCCAGCTCGGCGCGTTCCTGCCGGGTAATGGCGTCGGGGGCGCCGGTCTGCACTGGTCGGGCGTGCATTTTCGCGTCGATCCGATCGAGCTGCGCATGCGCAGCCATTACGAAGAGCGCTACGGCAAAAACTTTATCCCCAAGGACATGACCATCCAGGACTTCGGCGTCAGCTATGAAGAGCTGGAGCCGTTCTTCGATTTCGCCGAGAAAGTCTTCGGCACCTCCGGCCAGGCCTGGACCGTGAAGGGCCAACTGGTCGGTCAGGGCAAGGGCGGCAACCCTTATGCGCCGGATCGCTCCAATCCGTTCCCGCTGCAAGCGCAGAAAAACACGGTGTCCGCACAGCTGTTCGGCAAAGCGGCGACAGAGGTCGGTTACAAACCCTACAACCTGCCGTCGGCGAATACTTCAGGGCCGTACACCAATCCCTACGGCGCACAGATGGGGCCGTGCAACTTCTGCGGTTTCTGCAGCGGTTATGTTTGCTACATGTATTCCAAGGCCTCGCCGAACGTGAACATTCTGCCGGCGCTAAAGCCGTTGCCGAATTTCGAACTGCGGCCTAACTCACATGTGCTGCGGGTCAACCTCGACAGCACCAAGTCCAAGGCCACCGGCGTGACTTACATCGACGGCCAGGGCCGCGAGATTGAGCAACCGGCGGATCTGGTGATCCTCGGCGCCTTCCAGCTGCACAACGTGCGCCTGATGCTGCTGTCGGGCATCGGCAAGCCTTACGACCCGATCAGCGGCGAAGGCGTGGTCGGGCGCAACTTCGCCTACCAGAACATGGCGACCATCAAGGCGTTCTTCGACAAGGACACCCACACCAACAACTTCATCGGTGCCGGCGGCAACGGCGTGGCGCTGGATGACTTCAACGCCGACAACTTCGACCACGGCCCGCACGGCTTCGTCGGCGGCTCGCCGATGTGGGTCAACCAGGCCGGCAGCCGGCCGATTGCCGGTACTTCGAACCCGCCGGGCACACCGGCCTGGGGCAGCGCGTGGAAACGTGCGACCGCCGATTACTACACCCACCAGGTGTCGATGGACGCCCACGGCGCGCATCAGTCCTACCGCGGCAACTACCTCGATCTGGATCCGGTGTACCGCGATGCCTACGGCTTGCCGCTGCTGCGGATGACCTTCGACTGGCAGGAAAACGACATCAAGATGAACCGCTTCATGGTCGAGAAAATGGGCAAGGTCGCCCAAGCCATGGGCCCGAAAGCCATCGCGGTGATCGGCAAACAGGTCGGTGATCACTTCAACACCGCGGCTTACCAGACCACCCACCTCAACGGTGGCGCGATCATGGGCACCGATCCGAAGAAAAGCGCCCTGAACCGCTACTTGCAGAGCTGGGACGTGCACAACGTGTTTGTGCCGGGCGCGTCGGCATTCCCGCAAGGGCTGGGCTACAACCCGACCGGACTGGTGGCGGCGTTGACCTACTGGTCGGCGAAGGCGATCCGCGAGCAGTACCTGAAAAACCCCGGCCCGCTGGTTCAGGCATAAGGAGCGATGACCATGAAAAACCTCGTTATCGCCACCCTGGCGCTGCTCGGCAGCGCAGCTGTAACCGCTGCCGACGTCGATCCTGCGTTGATCAAACAAGGCGAATACCTCGCCCGCGCCGGTGACTGCGTGGCCTGCCACACCGCCAAGGGCGGCAAGCCGTTCGCTGGCGGCCTGCCGATGGAAACCCCGATCGGCACGATTTACTCGACCAACATCACCCCCGACCAAACCGGCGTCGGTGATTACAGCTTCGAGGACTTCGACAAGGCCGTGCGCCACGGTGTCGCGAAAAACGGCAGTACGTTGTACCCGGCCATGCCGTATCCGTCCTACGCCCGCGTCAGTGAAGGCGACATGCAGGCGTTGTACGCCTACTTCATGCACGGCGTCGAACCGGTCGCGCAGGAGAACAAGGCCAGCGACATTCCATGGCCGCTGAGCATGCGCTGGCCGTTGATGGGCTGGCGCTGGATGTTTGCGCCGAAAGTCGAGGACTACAAGGCAACCTCGGACGATCCAGTCATCGACCGTGGCGCCTATCTGGTCGAAGGCCTCGGCCATTGCGGCGCCTGCCATACGCCACGGGCCCTGACCATGCAGGAAAAATCCCTGAGCGCCACCGACGGCAAAAACTTCCTCGCCGGCAGTGCGCCGCTGGAAGGCTGGATCGCCAAGAGCCTGCGCGGCGATCACAAGGACGGTCTCGGCAGCTGGAGCGAAGCGCAACTGGTGCAGTTCCTCAAGACCGGACGCAGCGACCGCAGCGCGGTGTTCGGCGGCATGAGCGACGTGGTGACCCACAGCATGCAATACATGACCGACGCCGACCTGACCGCGATCGCCCGCTACCTCAAGTCGTTGCCCGCCAATGATCCTGCCGATCAGCCGCACCAGTACGACGAAAAAGCGGCCAAGGCTCTATGGAACGGTGACGACAGCCAACGCGGCGCAGCGGTGTACATCGACAACTGCGCGGCCTGCCACCGTACCGACGGCCATGGCTATACCCGGGTGTTCCCGGCGCTGGCCGGCAATCCGGTGCTGCAATCGGAAGACCCGACGTCGCTGATCCACATCGTGCTCAAGGGCGGCACCCTGCCGGCCACCCACACGGCGCCGTCGACCTTCACCATGCCGGGTTTCGCCTGGCGCTTGTCGGATCAGGAAGTAGCCGATGTGGTGAGTTTTATTCGCGGCAGTTGGGGTAACAAGGGCGCGCCGGTCAAGGCTGACGATGTCGCGAGCCTGCGCAAGAACGATATGCAGACGACTTCCAAGGATGATTTGGGGCAAGTCACCACGCATAACTGACGGCTGCGATTGATACGCCGCTGGCACGGTGCGACTTTTCGTGCGGTGTCAGCGGCCGATCAACGCTTGGACTGAAAGCCTTTGAACTGCGCAAATGCATCGGCCAGCTGCAGGTAAAGCTTCTCGTCGTATGTGTCGATGTCGCCATCGCCGTGAGCCTCGACGGCGTCTTCGGAGATCACGTCATAACGACCATTGGCCTGCGACGACGAAGCATAGAGCGAATAGTCGTAATCCATCATTTCGGTCGCGTCTTCATCGTAGTGATAAAACGCGATTTCCGGACTTTCATCTCCGTCCATATCCGAGATTTCCAGCAGTATTCTGATAGCCATGAATAAAATCCCTCAGACTTGCATCCGTGCTTGAGATTAGAGTTGGGGATAATTCCAGTCTACTGTCAGAGTTGACAGGGTGTATAACCACTCAGTCAGTCACGTTGTTCCATCCGTGCTGTAAATGCATACACCTGTCAAGTCTGACAGTAGACGCTCGCATTTACGTTACCTAATGTGCAAAGGGACATAGATTCAGGTCCTTAATATTGCGCTGGCAGGGAGCACACAGACATGAGCTACTCACTGTTATATGAGTTCAGAGACACGGATGGGAACGGCACAGCTGAAGCGGTCATTTCCCGATACAACAATGGTGATGCTGTTAATTCATTGCCCGACATCGTCGTCACAGCGTACGCCAATATCGCCAACGGGAAATATGACACGGTAAGCGGAGTCGACGACGTTGAGGGCGACGGCGACACTGATGAGGATGACGACTCCTATTACACCCTGGCAGGCGACCTCGCCTCTGCGATTGTCGGCTTGAGCACCGTCGGTGCGGGGCGTCTTTACAGTTGCATGCTTATCTCATTTGCAGACAACGCCTCAGGGGGCAAACTTGCCGACGTCAATATTGGCTTGTTTAATGTTGCAAACTCCGATTTGACTCGCCCGGATTCAGTCGTGACCGTCACGGGTTATGACAAGGGATTGTATAAAAAAGTGATGGGGTCGACGGACGCTGACGGTGATAACGATATTGATCTGGACGATGAGTTTATTTTCAGAAAAATCGCGGGTTCCTTTGCATCAATGAGGGACTTTAAAATTTGAAATAATCACTCACATGGTTGCTACCGTTTTGACCAATCACTGTCCGACAAAAACCTGCAGGCGTAAATCATGCAGGTTTTTTTGCATTTGTCGCCGTGTGCGTTACGGATTAACGATACTTGCATAAGCCTTGGCCAATGCCACTAACTTGGCCTTGTCATCACTATCTATATCACCGTCGCCGTCCACATCTTTTTTGTCCGTGCGAATGGTGAAGGACTTGCCTTGATCGCTGGACACCGCGACCACGTAGATCGAATCGACCAGAGCTTCGGTCGACAACTCCTCCTCGGCATTCCAGCCCAGTTCCTTGCGGGCAAGTTGCATCGAAACAATGGTATTGGGTTCCGATTGGCTCGGCAGCAACATTTGTAGGAATACACCACGCTGATTAAGAAACGACATAAATTAAATCCTTTTAGAGTTCATATACAGGCATCAGTGCCGGTAAGTTTCGAAGGCTATAGTTGATAACTTTCCTTCACAACCCAACATATGTTTCTTGGGTTTTCTCTTGTTCCAGTTATTTATATGAACAACCCAGCACATGGCAGACCTAAACCGTGCCCGTATTCCTTGGCCGAACGGTACTGGATCGTTAAGGGCGTAACCTTGTACTGTATGCATGTACAGATTTGAGGTTCGCGCAATGATCAACCCTCTCCCCCCGCGCGGTCGCGGCACCGCGACCAATCCGCACAACCGCTTTGCGCCGAACCGTTCGGTGGCCGAAGACGACGGCTGGTATCAGGAAGTGCCCGAAACGCAGAACACCGAGGTGATGATCGAAACCGCGAAAACCATCATCACCCGCAACACCTCGCCGGACCTGCCCTTCGACCGCTCGATCAACCCCTACCGAGGCTGCGAGCATGGCTGCATCTATTGCTACGCGCGGCCCAGCCATGCCTATTGGGACATGTCGCCCGGGCTGGATTTCGAAACCAGGCTGATTGCCAAGACCAACGCCGCCCAAGTGCTGGAAGAACAGCTCGGGAAAAAAGGCTATCAATGCGCGCCGATCAACCTGGGCTCCAATACCGATCCGTATCAGCCGATCGAGCGCGAACACAAAATCACCCGCCAGACCCTCGAAGTGCTGCTGCGCTATCGGCATCCGGTGACCATCATCACCAAGGGTTCGCTGATCTTGCGCGACCTCGACCTGCTCACTGAACTGGCGCAGCAAAGGCTGGTGGCGGTGATGATCAGCCTGACCACACTGGACGACGAACTCAAACGCATCCTCGAACCCCGCGCCGCAGCGCCCAAGGCCCGGCTGCGGGCGATCCGGGTGATGCGCGACGCGGGGATTCCAGTGGGTGTGCTGTGTTCGCCAATGATTCCGATGATCAATGACAGTGAGATCGAAAGCCTGCTGACTGAGGCGCATGCGGCCGGCGCGCAGAGCGCTGCGTACATGATGCTGCGGCTGCCGCTGGAAGTGGCGCCGCTGTTCGAGGAGTGGTTGCAGGCGCACTACCCGCAGCGGGCGGCCCATGTGCTGAGCCTGATCCGCCAGAGCCGTGGCGGTGAGCTCTACGACAGCCGTTTTGGCGCACGCATGCGCGGCGAAGGGGTGTTCGCCGACCTGCTGGCGCAGCGCTTTGCCAAAGCCATCAAGCGTTTAGGCATGAATCATCGCGAGGGCTACAACCTCGATTGCACAGCGTTCTGTCCGCCGGGACGCCAGATGTCGTTGATTTAGCAAATCCCTCGAGGTCGCAAACTCGCGTCTATTGAAGTCAGTAAAAAACGGGAACCCTTCGCAGAGCCTTTACGCGGGAACAAAGCCTGTATGAAGTCATACAGGCTTTGTTTTTATTCAAGGATTGATAATGGCGCTATAAGCCTTGGCCAGGGCGATCAACTTTGCCCGATCGTGACGGTCGATATCACCATCGCCGTCTACATCTTTAAGCCCGCCAATTTTAAACGTTTTGCCTTTATCGGACGATATTGCACCCACGACCTTTGAATCAACAAGCATCTCGGATACCAGCCCGGTCGCTGGATCAGTCACTGCTTTCTTAGTTGAAAAGCGCATTTCCACTAGAATTTCGCTTCGAGGGACATTTATTTCGACCCTCTCTAAAAAAACCCCTCGAACACTGTCTGGACGTACAATTGATGTCATAAAAAATCCCTTTCAAGTTTGTTTGCCTAATGACTTCCATGGCTCTTCGGATAATACGCACCGCTGTCAAAGTGGCAATCCACTATATGTTGCATCAAGTATCGTAGTTTTAATCGGCAACTGTTCGCGCGCCCCAATCCCTGAGTACCCCTGGCGCAGCAGCCAAGGTGAGGTGCCGGCGGCGAGCTCGCTGGCTCGAGGGCTTCGGGGTAAATCACACCGCCTTCTGTCCGCCGGGTCGCCAGATGTCGTTGATTTAGCGACAATTAGTCGATGGTTGATGGGTTGGAATCCTTCCGCCGGAACAGGCCAGTCACGTTTTTCGTGAACTGGAACACACGTTCTAGAGCGCTTGATTCAGTTTGAGTTAAGTTTCGGCGGCTACCTTGTTCATCGAGTGACTGACGGGTCGGGATGACCCGGATGTTTTAAACAGCCACTGGCTTCATACCGGAATACACGGGAACGACTCCCCGAATCCGCCAAAGAGGATGAATCATGAGTGACAAGGATAAACAGCCTTTGGCTGCGTCGGCGCAAGCCGTCCCTGGGGCGGAATCCGCCGATGCAGCGCTGCGAACGATCGTTGACGGCTTTTTGCATTTTCATCATGAGGTCTTCCCGCAGCAGGAAGAACTCTTCAAGAAACTCGCCACGGCGCAATCGCCCCGGGCAATGTTCATCACCTGCGCCGACTCGCGCATCGTCCCTGAACTGATCACCCAGAGCTCCCCGGGCGATCTGTTCGTGACCCGTAACGTCGGCAACGTCGTGCCACCTTACGGCCAGATGAACGGCGGCGTTTCCACCGCAATCGAGTACGCGGTGCTGGCGCTGGGCGTGCAGCACATTATCATCTGCGGCCATTCCGATTGCGGCGCCATGCGTGCGGTGCTCAACCCGGACAGCCTGGAAAAAATGCCAACGGTCAAAGCCTGGCTGCGCCACGCCGAAGTCGCGAAAACCATGGTGCACGACAACTGTCACTGCGCCGACGAAAAAGAAAGCATGCCGATCCTCACCGAGGAAAACGTCATCGCCCAACTGCAGCACTTGCGTACCCATCCTTCGGTAGCCTCGCGCATGGCGAACGGTCATCTGTTCATCCATGGCTGGGTCTACAACATCGAAACCAGCGAAATCAAAGCTTACGACGCGGATCAGGGACGTTTCCTGCCGCTCGATGGCAGCCACCCGATTCCGGTGGCGACGCCCAAAGCGCGCTTCTAAATCTTCCTAAAAATCTGTGTGGTTTGACGCCGGCCGCTGTTTCAGCGGCCTGGCCTCGCCACGCCTGAAGAAAGCTTCGGGAGAATCACCATGCGTGCTGCTCAATTGAAAGCGGTTCTGCCACGGGAGCTGTTGGCTTCGGTGGTTGTGTTCCTGGTCGCCCTGCCATTGTGCATGGGTATCGCAATTGCTTCCGGGTTGCCACCGGCCAAAGGCCTGATCACCGGGATCATCGGCGGTCTGGTGGTGGGTTGGCTGGCGGGTTCGCCGTTGCAGGTCAGCGGGCCGGCGGCGGGTCTGGCGGTGCTGGTGTTCGAACTGGTGCGTCAGCACGGTATCGAGATGCTCGGGCCGATTCTGCTGCTCGCAGGTTTCCTGCAACTGGTGGCCGGTCGCCTGAAGCTCGGTTGCTGGTTTCGGGTCACGGCGCCAGCAGTGGTGTACGGCATGCTCGCCGGGATCGGGGTGTTGATCGTGCTCTCGCAGGTGCATGTGATGCTCGACGCCAAGCCGCAACCTTCCGGTCTGGATAACCTGACGGCCTTCCCCGGCGCGGTGGCGCAAGCCTTGCCGTCGTTTGGGTGGCAGGCCGGGTTACTCGGGCTGGCGACCATTGCGGTGATGTGGCTGTGGGAGAAATTCCGTCCGCACTCGCTGCGGTTTATTCCCGGCGCGTTGCTCGGCGTAGGTCTGGCCACGGGCGCCAGCCTGCTGCTGGCGTTGCCGGTGAAACGGGTCGAGGTGCCGGAGAATCTGGCCGAAGCCATCGACTGGCTGAAACCGGCGGACCTGCTCAGCCTGGCCGACCCGACGCTACTGATCGCGGCATTTGCCGTGGCATTTATCGCCAGCGCCGAAACCCTGCTGTCTGCGGCGGCAGTAGACCGCATGCACAGTGGCGTACGCTCTGACTTTGACCGTGAGCTGTCAGCGCAAGGTGTCGGCAACATGCTCTGCGGGCTGGTCGGTGCGCTGCCGATGACCGGGGTGATTGTGCGCAGTTCGGCCAACGTCCAGGCCGGCGCGACCACCCGTTATTCGACGATCTTTCATGGTCTGTGGCTGCTGGGGTTCGTGTTGTTGCTGTCGAGCGTGCTGCAAAGCATTCCGGTGGCGAGTCTGGCCGGGGTGCTGGTCTACACCGGTTTCAAACTGGTCGACCTCAAGGCCTTTCGCGGTCTGGGCCGTTACGGGCGGATGCCGATGTTCACCTACGCCGCCACGGCGCTGGCGATCATCTTCACCGACCTGTTGACCGGGGTACTGATCGGTTTCGGTCTGACCCTGCTGAAACTGGCGTTCAAGGCTTCGCGCCTGAAGATCAGCCTGATCGACCTGCCGCAGGATGGCGAGATGGAGTTGCGCCTGGTGGGCGCGGCGACCTTCCTCAAGGTGCCAGCCTTGACCCAGGTGCTGGGCAGCATTCCCGAAGGTACGACGGTGCATGTACCGCTCAATAACCTGAGCTACATCGACCATTCGTGTCTGGAGTTGCTGGAAGAGTGGGGCCGGGCGAATGCGGCTAAGGGATCGAAGCTGTTGATCGAGTCGCGCGGGTTGAAGCGACGGCTTGAGGGGCGGGTTCGGACCAATACGGGGGTCGGCGCGACCGGCTAAATCTCCAGGTTGAACTCAAACCCTGCAGGAGTGAGCCTGCTCGCGATGGCGATCGTTTCAATCAACACCTCTGTTGACTGACCCATCGCCATCGCGAGCAGGCTCACTCCGACATTGGATTGTGCGTGGCTTACGCGGCTGGCTGATCCAGTTCCAGGCCCACGCCCAGGCGGCGGCCCATGCATGGCCAGCGCTTCCACGCAGCACCGGTATCCGGGCTGCTCAGCTTGTCGCGGTAAGCTTCGACCGACTCCAGCGCAAAGCTCTCGTCGTCGAGCATTTCGTCGATGGTGTGATGCACCACTTCGTCCAGTTGATTGGCAAATTCCTCACCGAGCAATTGGTGAGCAATCAGATTGGCGACCGTCATGTCCAGGGGGATCAGTGGCTGGCCGAGGTGCTTGATGTACAGGTCGTTGACCTCTTCGACAAAGCGGTGTGCCAGATAGGCTTCGCCCAGCAGGCTGTCCAGCCCCCCCGGCGGCTGGATAAAGTACTGCTCGGCGATTCTCAGCACCGGTTTGATCTGTGACTCGATTCCCGCTTCCCTGGCGACTTCATTGGCTGCATCCAGCATGTCTGGTACTTCGTCGATATAGGCGGTGACGAAGCTCGTCAACGCTTCTTCACGGTTGGCGTCTGGCAACTGGATGGCCGAATGCAGATGAGGCAACTTGGCTTCCAGCTGACGCTTGAGCCGTCCGGTTTGGTTTTCGGTTTGTCGGGCTTTTTGGATCTGCTCGCGCAATGCGGCGGTGTTCATGAAAACTCCAGGGTACAAGGCAATGAAATAGGGAAGACATAAGTTAGCTGGCTTACGAAAAATGCTAAGACGCATTTGTCATAATTATTTCATCCTTGATGCACCGGCGTTATATCGGTTCGCCACCACTCGTCTGCATCCTTCTCCATTCGTGCCCTCGAACGCAAGTACCCGCTGTTTCAGTTCATTTACGTCGGCACATTGCAAATTCCGCTCGCTGTCTATACTCGCCAGTGAATGGAGTTAGCTGATGACGCCCGACTGCACCCGCAGCAAGGCCCGGCGATTCAAGTTCGTAGTCTGATGCAGCCGCTCCCTTGCCGCAGGCGTTACGCCTCCGGGATAACAAGAACGATAAGGGGAACCCGCAATGATGCGACATCCACACGTCTGGATGGGCCTCCTGTTGTGGTCGATTTTCAGCCCGGCCAACGCGGCCTGGACTGTGAATATGGCGCCTGGAGCGACTGAAATCAGTCACGCAGTATTCGATCTGCACATGACCATTTTCTGGATCTGTGTGGTGATCGGAGTCATCGTCTTCGGCGCCATGTTCTGGTCGATGATGGTGCACCGCCGTTCAACCGGGCAGGTCGCCGCAAAATTCCACGAAAGTACCACCGTCGAAATTCTCTGGACCGTCGTGCCGCTGCTGATCCTGGTGGCGATGGCCGTTCCGGCAACCGCCACCCTGATCAAGATGTACGACACCAGTGAGCCGGATATTGATATCCAGATCACCGGTTATCAGTGGAAGTGGCACTACAAATACCTGGGCCAGGACGTCGAGTTCTTCAGCAACCTGGCCACGCCCGCCGAGCAGATCCACAACAAGGAAGCCAAGGGCGAGCACTACTTGCTTGAGGTCGACAAGCCATTGGTGCTGCCGACCGGGGCCAAGGTGCGCTTCCTCGTGACCTCCGCCGACGTCATCCACTCGTGGTGGGTGCCGGCGTTCGCGGTCAAGCGCGATGCGATCCCGGGTTTTGTCAACGAAGCCTGGACCCGGATCGACAAGCCCGGCCTCTACCGTGGCCAGTGCGCCGAACTGTGCGGCAAGGATCACGGCTTCATGCCGATCGTGGTCGAGGTCAAAGAGAAGGCCGACTACGAGAAGTGGCTCGCCGAGCGCAAAGCCGAGGCCGCGCAGCTCAAGGAGCTGACCAGCAAGGAATGGACCCTCGACGAGCTTAAAGAGCGCGGCGACAAGGTCTATCACACCACCTGCGTGGCCTGTCACCAGGCCGAGGGCCAGGGCCTGCCGCCGATGTTCCCGGCGCTCAAGGGCTCGAAAATCGCCACCGGCCCGATCAAGGATCACCTGAGCATTGTCTTCCACGGCAAGCCCGGCACCGCGATGGCGGCGTTCGGCAAGCAGCTGTCGGAAGTCGATATCGCAGCGGTCGTGACCTACGAACGTAACGCCTGGGGCAACAACAAGGGCGACATGGTCACACCAAAAGAAGTGCTGGAGCTGAAACAGGCGGAAAGCAAATGAACCGGTCTATCGCGTACGTCGTGAACCGGCCGGGGCAGCGCGCCCTGGCCCGCCCCATCCACTCACGTAAAGGAGACCGGCCATGAGCGCTGTCATTGATGACCACGGTCATGCCGACCACGCCCACGGCCCCGCCAAAGGCCTGATGCGCTGGGTGCTGACCACCAACCACAAGGACATCGGCACGCTGTACCTGTGGTTTGCGTTCCTGATGTTCCTGCTTGGCGGCTCGTTCGCCATGGTGATCCGCGCCGAGCTGTTCCAGCCCGGTTTGCAGATCGTCGAACCGGCATTCTTCAACCAGATGACCACCATGCACGGCCTGGTGATGGTCTTCGGTGCGGTGATGCCGGCGTTCGTCGGCCTCGCCAACTGGATGATCCCGCTGATGGTCGGCGCGCCGGACATGGCCCTGCCACGGATGAACAACTTCAGCTTCTGGTTGTTGCCGGCGGCGTTTCTGCTGCTGGTCTCGACCCTGTTCAGCCCCGGTGGCGGGCCGAACTTCGGCTGGACGTTCTACGCGCCACTGTCCACCACCTACGCGCCGGAAAGCGTGACGTTCTTCATCTTTGCCATCCACCTGATGGGGATCAGTTCGATCATGGGCGCGATCAACGTGATCGCCACCATCCTCAACCTGCGTGCCCCCGGCATGACCCTGATGAAAATGCCGCTGTTCGTCTGGACCTGGCTGATCACCGCGTTCCTGCTGATCGCGGTGATGCCGGTGCTGGCCGGGTGCGTGACGATGATGCTGATGGACATCCACTTCGGCACCAGTTTCTTCAGTGCCGCCGGTGGCGGTGACCCGGTGCTGTTCCAGCATGTGTTCTGGTTCTTCGGCCACCCCGAGGTGTACATCATGATCCTGCCGGCCTTCGGCGCCGTCAGCCAGATCATCCCGACCTTCTCGCGCAAGCCGCTATTCGGCTACACCTCAATGGTCTATGCGACGGCGAGCATCGCGTTCCTGTCGTTCATCGTCTGGGCGCACCACATGTTCGTGGTCGGCATCCCGCTGGTGGGCGAGCTGTTCTTCATGTACGCAACCATGCTCATCGCCGTGCCGACCGGGGTGAAGGTGTTCAACTGGGCCAGCACCATGTGGCAGGGCTCGCTGACTTTCGAGACACCGATGCTGTTTGCCGTGGCGTTCGTGATCCTGTTCTCGATCGGCGGTTTTTCCGGGTTGATGCTGGCCATCGCCCCGGCGGACTTCCAGTACCAGGACACCTACTTCGTGGTCGCGCACTTCCACTACGTGCTGGTGCCCGGGGCGATCTTCGGGATCTTCGCCTCGGCCTACTACTGGCTGCCAAAGTGGACCGGGCACATGTACGACGAAACCCTCGGCAAGCTGCACTTCTGGCTGTCGTTCGTCGGCATGAACCTGACCTTCTTCCCGATGCACTTTGTGGGTCTGGCGGGGATGCCCCGGCGGATCCCGGACTACAACCTGCAGTTCGCCGACTTCAACATGGTCTCGTCGATCGGCGCGTTCATGTTCGGCGCCACGCAGATCTTCTTCCTGTTCATCGTGATCAAGACCATTCGCGGTGGCGTGCCAGCCCCGGCCAAACCGTGGGATGGCGCCGAAGGGCTGGAGTGGAGCGTGCCGTCGCCGGCGCCTTATCACACCTTTACTACGCCGCCGGAAGTGAAATGACTGTGGGAGCGAGCTTGCTCGCGAAGAACGATAACTCGGTTTCACTGAGAAACCGCAGCGCCTGCTTCGCGAGCAAGCTCGCTCCCACAGAGATTCAGGTGGAGGCTGAAAATCATGGCTGATTCGGTATCGATGAAAAAACTCGTCACCCGGCTGCTCGGGGTCGTGGTGGCAATGTTTGTCTTCGGCTTTGCCCTGGTGCCGATCTACGACGTGATGTGCAAGGCCTTCGGCATCAATGGCAAGACCGCCGGGCAGTACGAAGGCGAGCAGGTCGTCGATACCTCACGCCAGGTGCGCGTACAGTTTCTCTCGACCAACACCGCCGATATGCCATGGGACTTCTACCCCAAGCATGACGAACTCACCGCCAACCCCGGCGCGGTCAACGAGATGATTTTCATCGCGCGCAATCCCACCGACAAACCGATGAGTGCGCAAGCCGTGCCGAGCATCGCGCCGAGCAACGCCGCGGCGTATTTCCACAAGACCGAATGCTTTTGCTTTACCCAGCAGGTGCTGCAGCCCGGTCAGCAGATCGAGATGCCGGTGCGCTTCATTGTTGACCGCGACATGCCCAAGGATGTGAAGCACCTGACGCTGTCCTACACGCTGTTCGATATCACCGCCCGACATCCACCGGTGGCTGTAAACACTGGCGGTTGAGCGTGCCCGATAAGGAGAACAATAAATGGCAACTCATGAGCACTATTTCGTTCCGGCCCAAAGCAAATGGCCGATCATTGCCACGATCGGGATGTTGGTCACCGTGTACGGTCTGGCCGTCTGGTTCAACGATCTGAAGGCCGCGCGCCCCGAATCCCATGGCCCGCTGATCTTTTTTGTCGGTGGCCTGCTGGTCGCGTACATGCTGTTCGGCTGGTTCGGCACGGTGATCAAGGAAAGCCGCGCGGGACTTTACAGCGCCCAGCTGGATCGCTCGTTCCGCTGGGGTATGAGCTGGTTCATCTTCTCCGAGGTGATGTTCTTCATCGCCTTCTTCGGTGCGCTGTTTTACGTGCGACACATCTCCGGGCCAGCGCTCGGCGGTGAAGGCACCAAAGGCATCGCGCACATGCTGTGGCCGAACTTCCAGTTCACCTGGCCGCTGCTGCACACACCGGATCCGAAACTGTTCCCGCCACCGAAAGACATCATCAGCCCGTGGGGCCTGCCGCTGATCAACACGATTCTGCTGGTCAGCTCCAGCGTCACCATCACCATCGCCCACCATGCCTTGAAAAAGGGCCATCGCGGCGCGCTGAAAATCTGGCTGGCGATCACGGTATTGCTGGGCTGCGCGTTTCTCGGTTTCCAGGCTGAAGAATACATCCACGCCTATCACGAACTGGGCCTGACCCTCGGCTCGGGCATTTATGGCGCCACGTTCTTCATGCTCACCGGGTTCCACGGTGCGCACGTGACCATCGGCACGATCATTCTGTTCGTGATGCTGATGCGCATCATGAAGGGCCATTTCGACAACGAGCACCAGTTCGGTTTCGAAGCGGCGAGCTGGTACTGGCACTTCGTCGACGTGGTGTGGATCGGCTTGTTCATCTTCGTTTATGTGCTTTGACAACAGCCGCAAGCGGCAAGCTGCAAGCCTCAAGCTCAAAGCGGTAAAGCTTCTAACTTGTAGCTTGTAGCTGACCGCTTGCAGCTACCACGTAACGTGGGACACCAGTTGGCCGCTGTAAAAGCCCCAGGCGATCAAGCCGACGGTGATGGCGGCCAATGCCACCCGAACACTCAAGGCGATGACCAGGCGATTCGAGCTGCTGTCGTCCTTGACCAGGAAAAACAGGCCGCTGAACAGGCTGATCACCGTGGCAATCAGCAGCACGACAATGGCTGCTTTGAGCATGGGAAGACTCCGGGGGACAGGCGATGCAGTTGAGTATAGCGATCGCGACGACTGACTTTGTGGCGCGGCCATGAAGCGCTTTCACCCGGGCGTGATACCGACCGTGGTGGTGGCGCTGTTGCTGCCGCTGCTGGTGTCGCTGGGCTTCTGGCAACTGGGCCGGGGTGCGGAGAAAACCGCCCTGCTCGCCAGTTACGCCGAACGCCGCGCCGCCGCGCCGATGGCCAGCAGCGAATTGCTGCACAGCACCGACCCGGCCTATCGCCGGGTGCATCTTTACGGCCAGTTCGATGGTGGCCACAGCCTGCTACTCGACAACCGTCAGCGCAACGGCAAGGTCGGCATCGAGCTGCTGCAACCGTTTCAGGACCGCGCCACGGGTCTTTGGCTACTGGTCAATCGTGGCTGGCTGCCGTGGCCCGATCGCCGCGTACCCCCGCAATTCACCACCCCGGCCGAGGCACTGAGTCTCGATGCCTGGGTCTACGTCGCCCCCGGCGCGACCTTCCAGTTGCACGCCGACCCGGCCAGCAGCACCTGGCCGCAAACCATCACCGCCGTCGAGCCGGCCAGGCTGTGGAAAACCCTCGACCGCGACGGTTTCGCCTACGAACTGCGCGCCGAACCCGGCCCTGCCAGCTATGAGGCCGACTGGCCGGTGGTCGCCATGGGCCCGGAAAAACACCTCGGTTACGCCGTGCAATGGTTTGCCATGGCCACCGCCCTGCTCGGTCTCTACATCTACCTTGGATTGCACAACGCAAAGGAGAAACACCATGGGAACGGCCATGAATCCACCCAGCATGTCTGAGGCAAAAAACCCGGCCAGCCGTCGTCGTGGACGGGTCCAGCTGCTGCTGATTCTGCTCGGCGTGATCGGCCCGATGATCCTCGCCACCGGCATGTACAAATTGCAGTTCTGGGTGCCGGAAGGGCGCAGCTACCACGGCGAACTGATCGGCAACGGTCAGTCCCGCGCCGACCTCGGTGTGCAGGCCGATGAACAGCGCTGGCAGATGCTGGTGACCGCACCCAGGGACTGCGCGGTCGATTGCCAGCAACTGGTGTACCTCGCCCGGCAGATCCAGATCGGCCTCGGTCGCGATGCCGGACGCGCCAGCCACGCCCTCGCCGCCGCGCAACCGCTGGGCGCCGAGTACGAAGCCAAGCTGAACCGCGAATACCCACAGCTGCAACGCTACCCGCTGGACGCCGCCACCTTCAGCAAGACCACCGGCGACAAGGCCACGCCGCAGCTGTGGATCATCGACCCGCACGGCAACCTCGTGCTGCGCTACGACCCGAGTGTGAAGGGCAAGGACTTGCTCAACGACCTGCGCCACCTGCTGAAACTGTCGAACATCGGATAAGGGCATCGTCATGGCCAAACCTGGATTTCGCCTCGCGCTGTTTGCCACCCTGCTGGCACTGATCGTCGTGCTGCTCGGCGCCTACACCCGCCTGACCCACGCCGGCCTCGGCTGTCCGGACTGGCCGGGCTGTTACGGTTTTATCAGCGTGCCGAAAAGCGAAGCCCAACTGGCCCATGCCGAACTGCATTACCCCGACTCGCCGGTGGTGGCGCACAAGGGCTGGAACGAGATGATCCACCGCTACTTCGCCGGGACCCTCGGCCTGCTGATTTCGATTCTGGCCGGACGCGCCTGGGTCAATCGCCGGCATCCGGGACAGCCGCTGAAGCTGCCGCTGTTTCTGCTGGCGGTGGTGTTCGCCCAAGCAGCGTTCGGCATGTGGACGGTGACGCTCAAACTCTGGCCGCAAGTGGTCACCGGGCATTTGCTCGGCGGCTTCGCGACATTGAGCCTGCTGTTCCTGCTGACCTTGAGACTCTCCGGCGTGCTGCCGGCGCTGACCGTGCCCAGGCGTTTGCAGTATTGGGCGACGGCGGGACTGTTGCTGGTGATCGGCCAGATCGCGCTGGGCGGCTGGGTCAGTTCCAACTACGCGGCGGTGGCCTGCATCGACTTTCCGACCTGCCACGGTCAATGGCTGCCGCCCGCTGATTTTGCCAACGGCTTTCACCTGACCCAGCACATCGGCCCGAATTACCTCGGCGGCCAGCTCGACAGCGATGCGCGCACGGCAATCCACCTGACCCACCGCATCGGCGCGTTGCTGGTGACGCTGGTGCTGCTCGGGCTGGCCTGGCAACTCAGAGCCGTCGGCATGACCCGGCTCGCCGGGCTGGTGCTGGTCGCCCTCGGCGCACAAATCACCCTCGGCATCAGCAATGTGCTGTTCCATCTGCCGCTGCCGGTGGCGGTGGCGCATAACGCCGGCGGTGCGGCGCTGTTGCTGACGATGGTGCTGGTCAATTACCACGCACGGACCAGTCTGGTCCGGGTCAAACAGCCGGTGCTCGCACGCTGGCGCCTCAGCCCGCGTAAACACGTGGCGGCGCCCATCACCATTAAAGGAGAAACGCCATGGCGCTTCTGATCGGCGAACGTCCCGCGCAAGCGCTGTGGCGTGACTATCTGGAGCTGACCAAGCCGAAAGTGGTGGTGCTGATGCTCATCACCTCACTGGTCGGCATGTTCCTCGCGACCCGTGCCGGGGTGCCGTGGACCGTGCTGTTGTTCGGCAACCTCGGGATCGCCCTGTGTGCCGGCGGTGCGGCGGCGGTCAACCATGTGGTGGACCGGCGCATTGACGCGGTGATGGCGCGCACCCACAAGCGGCCATTGGCTGAAGGCCGGGTATCGCCGGCTGCGGCACTGACCTTTGCCTTGGTCCTGGCGCTGCTCGGCCAGGCCTTGTTGCTGACCTTCACCAACCCGCTGACTGCCTGGCTGACCCTCGCCTCCCTGCTCGGCTACGCGGTGATCTACACCGGTTTCCTCAAGCGTGCGACGCCGCAGAACATCGTCATCGGCGGCCTCGCCGGCGCCGCCCCGCCACTGCTTGGCTGGACCGCCGCCACCGGTCATGTCAGCGCCGAACCGTTGCTGCTGGTGCTGATCATCTTCGCCTGGACCCCGCCGCACTTCTGGGCGCTGGCAATCCATCGTAAAGAGGAATACGCCAAGGCCGACATCCCGATGCTGCCGGTGACCCACGGCGAGCATTACACCAAAGTGCACATTCTGCTCTACACCTTTGCGCTGCTGGCGGTGAGTCTGCTGCCGTACGTGATCCACATGAGCGGCGTGCTGTATCTGCTGTGCGCTCTCGCGCTGGGCGCAAGGTTTCTGCAATGGGCCGTGGTGCTGTACCGTGGCACTCGGCCGCACGCGGCGATCAACACCTTCAAGTACTCTATTTATTACTTGTTCCTGTTGTTCATCGCCCTGCTCGTAGACCACTACTTACTGTTGAACTTATGACTCGAACCCAGAAAACCGTCTTCATCCTCGTCGCCGTGATCGCGCTGATCCTGGGACTTACCGTCAACAAAGTGCTGAGTGGCAAGGGCCAGGGCGACCCCACCGCGCTGATCGACGCCGGCATCATCCTGCTGCCGCAGAGCCGCACCCTGCCGGGCGTGACCATGACCAATCAGGATGGCCAACCGGTCGCCATCGACGAGTTGAAAGGCAAGTGGAGCCTGCTGTTCTTCGGCTACACCTTCTGCCCGGACATCTGCCCGACCACCCTCGCCCAATTGCGCCAGATCAAGAGCGAGTTGCCCAAAGACGCTGTGGACAAGTTGCAGATCGTACTGGTCAGCGTTGACCCGAACCGCGATAACCCGCAGCAGTTGAAGCAGTACCTGGGCTACTTCGATCCGCAGTTCATCGGCCTGACGCCGAAGTCGATCGAAGAGCTGCAGAAGGTCGCCAATGCGGTGAGCATTCCGTTTATTCCGGCCGATACCAGCAAGCCGAACTACACCGTGGATCACAGCGGCAACCTGGCGGTGATCGGGCCGGACGGGACGCAGCGCGGGTTTATTCGGGCGCCGTTGAACAACGCCAAACTGGTCGCGCAGTTGCCGGTGATGCTCAACCGCAAATAAACGCCGAAGAGCGAAAAGCCCCTCACCCTAACCCTCTCCCGGAGGGAGAGGGAACTGACCGAGGTGTTTGTTCGAGTTGCGCCGGCCTGCAATTGTGAGTCGAACTCAGGCTCGAAGAGCTTGAAGATCGGCCCCCTCTCCCTCTGGGCGGTCCGACGTTTCGGGAGGGCTGGGGTGAGGGGAAGCTTCACAGCAGGTCCAAAGCCAGACACAAAAAAGGGGACGCTCATGGCGTCCCCTTTTTCGTTGCAGCAATCTAAATCAGAACGCCGGCAATACCGCGCCTTTGTACTTCTCGGTAATGAACTTCTTCACTTCCGGGCTATGCAGGGCAGCCGCCAGTTTCTGCATCGCGTCGCTGTCCTTGTTGTCCGCACGGGACACCAGGATGTTCACGTAAGGCGAGTCGTTGCCTTCGATCACCAGCGCATCCTTGGATGGATCGAGCTTGGCTTCCAGCGCGTAGTTGGTGTTGATCAGCGCCAGATCGACCTGGGTCAGCACGCGCGGGATGGTCGCGGCTTCCAGTTCACGGATCTTCAGGTCTTTCGGGTTCTCGGCGATGTCTTTGACAGTCGACAGAATGTTCTTCGAATCCTTCAGCTTGATCACGCCCGCCTTGTCCAGCAGCAACAGCGCACGGCCGCCGTTGGTGGCGTCGTTCGGGATTACCACGTTGGCGCCGCTTGGCAGTTCATCAAGCTTCTTGTACTTGTTCGAGTACGCACCCAATGGCTCCAGGTGCACGCCGGTCACAGCAACCAGGCTGGTGCCCTTGGCCTTGTTGAACTCGTCGAGGTACGGCTGGTGCTGGAAGAAGTTAGCGTCCAGACGCTTTTCGGCGACCTGTACGTTGGGCTGAATGTAGTCGGTGAACACCTTGACCTTCAGATCCACGCCTTCCTTGGCCAGCGCCGGTTTCACGAACTCGAGGATTTCCGCGTGCGGCACCGGGGTGGCGGCAACGGTCAGGGTTTCTGCAGCGTGGGCCGAAAAAGCGGCTACGGCAGCGAAAGCAGCGATCAGTTTTTTCATTCAGCTAACTCCTTTTCAAAGCGCCCGTGTGGCGCCTGCCAGCGAATGGCCGGCTCATCTCTTGATTTACAAAAAACCGGTTATTTGCGCGAAAAATGCACGACCAGTCGATCACCGACCATTTGCAGCACTTGCACCAGAATCAGCAGCAACACCACGGTGACGATCATCACGTCAGTCTGGAAACGCTGGTAGCCGAAACGGATCGCCAGGTCACCCAGACCCCCGGCGCCGACCACACCGGCCATCGCCGTGTAGGACACCAGTGTAATCGCCGTCACCGTAATCGCCGCGAAAATGCCCGGACGGGCCTCTGGCAGCAAGGCGTTCATGATGATCTGCCGGGTGGTCGCGCCCATCGACTGAGTGGCTTCGATGATGCCGCGGTCAACTTCACGCAGTGCGGTTTCCACCAGACGCGCGAAGAACGGAGTCGCCCCCACTACCAACGGCGGAATCGCCCCGGCCACGCCCAGCGAGGTGCCGGTGATCATCACGGTGAACGGGATCATCACGATCAACAGAATGATGAACGGCAGCGAGCGCAGGATGTTCACCGCCAGCGACATGATCGCGTAGACCACCCGGTTTTCCAGCAACTGGCGCGGGCTGCAGAGAAACAGCAGCACACCCAGCGGCAGGCCGAGCAGAACGGTGAACAACAGCGAACCACCGAGCATCATCATGGTGTCGTTGGTGGCCAGGCCGATTTCCAGCCAGTCGATGTTCTGGAAGAACAGCTTGATGGCTTCTACTGCGGCGTCGTAGTTCTTGATTGCAGCGTCGTACATTTCCATTAACGCAGCACCTCCATGTGAACGTCAGCGGCGGCGAAACGGGCGAAGGCCGCTTCCATGTCGCCACCGGTGACGGCGAGGGTCAATTGCCCGTAAGGAATGTCTTTGATGCGGTCGATGCGACCGGCGAGGATGCTGTAGTCGACCCCGGTTTCCCGGGCGACGGTACCGAGCAACGGCGCGTAAGTCGCTTCGCCCTGGAAGGTCAGGCGCACGATGCGACCCGGCACGTGAGCGAAGTCATCACGCTGCTCGTTTTCGTCGATCTGCTCGCTTTCCTGCACAAAACGCTTGGTGGTCGGGTGCTGCGGATGCAGGAACACATCGGCCACCGAGCCTTGCTCGACGATCACGCCAGCATCCATTACCGCCACTTGGTCGCAGACGCGACGGATCACGTCCATCTCGTGGGTGATCAGGACGATGGTCAGTTTCAGCTCGCGGTTGATCTCGGCCAGCAGTTGCAGGACCGACGCGGTGGTCTGCGGGTCAAGGGCGCTGGTAGCCTCGTCGCACAGCAGAATTTTCGGCTTGGTCGCCAGGGCGCGGGCGATGCCGACGCGCTGCTTCTGGCCGCCGGACAATTGTGCCGGGTACTTCTTGGCGTGATCGGACAGGCCGACCCGCGCCAGCAACTCGGCGACGCGCTGATTGATCTCGCTGGTCGACAGTTCGCCGGCCAGGGTCAGCGGCAGCGCGACGTTGTCGGCTACGGTCTTGGAGGCGAGCAGGTTGAAGTGCTGGAAGATCATCCCGACTTGCTGGCGGAAACGGCGCAGGCCGTTGGCGTCCAGCGCGGTGACTTCTTCGCCGTCGACGAAAATCTTGCCGCCGCTGGAGTCTTCCAGGCGATTGATCAGACGCAGCAGGGTACTTTTTCCCGCACCGGAATGGCCGATCAGGCCGAACACCTGACCGTTTTCAATCGCAAGACTGGTCGGGTGCAGGGCGGGAATGTCCTTACCGGCGACGCGGTAAGTTTTGTGGACGTTTTGAAACTCGATCACGTAGCGAACCTTGTGGGGCGCGTTAGAAAAGGATCAGCGGTTAGCCGGGCGCGCATTTTAGCCTGTCCGTATAGAGGTTCTTAGCATTTATTTCGCAATTAACCTTCGATTTGGCAATAACAAGATCAAAGGTCATAAAAAAGGAACGCCCAAAACCCTCGTCAGTCATTAGGTAAGCGACTTGAAAACCCTGGGTGCCGTGCCCGGGAACCACTCAAGAGTCCCCGCACTTATCGGGGTCAATCGAGGAGTTTACGTCTGATGAGCAGCAAGAAACCTACGACCGACAAAAGCCAGATGGCCGGATCCGATACCAAGGATCGCGCCAACACCAACGCCAAACTCGACAGCCTGGAGACCTTTCGTTCCGACGCCACCGGCCAGGCCCTGCGCACCAACCAGGGGGTGAAGGTCGCCGACAACCAGAACACCCTGAAGGCCGGCCCGCGCGGGCCGTCGCTGCTGGAAGACTTCATCATGCGTGAGAAAATCACGCACTTTGACCATGAGCGAATCCCGGAGCGTATCGTCCACGCCCGCGGCACTGGCGCGCATGGTTTCTTTCAGGCCTACGAGAACCATTCGACACTGACCAAGGCCGGTTTCCTGCAGGATCCGGGGAAAAAAACCCCGGTGTTCGTGCGTTTTTCCACCGTACAGGGGCCACGCGGCTCCGGCGATACCGTGCGTGACGTGCGTGGTTTCGCGGTGAAGTTCTTCACCGACGAAGGCAATTTCGACCTGGTCGGCAACAACATGCCGGTGTTTTTCATTCAGGACGCAATCAAGTTCCCCGACTTCGTCCACGCGGTGAAACCCGAGCCGCACAATGAAATCCCCACCGGTGGCTCGGCTCACGACACGTTCTGGGACTTCGTATCCCTGGTGCCGGAATCGGCGCACATGGTCATCTGGGCGATGTCCGACCGGGCGATCCCGAAAAGCCTGCGCAGCATGCAGGGCTTTGGCGTGCACACCTTCCGCCTGGTCAACGCCGAGGGCAAATCGCGCTTCGTCAAATTCCACTGGCGCCCTACCGCCGGCACCTGCTCACTGGTGTGGGACGAGGCGCAGAAACTCGCCGGTAAAGACACCGACTACCACCGTCGCGACCTCTGGGAAGCCATCGAGATGGGCGATTACCCGGAATGGGAGCTGGGTGTACAGATCATTGAGGAGGAAAACGAGCACGACTTCGATTTCGACATCCTCGACCCGACCAAACTGATCCCCGAAGAAATCGTGCCGATCACCCCGCTGGGCAAGATGACCCTCAACCGTAACCCGGACAACTTCTTTGCCGAGACCGAGCAGGTCGCGTTTTGCCCAGGCCACATCGTGCCCGGCATCGACTTCTCCAACGATCCGCTGCTGCAAGGTCGACTGTTTTCCTACACCGACACGCAAATCAGCCGACTCGGCGGGCCGAATTTTCATGAGCTGCCGATCAACCGCCCGGTGGCACCGTTCCACAACGGTCAGCGCGACGCGCAGCACCGCACGGTGATCGACAAGGGTCGTGCATCCTACGAACCAAACTCGATTGATGGCGGCTGGCCGAAAGAAACCCCGCCGGCGGCGCAGGACGGTGGCTTCGAGAGCTACCCGGAACGCATCGACGCGAACAAGATCCGCCAGCGCAGCGAATCGTTCAGCGACCACTTCTCCCAGGCGCGGCTGTTCTTCAACAGCATGAGTGAGCACGAGAAGGAACACATCATCGCCGCCTACAGCTTCGAACTGGGCAAGGTTGAACGGGAGTTCATCCGCGCGCGGCAGGTGAACGAGATTCTCGCCAACATCGACCTGGAACTGGCTAAACGCGTCGCGGCCAATCTGGGCCTGCCGGCGCCGGGCAAAGGCACGGTCGAGGTGCGCAAAACCTCGTTCGATCATTCGCCAGCGCTGAGCCAGGCCAATCTGCTGCCAGAAAACATCAAGACCCGCAAAGTGGCGATCCTTGCCGCCAACGGCGTCGATAGTGCGGCGATTGATGCGATGAAAAAGGCCTTGGCGGCTGAAGGTGCACACGCCAAATTGCTCGGTCCGACCTCGGCGCCGGTGAAGACTGCCGACGGCAAAACCCTGGCGGTGGATGCATCAATGGAAGGCATGCCTTCGGTGATCTTCGATGCGGTGTTCGTGCCAGGTGGCGCGGCGTCAATCAAGGCGTTGAGCGGCGATGGCGTGGCGTTGCATTACCTGCTGGAGGCGTACAAGCATCTGAAAGCGATTGCGCTGCACGGCGAGGCCGAACAGTTGCAGGATCTGCTGAAGCTGGAAGCGGATGCAGGGTTGCTGCAGGGCAAGGATGTGAAAGCGTTGACCAAACCGTTCTTTGCCGCGATCGGGCAGCATCGGGTTTGGGCGCGGGAGCCTAAGGCGAAAGCCATTCCGGCTTAAAAGCTTCGTTGGCTGAAAGGACGCTTTCGCGAGCAAGCTCGCTCCCACAAGGGATCTCTGGTGAACACAGATTTTGTGTCAGGCCCAAGATCAAATGTGGGAGCGAGCTTGCTCGCGAAGCTTTTAAGGTTTACGCGGACTCAAGACCATCTGCGCCGGTACTGTGCGCAGAGTTTGCTTCACAATCTTCAGATCAAAATCCGGGTTCAACTTCTTCACCCGCTTGGTCAGCAGAGTCGCCAGCCACGGATAGTCATCGGTACGCGGCGCCTGAATGGTCACCCCACACTCATAATTCACCACATCAGCGGCGATCGCATCCAATTGCCGGCGAAGTTTGCGGCTATCGGTGATGTTCAGCGCCACCGTGGTGCTCTCGGCGGTCGGGTCGATCACCTTGGCTTTCGGTTTGGCTTCGGCAGCGAGCAGTGCGGCTTCAGCTTTTTCCAGCTCGGCTTTGCGGGCTTCGGTGATGGCGCCGTTGACTCCACCGGTCAGCGCCGGAGCCTTGGGCATCAGGGCGCGGGCACGGCTCAGCGCAGTGGCGGCGGCATTCACGTCGCCTTTCTGCAACACGATCTGACTACGGCGCAGATAGGCTTCGGCCAACTGCCGCTGGTATTGCTCAAGGGACTGATCGTTGGGGCTCTGTGCCTGCAAGGCGGCCAATTGGTCTTCGGCGGTGGCCAGTTCGCTGCTGGCCAGGCTTTGCTCCAGCTGTGCGATGGCCGCGGCCCGCGCGTCGGGGACTTCAGCCACCGGCGGCGTGCTTTGGCAGGCGCCCAGCAGCACGGAAAATGCGACAAGGAGCAGATAACGGGAGGCGAACGGCTTCATTCCTGCGACTCTCTAATTGCGCAAAAAGCGAGCAAGTCTACACCCCTCGACGGGGCAGAACAAAACTCAGCAGAAACAGTGCGGCCGCCGTCACAACGATTGACGGCCCGGCCGGGGTGTCCTTGAACCACGACAGCGCCAGCCCGCCACACACGGCGAGCATGCCCAGCAGGCTCGCGCCCAGCGCCATCTGCTCCGGCGAGCGGGCGTGACGTTGTGCCGCAGCGGCCGGGATGATCAGCAGCGAGGTGATCAGCAACACCCCGACGATTTTCATCGCCACCGCAATCACTACCGCGATCAACAGCATCAACGCCATACGCAGGCCCGCCACCGGCAGGCCTTCGACTTTGGCCAATTCTTCATGCACGGTGATCGCCAGCAATGGCCGCCACAGCGTCACCAGCAACACCAGCACCGCCGCGCTGCCACCGAGGATCCACGCCAGATCGGTCGGACTGATCGCCAGCAGGTCACCGAACAGATAGGCCATCAGGTCGATCCGCACTTCATGCATGAAGCTTAGTACCACCAGGCCGAGAGAGAGCGTGCTCGGCGCGAGAATTCCCAACAGCGTGTCGGACGCCAGCGGCTGGCGCTGTTGCAAGGTCACCAGCAAAACCGCCAACAACAGGCAACCGACCGTCACCGCCACCGTCGGGCTGACATCCAGAAGAAAGCCGAGCGCCACACCGAGCAGTGCGGCGTGGGACAAGGTGTCGCCGAAATACGCCATGCGCCGCCAGACCACGAACGAACCAAGCGGACCCGCGACCAGCGCCAGCGCCAGACCTGCAAGCAGGGCATACAACAGAAAATCAGCCATGCTTGCAGTGGTCTCCGTGAACGTGGGTGTGGCCCGCATCGGGCGCCTTGACCACCGAACCGTGCAGGTCGTGGGCGTGGTCGTGATGGTGGTGATAGATCGCCAGGCTCGGCGCATTCTTGCCGAACAGCTCGACGAACGCCGGATCGCCGCTGACCTGCTCGGGATGCCCGGAGCAGCAGACATGACGGTTGAGGCAGACCACCTGGTCGGTGGTGCTCATGACCAGATGCAAATCGTGGGACACCATCAATACGCCGCAGCCGTGACGGTCGCGCAGCCGGGTAATCAGACTGTACAGCTCGGCTTGGCCGGCAACATCGACGCCTTGCACCGGCTCATCGAGCACCAGCAACTCAGGCTCGCGCAGCAACGCTCGAGCGAGCAGCACGCGCTGCATTTCGCCACCAGAAACGCTTTGTACCGGGCTGTCGATGACGTGTTCGGCGCCGACTTCTTTCAACGCGGCCAACGCACGCGGACGATCAACGCCCGGCACCAGGCGCAAAAAGCGCAGCACCGAGAGCGGCAAGGTCGGATCGACGTGGAGTTTTTGCGGCATGTAACCGACGCGCAGCTTGGGCTTGCGCCAGACGCTGCCGCTGTCCGGTTTGAGCAAACCGAGCACGGCGCGCACCAGCGTGGTCTTGCCGGCACCGTTAGGGCCGATCAGGGTGACAATCTGCCCCGGTTCGACGCTCAGTTCGATATTGTCCAGCACCGTCTGTCCGGCAAACGTGACAGCGACCTGTTCCAGACGGATCAGCGCGTTGCTCATCAAGCCCCCTGGCAACCGGAGCACAGGCCGACCACTTCGACGGTCTGGGTTTCGACGATGAAACCGACATCCCTGGCGCTGTTGATAATCGCGTCGCTGATCACTTTTTGTTCAAGTTCGATCGCCGCGTGGCAGTCGCGGCAGATCAGGAACTGGCCCTGATGCGCGTGTTCCGGATGCACACAGCCAACGAAGGCGTTGAGCGAGGAGATACGGTGCACCAGGCCGTTTTCCAAAAGGAAATCCAGCGCGCGATACACGGTCGGCGGTGCGGCGCGACGGCCGTCCTGCTCGCTCAACACCGCGAGAATGTCGTAGGCGCCCAGCGGCTTGTGGCTCTGCCACACCAGTTCCAGCACCCGGCGGCGCAACGCGGTCAGGCGCAAGCCTTTCTGGGCGCACAAGGCATCGGCCTCGGTCAGTGCGCTGTGCACGCAATGAGAGTGGTCGTGGGGACGGCTGGCAATCGGTGTAATAGGCATGGGCGGCGACGAGTTTTGATAGAGACGTTATTATGTTACCCGTTCTCGCCTCATTGAGTGGTCATCGTGTCCCGACTTTTTTCTGTTTTTGTGGCGTTTGTCGCCAGTTTTCTGCTGATCGGTTCGGCTCAGGCCGAGGTCAAGGTCCTCACCAGCATCAAACCGTTGCAACTGATTGCTGCGGCAGTGCAGGACGGTGTGGCCATCCCGGAGGTGCTGCTGCCGCCGGGTGCTTCGCCGCATAACTACGCGCTGCGCCCGTCCGACGTGCGCAAGGTGCAATCAGTCGATCTGCTGTACTGGATCGGCCCGGACATGGAAGGTTTCCTGCCGCGTGTACTGAACGGGCGAACCCTGCCGAGCGTGGCGGTGCAGGACCTGCCGGGCATGAAACTGCGTCGTTTCGCCGAGGACAGCCACTCCCACGCCGAAGACGCCGACGAGCATGATCACGATCACCGCCCGGGCACGCTGGACGCGCATTTGTGGTTAGCGCCGGTCAACGCGCGGGTCATTGCCGAGAAAATGGCCGCTGACTTGAGCGCTGCCGATCCGGCCAACGCCGAGCGCTATCAGAGCAACGCCAAGGCGTTTGATGAGCGTCTGGATGCATTGGATCAGCGTTTGAAGAAGCGTCTGGCCAGCGTTGAAGGCAAGCCGTACTTCGTCTTTCACGAGGCGTTTGATTACTTTGAAGAAGCTTATGGCCTGAAGCATGCCGGTGTGTTCAGCGTAGCCGCCGAAGTGCAGCCCGGTGCGCAGCATGTTGCGGCGATGCGCAAGCGCTTGCAGGAAGTGGGCAAGACTTGTGTGTTCAGTGAGCCGCCATTGCGTCCGCGTCTGGCCGAGACTTTGGTGGCCGGCCTGCCAGTGAAACTGGCGGAGCTGGATGCGCTGGGCGGATACACCCCGGCGACGGCTCAAGGCTATGAGCAAGTGCTGGAGAAGCTGGGCAATGATCTGGCAGGGTGCCTGGAATCGCTGTAACACCGGCATCGGTATTGCCCCCATTCGCGAGCAGGCTCGCTCCCACAGGATCGCCGAAACCCTGGGGGAGCGAGCCTGCTCGCGAAGTTTTTAAAGGGCAAAAGGCAACGGTGTATTGACCTGCTGCCGCTGCGCCAAGCGCTGCTCGAACTCCTTGGGATCGTGAATCAGCACGTCCTGCCCGGCAAACTGCTCCGCCGCGATCAATCGCGACAGCCAGAACCGCACACACGCCACGCGCAGCAGGGTCGGCCACAACTCAGCTTCCGCCGCCGTGAATGGTCGCAACGCGGCATAAGCGCCAAGAAATGCCCGAGCTCGCGGGCCATCGATCAGGCCGTCCTCGTCCGAACACCAGTCATTCAAGGCAATCGCCACGTCGTACAGCATCGGCCCCGAGCAGGCGTTGTAGAAGTCGATCAGCCCGGTCAGGTGCGTGCCTTCGAACATCGCGTTATCGCGGAACAGGTCGGCGTGAATATTCGCCCGAGGCAAGGCGAGAATCCGCTCTTTCTGCACGGTGATTTCATCCAGCGCCTTGTGCAGCAGCGCACGCGGCGCATCGCTCAGGTGCGAGAGAAATTCGGTGCCCTCCTCCAGCATCCAGTCCAGGCCACGATCGGTCTTGCGCTTGATCATGCGCTCGCCCTGGGTCGCCAGGTGCAGATGTGCCTGCAACTCGCCGACCTGCGCGCAATGCTGCGCGTTGGCGACCTTGATGTGCTTGCCCGACAGACGTGGCTGCAACAGCGCCGGCTTGCCCTTCAGCTCACGCAGCGCCACGCCGTCGGTGGTGCGCAGTGCGTAAGGCACCGGCAGATCGGCCTCGTGCAGGACGTCGAGCAAGTCGATGAAGAACGGCATTTCCTGCACAGGGCCACGCTCGACCAGGGTCAGGACGAACTCGCCCTGCTCCAGGCTGATAAAGAAATTGGTGTTTTCACTGCCGGCGGCAATCCCCTGGAAATCAAGCAGACGGCCAAGCCCGTAAGGGGCGAGAAAGGTTTCCAGCTCGGGCCGAGCCAGGGGGGTGAACACAGACATGGTTAAAAACTGCTCAGTTCGGGCGCCGCCAGCACAGCGGCGCCGATTAAAGTTAAGAGACTACTTCCATTCGAAAATCTTCCACGACGGAATCAGCATATCCGGCTGATCCGAGCGGATGAAGTTTGCATCGGTACCGTCCGCACGCACCAGAAAATAGGGCGGGAATCCTTTCTTGGTGACCTTGATCGCATACAGGAAACCGTTCTGACGGTACTCCTGGATGGTCTTGTCACCCTCGGTACGGATGGTGACTTCCGGGTCCGCTGACGGCGCATCATCCGCCGCGATCGCAACCAGCGGTGAGACAGCAATCAAACTGACCAGCAGCAAGCGATTTAACGTACGCATGATAACCTTGTCCCTTTGTCGTCAACGGTCCCGCTATTCTAGCGCCGGGCCCGCCGAAAAGGTTGATTCTGCTCATGAGCCAAGCCCCCCTCGTCCTGGTGGACGGTTCGTCTTACCTGTACCGTGCTTTCCACGCACTGCCACCGCTGACCACCTCCAAAGGCCTGCCGACCGGCGCGGTCAAAGGTGTGCTGAACATGCTCAAGAGTCTGCGCAAGCAGTACCCGGACAGCCCGTTCGCCGTGGTCTTCGACGCCAAGGGCGGGACGTTTCGCGATGAGATGTACGCCGAATACAAGGCCAACCGCCCAAGCATGCCCGACGACATGCGCGTGCAGATCGAGCCGCTGCACCAGAGCGTGATCGCCCTCGGCTTCCCGCTGCTGTGCGTGGAAGGCGTCGAGGCTGACGACGTGATCGGCACCCTCGCCCGCAGCAGTGCGGCGGCGGATCGCCCGGTGATCATCTCCACCGGCGACAAGGACATGGCGCAACTGGTCGACGGCCACATTACCTTGGTCAACACCATGTCCGGTAGCTCGATGGACGTAGAGGGCGTGAAGGAGAAATTCGGCGTCGCTCCGGAGCAGATCATCGATTATCTGGCACTGATGGGCGATTCTTCCGACAACATCCCCGGCGTTCCCGGCATCGGCCCGAAGACTGCGTCCGGCCTGCTGGTGGGCGTTAACGGCGGCCTGACCGAGCTCTACGCAAACCTCGACATCGTCCCGACCCTGCCGATTCGCGGGGCCAAGACCCTGCCGGCCAAGCTCGAAGAGCACAAGGAGATGGCGTTTCTCTCCTATCAACTGGCGACCATCAAGGTCGATGTGCCGCTGGACGTTGAACTCGATGATTTGCAGATGGGCGCCGAAGACCCGGCCAAGCTCTACGAGCTGTACTCGCTGCTGGAATTCAAAAGCTGGATCAATGATCTGGATCGCGACGCCAAGCGTCAGGAACTGAGCGCTGCTGCCGAGCCTGCGCCGGCCGGCGATCTGTTCAGCGCGCCAGCGGAAGAAGCGCCTGTCGCTCCCGTCGAAGCTGCCTACGAAACCATCCTCGATCAGGCGCGTTTCGACGTCTGGCTGGAAAAACTGAACAACGCCAGGCTGTTCGCCTTCGACACCGAAACCACCGGCATCGACGCGCAACAGGCGCAACTGGTCGGCCTGTCGTTCGCCGTGCAGGCCAACGAAGCGGCGTACATCCCGCTGACCCACTCTTACATCGGTGTACCGGAGCAACTGGATCGCGACACCGTGCTGCGCGCGCTCAAGCCGATTCTGGAAGACCCGAACAAACTCAAGGTCGGCCAACACGCCAAATTCGACATGAATATCCTGGCCAACTGCGCCATCGGCGGCGATCAGAGCCAGGGCATCCACGTGCGCGGGATTGCCTTCGACACCATGCTTGAGTCCTACGTGCTCAACTCCACCGCCACCCGCCACGACATGGACAGCCTCGCGCAGAAGTACCTGGACCACACCACCGTGAGCTTCCAGGACATCGCCGGCAAAGGCGCCAAGCAACTGACCTTCGACCAGATCGCCCTGGAACAGGCCGGGCCGTATGCCGCCGAAGACGCCGACATCACCTTGCGGCTGCACCAGACCCTGTTTGAAAAACTCAGCGCGATCCCGAGCCTGGCCAGCGTGCTGACCGACATCGAGATGCCACTGGTGCCAGTGCTGGCGCGCATCGAACGCCAGGGCGCGTTTGTCGACGCCGAGCTGCTCGGTATCCAGAGCATCGAGCTGGGCAACAAGATGGTCGCGCTGGAGCGCGAAGCGTTCGAGATCGCCGGCGAAGAATTCAACCTCGGCTCGCCGAAGCAGCTGGGCGTGATCCTTTACGAAAAACTCGGCCTGCCGGTGCTGAAAAAAACCGCCAAGGGCCAGCCGTCCACCGCCGAGGAAGTACTGGCGAAACTTGCCGAGGACGATCACCGCTTGCCGAAGGTGCTGATGGAGCACCGCTCGATGAGCAAGCTGAAAAGCACCTACACCGATCGTCTGCCGGAGCAGATCAACCCGCGCACCGGGCGCATCCACACCTCGTACCATCAGGCCGTGGCTTCCACCGGCCGCTTGTCCTCCAGCGATCCGAACCTGCAGAACATTCCGGTGCGTACCGCAGAAGGCCGGCGCATCCGCCAGGCTTTCGTGGCGCCAAAAGGATACAAACTGCTGGCGGCGGACTACTCGCAGATCGAACTGCGGATCATGGCGCACCTGTCCAAAGACGAAGGCCTGATGAACGCCTTCCGCAACAACCTCGACGTGCACACCGCTACCGCTGCCGAAGTGTTCAAGGTCGAACTCAATGAAGTGACCTCCGACCAGCGCCGTGGCGCCAAGGCGATCAACTTCGGTTTGATCTATGGCATGGGCGCGCAGAAGCTCGGCAAGGACATTGGCGTCGACACCAAGACCGCCAAGGCCTACATCGACACCTACTTTGCGCGCTATCCCGGCGTTCGCGAGTACATGGATCGCACCCGCGCCCAGGCGGCGGATCAGGGGTATGTCGAGACGTTCTTCGGTCGTCGGTTGTACCTGCCGGAGATCAACTCGAACAAGCCGCAGGAACGCGCAGCCGCCGAACGCACGGCGATCAACGCGCCGATGCAGGGCACGGCCGCCGACATCATCAAGAAAGCCATGGTCGCGGTGGATAACTGGCTGGCGTCGTCCGGACTGGACGCGAAGGTCATCCTGCAAGTGCACGACGAACTGGTGCTGGAGGTGCGTGAGGATCTGGTCGAGCAGGTCAGCGCGGAGATTCGCGTGCACATGAGCGAGGCGGCGAAACTGGATGTGCCGCTGCTGGTCGAAGTGGGTGTGGGCAACAATTGGGATGAGGCTCACTAAGCCATTTACCGACGGTTTGCCGCGACACGACGTGGCGGCAAACCCGGCAAGTCCTGCTTATTTCGAAAAGCACTTGGGATTATTCCAAAGCTTTTCAAAAAAAATCTGAACTAATCTTGCAGCACACTACTCAGAGTTACTGAATGGCTGGTGAAGCCCTTCGATGCTCCTATGTTGTGTTAAGTGTTGGCAGATATCTGAACCCCGCCCTAGCGGTTCGGAACTTAAACCCCGGAATTTCTCCCTCCCCAATGAAATCCGGGGCTTTTTTTGCCCGAAAATCGGCTGCGGCACGCGCAGGCACCACAGCCAATTTTCCAATCCCTGTTTACTCAGCCGCCTCGGCGCCTTTGTCTGCCAGTTCCATCCAGCCCGCCAGAACAGTGTAGGCCTCTTCCAGGCCCATGCGTTTTGGCGCCGAGAACAGCTGGATCGTCACCAGATCGCCCCAACCCTTGCGAATTTCCGACTGCACCTTGAGCAGGGTGTTCTTGGCTGCGCCGTAGGTCAGCTTGTCGGCCTTGGTCAGCAGAATGTGCATCGGCATGCCGGCGGCAACGGCCCAATCGAGCATCAGCAGGTCGAAGTCGGTCATTGGATGACGGATGTCCATCATCAGAATCAAACCTTTCAAACTCTCCCGGCCACCGAGATAAGCCTCGAGGTGACGCTGCCAGTGTTGCTTGAGCGGGATCGGTACTTTTGCATAACCGTAGCCCGGCAGGTCGACCAGACGCCGATCATCGTCTAGCTTGAAGAAGTTCAACAGCTGTGTGCGCCCCGGGGTTTTCGAGGTGCGCGCCAGGCTGGCGTGAGTCAAAGTGTTCAGGGCGCTGGATTTGCCGGCGTTGGAGCGACCGGCGAAAGCCACTTCAAAGCCTTCGTCGTCCGGGCACTGGTCGACTTTGGCGGCACTGAGCATGAACGTGGACTGTTGGCACAGGCCGAGGATGGGATTCTTGAGTTGCATGGGATTTCCGATGTGGGCGGCGCCGGGATTGGGCGCGGAACGCGGTGTCGCTTCCGTTTCAGTGACGCCAGTATATAATGCCGCAGATTTTGTGTGTGCTTTGTCCCAGCGAAGGATGAAGTTCACGAGAGCGACAGACCTTGATTGCGCATTAGAACGCAGAACGCTCTCAACCCTGAAAAGGTCGTTTTATGACGAAATGGCTGCTGGCTGCCGGAGTCTTGATGCCGCTTTACAGCGCACAGGCTACACAGGATCCGGAAGCAGTGTACAACCGTGTTTGTGGTGCCTGTCATTCCGGCCAACTACCCATGGCGCCCGCAAGAGGCGATCAGGATGCTTGGACGCCGAGGTTGGCGAAAGGTATGGGGACGCTGGTGCAACACGTGACCCAGGGTTTCAAGGCGATGCCGCCGCGTGGTTTGTGCATGGACTGCAGTGCCGAGGATTACCAGGCCATCATCCTCTGGATGAGCGAGAGTAAACCCGGTCCATAACTCTTAACCCTTAGCCGTAGTTGGATTAGCTGATGAACAAATTGATCGTGAGTCTGCTGTTGACCGTGGGAATCTCCGGTATGGCCCATGCTGCGGGCGATGCCGCAGCAGGACAGGCGAAAGCCGCCGTATGTGGAGCCTGCCATGGCCCGGACGGGAACAGCATGGCGCCAAACTTTCCGAAACTGGCCGGCCAGGGTGAACGCTACCTGACCAAACAACTGCACGACATCAAGTCGGGCAAGCGCCAGGTTCTGGAAATGACCGGCCTGCTGACCAACCTGAACGACCAGGACCTGGCCGACATCGCGGCCTACTTCGCCAGCCAGAAAGGCAGCGTCGGCGCCGCCGATCCGAAGATCGTCGCGCGCGGTGAAGCCCTGTTCCGTGGCGGCAACCTGGAAAAAGGCCTGCCAGCCTGCACCGGCTGCCACTCGCCGAACGGCACCGGCAACGCGGCCGCCGGCTTCCCGCACCTGGGTGGCCAGCACGCTCAATACATCGCCAAGCAACTGACCGACTTCCGCAAGGAAGAAGGCGGCCGTGCCAACGACGGCGACGCCATGACCATGCGCACCATCGCCCGCAAACTGAGCGACGAAGACATCGCCGCGGTCGCCAGCTACATTCAGGGCCTGCACTAAGGGCCTCAAATCGAGCGTTGGCCGGGGCGGACATCTCCTGCAACGTTAACGCTCGATTAATCCGGCGCAGCAAGTATAAAAAGGGTGGCTTTGGCCGCCCTTTTTTGTGGCCGCTGCCGTTACACTACAGAACTCATGCCCGCCAGGATCTGTCTGAAAACAGGTCGCGCGAGGCGACCAAAATTGTCCAGGAGTAAAGCATGCGTAATCTGATCATCAGCGCCGCTCTCGTCGCTGCCAGCCTGTTTGGCGTGACCGCCCAGGCCGCCGAAGCCCCTGCCGCCCCTTACGTGGAACTGGCCAACCCGGTGCCGGTTGCAGAGCCTGGCAAGATCGAAGTGGTCGAGCTGTTCTGGTACGGCTGCCCACACTGCTACGCGTTTGAACCGGTGATCAACCCGTGGGTTGAAAAACTGCCGTCCGACGTCAACTTCGTGCGTATTCCAGCCATGTTCGGCGGCCCTTGGGACGCTCACGGCCAGATGTTCCTGACTCTCGAGGCCATGGGTGTCGAGCACAAGGTTCACGCGGCGGTTTTCAATGCCATCCAGAAAGAACACAAGAAACTGACCGACAAGAACGACATGGCTGACTTCCTCGCCACTCAAGGCGTGGACAAGGACAAGTTCCTCGCCACCTTCGACTCGTTCGCCATCAAGGGTCAGATCGTGAAAGCCCGTGAACTGGCCAAGAAATATGAAATCACTGGCGTGCCAACCATGATCGTCAACGGCAAATACCGTTTCGACATCGGCTCCGCCGGCGGTGCCGAACAAGCGCTGAAACTGGCTGATCAACTGGTCGCCAAAGAGCGAGCGGCAACCAAGGCTGCTGCCAACTAAGCGCGGCCATCGCCATGCGCCGCTGGAAGACCGAACGCATCGTTGGCCTGCATGACCCGCAGGTCAACGAGCATCACCTGGCATCCACGGGCCTGCCCGCAGACCAGCGTTTGCGCTTGCTCAGTTTCAACATCCAGGTCGGCATCAGCACCGAGCGTTATCGGCATTACCTGACCCGCAGCTGGCAGCACCTGCTGCCGCACACCGGGCGCTCGGGCAATCTGCAGAAGATCGGTGACCTGCTGGGCGATTTCGATCTGGTCGCCCTGCAGGAAGCCGACGGCGGCAGCCTGCGGTCTGGCTACGTCAATCAGGTCGAACACCTGGCGCACCTCGGCGCCTTCCCCTACTGGTATCAACAACTCAATCGCAACCTCGGTCGACTGGCCCAGCACAGCAATGGCGTGCTCAGTCGACTGAAGCCGTGGGCGATCGAAGACCATCCGCTGCCCGGCCCGAAAGGTCGCGGCGCGATCCTGCTGCGTTTCGGCGAAGGCCCGGAGGCGCTGGTGGTGGTGATGATGCACCTGGCCCTCGGCGCGCGGGTGCGCAGCCTGCAACTGGCCTATATTCGTGATCTGATCGGTGGCTACAAACATCAAGTATTGATGGGTGACATGAACACCCATGCCAGCGATCTGCTACAACATTCACCGCTACGCGATCTCGGCCTGCTGGCCCCGCAGCTGGAAGCCACCTTCCCCAGCTGGCGCCCGCAGCGTTGCCTTGATCATATTTTGCTCAGCCCGACCCTGACCCTGGAAAAGGTCGAAGTGCTGGCCCAACCCATTTCCGATCACCTGCCGGTCGCGGTAGAGATTCGTCTGCCGGGTTCGCTCACGGCCGATGCATTGCCCGCGTTGAGTCCTGCCCCTCGCGGAACCCTTGAATGAGCGACGAAGCCCAGCGCTGGAAAGAGAAGTACCTCAAAAGCATCGAACAACAGGACAAACTCGAAAGACGCTGGGCCGCCCGGCTCGACTTGCTGCGTCGCGGTCTGGTGCGCAGCACGCTGGCAGCCGAAGGCACCGACAAAGTCGTTGATCAGTGCATGAAAGAGATGCGCGAAGTGGTCCGCACCGACGACATGGATGCCGGCCTTGCCGCCCTGTTGCCGCGCCTGGAAAAGGCCGTGCTCGATTCCGAGCAACGCCGGGAAACCCGCATCGATCAGGTCAGCACCGCCCTCACCGCTCTGGTGACCCAATTGCAGTCTTTGCCGTTGCCACGGGAAGTCGCGCAGCCACTGAAGAAATTCGCCAAACAACTGGACAGTCGTGTCGGCCAGGCGCGGGAGATGCCGCTGCTGCTGAGCGAGCTGAGTGGTTTGCAGGGCAAGGCGTTGAGTCAGCTCGAGAACCCGGCCGAGCCCGGGCGCCCGGGATTGTTTCAGCGTCTGTTCGGCAGCCGCGACAGCGAAGAGGCGCCAGCACCAAGCACAGAAGCCACTGCGCCGGTTCAGACGGCGCCTGCGGTGCAAACGCCCATCACTCCAGAACTCCCACCGGAACCCGTGCAAGCCGAATCCGTTGCTGTCAGTGAGCCGGCAACCAGCGCCCCCACGCTCGCCGCGCCAATGTCTGCGTCAGAGGCTGACACGCCCGCACCGCAACTCCGGCAGGAGCCCGAAGTGGTTGCCTTTGTGCCGCCCACTGTCGCCGTTGAAGAAACGCCTGCTGCGGTCAAGGTCGAGCCCGTCGCGTCCGGACCCGAAGCGCTGGTCGCGCCAGTCCCGGCCGCGACGTCGATCACCCCGATCACCTGCAACCCCGACGAACTGATCCACCCTGGCGATCCGGCACCGCTGAGCCTCGACAGCCTGCCCCTGCCCGAGCCCATCGCTCAAGCCCTGGCCGCGATTGACCCGGAACAATCCGAACACGACATTCTCTTCGCCCTGCCGGATTCTCCGGAGCCGTCCTATAGCTCCGTGGCCAGGCACATCGAAGAAACCCTGATCGGTCTGCTCGACGACCTGACCCTGCCCGAACGCCACCGGCCGCAAGCCGAAGCCATGCGCGAGCGGCTCAAACACGGGTTGAACTGGTACGAACTGATCCCGATCCTCGACGATCTGGCCACCTTGATGCTGGCAATCACCGACAGTGGCCAGCACGAATTCGAAGCCTATCTGCAGCAACTCAATGAACGCCTCGAAGCGTTCCAGAGCAACTTGCAGGCGGCCAGTGAAGGGCATGCCGACAACAGCTCCGCAGCTCGGGCCATGGACACGCAGATCCGCGAACAGGTCGACGGCTTGCAGACCAGCGTGCAGGAAGCGGCGGATCTGGATGACCTCAAGCAAGTGCTGGAGAACCATCTCGAAGGCCTGCTTGGCACGATGGATCAGCACCAGAAGCAGCGCGATGCTCGCGAGCAGGAAGTCGCGGCGCGCCTCAAAGGCCTGTCCGAACGCGTGGCGCACATGGAGCAGGAGGCCCAGGGTTTCCGTGAACACCTTGAGGAACAGCGCCAGAAAGCCCTGATCGACCCGCTCACCGGCCTGCCCAACCGCGCAGCCTGGAGCGAACGCCTCGAGCATGAGATCAAGCAGTGGCAGCAACATGGCAACACCTTGAGCCTGGCGATGCTCGACCTCGATCACTTCAAGCGGATCAACGACAACTACGGCCACCTCGCGGGCGACAAAGTGTTGAAGATCATCGCCACGGTGCTGCGCAAGCGCCTGCGTGGCCCCGACTTTATTGCCCGCTTCGGCGGCGAAGAGTTTGTCCTGCTGCTGCCGGCCACGCCGTCAGCGGTCGGCGCCAAGCTGCTGGAAAATCTGCGCGCGGCGATTGAAGCCTGCCCGTTCCACTTCAAGGGCGAGCGGGTAACCATCACGATCTCCATGGGGATGACCACGTTTCGCTCGGGCGAACACAGCGATCTGGTGCTGAAAAGAGCCGATCAGGCGCTATATCGGGCGAAAAACGCCGGGCGCAACCGAGTCGAGCTGGGCTAGGCAAATTGTTCCATTTTGTTTAAATCCGCCCGCTGACAGTCGAGAGACAGGGCAGTACGTTACACTGTTGCATTATTGTCTTGTGTGTACTGCCCTCTGCCATGAAATTCTTTGCCCTCATTGCGTCGTTACTGGTTTTGGCCGGCTGTGCCAGTGGCCCGCGCTACGACACCCGCCATTCTTCGGCCAATCACGACAGCCGTATCCAGTTCGTGATCGTCCATTACACCTCGACTTCGCTGGAACGTTCGCTGCAACTGCTGACCCACGGTGAAGTCAGCAGCCATTACCTGATCGGCGACGACAAGGGCGGCACCATCTACAAGCTGATGGATGAAAACCAGCGCGCCTGGCACGCCGGGGAAAGCCAGTGGCAGGGGCGCACCTGGCTCAACTCCAGCTCGATCGGCATCGAAATCGTCAACCCGGGTTTCAAGGACACTCCGACCGGACGCCAGTGGTATCCGTACAGCGAAGCGCAGATTCAGTCGTTGATCGTCCTGCTCAAGGACATCAGCAAGCGCCACGGCATCAGTGCACAACACATCATCGGCCACAGCGACATCGCCCCCCTGCGCAAGCTCGATCCCGGGCCGCTGTTCCCGTGGAAGCGCCTCGCCGCCGAAGGCCTGGGTAAATGGCCGAATGAGCAAGCGGTGGCGCGCCAGCAAGCGCTGTTCGACAGCCGTGAACTGCCGGGCATTAGCTGGTTCCAGGCGCAGTTGGCGCATCTGGGTTACGACACGCCGCAGACCGGTGAACTGGATGTCGCCACCCGCCATGTCCTCGCGGCATTCCAGATGCACTACCGCCCTTCTCGCTTCGACGGAACGCCCGATGCACAAACGGCTGCGCTGTTGCTGGTGCTGAATCAGACAAAATAATGACGCCCGCCCGACGGTCAGGGCGAAAACGCAATCAGCAGCTATAACTCATTGGTAATTCTTCGGATATTCCATGATGGCTGCTACCCGAGAGACGCTGCGTAGCTGGTTTTATCGCCCCTGGTTTTTGGCGACGATCGCGGCTGTCCTCAGTGCCAGCCTGTTGATCGCCGGCGGAATGTTCGTCGCCATGCATCAGATCAAGCAAAGCGAAAGCCAGGAAATGAATGCCCAGGGCGAACGCTTCCTTGCCCGCCTCGAACAATTGTTCGGCCAGTTGCGCGAAAGCCTTGACGACCTCCAAGCCCAGCCATTGCGCAGCTGCGATGACGAAATGATCGCCACGCTGCAACAGGTGACCTTCAATTATCGCTTCGTCTACGAAGCCGCCTACATGGATGCCTCACGCATCTGCTCCAACCGTCCGCGCCAGGAAGGCCTGTCGGTGGTGCGGGCGCCGGACATCAAGGGACCGACTTACAGCTATTGGCTGAACACCACCACCGAACCCGATGAAAACCGCGCCGCCCTGATGCTCGGGCGCGGTAATTTTCGCGTGGCCACGTCACGCGGACACCTGACCGATATGGTCGATCTGTCGCCCGGCAGCAGCCTGCTGGTGGTGCTCGACCATGGCAACCGGGCGATCCCGGTGCTCGGCGCGGCGCAGGCCTGGCCACCGAGCGAATCGTGGCCACCGAAGAGTCGCGAGGCCTTGCAGGTTACCCAGTCCCGATTGATCTATCGCATGCCCACCAACAACCCGGAGTATCAACTGGTGTTGATCACGCCGAGAACCGCCATGCACATTCCTGCCATCTGGTGGTGGATGGTGCCGGCCTGCCTGGTGCTGGGCGCGTTCGTGGGGTTCTTCGTGTTTTTACTGGTGCGCCAGCGCCAGTCACTCGACGCCGAACTGCAAGGCGCCATCCGTCGTGGCGAGTTGCAGGTGCTGTACCAACCGATCTTCGACCTCGACAGCCGCAACTGCGTCGGCGCCGAAGCCCTGTTGCGCTGGCGCCGTCCGGACGGCACGCTGACCAGCCCGGACCTGTTCATTCCTCTGGCGGAAAACACCGGGCAGATCCGCCAGATGACCGACTTTGTCCTGCAGCGCCTGCTGGAACAATTGGGCCCGATATTGCGGGCCAATCCGCAACTGTATATCTCGGTCAACCTCGCTGCCTGCGACGTGATGGTGCCGCGTATCGGCCAGGTCATGGCGCGGCTGCTGACCCTGCACCGGGTAGCAGCGCGGCAAATAGCTTTTGAAGTGACCGAACGCGGCCTGATTGATGTGGTGGTGGCGCGGGAAAACCTGCAAGCGCTGCGCGCTGTTGGTCATCAGGTGCTGATCGACGATTTCGGTACCGGCTATTGCAGCCTCGCCTACCTGCAAACCCTGCCGGTCGACTGCCTGAAAATCGACAAGGCGTTCATTGATGCGCTCGGTCACGATGCCGCCAGCAGTGGCGTCGCACCGCACATCATTCACATGGCGCAAGCGCTGGATCTGAAGGTGATTGCCGAAGGCATCGAGCTTGAATCGCAAGCGCAATTGCTCAGCAGTGAGGGCGTAAAGTTCGGTCAGGGCTGGCTGTTCGCCCATGCCTTGAGCGCAGTGCAGTTCATCGAACTGATCACCCGCGGACGCCGTCTCGCAGGTCGACGCCTGGACGACGAGGCCTAAACCGCCAGCGCCATGTAAAACTGCGTACCCTGCCCCGGTCTTGAGTAGACGCCCATGCGCCCGCCATGCAACTGGACAATTTCCTTGCACAGCGCCAGGCCGAGCCCGGCTCCGCCCTTTTTGCGTCCAACCTGCACAAACGGTTCGAAGATTCGCCCTTGCTGACCGTAGGCAATGCCTTCGCCGTTGTCCTCGACGCTGATGATCACCCGCTCGCCATGTCGACGTGCCTGCAAGCGGATCTGACCGTCGCGGGCGGTATGACGCAAGGCGTTGTCGATCAGGTTATCGAGCACGCGGTCGAGCTGCGCCTGATCCGCCTGCAAGCGCGGCAGCGGGCTTTGCACTTCCACATTCAAGGCAATGCCCTTCTGCGCCGCCGACTCGGCGAAACGCAGCTGCGCCTGTTCCAGCAAGTCTTCGATGGAGCACGGCGCCAAAGTCAGCTTCTGCAAACCGTTCTGGTAGCGCGAGAAGTTGAGCAAGTCGTTGATCAACTGCATCAGGCGCTGCATCTCCTCGTTCACGGTATCGAGCAGATCGGCCTCACGCGATTCCGCCGGGAACTTCGCCCGCTCGCGGAACAGGCCGAAGGCCATGTGCATGCCGGTGACCGGCGTGCGCAACTCATGGGAGGCGCGCAAGACGAACTCGCTGCGCACCCGTTCGAAGGCGCGTTGCTCGGTAACGTCGTGCAAGACCATCACCGCACCGAGAATATGCCCCTGGGTGTGGCTGACCGGCGTCAGGCTGTAGGTCAGCAAACGGGATTCGCCGTCGACTTCGATACTCAAGTCCTCCGGCGCACGCTCGAGGGTGCCGCCACGCAGGACCAATTGCAGCTGTGCATCCAGCTCCGGCCGTTCAAGCGCCGAGCCCAGGCCCTGGCCGAGTCGATCATCGTCCCAGCCCAACTGCCGCTGAGCCACCGGGTTGAGGTGTTCCAGATGCCCCTCGCGGTCGATCATCAACAAGCCGTCGTCGATGCTGTCGAGCACCGCCTGCAGACGTTGCTGACCGGCCAGCAGTTCGTCGACGTTGGTCGCCTGATGCTCACGCAGCGCTTCGGCCATCAGCCCGAAACGACGGGACAACAGGTTGACCTCCATCGCCGATGAGATTGGCAGGGTCACCTCGTAATTGCCCTGGCCAATGTTATCGGCCGCCTTGGCCAGCACCTCGATGGGCCCGCCCAGACGCCGGGCGATGCCATGCGCAGTGACGAAGCCGATGATCAGCACCGCCAGCCCGACCAGCCCAAGCAGACCGGCAATCAGCAAAGCCCGATTGCGTGCCTGTTGCTGGACGGCGTTGATGTTGTCGAGGGCCTGCTTGTGCTCGGCAATCAGCCCGTTGCGCAGAATGTTGAAACGCTCTCGGAAGTCGGCGTTGCCGCTCATCGCATTGGAGGGGTCGAGTGACTGCAGAAAATTCAGGTAGTCGGCCTTGGCCTGAGTGAAACCGTATTGCCGGCCATCACCCTCCCGCTCCCGCTCCCGGGCGATCCCCTCATCCAGCAACTGGAAGTAGTGCTGTTTGGAAGCTTCAAACGCCGCGGGGTCAGGCTTTTCGGCGAGCATGATGATCAGTTGATCGCCCAGCGTCTTGCGCAGCTTGAGGCCCAGATCCAGGGTGACGAAATTGTTGCGCACCAGCGTTTCCTGAGTACCGGCCATCTGCATCACGCTGACCAGCCCGAGCAACAACCCGAGCAGCGCCACGGTGATCAATGCGGAAATGCTCAGGAACAACCGCGTGCGCAACTTCATCGCCAGTTTCATCGTCGGGCGCTCACAGGTTGTACTGCTTGCGCTTGCGATACAGGGTCGAGGCGTCGATACCGAGGGTTTTTGCGGCCTGATCCAGTGTGCCGGCGGTGGCCAGTACCGCACCGATATGCGCCTTTTCCAGTTCATCGAGGCTCAGCGCTGCGCCAACGCGAGGTGCATTGTTGGCCGGCTGTTCGGCCATGCCGAGGTGGCTGATTTCCACACGTTCCTGCGGGCAGATAATGCTGGCGCGCTCAACCACGTTGCGCAGTTCGCGAATATTGCCTGGCCAGCGGTAGCCGAGCAGCGCTTCACGGGCCTCGTCACTGAACCCGCGCGCCGGACGCGCATACTCTTTGACGAAGCGGGCGAGGAAGCGGTCGGCGAGGGTCAGGATGTCCTCGGCGCGCTCGCGCAGCGGCGGCAAATGCAGCGTGATGACGTTCAAGCGGTACAACAAGTCTTCGCGGAAGCGACCGTCGCGCACCATGTCCTCGAGGTTGAGGTTGGTCGCGGCCAGAATCCGCACATCGGCGCGACGGGTCACCGGATCGCCGACCCGCTCATATTCCTTGTCCTGAATAAAACGCAGCAGTTTTGGCTGCAAAGTCAGGGGAAAGTCACCGATCTCGTCGAGAAACAGCGTGCCGCCATCGGCCTGATTGACCCGGCCCAGCGTGCTTTCGCTGGCACCGGTAAAGGCCCCGCGACTGTGGCCGAACAGCTCGCTTTCCATCAGTTCGGCAGTCAGCGACGGGCAGTTGATCGTGACGCAGGATTTCTTCTCGCGCTTGCTCCAGCCATGAATCGCCCGAGCCAATTCACCTTTACCGGTGCCTGACTCGCCGAGAATCAGAATGTTGGCGTCGGTGCTCGCTACCTGCCGCGCCGTTTCCAGTACGACTTTCATCGCCGGGCTGTGGGAGTCGAGGCCATCCTTGGGTTTGCGGATTTCGCCTTCGAGGGCTTCAAGACGCGCCGAGAGCTGGCGCACTTCCAGTTGCTTGGCCGTGGCCAGGCGCAATTGATCGGGGCTGCAGGGTTTGACCAGATAGTCGGCAGCGCCGGCCTGGATCGCGTCGACCGCGGTATCCACAGCGGAGTGAGCGGTGACGATCACCACGCGCATCCACGGCGCCTGAATGCGCATCTGCGCCAGTACGTCGAGGCCGTTGTCTTCGCCCAGACGCAAATCAAGGAAGCACAGGTCGAAAACCTGACGTTGCAGCAGTGCCTCGGCCTGGGCAGCGCTGTTGGCCGTGGCCACCGTATAACCTTCGTCTTCGAGGCAATAACGGAAGGTTCGCAGGATGGCGGATTCATCGTCCACCAGCAGAATGCGGCCTTGATGCTCAGTGGCAGATTCCATTTTTCCTACGCTCCATAGTGATTGATCTTGGTTTAGTCCCGGAAAAATCGGGCAAGTTGCATGGTTGATTCTGAACGATGCCAGCCATAGGAGGGTAGCCCTCTCCTGCCGTTACGGCCAATACGTTGATTTCGTTGGTTTTTTAAACAATCACCGGTTTGCAGGACATTCCCTGCGTATCTTTCTGACATCCGTGTCGTGCTCTCAATTCCATAAGAATGAAATCTCCTACGAAATAATCGTGCATTCCGCACGACCTTGGATGACCCATCGTGCAGGATGCGTCGCCAAGGTTTTTCACCATGCATATAACCTATTGATTTTATTGAATATTTTTCAATGAAAAAACTGGCACGCGGGCTGCAATACCTCATTTAGCCCGGGCAGAAACCAACTGCCCCAACCCAATAAGTGTGAGGAACCCAGGATGACTCGCCAACGTGCCGCCCAAGTGCGTATCTCGCCACTGCATATCCAGCAAGGCCTGTTTGGCGTGCTTGCGCTGTTGGTGACCCTGATCGCGTGCCAGCAATACCTGCGCTGGGAAAACAGCCAGCAGCCTGAGCCGTTGATTTCGATTCAACACAGCACGCAAACGCACTTCAGCGCCGTCAGCAGCAGCCAGGCCGAAAGCACTTCGATGCGCATGATGGATGTTGACCAGACGCAGCCGCTGGATCAGCTGCCACGGGAAGAGCGCTGGGTTTTCTGATTGAACCAATGAATTCAGGCGCGCAGCGCCGGAACACGCAATATCCCTAAATAGAGAAGTAAGGAGAATCACCATGTTGAGTTGGGCAATTACATTCTTGATCATTGCCATCATCGCCGCCGTCCTGGGCTTCGGTGGTATCGCGGGCACCGCCACGGGTATCGCCAAGATTCTCTTTGTCGTATTCCTGGTGATGTTCATCGCTTCCTTCTTCTTTGGCCGTCGCGGCCGAGGTTAACGATGAGCGCGTTAAAGACACTGGCAGCCGCCCTGCTTCTGGGCGGTAGTGCCATGGCGCTGGCGGCCAATGATGGCCAGACGCGGGTCAATGAGCTGCTCGGCTCCGACCCGCAATACAGGGAAACCTGGCAAGGCGTGGTGAAGAAGGAAGAACGCCTGCCGGAATGGGTGATGAACCTGTCCGGCACGCCGGACCAGCAGATGAACGCCGTGACTGAAGATGGCGATCAGTATCTGGTCGGACCGCTCTGCGAGTCGGCGGATAAATGCCTGAATCACCGCTTGATCGTCGCGTTCAGCTTCGACAAGAAAGATGCCTACGCCATGCTCGTCGATGTGCCCGAAGGATTGCCGGCCGACAAGTCGCCGACACGACATGCCACCTACCGCTTCCTCGGCGAACCCGACCAGGGCATGCAGGATCTGCTGATGGAAACCCTGAAGAAAGATCCGAACTGGTATTAGGTTTCGAACATAAGAGCAGCCCCCCGCTGCTCTTGATTGCGCCCACCCGATGAAGGCCGGCGCATGACCAGGGGGCCGGGACGTTCTGACTGCAACAGGGTCGGAGTGACCTACGGGTACAGGGAGTGCCTGCGCGAGGGCCGGGTCAGGGTAAAAGCTGCGCCGCAGGTTCGCCGAACCTCAGTAGTTCGACGGACTTGCGCTGGGCTTTGCAACACGCAAAACATTGATCCAGAGCGCCCATCTCCTCCTTTTTATCGCTGACACTGCGCGCAAAAACATTACGCGGTGTTTCCTGGCGACCGTATATCGAGAAAGAGACCGTTTAAACAGTAGGACTTCTAGTCTTGCAATGTAGGCTTTTTCCTAAATTTTCCGCCGATTTTACTCGTTCAAAAAACAACCAACCTAGGCTGTGATGGCCGGTTCACGGCACTTATGCCGGCTGAAATGTCGTAATCGAACCGGTTGGGACGCCAGTTTCATTTAAAAAAGCTCATGCCGATTCGGCATAGGGTAGGCGTTTACGGCATTAGACGGCGCAACCTTGCATCGGAATAGTTGCGCCTTTTTTCGCCTGCCGAAGAGCCGTAAACACGCGCTTCGGGGCACCTTATACGGAGGCAGATGCACAGACTTTTCCGCTAAAGAGCGTTCCAGTTCCTGCATGTGCCTGAGTCAAACGCAAGTAAGGGTAAAGATAATGAAGAAGGCAAAACTCAGCCTCGCCTGGCAGATCCTCATCGGTCTGGTTTTAGGGATTGCAATTGGTGCGTTGCTCAACCACTTCAGTGCCGAAAAGGCCTGGTGGATCAGTAACGTCCTGCAACCGGCAGGCGATATCTTTATCCGTCTGATCAAGATGATCGTGATCCCGATCGTCATCTCGTCCCTGATCGTCGGCATCGCCGGCGTGGGCGATGCCAAGAAGCTTGGGCGCATCGGCCTGAAGACGATCATCTACTTCGAAATCGTCACCACCATCGCCATTCTCGTCGGCCTGGTGTTGGCGAACATGTTCCACCCGGGCGCCGGCATCGACATGAGCACCCTGGGCACTGTGGACATCTCCAAGTACCAGGCGACCGCCGCCGAAGTACAGCATGAACACGCGTTCATCGAGACCATCCTCAACCTGATCCCGTCGAACATCTTCGCGGCCATGGCTCGCGGCGAAATGCTGCCGATCATCTTCTTCTCCGTGCTGTTCGGTCTCGGTCTGTCGAGCCTGCAGTCGGACCTGCGCGAACCGCTGGTGAAGATGTTCCAGGGCGTTTCCGAGAGCATGTTCAAAGTCACCCACATGATCATGAACTACGCCCCGATCGGCGTGTTCGCCCTGATCGCGGTGACCGTCGCCAACTTCGGCTTCGCCTCGCTGCTGCCGCTGGCCAAGCTGGTGATCCTGGTTTACGTCGCCATCGCCTTCTTCGCCTTCGTGGTGCTGGGCCTGATCGCCAAGTTGTTCGGCTTCTCGGTGATCAAGCTGATGCGCATCTTCAAGGATGAGCTGGTCCTGGCCTACTCCACCGCCTCCTCGGAAACTGTGCTGCCACGGGTGATCGAGAAGATGGAAGCCTACGGCGCACCGAAAGCCATCTGCAGCTTCGTGGTGCCGACCGGTTACTCGTTCAACCTCGACGGTTCGACCCTGTACCAGTCCATCGCCGCCATCTTCATTGCCCAGCTGTACGGCATCGACCTGTCGATCAGCCAGCAACTGCTGCTGGTCCTGACCCTGATGGTCACCTCCAAAGGCATCGCCGGTGTACCGGGCGTGTCCTTCGTGGTGCTGCTGGCCACGCTGGGCAGCGTCGGGATTCCGCTGGAAGGCCTGGCCTTCATCGCTGGTGTCGACCGCATCATGGACATGGCGCGTACCGCACTGAACGTGATCGGCAACGCCCTGGCGGTCCTGGTGATCGCTCGTTGGGAAGGCATGTACGACGACGCCAAGGGCCAGCGCTACTGGAACTCCCTGCCGCACTGGCGCAGCAAGGAAAAACTGCCGGCTGGCGAGATTTCCAAGAACTGATTGCTGAACCCTGGGGAGATTGGCTCCCACAGTGACCGAGCCAGCCTTACCAACAAACCCCGGAGAAATCCGGGGTTTGTCGTTTCTGGCGACCCCGCTATCATTCGCCGCATCTTCCGGGGGATTTTGACTGATGCTTAATGGCCTGTGGCTTGGCTTCTTCGTCGTGGCAACCATCTCTGCGCTGGTGCAGTGGCTGGTCGGCGGCAATGCCGGGATTTTCGCGGCGATGGTGGAAAGCATTTTTGCCATGGCCAAGCTCTCGGTCGAGGTGATGGTGCTGCTGTTCGGCACGTTGACCCTGTGGCTGGGCTTCCTGCGCATTGCCGAAAAGGCCGGGATCGTCGAATGGCTGGCCAAGGTCCTCGGGCCGCTGTTCCTGCGGCTGATGCCGGAAGTCCCGCCGGGTCACCCTGCCCTCGGCCTGATCACCCTGAACTTCGCTGCCAATGGCCTCGGCCTGGATAATGCGGCCACGCCGATCGGCCTCAAAGCCATGAAGGCGCTGCAGGAGCTCAACCCCAGCGCCACCATCGCCAGCAACGCGCAGATCCTGTTCCTGGTGCTCAACGCGTCGTCCCTGACCCTGCTGCCGGTGACGATCTTCATGTACCGCGCCCAGCAAGGCGCGCCGGACCCGACCCTGGTATTCCTGCCGATCCTGCTGGCAACCAGTTGCTCGACCATCGTCGGCTTTCTCTCGGTGGCGTTCATGCAGCGCCTGCGCATCTGGGACCCGGTGGTGCTGGCCTATCTGATTCCCGGCGCGCTGATCCTCGGCGCTTTCATGGCATTGCTGGCGACCCTGTCGGCCACGGCGCTGGCCGGATTGTCGTCGATCCTCGGCAACCTGACACTATTCGGACTGATCATGTTGTTTCTGGTGATCGGCGCGTTACGCAAGGTGAAGGTCTACGAAGCGTTCGTCGAAGGTGCAAAAGAGGGCTTCGATGTCGCCAAGAACCTGCTGCCCTATCTGGTGGCGATGCTCTGCGCGGTCGGCGTACTGCGTGCTTCCGGGGCGCTGGACTTCGGTCTGGATGGTATCCGCCATCTGGTCGAGTGGGCCGGCTGGGACACGCGGTTTGTCGACGCGTTACCGACGGCGATGGTCAAACCGTTTTCCGGCAGCGCCGCACGGGCGATGCTGATCGAGACCATGAAGACTTCAGGGGTCGACAGCTTCCCGGCGCTGGTAGCGGCGACGGTGCAGGGCAGTACCGAGACCACGTTCTATGTGCTGGCAGTGTATTTCGGCGCGGTGGGGATTCAGCGGGCGCGGCATGCGGTGGGGTGTGCGTTGCTGGCTGAGCTGGCCGGGGTACTGGGCGCGATTGGCGTCTGCTACTGGTTCTTCGGTTAACCACAAATCAAAAACTGTAGGAGTGAGCCTGCTCGCGATAGCTGAGTGACAGTCACCGATGATGGTGGCTGATAGACCGCTATCGCGAGCAGGCTCACTCCTACATGGATTGTGGTGAATCAGGGCTTTCTGGGGGCGAGTTTTTGGCCTTGGTCGACAGCCCAAGCCACGACTTTGGCGGTCAGGCGATCACTGGCCTGGCCAAACCCCGCAACCACCGCTGGCACCTGCACATCGCTCAGCGGCTGACGCTCTTCAAAGCGGCGGCTGGCGAGAATCTTCTGGTCATAGCCACGCACCAGCAACGCATCGACCCGCACCACAACGCTGGCCTGACGGCCCTGATACTCGGTCTGAAACGCCTGCAAACTGCCGCCCAGCTCCAGATCCGCCGCAAAGTTGCTGTCATCGGTACTCAGCAACGTCACCCGGCCATCACGCACAAAGCCATCGAGCAGTCGATTGCGCACCAGCACCGGTGCCGGATCGCTCCAGCGCGAGCCTTTGTAGCTGCTGATCACATCACCCTGCGGAATTACTGCAATGGTCGGCCGGTTCAACGCCTCGCTGGCCTGCAGCTTGTTCAGCCGCAGCGACCAGGGCTGAGCGGCGGCTGAGCTGGCCGAGGCGGGCGCCTGGGCCGACGGCAGGCGATACACGTCCGACGGATCGGCCTGCGGCAGGATCGAGCACGCGCCGAGCAGCGAGAAACCGGCGAGGAGGGCGAAGTGAGTCAGCTTCATGGCGTGAATTCCTTGTTCTTGTCACGGCCCAGCAAGTAACCGCTGGGGTTGGCTTCAAGGCGTTGGGAAATGGCGCGCAGCGAGGTCAGCGTCTCGCGCAGTTCGCGGATGGCCGGGGCCAGGCCATTGAGGCCCTGCATGCCGTTGTCGAGGGAATTTTCGTTCTTGCTCAGCAACGTGTTGATCGTCGCGCTGCTCTGTTCCAGCGACTTCATCGCCTGCTCGGCACTGCCCAGCGCCTGTTTGCCCTGATCGTTGAGCAGGCCATTGGCGTTGCGCATCAGAAGCGACGTCTGCTCGAGCATGTTGCCGGCCTGTTTGCCGACACTCGCCAGTTGCTGCATGGCCTGGCGCAGGTCGCCGCGCTGATCGTTGATCGAGCCGGTGGTCTGCTCCAGATGGGCCAAGGTGTTGCTGACGCGCTCGACGTTCTCCGGGGAAAACATCTGATTGGCATTGCTCAGCAGCGCGGTGATGCCGCTCATCAAATCGTTACTGTCATTGAGCAGCCGCGAAATAGGCGAGGGCGAGGCGACGATGGTCGGCAGGTTGCCGTCATGGCCACGCAGCTTCGGGCTTTCCGGCGTGCCGCCGCTGAGCTGGATGATCGACGTCCCGGTGATCCCGGCCAGCGCCAGTTTGGCCTGGGTGTCTTCCTTGACCGGCGTATCGCCGCCCAGACGAATCCGCGCCAGCACGCGCCGTGGATCTTTGGGATCAAGGCGCAGATTGATCACATCGCCGACCTTGATCCCGCTGTACTGCACCGGGCTGCCCTTGGACAGCCCGCTGACCGCCTCGCTGAAGACAATCTCGTAATCCTTGAACTCGGTGTCGACACTGGACTTGGCCAAGAACAGACCGAAGAGCAGGGCGCCAGCCACCACTATCACGGTGAACAGGCCGATCAACACATGATGGGCTCGGGTTTCCATGTCAGACCTCGTTGAGCAGTTTGGCGGCGTCCAGCGCCGAGCGGCCGCGCGGGCCGTGGAAGTATTCGTGAATCCACGCGTCGTCGGTTTCCGAGACGACGTCGATGGGGCCGGCGACCAGCACTTTCTTCTGCGCCAGCACCGCCACGCGGTCGGTGATGGTGTAGAGCGTGTCGAGGTCGTGAGTGACCAGAAACACACTCAGGCCCAGCGCATCGCGCAGGGTCAGGATCAATTGATCGAATTGCGCCGCGCCAATCGGATCGAGGCCGGCGGTGGGTTCGTCGAGAAACAGGATATCCGGGTCCAGGGCCAGGGCCCGGGCCAGAGCGGCGCGTTTGATCATGCCGCCGGACAGCGACGCCGGGTATTTGTCCGCCGCCGACAGCGGCAGCCCGGCCAGCGCCAGTTTCACCGCGGCCAGGTGCTCGGCGTCGTTGCGGCTCAGGCCGGCGTGTTCGATAAGGGGCAGGGCGACGTTCTCGGTGACGGTCAGCGAGGAAAACAGCGCGCCTTTCTGAAACAGCACGCCAAAACGCCGCTCGACCAGCGAACGCTCATGTTCGGACAGGCTCGGCAGGTTCTTGCCGAACACTTTGACCATGCCTTCGCTGGGCCGGCGCAGGCCGACGATGCTGCGCAGCAACACCGATTTGCCGCTGCCGGAGCCGCCGACCACGGCGAGAATCTCGCCTTTGTACAAATCCAGATCGAGGCTCTCGTGCACGCTCTGGCTACCGAAGCGATTGCACAGGCCACGGACTTCGATCACCGCCTCCGAGGGCGCGCGGGGTAGACGACTCACCAGCCCATCTCCATGAAGAACAGTGCGGCCACCGCGTCGAGCACGATCACCACGAAAATCGACTGCACCACCGCAGACGTGGTGTGCGCGCCGACCGATTCGGCGCTGCCGCTGACCTTGAAACCTTCCAGGCAACCAATCGCGGCAATCAGGAAAGCGAAAATCGGTGCTTTGACCAGACCCACCAGGAAATGCTGGATGCCGATGTCCGACTGCAGTAACGACAGGAACATCGCTGGCGAAATATCCAGCGACACCGCGCAGACCACACCGCCACCGATGATCCCGCACAGCATGGCGAGAAAAGTCAGCATCGGCAGCGCCACCAGCATCGCCAGCACGCGCGGCACCACCAACAGCTCCATCGGATCGAGGCCAAGGGTGCGAATCGCGTCGATTTCTTCGTTGGCCTTCATCGAGCCGATTTGCGCGGTGAAGGCACTGGCGGTGCGCCCGGCCATCAGGATCGCCGTGAGCAACACCCCGAACTCGCGCAGGAACGAGAATCCCACCAGGTCCACGGTGAAGATCGTCGCGCCGAAACTGGCCAGCACCGTCGCGCCGAGAAAGGCCACCACCGCACCGACCAGAAAGGTCAGCAGCGCCACGATCGGCGCAGCGTCGAGGCCGGTCTGTTCGATGTGCGCGATCATCGGCGTGATCCGCCAGCGTTTGGGCCGAAACAGGTTACGCGCGATGGTTTCCAGAATCAGCCCGACAAAGCCGAGCAGTTGCAGGGTGTCCTGCCAGACCGTGTCCACGGCACGTCCGATGCGCGTGAGCAATTGCACGCTTACGCTGACTTCCGGCTCCTTGATCGGTACGCAGAAATCGGTCAGCGAGCAATACACGGTTTGCAGCAAGGCACGGTCGGCCGAGGACAAGGTGCAATCGGGATGTTCGGCGGACTTGCCCAGGCGCTCGGAACCGAGCAACTCCACCAGCAACGAGGCACCGGCGGTATCGAGGGTGCCAAGGCCATTAAGGTCGATGGGAGTATTGGCGTCGTACTGGCCGCGCAGCGACTCGCTCAGGTGCTTGAGCTCGGCGTAATGGGCGAGCGTCCAGTCTCCGATGACCCGCAGGCGGGCAGGGCTGATCGACGTGTCCAGGTGAGCACTGCCGGTGATCGAACGGCTGGTCATAAGCTCCGTGCTTGTTCGTCTGTTGAGCGAACTAACGTAATAGCACGAACCGGATTACTTTTCTTTGGTCGCTGTGCTGTCTGTGACTTCGAAGCGCAATACGCCAATCACCTGGCCATCCTCGGTCAACACCCGCACCTGCCATTTGCCGGCCGGGTTGCCTGGGAAGTTCTGCTTGTGCGTCCACGCCCGGTAGCCTTCCTTGCGCCCGCCGTGGATATCGAGGGCAATGCGGTCGACTTCCTGGCCGTTGAACTGCCACACGTGATAGATCCGCTCATCCAGCCCGCGCGGCGCATTGATCGCGGTGTAGGCGTAGAGGCCGCCGTTGCGGATCTGCTCGGCGCTGACCTGGTCGAGGCTGGCGCCGGGGGTGCGGTCCTGCAACTGAGTGCTGATCGCCACGTCGGTCATCCACAGCGTCGCCGGCGGCACCCACGAGCGCAGCGTCCAGCCGACCGCGCCGATGCCGAAAGTGATGCACAGAATGGCCAGCGCGTTGCGCACGGTGCGGATCGGGAAGATCGACGCCAGACTCGGGAACGACAACACCACCGCCGTGCCCAGCGCCCATTTGAAACTCTGCGCCGTGGTCAGGTGCATGATCACCGGCAGGGCGGTGAGCAGGGCAGCGAACAGGGTCAGGGTGTGCAGCGCGAGAAACGCCCAGCGTCGTGGCGCCAGCCATTTGTAATAGAGCGGATCGACAATCGAAATCAGCGCGGCGATGCACAGCAGGCCGGTGAAGATCAGTTGGCCGCTGTTCCAGGTGGTGGTGATGAAGAAGAACGGCAGGACGAAAAACAGGCTTTCCTGGTGGATCATCTGCGTTGCGTAGCGCAACAGCGGTTGCGGAATTTCCCGCTTGAAGATCCGCGTGAACAGCCCGGTCAGGGTGTTTTCCAGCATCAGCCAGATCCAGCTCAGCAGCATGATGATGGTGATCCAGCTCGCCAGCCCCTGCTGGCGATCGACCAGAATGAAACTGCCGACCCCGGAGATGAAACCGCCAAGCGCAATGACCCCGGGATAGCGCTTCATCAGTTCGAGAATGCGCTGGATCAGGTCGGGGATTTTTGGCATGTGGGCAGTTCACGGCTGGATAGGAAAAAACCCCGACAGAGTACCGTCCGCAGGCTTCTGTGGCGAGGTTGGTGGTCACCTGAACACAACTCATTCCCCTGTAGGCGTGAGCCTACAGGTTCAGTGTCCGACGGGTTTTCGGCGGTGCAGGCGCCAGCCAATCAGCACCAGCAACACCAGGCCGAGACCGCCGGCAATCAGCCACAGCGCCTCATCATCACTGATCAACGGCTTCTCGATACGCAGATACCCCGGCTGCAACAGCAATTCGCGCATGGCCTTGTTTGCCGTTTCCAGCGTCACGCCTTGCAGTTCGCGGGCAGGGTTGGCAAAGCGCCCGTCCTCGTAGTCGCCCAGCGCGCTCCAGTAATAATCAGCCATCGCGCTGTTGCCTTGCACGGCCCAGGCCTGATGGGCGATGGCGGCCTGTTTGATCCGGGCGAAGGTGTCGGGGTCGAGGCCGTTTTTCAGCAAGTCGGCCTTGAGGTCTTCCAGCACCTGTTGCGCTTCGGCGAGGTCATCGCGATCCACGTCGGCATTGAGGCTCATGAAACCGACCCCGCCAAACACCTCACGCTCGGCCCATGGCCCGTAGGACAAACCGTGGTTCAGGCGGATCTGCCGGTACAGCGCCCAGTCGAGGTAGTCCTTGAGGATGTCGAAGGTTTCGTCGTACTGATCGTCGAGCACCGGCTCCGGCACCAGCCAGTGCAGCTTGGCACTGTCGCCGATGAAGCCGCGGGTGAGCGTGCGTTCATGGGCCGCACTGGTGCGGATGTCCGGCAGCTCACGGTGCTCGGCCGGGTCCACGGCTTCGAGCGCGCCCCAGGTGCGCTCCAGGTAGGCCGGCAGCAGTTTATCGAGCTCGCCGACGACGATCAGGGACATGTTGTTCGGCGCGTACCAGGTCTTGCGCACCTTCTCCAGTTGCGCCTGGGTCAGGTGACCGACTTCCGCACGTTGCGGGCATTTCAGGCCTAGCTCCACCGCCAGTTGATTGCTCGCGGTGTGGCCCAGATCCTGGCGGTCGAGAAAACGCTGCAGACGCGTGTAATGGCCGCCGTCCTCGCGCTCGACCACGCGTTTGGCGGCGTTGATCGCGTTGTCGTCAATGCGGGTCTGAGTCAGCAGGCCGAGCAGCAGGTCGAGCACCTTGCGCTGGTTCTTCGCCGGGGCTTCGATGACGAACGTGGTGTCGGCGTTGCTGGTGAATGCGTTCCACTCGCCGCCCAGCGCCTGCATGCGCTCTTCCAGCCCGCCTTCGCCAGTAGCGTCGACGCCACTGAACAGCAGGTGTTCCAGCAGGTGCGGCAGCTCTTTTTCATCGCAGTCGAAATCGTCGAGGCCGACGCCGACCACCAGGCGGATCGCCACATGCCCGCGTTCGGTGCCGGGCTTGAGCAACAGCTGCAAACCATTGGGCAGCGCATAGCCTTCGACCTGAAAGCGATCAACGGCGAAGGCGGGCAGGGAACCGAGCAACAGACAGGCGAACAACAGGCAACGCATAACAGGCTTCCGTACGGCTGATTTGGAGATCCGTGTCGTCAGTCAGGGCCCCATCGCTGGCAAGCCAGCTCCCACAAGGATTTGCGGCGTTCACAAAACCCTGTGGGAGCTGGCTTGCCAGCGAAGACGTCCTTGAGGCTGAACTCTGAGTTACTGACTGACCCCAGCCCCAGACGTTCAAGGCGAATGCGTAATGTCGGCAATATCATCCGCTTCCAGCGCCCCGGTATCCGTCGTTTCCAGCACCACGTAAGCACTGCTGCAAAACAGCGAATTCAAGCGCTTCATATCCGCAATCAGCTCCAGGTGCAATGAACTGGTTTCCAGACTCTGCACGATCTTACGTTGCAAACGGCTGACATGGGCATGGGCCAGACGCCGTTCCTGTGCACGAAAGCGACGTTTCTCGCGCAACAACTGGCGGGCGCTTTCCTTGTCGCTGCTGAGAAACACCGACAGGCCCAGGCGCAGGTTGGCGGTCAATTGCTGTTGCAGACCGGTCAGGTCCTCCAGCCCCTCTTCGGAAAACGAACGCCGCTGTGAGGTCTTCTGCTGCTGAATCTTGCGCAGCATGCGTTCGATCAGATCACTGGCCAGTTTCAGGTTGATCGCCAGTTCGATGATCTCGGCCCAGCGCCGGCTGTCTTGCTCACCAAGGTCTTCGCGGGGCATTTGCGCGAGATACAGTTTGATCGCGCTGTAAAGCGACTCGATGTCATCGCTCAACGAGCGGATTTCCTGAGTGACCGCCGTTTGCTTGCCGCGCAACACGGCGAGAGTGGCGTCGAGCATGTTTTCCAGCAGATCACCCATGCGCAGGGTTTCCCGCGCGGCATTGGCCAGGGCCAGACTCGGCGTCGACAACGCGGTGGCGTCGAGATGGCGTGGCCTGGCCGTGCCGTTGACCTCCGGCCGCTCAGGCAGCAGCCATGCGCAGAGTCGCGCCATTGGCGCCACCGACGGCAGCAGAATCAGGCACCGCGCGGTGTTGTAGAGCAGATGGAAGCCAATGACCATTTCCTGCGGGCTGAAATCCAGCCCGTCCATCCAGTGCACCAGCGGATCGAGCACCGGAATGATCAGCAGCAGGCCGATCAGTTTGTACAGCAGGCTGCCCAGCGCCACCTGCCGGCCGGCGGCGTTCTGCATGCTGGTGCTCATGAACGCCAGAATGCCGCTGCCGATGTTGGCACCGATCACCAGGCCGATCGCCACCGGCAGGCTGATCACGCTGGCGCCAGCAAGGGTCGCAGTCAGCAGCACGGCGGCGAGGCTGGAGTAGGAAATCATCGCGAACAAGGCGCCGACCAGGGCGTCGAGGAGGATGTCGCCGGTGAGCGAGGCGAAAATCACTTTCACCCCTTGGGCGTGGGTGATCGGTGCGGCGGCCTCGACGATCAGTTGCAGCGCGAGAATGATCAACCCCAGACCGATGCTGACCCGGCCCATCTGCCCGAGCCGCGTCTGTTTGCGCGAGAGGAAGAAAATCACCCCGAGAAAGATCAGCAGCGGCGACAGCCACGACAGATCGAACGTCAGCACCCGCGCCATCAGCGCGGTCCCGACGTCGGCGCCGAGCATGGTCGCCAGCGCCGGGGTCAGCGCCATCAGGCCCTGGCCAACGAAAGATGTTACGAGCATTGCGGTGGCGTTGCTGCTCTGCACCATCGCGGTGACGACGATGCCGGCGACAAAGGCGAGCCAGCGCCTGGACATGTTTTGACCAATGACGTGGCGCAGGTTGGTGCCGTACACCCGCAGGATGCCGGTCCGGACGATGTGCGTGCCCCAGATCAACAAGGCCACGGCGGAAAGCAGATTGAGCAGGGTGAGCATGCAGACCCCCTCTAGTCGCAGCGCCCCAGAGGGGCAAGTTGACGGTACCGCGCTGTTTCTACGTCTTGTACTTAAGCTGTAGTTGGCTAACGGCCTGGGCGCCAGCATTGCACAGCTAAAGTGCTGATTGAAACAAAAGTGTCATGAACAGCGCTTCATTCACTCCCATTTAAATCAACGCCGCCCCTGTGGGAGCTGGCTTGCCAGCGATGGCGTCGGCACAACCAACATTGATGTCGCCTGACATTCCGCTATCGCTGACATTCCGCTATCGCTGGCAAGCCAGCTCCCACAGGGTCCGCGGTGCCTGAATGCTGCACAAAAAAATGTGGGAGCGAGCCTACTCGCGAAAACGGTGGATCAGCCAACATGGTTGTCGACTGACACTCCGTTTTCGCGAGCAGGCTCGCTCCCACAGGGGTATTGCCTGCGTCTGGATTACCCGGTTATTGGCCCGGAATGTCCTTGCGCAGTTTCACTGGATCTTGCTGCTGTTTCTTCTTGGCCATCGCGCCGCGCAGCTTGATGTTGATCGCTTCAACGGCCAGCGAGAACGCCATGGCGAAGTAGACGTAGCCCTTCGGTACATGCACGTCGAACGACTCGGCGATCAGTACGGTACCCACCACCAGCAGGAACGACAGCGCGAGCATTTTCAGCGACGGGTGCTTGTCGATGAATTCGCTGATCTTGCCCGAGGCGGCCATCATCACCAGCACGGCGACGACGATCGCCGCGACCATCACCGGCACGTGGGACACCATGCCGACAGCGGTGATCACCGAGTCCAGCGAGAACACGATGTCGATGATTGCGATCTGAATGATGGTGTACAGGAAGTTGCCGCCCTTGCCACCGGGGGTTTCGTCGCTTTCGTCTTCGCCTTCCAGCGCGTGGTACATCTCTTGCGAGCTCTTCCACAAAAGGAACAGGCCACCGAAGAACAGGATCAGGTCGCGCCCGGAAATGCCCTGGCCAAACACCACGAACAGGTCGGCCGTCAGGCGCATGACCCAAGTGATCGACAGCAGCAACAGGATCCGCGTGATCATCGCCAGGCCCAGGCCGAAGATGCGCGTGCGCTGCTGCATGTGCTTGGGCATGCGGCTGACCAGGATCGAAATCATGATGATGTTATCGATGCCCAGAACGATTTCCAGGGCGGTCAGGGTAAAGAAGGCAACCCAGATTTCGGGGTTGGTCAGCCAATCCATGTGTATTCCTTTGAGCGAGTGTTAAACCAGGACGCCAGCAAGCAGCTGGCGTCCTGGTGAGTGAATGCCGTTACAACGTGCTGAACAGCGGGAACGTTCCCAGCAGCAAGGCGGCCACTAGTATGCACAGGCAGACCAGAACTGCCCACTTCAAGGTGAAGCGCTGGTGGTCACCGAATTCGATACCGGCCAAAGCGACCAACAGATAAGTCGATGGCACCAACGGGCTCAACAAGTGGACGGGCTGACCGACGATCGAGGCACGGGCCATTTCCACGGCAGTGATGCCGTAATGGCTGGCCGCTTCGGAGAGCACCGGCAACACGCCGTAGTAGAACGCGTCGTTCGACATGAAGAACGTGAACGGCATGCTCACCAGCGCCGTGATCACCGCCAGGTACGGGCCGAGGAAATCCGGAATCACTGCCAGCAGACTTTTCGACATGGCGTCGACCATCCCGGTTCCGGACAGGATACCGGTGAAGATCCCCGCCGCGAAAATCAGACTGACCACCGACAGCACACTGCCGGCGTGAGCCGCGACGCGGTCCTTCTGCATTTGCAGGCAAGGGTAGTTGACGATCATCGCGATACTGAATGCCACCATGAACAGCACCGGCAGCGGCAGCAGGCCGGCGATCAGGGTGCACATCAGCCCCAGGGTCAGCAGGCCGTTGAACCAGATCAGCTTCGGGCGACGGGCATCCGGGAACTGCGACACACTGATTTCGCTGTGATCGATCTCGTCACCAATCAGGTGCAGCTCACCCAGACGCGCACGCTCACGTTTGCCGTAGAAGTAGGCAATGATCAGGATCGCCACCACACCGGCGGCCATTGCCGGGATCATCGGCACGAAGATGTCCGACGGATCCACATGCAGCGCACTGGCGGCACGGGCAGTCGGGCCACCCCAAGGGGTCATGTTCATCACGCCACCGGCGAGGATGATCAGGCCGGCCATGATTCGCGGGCTCATGCCGATGCGGCTGTACAGTGGCAGCATGGCGGCCACGCAGATCATGTAAGTGGTCGCGCCGTCACCATCGAGGGAGACGACGAGCGCCAGTACGGCGGTTCCGACCGAAACTTTCAGCGGGTCGCCCTTGACCAGTTTGAGGATCTTGCGCACGGCCGGGTCGAACAGGCCGGAGTCGATCATCAGGGCGAAGTACAGAATGGCGAACATCAGCATCACGCCGGTCGGCGCAAGCTTGGTGATACCTTCGAGCATCATCGGACCGATCTTCGGCGCGAAACCGCCGAACAGAGCGAAGATGATCGGAATGATGATCAGGGCGATCAGCGCGGACAGGCGCTTGGTCATGATCAGGAACATGAACGTGATGACCATGGCGAAGCCAAGGAAAGTCAGCATGGGAATACTCCAGGCGTAGCGCGGCTAGTTGATTGAGCGGACCGGGCGGGATCAGCGCAGAACGGGAAGCACGAGACGTACGGGCGGAGTGACAGCGAAAAGGCGGGCTACAGAGGACATCAGAATCACCATTGTTGTTGTTAATTGGGCCGGGCGGGCGAGCAATCGCACACGGCAGCCAACCGGTCTGTTGCCGGTAGTGGCGGCGATCCTAATCGGGCAACCTTTCAGCTACCTTTCGCCGCAGAAAGCTTCAGGCGAACGGCCAACCGGCTGTCGGATGCGACTGGAGTCAATCAATTCGGGGACGGGAGGGCACAGACATGAGCCAATTGCACTGCGGCGGCTGCCACTGCGGACATATCCGCTATCAGTTCAGCGGGCCGTTGCAGGACATCGCTCACTGCCACTGCTCGATCTGCCGCAAGGTCAGCGGCGGGATCGTCACCACATGGATTACGGTGCCAGCGGCCAACTTCCAGTGGCTGGCCGGGACACCTTCGCGCTACGACTCGTCGGGCAGTTGCGCGCGATATTTCTGCCCGCACTGCGGCGCGCAACTGGCGCTGGTGACGCAACTCAGCCCCGAGAGCATCGACCTGACCATCGCCACGCTGGACCACCCGGAGTCAGCGCCGGCCGAGCGGCATATCTGGACCGACAGCCAATTGCCCTGGCTGCATCTGGACGAGCAACTGCCGGGCGAGCCTGAAGAAACCTTGCAGGTTTAACTGGCTGATCAAAAAACAGACAAATCCAGCGGGCGGATTGCCCCCATCCAGATTGCATGCTCGGTGTGGTCGAGCAAGTCATCGCCCGTGTCGGGGTGCAGGAACACCACCAGTCCCTGTCGATTCAGTGCCAGCCACGGCAACACCTCGCCGATCAGCTCCGGACCGAACGCCAATTGGCAGCTCCAGTCCGGGTGCGGACCGACCGGCCGTTCGTGGACGCGGCCCATCGTCACTGCAAACAACTGCGCCGCTTGCTCGCACAGGGCTCGCGCCTGGTCGATGGTATGGGCGTCGAAATAGACGTGGGCGTGGTAACCCTTGATGACTTGCATCTGAAACCCTCTGAATCGGTTCGAACCCTCGGCGTTTTCCACCGTCACACGCCATATAGGACAACAACAAGGAAAACAGCCATGAAAAATGCCGAAACCCCGACGGTGAAAGTGGTGCTCTATGGTGCCATGGCCAGCCTCGGCGGCGCGTTGATGGCTGAGTTGCTGAGACGCCAGCACGAAGTCATCGCGATTCTCGACGATTTGAACGTACTCGCGCCACGTCCCGGGCTGCGCACCAAAAGCGGCGATCTGTTCGACGCCGAGCGGGTCACGCAAAGCGTAGCCGGCAGCTCGGCGGTGATCTGTCTGCTGGATGCACCGGGCCTGCCGTTCAGCAGCGACCATGTGGAAAGGTCCGTGGTGCTCGGCCCGGTGGAACAGGTGCTGGCGGTCGATGCGTTGGTCGACGGCCTGCAGGCGGCCAATGTTTCACGGCTGTTTCTGGTGGGGAATTTTGCCGTCCTCGACGAGCCGGAGCTGGACGACGGACTGCAACGCCACGCCGCCGAAGAAATCCGCGAAGCCCTGCAAAGCAGCCCGCTGCAGTGGACGCTGGTGAATGCACCTCACGGCGTGGCGGGGCTGACTATCGAGCATTTCAGTCAGGTGGGCGGCAATCTTGAGCCGGGGCTGGCGGAGCCGCTGGAACGGCTGAACCGCGTGGCAGTGGGGATCGCCGATGAGCTGCGGTTGAAGCTGCATGTGGGTGAACATGTGAATTTTGTCGCCGCCACAGATACGTAAAAAGATCGCAGCCTTCGGCAGGAGCTGCCGCAGGCTGCGATCTTTTGATCCTCAAACCGCAATCGAAGGCAAGGCCATTCCCTTGAGGGATTCGGCGCTGCTGGCCTGCTCGGCCATCAACCAGTCGACAAACTGCTGAATCAACGCCCCGCGCCGTTTACGCTGGGGCAGCACCACGTAATAACCCAGGCGCGACAAGGTGGTTTCGGCGATCGGCCGACAGAGCAAACCCTGGCTCAGCAAGTTATCCACAAGGTGGCGCCAGCCGATCGCCACGCCTTGGCCGCCGATTGCCGCTTGAATCAACAGGGTGTAATTGTCGAAACGCACCTGCCCCGGTGCTGGCGGAGTGGTGATGCCCAGTTCACGGAACAGCCCGCTCCAGTCAAACCAGTTGCTGCTGTTTTCCCCGCGCAAGTGCAGCAGCGGAAACTCCAGCAACGCCTGGGCGGGCAAGGGCAGGGCGCGCTCCTTGAGCAATTGCGGGCTGCACACCGGGAACACTTCCTCGCTGAACAGCCAATGGCTTTCGCCCTGCTTGAAACGCCCGTCGCCAAACAGGATCGCCACGTCGATGTCGGTGCGCAGCATGTTGTGGTTGCGCTCGCTGGTGACCAGGCTGACATCAACCTGCGGGTTGGCTTCATGAAAGCGGTGCAAACGCGGCATCAGCCAATATGCGGCGAAGGCGAAGTCGGTAGCGACCTGCAGCACTTCATGCTGCTGTTGCGTACTGATCGCACTCAATCCTGCGTCGATATTCTGCAAACCGAGCTGAACCTGCTCGAACAGGATCGTCCCGCCCTCGGTCAGTTCGATGCCGCGGTAGATCCGGTCAAACAGCCGCGCACCCAGCTGTTCTTCCAGACGCTTGATCTGCTGGCTGATCGCTGGCTGCGTGGTGCCCAGCTCCACCGCGGCGGCGGTAAAACTGTGATGACGCGCCGCCGCTTCGAAGGCGCGCAACAGGTCGAGGGACAGGTTGCCGAGGGCTTCATACATAAGCTGTGCTTATCCTAGTCATTGTCCGGCGCGGGCTTTACCGGACAGGGCATGGACTCCATGCTCGATCGCAGCAATGTCGCATAAATATTCACTATGGAATGCCGCGATCACATGAAGCGCAAGAACATTCTTTTCATCATGGCCGATCAAATGGCCGCGCCAATGTTGCCAATCTACGGCCCGTCGCCGATCAAATTGCCGAACCTTTCGCGCCTCGCCGCTCAAGGCGTAGTGTTCGATGCCGCGTACTGCAACAGTCCGTTGTGCGCTCCGTCGCGCTTCACCCTGGTCAGCGGCCAGTTGCCGAGCAAGATCGGCGCCTACGACAACGCTGCCGATTTCCCCGCCGACATTCCGACCTACGCCCACTATCTGCGCCGCCTCGGCTACCGCACCGCGCTGTCGGGCAAGATGCATTTCTGCGGCCCGGATCAATTGCACGGCTATGAAGAACGCCTGACCAGCGACATCTACCCGGCCGACTACGGCTGGGCGGTGAACTGGGACGAACCGGATGTGCGTCCGAGCTGGTATCACAACATGTCATCGGTACTGCAGGCAGGGCCGTGCGTGCGCACCAATCAGCTCGACTTCGATGAAGAGGTGGTGTTCAAGGCCCAGCAATACCTGTTCGACCACATTCGCGAGGACGGCGACCAGCCGTTCTGCCTGACCGTGTCGATGACACATCCACACGACCCGTACACAATTCCCAAGGCGTTCTGGGATTTGTACGACGATGGTGACATCCCGTTGCCGACCACCCCGGATCAATACGCCCTCGATCCGCATTCGCAGCGCCTGCTCAAGGTCTACGACCTGTGGGACAAGCCGCTGCCTGTGGATAAGATTCGCGACGCGCGCCGTGCCTACTTCGGTGCCTGCAGCTATATCGACGCCAACGTCGGCAAACTCCTGCAAACCCTGGAAGATACCGGGCTGATCGACGACACCATCATCGTCTTCTCCGGCGACCATGGCGACATGCTTGGCGAGAAAGGGCTCTGGTACAAAATGCACTGGTTCGAAATGGCCGCACGGGTGCCGCTGCTGATCAGCGCTCCGGGGCAATTCGCTGCCGGCCGGGTCAGCGCCGCGGTGTCCACCGCCGACCTGTTGCCGACCTTCGTCGAACTGGCCGGCGGTAGCCTGGAGCCGAACTTGCCGCTGGACGGCCGCTCGCTGCTGGCGCATCTGCAAGGGCAGGGCGGGCATGACGAAGTGTTCGGCGAATACATGGCTGAAGGCACGGTCAGCCCGCTGATGATGATCCGGCGCGGCGCGTACAAATTTATCTACAGTGAAAGCGACCCGTGCCTACTCTTCGACGTACACAACGATCCGCATGAACTCGAAGAACTCAGCCAGTCGCCGCAACATCGCCCGCTTTTCGATGATTTTCTCGCCGAAGCGCGGGCCAAGTGGGACATTCCGGCGATTCACCGCGCTGTACTCGCCAGCCAGCGCCGCCGTCGTTTTGTTGCCGATGCCCTGACCATCGGCAAACTGAAGAGCTGGGATCACCAGCCGCTGGTGGACGCCAGTCAGCAGTACATGCGCAACCACATCGACCTCGATGACCTGGAGCGCAAGGCCCGTTATCCACAACCCTGCCAAAACCAATAATGTAAGGGGAATTCCATGCGCAAGTTATCCACAGTAGTGACGGTCGGCCTGATAGCGCTGAGCAGCGCATCGGCATTCGCCGAACAAAGCTGCGACACAGTGAAAATGGCCGACCCGGGCTGGAGCGACATTGCCGCCACCAACGCCATCACCGGGTTTCTGCTGGATGGCATGGGCTACAAGGCCAAGGTCGATACCCTCGCGGTACCGATCACCTTCGGCGGGTTGAAGGACGGTCAGGTCGATGTGTTTCTCGGCAACTGGATGCCGGCGCAACAGGGCTTTTACGACAAATTCGTCGCCCCTGGCGATGTCACGCAACTGGCGAAGAACCTCGACGGTACGGAATTTACCCTGGCGGTGCCGGATTACGTGTGGGACGCCGGTGTGCATAACTTTGCCGACCTGAATAAATACGCCGACAAGTTCGATCGCAAGATCTACGGCATCGGCTCGGGCGCCCCGGCGAACATTTCACTGCAGGAAATCATCAAGAAAAACGATTTCGACATGGGCCAGTGGAAGCTGATTGAATCCAGCGAACAGGCGATGCTCGCCGAAGTGTCGCGCGCAGTGAAGAAACAGAAATTCGTCACCTTCCTCGGCTGGACACCGCACCCGATGAACGTGCAGTTGAAAATGCATTATCTGAAGGGCGGCGAAAAATACTTTGGCGATACCGGCAGCGTGTACACACTGACGCGCAAGGGTTACGCCGACGCGTGTCCGAACGTGGGTAAATTGCTGACCAATCTGTCGTTCACTCAGGAGATGGAGAACAGCATCATGGCTGAGGTGGTGAACAAGAAGGTCAGCAATGCCGACGCCGCCAAGGCGTGGATCAAGGCCAATCCGGCGGTGCTGGATAAATGGCTGGAGGGGGTGAAGACCGTTGATGGGAAGGACGCGTTGGCGGCGGTCAAGGCAAAGCTTTGATTGTGGGACTGTTGGAATTGTGCCCGGCGTGAGATTTTTACCCCCTTACCCCAGCCCTCTCCCCCAGGGGGGCAAGGGGGAAGGGAGCCGATATCTGTTGGATTCAAAACTTGCGTTCAACTCTGAAATCGCAGGTAGGTGAATCTCTGACAAACACCGCGCTCAGTGCCCTCTCCCTCCCGGAGAGGGCCAGGCTGAGGGGCCTTTCCCCTGACACCCTGATAACCTTGAACAAAATCCCAACCGCGAGGCTCCATGGCCTTCCCCAGCCGCCACTCTCTCTTCCCCTTCCTCACCTGGTTGCCGCGACAAACCCGCGCCAGCGTCGGACGGGATCTGATCGTCGGCCTCAGCGGGGCGATTCTCGCGTTACCCCAGTCGATCGCCTACGCGCTGATTGCCGGCCTGCCGCCGGAATACGGCCTCTATGCCGCGATCATCCCGGTGATGATCGCCTGCCTGTGGGGTTCGTCGTGGCATCTGATCTGTGGCCCGACGGCAGCGATTTCGATTGTGTTGTATGCCAGTGTCAGTCCACTGGCCGTCCCCGCGTCGCAGGACTACATCACGCTGATCCTGTTGCTGACCTTTCTTGCCGGCATCTTCCAGTGGCTGCTGGGCTTGCTGCGCTTCGGCGCTTTGGTGAATTTCGTGTCGCATTCCGTGGTGCTGGGGTTCACCCTCGGCGCGGCGGTGGTGATTGCGATCGGCCAATTGCCCAACCTGCTCGGGCTGGACCTGCCGGCGAAAGCCACGGCACTGGCCAGCCTGATGGACCTGCTGCAACACCTGCGGGCTGTGGATAAACCCTCATTGGCATTGGGCGTGGCGACGGTGCTGGTCGGTTTCGTGCTCAAACAACTGCTGCCACGCTGGCCGACCCTGTTGATAACTTTGGTGCTGGGCAGTGCAGTCGTGTGGCTGTGGCCGTCGATGTTCGGCCATGTGCATCTGGTCAGCACCTTTGTCGGACGCTTGCCGCCGTTCAGTGGGTTACCGCTGGATCTGGATCTGATTCTGCGCTTGCTGCCGAGTGCGGTGGCAGTGGGCATGCTCGCACTGGTCACCAGTCTGTCGATCGCCCGCTCGATTGCTGCACGTTCGCAGCAACTGCTCGATGCCAATCAGGAAGTGCGTGCGCAGGGTTTATCGAATATCGTCGGCGCGTTCTTTTCCGGATCGTTGTCCGCCGGCTCCTTCACCCGTTCCGGCCTGAGTTACGAGGCGGGCGCCTGCTCACCGCTGGCCGGGGTATTTTCGGCAATCTGGGTAGCGTTGTTCGCGATTTTCGGCGCCGGACTGATTTCGCACATTCCGATTCCCGCCATGGCCGGGAGCATTCTGTTGATCGCCTGGGGGCTGGTGGATCATCGTGGCATCCGCTCGTTGCTGCGGGTCAGCCACGCCGAGTTCGTGGTCATGGCGCTGACCTGCCTCGCGACCTTGCTGCTGGAATTGCAGACAGCGATCTACGCCGGGGTGCTGGCGTCGCTGTTCTTCTACCTCAAGCGCACCTCGCAACCGCGGGTCCAGCATTGGCGCGACGGTGAAGACGATGTGCTGCGGGTCGGTGGCTCGATCTTCTTCGGCGCCAGCCATTACCTGCAAGTGCGCCTGCAAAGGCTGCACGGCAAGCGGGTGGTGATTGATGCGCAGCACATCAACTTCATCGACTATTCCGGCGTGGAGATGCTGCATCAGGAAGCGCGGCGCCTGCTGCACCAGAATCGCAGCCTGACCCTGCGCCGGGCACGACCACAGGTGGTGGAGGAGTTGCGCAAGCTGGAAGGGCCGGAGAAATGCCCGATCCGGTTTGAGGACTGATCCAACAAACACCGCATGCCTCTGTAGGCGTGAGCCTGCAAGGCTTATTGCGCTAGCTGACGGCGTAGTTCGGCCAGCACCGGCGCCGTATCCGGGCGCACGCCGCGCCACAGGTAAAACGCCTCGGCTGCTTGCTCAGCCAGCATCCCCAGACCATCCATCGACACCGCCGCACCATGCTCGCTGGCCCAACGGCAGAACGCAGTCGGTTCCTTGCCGTACATCATGTCGTAGCACAGGGTCTGGCCCGGTTCGATCAGGCTCGGCGCAATCGGCGGCACCTCGCCGGTCAGGCTGGCGGAGGTGGCGTTGATGATCACGTCCACCGGTTCCTGCAACCAGTCGAAACCACTGGCCGACACCGGCCCCAGATCACAGAACAACTCGGCCAGCAGCTCGGCCTTGTCCACCGTGCGGTTGGCGATGATCACCGACGCCGGTTTTTCCGCCAGCAACGGCTCCAGCGCGCCACGCACTGCGCCACCAGCACCGAGCAGGAGGATGCGTTTGCCGGTCAGGCTGAAACCGGCGTTCACCGTCAGGTCGCGCACCAGGCCGGCGCCGTCGGTGTTGTCGCCCAGCAATGAACCATCGGCCAGTTTGCTCAAGGTGTTTACCGCACCAGCCCTTTGCGCACGGGCAGTCAGGCTGTTCGCCAGACGATAGGCCTCTTCCTTGAACGGCACAGTGACGTTGGCGCCGCGACCTTCCTGAAAGAACGCCGTGGCGCAGCCACTAAAGTCGTCGAGTGGCGCCAGCAGGGTGCTGTAGTCGAGGCGTTGCCCGGTCTGCTCGGCAAACAGTTTGTGGATCATCGGCGATTTGCTGTGACCGATCGGGTTACCGAATACGACGTAACGATCCATCAGCAGTCCTCAGCGAGCCAGTCGCGGTCTTGCAGGAAGTAGTCGGTCAGGCGCGCTTCTTCGCTGCCGGGCTCGGCTTTGAAATCGTAGGCCCAGCGCACTTGCGGCGGCAGCGACATGAGGATCGACTCGGTACGCCCCCCCGATTGCAGGCCGAACAGGGTGCCACGGTCATACACCAGGTTGAACTCGACATAGCGGCCACGGCGAAATTCCTGGAATTCACGCTGTTTGGCGGTGAACGCATCATGTTTGCGGCGCTGCACGATCGGCAAGTAAGCGTCGATGTAGGCGTCGCCGATGGCACGCATGAAGGCGAAACTGGTATCGAAGTCCCACTCGTTCAGGTCATCGAAGAACAGGCCGCCGATGCCGCGTGGTTCGTGGCGGTGCTTGATGTGGAAGTAGGTGTCGCACCAGGCCTTGTAACGCGGGTAGACGTCTGCACCGAACGGCGCACAGGCCTGCTCGGCAACGCGGTGCCAGTGGATGCAGTCTTGTTCATTGCCGTAATACGGGGTCAGGTCGAAGCCGCCACCGAACCACCAGACCGGCTCTTCACCTTCCTTTTCGGCGATGAAAAAGCGCACGTTGGCGTGGGACGTCGGCACATGCGGGTTGTGCGGGTGAATCACCAGCGACACGCCGAGGGCTTCGAAACCGCGCCCCGCCAGTTCCGGACGATGAGCGCTGGCCGATGGCGGCAAGCCGCTGCCAAACACGTGGGAGAAGTTGACGCCGCCCTTTTCGATAACCGTGCCGTTTTCGATCACACGAGTACGACCGCCACCGCCAGCGGGCCGGGTCCAGGCGTCTTCGACGAAGCGCGTGCCACCGTCCTCGTTTTCGAGTGCAGCGCAGATGCGGTCTTGCAGGTCGAGCAGATAGGCCTTTACGGCGTCGGTGCGGGTCGTCATGGCTTCACCTTGAATCGGGGCATCACTACGCGGCGCCCCGCAGGCGGGGGTCGACGCAAATGGGCGCGTAGCATACCACCGCAGGCAAGCGCACCGCAGTTGACGAAGATCAAGCAGGAGAGTTGGATAGGGGGCTCACGAAAGACCCAAGGAGAGCAGGCAGATGGCAAAGCGTATCCAGTTCCGCGCCCACGGCGGTCCCGAAGTGCTCGAATATGTTGACTACGAACCCGCCACGCCCGGCCCGAATCAAGTGCGCGTAGCCAACAAGGCAATCGGCCTGAACTTCATCGACACCTATTTCCGCAGTGGCCTCTATGCACCGCCAACCTTGCCGTCAGGCCTGGGCGCGGAAGGTGCCGGCGTCGTTGACGCGGTCGGCAGTGACGTCACCCGCTTCAAGGTCGGTGATCGTGTGGCGTACGGCAGCGGCCCGTTGGGTGCCTACAGCCAGTTGCACGTATTGCCCCAGGACAACCTGGTGAAACTGCCGGACGAAATCAGTTTTGAAACCGCTGCCGGCGTGATGCTCAAGGGCTTGACCGTGCAGTACCTGCTGCGCCAGACCTATGAACTCAAGGGCGGCGAAACCATTTTGTTCCACGCCGCCGCCGGTGGTGTCGGTTCGCTGGCCTGTCAATGGGCCAAGGCACTGGGCGTGAAGCTGATCGGCACCGTCAGCTCGAAAGCAAAAGCCGAACTGGCCAAGGCCAACGGCGCCTGGGCGACCATTGATTACAGCCATGAAAACGTTGCCCAGCGCGTGCTGGAGCTGACCGACGGCAAGAAAGTCCCGGTGGTCTATGACGGCGTCGGCAAGGACACCTGGCTGACCTCGCTCGACAGCGTGTCGCCCCGCGGCCTGGTAGTGAGTTTCGGCAATGCGTCCGGTGCCGTGGACGGGGTGAATCTGGGGATACTTGCGGCCAAGGGCTCGCTGTACGTGACCCGGCCGACCCTGGCGACCTACGCCAACAACGCCGAGAACCTGCAACGCATGGCCGATGAACTGTTCGAGATGATCATCAGCGGCAAGCTCAAGGTCGAAATCAGCCAGCGTTACCCACTGGCCGATGCGGCGAAGGCGCAGACCGAGCTGTCGGCTCGGCGCACGACCGGCTCGACCATCCTGCTGCCCTGATAAAACCTTCGGCGTCTTGCCAGTCAGGGTTTCAGAACCCGGCTGGCAAGGCAGTTTGAACGCCTTCACAACTGCAGCGGATGACACGCCAATGGTTTTTGCACGAGGTGGCCAACCGTCGCGTGATCAGGTTGTTGAAGCGCCGCGAGGATTTGCCGCCACTGCGCAGATAACACCCAGTAATCGCCGCGTGCGCGCTGTTCGATGTGCAAGGCATTGGAAGCGATGGGCATCAGGCCGAAACGCTGATAAAAGCGCAGCTGTTGCGACCTGCACAGGGCGGTGACGCCCTGGTAACCGCTTTTTATCGCCCACTCGGTAGCCGCCGCCAGCAGACCGTTGACCGCCACCGGTAGCGGGTTGGACGAGTACGAGACCAAACGGCTGAATTCGACATGGCGTGACAACGCCACCGTCGGAGAAACATGTTGCTGCGCCAGCGACACCCATTCGAACGGTGCCGGAGTCGCCCTCAGCACCGCCAGCGGCTGGTCGTGCCGGTACAGCAGAAAATGCGTACTGCGCGACCTTATCGCCAGTTTCTCTTCGAACATCCGGGCCCTCGACGTCAGCATGTAATGCTGCAGCCGAAGCCGAAATTGCCGATCAATGAACCGGTCGAACTCCTGAGTATCCGACCCCGCTTCAAGCCTCACGATACGGCAACCCTCATGATGACTCTTCAACGTCACCTGAAGTGCCTGCAGGTAATCCGTGAGTTGCAAATCCGTAGTGTCCATTCTTTCTCCGCAGACCTTAACTTATCGAAGTATTTCGAGTGCAGGGAAAGGATGGTTGCTTTTGGCAAATCCGCCACGCAACGAGGTCTGATAATCCAGTCGGAAAAATCAATGAATCCAGATAGTTGGCGAATTTTCAGACAAGAAAAGCAGCCGCATTGCAGGATAAATCGCAGACACGCGTAGTACTCCTCGCCATCAAGCCGAGGAGTACTGACCTTACAAGGTATGGGCCGAATCAGTCGGGGCGAATGACCTTGCCAGTCGCCAGATCACGGATCACGCTGGGGTTCTTGCGCCCGCCCAATTGTCCGCCGAGGATCAGATCGAGCTGCCCGCGGAAATACTGCTCGACCCGTAACCGCGTGCGCGCTGCCGGCCGGCCTTGCGGGTTGGCCGAGGTGGAGATCAGGGGCCCGACCATGGAGCACAAATCGCGCACCTGTGGGTGATCACTGACCCGCAGCGCCACGGTGTCATGCACGCCCGTCACCCACTCGGGCAACAGGTTCTGATGCGGCACCAGCCAGGTATTCGGCCCCGGCCAGGTGCTGGCCATGCGGTCGATCCACTCCTGCGGGAAGTCTTCGAACAGGAAGTCGAACTGGCGAATGTTGTCGGCAACCAGAATCAGGCCTTTGTCGACCGAACGATTCTTGATCGCCAGCAGCCGATCCACCGCTTCTTCGTTCCACGGGTCGCAACCCAGGCCCCAGACGGCTTCGGTTGGATAGGCAATCACCGCCCCGGCGCGAATCTCTCGTGCGGCTTGTTGCACACGCCAACTGTTAACCATGAAAAAATCTCCGCAAACAGGTTTCGCGCAGTTTACCGATCTTCCCCGTAAAACCTAGCTCACGCGCGCAAACCAGCGGCCATTTTCACTCACCGCCCGGCCCTCCATTTCCAGCTCCGTGAGGGCGGCCAACACCTTGGGCAGTGTCCAGCCGCTGCTGTGGGCCAAGGCTTCACTGGTGTGCGGCGCAGCATGGAGCAGGCATAACAAGGGATGATCGGCACTCGGCGTGCCTGTGGACAGGGCTGGATGTTGCCAGCCTCGCAGGGCTTCGAGGATATGTTCGATGGTTTCCACCAGCACCGCGCCGTCGCGGATCAACTGGTGACAGCCCCGGGCGCCGGGGTGATGGATCGAGCCGGGAATGGCATACACCTCGCGCCCCTGTTCCGCCGCCAGCCGTGCGGTGATCAGCGAACCACTGGCGACACTCGCCTCGACCACCAGTACGCCGAGGGATAAACCGCTGATGATCCGGTTACGTCGCGGAAAGTTGCTGGCGCTGGGTCCGGCATCCAGCGGAAACTCCGAAAGCACGGCGCTGCCGGACGCGATCATCGCCTCGGCCAGTCGCTGATTGCGCTGTGGATAAAAATTTTCCAGTCCAGTGCCCAACACCCCGACGGTCAGCCCGCCAACGTCCAGTGCAGCTTGATGCGCGGCAGCATCAATGCCCAAGGCCAGGCCACTGGTGATGACAAAACCGGCCCCGGCCAGGCTGCGCGAAAACGCCACTGCGGTGTCCATCCCCGGGCGCGAGGCGCGGCGACTGCCCACCATCGCCAGTTGCGGTTTTTCCAGAATATGCGGATCGCCCGCGACGAACAGCAACGGTGGGGGATCGGGAATCTGCGCCAGCAGTGCCGGGTAATCCGCTTGATCCCACATCAGCAAATGCTGCCCGGGCTGCTCTAGCCAGCGCATCGCATGGCTGGCGCCGTCGCGCACTTCAGGGCTGCGCCGGGCCTCGGCACTCGCCGCCGGCATACCCAGTGAGCGCCAGGCTGTGGCCGGAGCGCTGAGCGCCTTGGATGCCGAGCCAAAGGCTTCAAGCAACCTGGCAAAACGTTTCGGGCCGATTTCCGGCAAACGGTGCAGGCGCAAACGCGCTTCCAGTTCCGCAGGGGAGACCGGCGTACAGACAGACAGCGGCATGGATCATCCTTGATCGTTATAAGCCCCGAACCATTCGGAACAAGCTGTGGATAACTCTGTTGGTAACTTGTTGAGCCTGCTAAGGGTTTCGCACCTTGTCGAGCACCGCCAGTGAGCGCGATGCGTTGAGTACGAGGCCGTAGCTGAGCTTTTCGTAAGTGCGGAACACCATCAGCAAACCAGCCCGCTCATCGGGAATTTTCAGCGGCTGGCCGGTAATCCGGTCGCGCACGGTCTCACCGGTTTTCATCACCACCAGCACATTCCCTTCGGCGAGGCCGTCGCGTTTGCCCTTGTTCAGGGTCACCACGTCCATCACGCCGATCTGTGTGACACCGCGCGGCACGTCGATAATCACGCCGTTGATATGGGTGGCGGGCGCGCTGGGCATGAACGTCGAGTTGATCGAACGCTCTTCGCCACTGAACAAGCGGTCACCCAGACGCACCTCCTGCGTGGTGCGTTGCAGGGCAAGGGTGGCGACGTCACCTTCGGTGGCGACGATTTCACCGCCGCCGATGTCGTCGGCGTTGATCCCGAGAAACTCCTTGGTCTGTGGATCGGTGTAGACCTTGCCTTGACGGAAGATGCCGTACACCGGCTGGCTCGGGTCGAAATGGCCGCGGGCGAAAATCCGGTCGCCGGTGCCGCTGAGCACCCGTTCGGCGTCGCCGGCGACGATGTACGGCGCCTTGTCGAAGTCCTCGACCTTGTCGACGATGCGGTTGCTCAGGAGAAAACTGTTGATCGACTTGAGTGGAATGCTCGGAATCGCCTCGGCCACCGGACTGGTGCGGATGCGCGGCGACAGTTTGATCGTGCCCCGTGACTCGCCTCGATTGAGGGTCAGTTGCGGCTGGCCGTTGACGTAGCTGAGCGTCAGGGTGTCGCCGGGATAAATCAGGTTGGGGTTTTCGATCTGCGGGTTGGCCCGCCACAGCTGCGGCCATTGCCAGGGCTCGCGCAGGTATTTGCCGGAGATATCCCAGAGGGTATCCCCCGAAACCACCGTGTATTGCTGTGGAAAACCATCCCTGAGTTGCACTTGCCCTTGCGCCACGCCGGCCGAAGCCAGAAGCAGCAGGGCGAGTAGTGTTTTCCTCATGCAGCGAATCCCTTTATCATGTGCGTTCGCGTGAACCGTCAGAGCCCCCGTGGCTCGCTACTGCAAACTGCATTAGCTACGCTTCACAACGGTAGCCTGCATCTTCGGACCTGCCAGGCCATCGACCCGACTTTACTCAACATGTGCAGCAATCAGCCTATGGCCATTTTAAACATCCTCGAATTCCCGGACCCGCGTCTGCGCACTATCGCCAAGCCTGTGGCCGTAGTGGACGACGAAGTGCGTCAGTTGGTCGATGATATGTTTGAAACAATGTATGAAGCGCCGGGCATCGGCCTCGCCGCGACCCAGGTCAACGTGCACAAACGTATTGTCGTGATGGACCTTTCCGAAGACCGCACCGAGCCACGGGTGTTCATCAACCCCGAGTTCGAATCGCTGACCGACGAGATGGATCAGTACCAGGAAGGCTGCCTCTCGGTACCGGGCTTCTACGAAAACGTCGACCGCCCGCAGAAGGTCAAAATCAAGGCGCTGGACCGCGACGGCCAACCTTACGAACTGATCGCCGAAGGCCTGCTTGCGGTGTGCATTCAGCACGAATGCGACCACCTCAACGGCAAGTTGTTCGTCGATTACCTGTCCACGCTCAAACGCGACCGGATCAAGAAGAAACTGGAAAAGCTCCACCGCCAGAACGCTTGATGCCCCTCTTCAAAGGCTTGCTGCGGCAAGCCTTTTTCTTTTTATGAGACGCCTTCCATGACTGAGCCACTGCGCATCGTTTTTGCCGGTACCCCGGAATTTGCCGCCGAACACCTCAAGGCCCTGCTGAACAGCCCTTACGAGATCGTTGCGGTCTACACCCAGCCGGATCGTCCGGCCGGTCGTGGGCAAAAACTGATGCCGAGCCCGGTCAAACAACTCGCCCTGGAAAACAATATCCAGGTGTTGCAGCCACCGACCCTGCGCAACGCGGATGCTCAGGCAGAGCTTGCCGCATTGAAGCCGGACTTGATGGTGGTGGTCGCCTACGGCCTGATTCTGCCGCAAGCGGTGCTGGATATTCCGCGCCTGGGTTGCATCAACAGTCATGCTTCGCTGCTGCCACGCTGGCGCGGTGCGGCGCCGATCCAGCGCGCCGTGGAACACGGTGATGCCGAAAGCGGCGTGACCGTGATGCGCATGGAAGCCGGCCTCGATACCGGGCCGATGCTGCTCAAGGTCGTCACCCCGATCAGCGCCGACGACACCGGCGGCACGCTGCACGACCGTCTCGCCGAGATGGGCCCGCCAGCGGTGGTGCAGGCGATTGCCGGCCTGGCCGCAGGCACGCTCGAAGGCGAAGTGCAGAACGACGCGCTCGCCACCTACGCGCACAAACTGAACAAGGACGAAGCACGCATCGACTGGAGCCGTCCAGCAGTCGAGCTGGAACGTCTGGTGCGCGCCTTCAACCCGTGGCCGATCACCCACAGCACGCTCAACGGTGAAGCGCTGAAAGTACTGGCGGCAACACTTGCTGAAGGCAAGGGCGCGCCAGGCGAAGTGCTCAGCGCCAGCAAGGACGGTTTGATCGTCGCTTGCGGCGAGCAGGCGCTGTGCCTGACCCGCCTGCAATTGCCCGGCGGCAAGGCGCTGAACTTCAGCGACTTGTTCAACAGCCGTCGTGAGAAATTCGCCGTCGGCACCGTGCTCGGCGCCGTGGTGGACGCGCAATGAACCCGCGTCTGGCCGCCGCCAAGGCACTCGCCGCCGTGCTCAGCGGCAAGGCTTCGCTGAACAGTTCGCTGCCGACACAACTGGACAAGGTCGAAGACCGCGATCGCGGTTTCACCCAGGATCTGGCGTTCGGCACCGCGCGCTGGCAGCCACGCCTGTCGGCACTGGCCGAAAAGCTGCTGCAAAAGCCGTTCAAAGCTGCGGATGCCGATGTCGAGGCGCTGCTGCTGGTCGGCCTTTATCAATTGCTCTACACCCGCGTGCCGGCCCACGCCGCCATCGGCGAAACCGTGGGTTGCGCCGACAAGCTGAAAAAGCCTTGGGCCAAAGGCCTGCTCAATGCCGTGCTGCGCAATGCCCAGCGCGAAAGCGCGACGATTTTCGCCGAACTGGAGCGCGACCCGGTGGTGCGCACGGCTCATCCGCGCTGGCTGCAAAAATCCCTGAAGGCCTTCTGGCCGGAGCAGTGGGAAGCCATCTGCGCGGCGAACAACGCGCACCCACCGATGATTTTGCGGGTCAATCGCCGCCATCACAGCCGCGACGCCTATCTCGGTTTGCTGACGGACGCAGGTATTGCTGCGACGCCATGCGTCTACAGTCGCGACGGCATCGTCCTCGAATCCGCTGCCGATGTACGCAGCCTGCCGGGCTTCGCCGAGGGCTGGATCAGCGTGCAGGACGAGGCCGCACAACTGGCCGCCGATCTGCTTGATCTGGCGCCGGGCCAGCGCGTGCTCGACGCCTGCTGCGCGCCCGGTGGCAAGACTTGCCACATCCTCGAAGCCGAACCGGCGCTGGCCGGCGTGGTGGCGGTGGATCTGGAAGCCAAGCGTCTGTTGCGCGTTAAGGAAAACCTTGAACGCCTCGGTCTAAACGCCGAACTGATCGCCGCCGACGGCCGCGATACGGCGAAATGGTGGGACGGCAAGCCGTTCCAGCGCATTCTGCTCGACGCGCCATGCTCGGCGACCGGGGTGATCCGCCGCCACCCGGACATCAAGCTGACCCGTCAGCCAGATGACATCGTCGCCCTCGCGCAACTGCAAGGCGAACTGCTCGACGCGATGTGGAAAACCCTCGAAGTCGGCGGCATCCTGCTGTACGCCACCTGCTCGACCTTGCCGACCGAGAACTCCGAAGTTATCGCTGCGTTCCTCGAGCGCACGCCCGGTGCCCGTGAACTGGATCTGGCCACCTCGGCCGGGATCAAGCAGCCCCATGGTCGCCAATTGCTGGCCCAACAGGGCGGGCATGACGGGTTCTACTACGCCAAACTGATCAAGATCGCTGCCGCGCGCGGCTAAACGGATTCAACGGAGTGACTGGATGAAAATCATCATCCTCGGTGCGGGACAGGTCGGCGGTTCGCTGGCCGAGCATTTGGCCAGCGAGGCCAACGACATCACGGTGGTCGACACTGACGGCGAGCGCCTGCGCGACCTCGGCGACCGCCTCGACATCCGCACCGTGCAGGGCCGGGGCTCGCTGCCGTCGGTGCTGCGTCAGGCCGGCGCCGACGATGCCGACATGCTGGTGGCGGTGACCAACAGCGACGAGACCAACATGGTCGCCTGCCAGGTTGCCCACACGTTGTTCCACACCCCGACCAAGATCGCCCGGGTGCGCGAAGCGTCCTACCTCAATCGCGAGGAGCAGTTGTTCCAGAACGAAGCGATTCCGGTTGACGTGCTGATCAGCCCCGAGCAAGTGGTGACCAACTACATCAAGCGCCTGATCCAGCATCCCGGCGCCTTGCAGGTGATCGACTTCGCCGAGGGTGCAGCGCAACTGGTCGCGGTGCGCGCCTATTACGGCGGGCCGTTGGTGGGTCAGCAACTGCGGCAGTTGCGCGAGCACATGCCGAACGTCGAAACCCGCGTGGCAGCGATTTTCCGCCGTGACCGACCGATCCTGCCGCAAGGCGACACGGTGATCGAAGCGGATGATGAAGTCTTCTTCATCGCCGCCCGTGAGAATATTCGCGCGGTCATGAGCGAAATGCGCCGCCTCGACGAAACCTACAAGCGCATTGTCATTGCTGGCGGCGGGCAGATTGGCGAACGCCTGGCCGAGGCCATCGAAAGCCGCTATCAGGTGAAGATCATCGAGATGAGCCCGGCACGTTGCCGTTATCTCTCCGACACCCTCGACAGCACCGTGGTGTTGCAGGGCAGCGCTTCCGACCGCGACCTGCTGCTGGAAGAGAACATCGCCGACGCCGACATCTTCCTCGCGCTGACCAACGATGACGAAGCCAACATCATGTCGTCGCTGCTGGCCAAACGGTTGGGGGCGAAGAAGGTGATGACGATCATCAACAATCCGGCCTACGTCGATCTGATTCAGGGCGGCGACATCGACATCGCCATCAGCCCGCAGCTTGCGACCATCGGCACCTTGCTGGCGCACGTGCGCCGTGGCGATATCGTCAGCGTGCACTCACTGCGTCGCGGTGCGGCCGAAGCCATCGAGGCGATTGCCCACGGTGATGCGAAGTCGAGCAAGGTCATCGGCAAACCGATCGAGAAGATCGGCCTGCCACCGGGCACCACCATCGGCGCGGTCATCCGCAACGAACAGGTGATCATCGCCCACGATGACACGGTGATCGAAGCGGGCGACCATGTGATCCTGTTCCTTGTGGATAAAAAGCATATTCGCGATGTGGAGAAGCTGTTTCATGTGGGGTTGAGCTTCTTCTGATCCGGAATGAGCGTTGCCTTCATTGGCCCCATCGCTGGCAAGCCAGCTCCCACAGGTTTTGTGGTTGTTCACAAATGTGATGTGCACCCGAGAACCCTGTGGGAGCTGGCTTGCCAGCGATGGCAGCGCCACAAATCTTCCCTGACACAGCAGAAAAGGAATCCACCGATGCTCGAATCCCTGGAAAAAATGCTCGCCAAGGGTGTGGATAACTCCTTGCTGCGCTTCGGCCTGGGCAAGGGCTATCTGGATCTTGGGGAAAATGCCAAGGCTGCCGAGCACTTTGAGCGCTGTGTCGGCTTCGATCCAAAGTACTCGGCGGCCTGGAAACTGTTGGGCAAGGCACACCTGGCGCTGGGCGATCACGCCGCTGCGCGGCAGGCGTGGGAACAAGGTCTGGAAGCAGCTCGCGTTCATGGCGACAAGCAGGCCGAGAAGGAAATGGCGGTGTTTTTGAAAAAGCTCGATCGTCAGGCGCAATAAATCAGAGGTAGCGAAGACCGATACCCTCGGCATCCACCGTCACCACTTCCATGCGCACCCGCGGCGCACCTGTGGGTAAACCCTGCACCTGTCCGTAAACCACTGCGCCTTTGGGCAACGACGCCAGCCGCGGATGTTGCACATACACGCCGGTAGGCGTGAGGTTGCGCGTCTGGCCGAGGCATTCGCCGAAGCTGTCGTGAGTGATCTTGATGCGAAACGACTTACGGTGTTCGGACATCTTGTTGCGCCCTTTGATGAACGGTTGTGGATAACCTCGGCAGTGAGGTTATCCACAGAACATGCCAATCAGCTCAATACCAGCGCTCTTCGCCCGGCGGACGTTTCTTGAAGCGCTTCATGCTCCACATGTACTGGCTCGGGTACGCCGCCACGTAACGCTCGACGACTTTACTCATCGCTGCGCAAGACTCGGCGGTATCGGTGCTGTACATGGCTTCGGGCGCGGCTTCGAGGATCACTTTGTAGCCAGAGCCGTCAGGCAGGCGCAGCGCATGCAGGAACACACCCACGGCCTTACCGCCCGCCAGCATGTTCGGCACGAACTTGCTGGTCAGCGCCTGCGTGGCAAAGAACGGCACGAAGATCCCGGCGGATTCGGCCGGTTCCGGGTCAGCCGGAATGCCCACTGCACCACCTTTGCGCACTTCCTTGATCACACTGAGGATGCCTTCCTTGGTGGAGGCGGCGACTTTGTTGCCCAGTTGCACACGCTGCTTGCGCAGCAATTCATCCACAGCCTTGAGCTTCGGTGGACGATAAAAAATGATCGGTTTGCACTGGCTACAATAGAAGTGGTTGAGCACTTCCCAGTTGCCCAGGTGGCTGGTGATGCCGACCACGCCTTTGCCCGAGGCCAATGCGTCCTTGAGAATGTCGAGGCCTTCGACTTCGCGCACCAGATCAATGGAGCGCTGTGCCGGCCAGATCCACGCGCAGGCGCTTTCGGTCAGCGACTTGCCGATGTCTTTCAGGCTCTGGCCGACCAGACGCTCACGTTCGGCCGCATCCATCTGTGGAAAACATTTGGCGAGGTTGATCCGCACCACGTCGCGGGAACGGTTGGGGGTTTTCCACATGATCCAGCCGATTGCCGAACCGACGGCCTGCACGGCCCGCCATGGCAGCAGGGCAAACAGCCGCAGAGCGCCTACCAGCAAGGCGCCTTTAAACTTTTCCACAGGTCACTCCTGATCTTGTGCTGTGCGCGAGGCGGCCATTCTAACCGCCGTTGGCGAGCTGCGCGTAGCGGTCGCAATCCTGAGTGTGATCCATGACCATGCCCGAGGCCTGCATCAACGCGTAGCAAATGGTCGGGCCGACGAACGTGAACCCAGCCTTTTTCAGGCCTTTGCTCATCGCCAGCGCTTCGGGGGTGATCGCCGGAACTTCGCTGCGATCCTTGAAGTGATTGATGATCGGCTGGCCGCCAACGAACGACCAGAGAAACGCCACCGGGTCCTCCAGCGCCAGCCAGGCCTGGGCATTGCGCCGGGCGGCATTGAGCTTGAGGCGGTTGCGGATGATTCCGGGGTCGAGCATCAATTCGTCGATTTCGGCGTCGCTCATCTGCGCCACGCGTTGTACGTCAAAGCCGAACAACACTTCGCGATAACGCTCGCGCTTGCGCAGCACGGTGATCCAGGACAGCCCGGCCTGGAACCCTTCGAGCAAAAGCAACTCGAACAAACCCTGCGCATCGCGTAGCGGCGTGCCCCACTCCTGGTCGTGATAAGCCATGTACAACGGATCTTCGGTACACCAAAAGCAGCGTGGCATAAGGCTCCAGGGGGCGTGCGCAGCAATGAATCGGGTATACTCCCGCTCTTTAAATCGCAGCCCAAGAAACAGGTGAATTTCGTGAGCCAGCCTACGCCAGCCGTGCGTACCTTCCAAGACTTGATCCTCGCGCTCCAGCAATACTGGGCCGAGCAAGGTTGCGTGGTACTTCAGCCCTACGATATGGAAGTAGGCGCCGGCACTTTCCACACCGCGACCTTCCTCCGCGCCATCGGCCCGGAAACCTGGAACGCCGCTTACGTGCAGCCAAGCCGCCGTCCAACTGACGGCCGTTACGGCGAAAACCCGAACCGTCTGCAGCACTACTACCAGTTCCAGGTAGTCCTGAAGCCGAACCCGGACAACTTCCAGGAACTGTACCTGGGCTCCCTCAAGCATGTCGGCCTGGACCCGCTGGTCCACGACATCCGCTTCGTCGAAGACAACTGGGAATCGCCGACCCTCGGCGCCTGGGGTCTGGGCTGGGAAGTCTGGCTCAACGGCATGGAAGTGACTCAGTTCACTTACTTCCAGCAAGCGGGCGGCATCGAGTGCTACCCGGTGACCGGCGAGATCACTTACGGTCTCGAGCGTCTGGCCATGTACCTGCAAGGCGTGGATTCGGTCTACGACCTGGTCTGGGCTGACGGTCCGTTCGGCAAAGTGACCTACGGCGACGTGTTCCACCAGAACGAAGTGGAGCAGTCCACCTACAACTTCGAACACGCCAACGTCGACAAACTGTTCGAACTGTTCGACTTCTATGAAAGCGAAGCCAAGCGCCTGATCGAGCTCGACCAGCCGCTGCCGTTGCCAAGCTACGAAATGGTCCTGAAGGCGTCGCACACCTTCAACCTGCTGGATGCGCGCCGGGCGATCTCGGTGACCGCGCGTCAGCAATACATTCTGCGCGTACGCACCCTGGCGCGTTCCGTTGCGCAAGCCTACCTGCTGGCACGCGCCAAGCTGGGCTTCCCGATGGCGACCCCGGACCTGCGTGACGAAGTACTGGCCAAGCTGGAGGCTGCACAATGAGTGCGCAAGATTTTCTGGTTGAACTGGGCACCGAAGAACTGCCACCCAAAGCCCTGAACACCCTGGCTGAAGCGTTCCTCGCCGGTATCGACAAGGGCCTGCAAGCGGCAGGTCTGAGCTACGAAACCAAAACCGTCTACGCCGCGCCGCGTCGTCTGGCTGTGCTGATCACCGCATTGGCCACCCAGCAGCCGGATCGCAGCATCAACCTCGACGGCCCGCCACGTCAGGCGGCGTTCGACGCTGAAGGCAACCCGACTCAAGCGGCACTGGGCTTTGCCAAGAAGTGCGGCGTCGAGCTGAGCGAAATCGACCAGAGCGGTCCGAAACTGCGCTACAGCCAGAACATCGCCGGCAAGCCGACCGCAAGTCTGCTGCCGACCATCGTCGAAGATTCGCTGAACGACCTGCCGATCCCGAAACGCATGCGTTGGGGTGCGCGCAAGGAAGAATTCGTGCGTCCGACCCAATGGCTCGTGATGCTGCTCGGCGACCAGGTAATCGACTGCACCATCCTCGCGCAAAAGGCTGGCCGTGACTCCCGTGGTCACCGTTTCCACCACCCGGAAAGCGTGCGCATCGGTTCGCCGTCGAGCTATCTCGCTGACCTGCGTGCCGCTTATGTATTGGCCGACGCCAACGAGCGTCGCGAAATCATCAGCAAGCGCACCGAAGAACTGGCGACCCGTCAGGAAGGCACGGCAATCGTTCCGCCAGCACTGCTCGACGAAGTGACCGCCCTGGTTGAATGGCCGGTGCCGCTGGTGTGCTCGTTCGAGGAACGTTTCCTCGATGTGCCGCAGGAAGCACTGATCACCACCATGCAGGACAACCAGAAGTACTTCTGCCTGCTGGATGCCGACGGCAAGTTGCTGCCACGTTTCATCACTGTGGCCAACATCGAAAGCAAAGACCCGCAGCAGATCATCGCCGGTAACGAGAAAGTGGTGCGCCCACGCCTGACCGACGCCGAGTTCTTCTTCAAGCAAGACAAGAAGCAGAAGCTCGAAGCCTTCAATGATCGCCTGAAGAACGTGGTGTTCCAGGAAAAACTCGGCAGCGTCTACGACAAGGCCGAGCGCGTTTCCAAACTGGCTGCGTACATCGCCGCGCGCATTGGCGGCAACGCTTCGTGGGCCGCTCGTGCGGGTCTGCTGTCGAAGTGCGACCTGGCCACCGAAATGGTCGGCGAGTTCCCGGAGATGCAAGGTGTCGCCGGTTACTACTACGCACTGAACGACAACGAGCCGGAAGACGTCGCGCTGGCCCTCAACGAGCAATACATGCCACGTGGGGCCGGTGCTGAACTGCCGGCAACCCTGACCGGTGCCGCCGTTGCGATCGCTGACAAGCTCGATACCCTGGTCGGTATCTTCGGTATCGGCATGCTGCCGACCGGCAGCAAAGACCCGTATGCCCTGCGTCGTGCAGCATTGGGTGTGCTGCGTATCCTGATCGAGAAAAAACTCGATCTGGACCTGAACGACGCCGTGGCTTTCGCCGTGACTGCGTTCGGTGCCAAGGTCAAGGCTGCCGGCCTCAACGAAGCGGTGCTGGAGTTCATCTTCGACCGTCTGCGTGCGCGTTACGAAGACGAAGGCGTGGATGTCGCGACCTACCTGTCGGTGCGTGCCCTGAAGCCGGGTTCGGCGCTGGACTTCGACCAACGTGTGCAAGCGGTGCAAGCCTTCCGCAAACTGCCGGAAGCGGCAGCGCTGGCGGCGGTGAACAAGCGTGTGTCGAACCTGTTGAGCAAAGTCGAAGGCTCGGTGCCGACCGTGGTCGAAGCCAAGTATTTCGACAACGCCAACGAGTTCTCGCTGTACTCGGCGATCCAGCAAGCGGATCAGGCGGTGCAGCCAATGGCCGCCGCGCGTCAGTACAACGAATCGCTGGCTCGCCTGGCCGCCCTGCGCGAGCCGGTGGATGCGTTCTTCGACGCCGTCATGGTCAATGCCGAAGACGCCAAGGTCCGGGCCAACCGTTACGCGCTGCTGGCGCGTCTGCGTGGCTTGTTCCTCGGTGTTGCCGACATTTCGCTGCTGGGTTGAGGGACTGCTGTTGAAACTGCTGATTCTCGATCGGGACGGAGTGATCAATTACGACTCCGACGCTTACATCAAGTCGGTAGAGGAGTGGATTCCGCTGCCCGGCTCGATCGAGGCGATTGCGCAGTTGAGCAAGGCCGGCTGGACGGTGGCGGTGGCCACCAACCAGTCGGGCATTGCTCGCGGCTACTACGACCTCACCACCCTCGACGCCATGCACGCGCGCCTGCGTACGCTCGTGGCGGAGCAGGGCGGTGAAGTCGGTTTGATCGTGTATTGCCCGCATGGGCCGGACGAAGGTTGCGATTGTCGCAAGCCGAAACCGGGGATGTTGAAAACCATCGCGGCGCATTACAACGTCGAGCTGGCCAATGTCTGGTTCGTCGGCGACAGCCTTGGTGACCTGGAGGCCGCCAAAGCCGTCGATTCACAGCCAGTTTTGGTAAAGACCGGAAAAGGCGCAAAGACTCAGGGCAAAACCCTGCCGGTTGGCACTCTGATTTTTGACGATCTGGCGGCGATTGCCGCAGAACTTATCCACAACTAGAGTACTTCTGAATTCCTGACCAGGGATTGATCGGGAGTGCGCTTGAACACTCGGGCATTGCCCCGTAACGGTAAACGTCACTATGTCGATACTGCGGGCCATCAGAATTTTTCTCTTTTACCTGCTGCTGGGCACCACCTCCCTGCTGTGGTGCAGCTTGAGTTTTTTTATCGCGCCGTTTTTGCCATTCAAGGCGCGTTATCGTTTTATCAACGTGTACTGGTGTCGCTGCGCCTTGTGGTTAACCAAGGTGTTTCTCGGGATCCGTTACGAAATCAAAGGCGCGGAAAACGTGCCTGAGCGGCCCTGCGTGATTCAGTCGAACCACCAGAGCACCTGGGAGACGTTCTTTCTCTCCGCTTATTTCTCGCCGTTGAGCCAGGTGCTCAAACGCGAACTGCTGTACGTGCCGTTCTTCGGCTGGGCCATGGCCATGCTGCGACCGATCGCGATTGATCGCGACAACCCGAAAGCCGCGCTCAAGCAAGTGGCGGCGAAGGGTGACGAGTTGCTCAAGGACAACGTTTGGGTGCTGATCTTCCCGGAAGGGACCCGCGTGCCCTACGGCACTGTCGGCAAGTTCTCCCGCAGTGGTAGCGCACTGGCCGTCAATGCGGCGCTTCCGGTGCTGCCGATTGCACACAATGCCGGCAAATTCTGGCCGAAAATCGGCTGGGGGAAGATGTCCGGCGTGATCACCGTGGTCATCGGCGAGCCGATGTATGCCGAAGGCACTGGCCCGCGCGCCATTGCCGATCTGAACGACCGGGTGCAAGCCTGGAACGAACAGGCGCAACGGGACATGGGCTCGCTGCCACCGGCGCCAGAGGCCTCGGCCGGAAGCGATCAGGTGGCTGTCTGAATTTTGTGGATAACCTGTGTACGGTTTTGTTGAAAAAGCCAGAATATTGAAATCAAGTAATTGATTTATATACATATTTCTCAAGCTAATAAAACACCGAAAAACGTGCATAAGTTTTTTTTGTGCCTGTCATTCGTGGATAAGCGGCAGCTCAAGCAGAAAGGTTGTGCCTTGATCGACGACGCTTTGACAGTCGATCCGGCCGCCATGATGGTCGACCACAGCTTTGACCATCGACAAGCCGAGGCCGACGCCATCAATGCCTTGCGCAGAGGAAAACCGCCGGTACTGGCTGAACAGGTCAGGCAACTCCTCGGCGGCGATGCCTTTGCCCTGATCCGTCAGTTCGCAGCGCAACCATTGTGCGTGGCAACTGACGCGCAATTGAATGGTGGTGTCGGCGGGACTGTACTTGATCGCATTTTCCAGCAGGTTGAATAACGCCCGGGTCAGCAGGGCCTGATCGGCCATGACCAGCCGCTCCTGGGATGGCTCATCCATATCATGCAGCAGCTCGATGCGTTTCTGCTGGGCGATGGGCAATGCTTGATCCAGTACATCCAGCACCAGCATGGCGAACAGACTCGGCTGAAAGTGATAGGACTCGGACTCGGCGCGTGCCAGCAGCACGAAACCATCGGTCAGATCCAGAGCGCGGCGTACCTGGCGCTCGATCTGCTCGAACAGTGGCGAGTCTGCGCCCGCCTGATGACGATGCACATCGAGCAGAGCGAGGATCGCCGAATGCGGCGCGCGCAGGTCATGAGACAAGAAGCGCAGCAGAACCCCGCGTTGTTCCTCGGCGGCGCGCTCGGCACTGAGGTCGGTCAGGCTCAACAACCAGCCGATCGGCGTGTCCCCGTCGACGGGCAGCAACGCGGCACGCTCCAGACGCAGGCTACGTTCCTTGTGATCGCGAAATTCCAGCAGGGGCAGGGAGGACAACGAGGGGCGTGGCTCTGTGGATAACTCGGGGTAGCCAAGCAGTGCCAGTTGACCGAGCACATCGTCGCCCACCAGATTGTTATCAAACAGGCTCCGCGCCTTGCGATTGCCCAAAAGGATCTGCCCTTTGGGATCGCTGATCAGGGTCGCCACCGGCAGATACTCCAGGCCATCGGCGATAAAACGCCGAGTGTCGCGGGTGCGGCTCATGGCTTGCTCAAGCGCCATGATCTGGCCCTGCAAGTGATCAGCCCCGGTGAATTGTGTGCGGCGGCGTTCAGGGAACACTTTCGGCTCACTGTCCAGCCGCGCCAACTCCCATCCGAAATAGGTCAGCACCACGCTCAAACGCCGCCAGTTCCAGATCAGATAACCAAACAGCATGCCCAGCACCGCAGGCGTCGGCGACCACCAATGGCGGATTTCAGCCAGGCCCGCGCTGGTTATCAACACGCCCGCCATGCCAACCAGTGTTATCCAGAGCGCCCAGCGCGGTCGCCACAACAGCAATCCAAGCACACCCGCCACGAGGCCTACGGATAGCAAAGCGCCCATACCCGGCGAGGTGTCATGCAAGTTGACCTGTGCCCGATACGACAACAGCGCAGTCAGCGGTAACAGCACTAGACTTATCCACAACCACTCACGCACCAGTTGGCGAAACAGGCGCTGCACTTGACTGGGTTCACGGCTTTCACGCCGGCGCGGGCTGGTCATGGACAAAAAGAGCAGGGCAGTGTGAATGGTTTCATGGGGCACAGGTCTGAGACGTAGACCCGAAGAATCATAGCGGACGTCGACCAACGGCGGGCCGCTTACTTTCATGGCATCGGCCGAGCGACTATGGTTCACGGCCAACAGCCCAAGCATCAAGGAATCACCGCGTATGCGCGTTGCGATACTGGACGATGAACCGGCCGAACTGCGCCGGGTCGAGCAAACCCTGCAGCAAATGGCCAGCGCCGGCGAGCAGCCCTGGTCACTGCACAGTTTCGAGCGCGGGGAAGACTTGCTGCGCCAGCTGCGCCGGGAAACCTTCGACCTGCTCATCCTCGACTGGCAACTGCCCGACCTCACCGGGCTGGCCCTGCTGCGCTGGACCCGCGAACACATGGAAGCCCCGCCGGCGGCGATCATGCTCACCAGTCGCGATGGCGAGAGCGATATCGTCCAGGCACTGAATGCCGGTGCTGACGATTACGTCAGTAAACCGTTCAGACCCAATGAGTTGAAAGCACGGGTGACCGCAGTACTGCGCCGGCACAGCCAGCAGCGCACGGCTGCAACGGAAGTGCTGAGCTTCAATGACCTGACCTTTGATGATGCCGAACTGACCGTCACCCGCGAGGGCAAACCGATCGTGATGACCGAGCGCGAGTATCGCCTGGCCCGCTGCCTGTTCAGCAATCTTGGCCGGCCGTTATCACGGGATTATCTGTATGAGCGGTTTTGGCCACATGAAGAGATGGCGTCGTCGCGGCCACTGGATACGCATATCTATCGGCTGCGCAACAAGCTGGGACTGACGGCGGATCGCGGGTGGCAGTTGCTGACGATTTATGGGTATGGGTACCGGTTGGAGAGTGTGGCGGCGGGGTCCGAATAGAAAGTAGAAGATCGCAACCGTTGGCAGCGCCTACTTGGGCTGCGATCTTTTACTCTGCCAATAAAAAGGCCAACGCATCTGCGTTGGCCTTTTGTTTGACGCCGACCGGAATCAGAAGTCCAGGTTGGATACCGCCAGAGCATTGCTCTCGATGAAGTCACGGCGAGGTTCGACCGCATCACCCATCAGGGTGTTGAAGATCTGGTCTGCGCCGATGGCGTCTTCGATGGTGACTTTCAGCATGCGGCGCACGCTTGGGTCCATGGTGGTTTCCCACAGCTGATCCGGGTTCATTTCGCCCAGACCTTTGTATCGCTGGATGGTGTGGCGCTTGGTGCTTTCGGCCATCAGCCAGTCGAGGGCTTCCTTGAACTCGGTGACCGCTTTCTTGCGTTCGCCACGCTGGATGTACGCGCCTTCGTCGAGCAGGGTGCTCAGTTGAGCACCGAGAGTGACGACAGTCTTGTAGTCGTTGCTGCCGAAGAAGTCGCGGTTGAAGGTGACGTAGTTCGACAGGCCGTGGGAGATCAACTCGACCTCTGGCAGCCACACGCCACGTTCACGGTCTTCACGCAGGCTGGCCTTGTAGACCAGACCCGACTTCTCGACGGTGCGCAGACGCACTTCGTACTGGGCCAGCCAGTCTTGCATCTTGGCGTGGTCGCCAAGCATTTCCAGGCTGACAGCCGGCAGGTAGATGAAGTGCTCGGTCAACTCCTGCGGGTACAGGCGCGACAGACGCTTGAGGGTCTTCATCACCATGCGGAAGTCGTTAACCAGACGCTCCAGCGCTTCACCGGAAATGCCCGGGGCTTCTTCGTTCAGGTGCAGGCTCGCATCTTCCAGGGCCGACTGCGTCATGTACTCTTCCATGGCGTCGTCGTCTTTGATGTATTGCTCTTGCTTGCCTTTCTTGACCTTGTACAGCGGCGGCTGGGCGATGTAGATGTAGCCACGCTCGATCAGCTCCGGCAACTGACGGAAGAAGAAGGTCAGCAGCAGGGTACGGATGTGCGAACCGTCGACGTCAGCATCGGTCATGATGATGATGTTGTGATAACGCAGTTTGTCGATGTTGTACTCTTCGCGACCGATGCCGCAGCCCAGCGCGGTGATCAGCGTGCCCACTTCCTGGGACGAGATCATCTTGTCGAAGCGTGCTTTCTCGACGTTGAGGATCTTGCCCTTCAACGGCAGGATCGCCTGGGTCTTGCGGTTACGTCCCTGCTTGGCAGAGCCGCCCGCGGAGTCACCTTCCACGAGGTACAGTTCGGAGAGTGCCGGGTCTTTTTCCTGGCAGTCAGCGAGCTTGCCCGGCAGGCCGGCGATGTCCAGCGCGCCTTTGCGGCGGGTCATCTCACGGGCCTTGCGCGCTGCTTCACGGGCACGGGCCGCGTCGATCATCTTGCCGACAACCAGCTTGGCTTCGTTCGGGTTTTCCAGAAGGAAGTCGGAGAAGTACTTGCCCATCTCCTGCTCGACCGCAGTCTTCACTTCGGAAGACACCAGTTTGTCTTTGGTCTGCGAGCTGAACTTCGGATCAGGCACCTTCACCGAGATGATCGCGGTCAGGCCTTCACGGGCATCGTCACCGGTGGTGGCGACTTTGTGCTTCTTCGCCAGACCTTCCTGCTCGATGTAGTTGTTCAGGTTACGCGTCAGGGCCGAACGGAAACCCACCAGGTGGGTGCCGCCGTCGCGCTGCGGAATGTTGTTGGTGAAGCACAACAGGTTCTCGTTAAAGCTGTCGTTCCACTGCAGGGCGATTTCTACGCCGATGCCGTCTTCACGCTGGATGTTGAAGTGGAACACCTGGTTGACCGCAGTCTTGTTGGTGTTCAGGTATTCAACGAACGCACGCAGGCCGCCTTCGTACTTGAACAGCTCTTCCTTGCCGCTGCGTTCGTCCTTGAGGACGATGCCGACACCGGAGTTGAGAAAGGACAGTTCACGAATGCGCTTGGCCAGGATGTCCCAGCTGAAGTGAATGTTCTTGAAGGTTTCGCTGGAAGCCTTGAAGTGGATCTGGGTGCCGGTGGTTTCGCTGTCGCCAACGATGGCCATCGGTGCCTGAGGCACGCCGTGGACATAGGTCTGTTCCCAGATCTTGCCGCTGCGGCGAACAGTCAGTACCAGCTCTTCGGACAGGGCGTTCACTACCGATACACCTACACCGTGCAGACCGCCGGATACCTTGTAGGAGTTGTCGTCGAACTTACCGCCGGCGTGGAGGACGGTCATGATGACCTCAGCGGCGGAAACGCCTTCCTCTTTGTGCACGTCTACCGGGATGCCACGGCCGTTGTCTTTAACGGTGATGGACTCATCCGGGTGGATGATGATGCTGATGTCGTCGCAATGGCCGGCGAGGGCTTCGTCGATCGAGTTGTCGACCACCTCGAACACCATGTGGTGCAGACCGCTGCCATCGTCGGTGTCACCAATGTACATACCGGGACGTTTGCGTACGGCATCCAGGCCTTTCAGCACTTTAATGCTCGTTGAGTCGTACGTATTTTCTTCGCTCAATGCCTTCACTCCCGATGGTCGTGGGTCTGGGTGATACGGCCCTGTTCCACGTGGAACAGAGCGACTGGCGTTTCCGTCTGCCAGCCTTCCCTCAATAATTCGTGATCTACACAGGTGATGAACACCTGGCAGCGTAAGTCTTCCAGCAAGCGGCACAGCGCGCGACGGTGGGCCTCGTCCAGCTCGGACGGCAAGTCATCCACCAGATAAATACACTGCCCGCGTCGGGCCTGGCTCACCAGATGCCCCTGGGCAATCCGCAAGGCACAGACCACCAGCTTCTGCTGACCCCGGGACAAGATGTCCGCGGCGTTGTGTGCGCCCAATCTAAGACGCAAGTCAGCGCGTTGCGGGCCGGCCTGGGTATGACCCATTTGCTGATCCCGTTGCACGGAGCCAGCCAGTACGGCACTCAATTCCCGGTCCTTGTCCCAGCCTCGGTAATAGCTGAGCGTCAAACCTTCAAGCTCAACCAGTTCGCTCAAGGTCTGTTCAAAGACTGGTTTCAAGGCTTTGATGTAAGCGCGGCGGTATTCATCGATTTCAGCGCTGGCCTGGCACAGTTCCCTGTCCCAAACCGCTTGCGAAACGGCGTCAAGTGTACCATGCCGCAGCCAGGAGTTTCTCTGGCGCAAGGCCTTCTGCAAACGTTGCCAAGTGGCCATGAATCGCGGCTCGACGTGGAACACACCCCAATCGAGAAACTGCCGGCGAATCTTCGGTGCCCCTTCGAGCAGACGGAAGCTGTCGGGGTTGATCAACTGCAGCGGCAGGATCTCGGCCAGTTGCGCAGCGCTACGGGCGTTCTGCCCGTCGATGCGGATCTGGAACTCACCCTGACGGTCACGGGAGATCCCCAACGCGCTGTGACCACCCTCGGCCAGCTCGACCTGACCGAAGACGGTGCAGGCGAGTTGTTCGTACTGAATGACCGGCAACAGCCGCGTGCTACGAAACGAACGGGCAAGCCCCAGCAGGTGGATGGCTTCCAGAACACTGGTTTTGCCGCTGCCGTTGGCGCCGTAAAGAATGTTGATGCGGGGGGAGGGGGAGAAGGTCACCGGGTGCAGATTGCGCACCGCGGTGACCGAAACACGACTTAAGGACATCCAGAATCAGCTGATTACAGACGCATCGGCATGACAACGTAAGCCGAGTCGTCATTGTCGGACTCTTGCACCAGCGCACTGCTGTTGGAGTCGGACAGGATCAAGCGAACCTGCTCAGTGGTCATCACGCCCAGCACGTCGAGCAAGTAGCTCACGTTGAAGCCGATTTCCAGCGAGCCGCCGTTGTATTCAACGCCCACTTCTTCTTCCGCTTCTTCCTGCTCCGGGTTGTTGGCCTGGATCTTCAACTGACCGCTGGCCAGTTGCAAACGGATGCCACGGTACTTCTCGTTGGACAGAATCGCAGTACGGCTGAACGCTTCACGCAGGGCCTGACGATCACCCAGTACCAGCTTGTCGCCACCTTTGGGCAGTACACGCTCGTAGTCCGGGAATTTGCCGTCAACCAGTTTCGAAGTGAAGGTGAACTCACCGGTGGTGGCGCGGATGTGGTGCTGGCCGAGCACGATGCTGACATTGCCATCAGGCTCGGTGAGCAGACGGGCCAGTTCGAGAATACCTTTGCGCGGCACGATCACCTGGTGGCGATCCGGCTGACCGATATCGGCCTGCATCGAGCACATCGCCAGACGGTGACCGTCGGTGGCCACGGCGCGAATCACACCCGCCGAAACTTCCAGCAACATGCCGTTGAGGTAATAACGCACGTCCTGCTGGGCCATGGCGAAGCTGGTGCGTTCGATCAGACGACGCAGTTTGCTCTGTTCCAGGCTGCAAGTCAGCGAGCCCGGACCTTCTTCAACGGTCGGGAAGTCGTTGGCGGGCAGGGTCGACAGGGTGAAGCGGCTACGACCGGCCTTCACCACCAGCTTCTGCTCGTCGACCTTGATGTCGATCAGCGCATCGTTGGGCAGGCTTTTGCAGATGTCCATCAGCTTGCGCGCAGGCACGGTGATGGAGCCTGTTTCAGCCGGCTCTTCAAGTTGCACACGACCGACCAGCTCGACTTCCAGGTCGGTACCGGTCAGCGACAGTTGCTGGCCTTCGACAACCAGCAGCACGTTGGAGAGTACCGGCAAGGTCTGTCGGCGCTCGACGACGCCTGCGACCAGTTGCAGGGGTTTCAACAGGGCTTCGCGTTGAATGGTGAAATGCATGGTCTAGTCCCTTGCCTTAATAAGCTGCGCTGGTGTTCATCAAGTGGTCAGTGTACGCAGCAGGTTCTTGTAGTCCTCGCGGATGTCCGCGTCGGATTCCTTAAGTTCGTTGATCTTGCGGCAGGCGTGCAACACGGTCGTGTGGTCGCGGCCGCCAAACACATCGCCGATTTCCGGCAGGCTGTGGTTGGTCAGTTCCTTGGACAATGCCATGGCCACCTGACGCGGACGAGCCACCGAGCGCGAACGGCGCTTGGACAGCAGGTCGGAGATCTTGATCTTGTAGTATTCGGCGACAGTGCGCTGAATGTTATCCACAGAGACCAGTTTGTCCTGCAACGCCAACAGGTCTTTCAGGGATTCGCGAATCAGCTCGATGGTGATGTCACGACCCATGAAGTGCGAGTGGGCGATCACGCGTTTCAGCGCGCCTTCCAGCTCACGGACGTTGGAGCGAATGCGCTGGGCAATGAAGAACGCAGCATCGTGCGGCAACTCGACTTTGGCCTGGTCGGCCTTCTTCATCAAGATCGCGACACGGGTTTCCAGCTCAGGCGGCTCGACAGCAACGGTCAGGCCCCAGCCGAAGCGGGATTTGAGGCGCTCTTCAAGGCCTTCGATTTCTTTCGGGTAGCGGTCACTGGTGAGAATGACCTGCTGGCCACCTTCAAGCAGGGCGTTGAAGGTGTGGAAAAACTCTTCCTGCGAGCGCTCTTTGCGAGCGAAGAACTGAATATCGTCGATCAGCAAAGCATCCACCGAACGGTAGAAACGCTTGAACTCGTTGATCGCGTTCAGTTGCAGCGCCTTGACCATGTCGGCCACGAAGCGCTCCGAATGCAGGTACACAACCTTGGCATTCGGGTTCTTCTTTAATAGATGGTTACCCACCGCGTGCATCAAGTGGGTTTTACCCAGGCCGACGCCACCATAAAGGAACAGCGGGTTGTAGCCGTGCTTCGGGTTATCCGCCACCTGCCAGGCCGCTGCGCGGGCGAGCTGGTTGGATTTACCTTCGACGAAGTTTTCGAAGGTAAAGGTGCGGTTCAGGTAACTGGTGTGCTTGAGCGCGCCTTCGACCTGCACGGTGCGCTGTTCGGCGCGAACCGGAGCCTGCTGCGACGCGGCACCGGCCATCGGATCGAAGCTGTCGCGGGACGGCTCTTCACTGACTTCGGCGCTTTTCTGCGTGGAGCGCTTGGCCGCAGCTGGGGCGGGTGCAGGGGCTGGCGCGCTGACCGGAGCGGCATTCGCCTGCGCCTGGGAAACCTGCGCGGCGGCCAATGGTGCATTCGGCGCGGCCCGGGGTGCCGAGCTGCGCTTGCTGCCTATTAATAAGGAAAGCGCGGGCGCCATGCCATTGCCATGCTCATCCAGCAGTTCAAGGACACGGCCAAGGTACTTTTCGTTGACCCAGTCCAGCACGAAACGGTTCGGTGCGTAGACGCGCAACTCGTCGCCTTCGGCTTCGACCTGTAGTGGACGGATCCAGGTGTTGAATTGTTGGGCAGGCAGCTCATCGCGCAAAAGCTCCACGCACTGCTGCCAAAGTTCCACTGACACGGATATCCCCTAAGTTGAAAGCCGGTGAGGCAAAAACAAGCGGCCATTGTAGCGGCGAGCCGTCCACTTATCCACATGCAGGTGGCCTGCCGATCATGATTTATCAATGCGTTAACCACTAAAAAGGCGACCAACGGTGTGTGAATAAGCTCTGTGGATAACCGCCTCTGAGGGCACTGGACAACTGGGGGCGAAACTCGGTGGATAACCTGCCTGTGGATAACAGCCCTTTCCACACACAGGTTATCCGACAGCGCAGCACAGGCTGAACACGGTTTTCCACTGTAGTTGTCATTCTCTGTACATCACGTCGTACAAGGGCTTATGCCACTTATCCACAGAAGGAGGCGGGTCTAGCTTTTATAAGCTTTACAGAAAAGCTTTAAATAATTTCCTTCTTTATTTTTATGTATGGCGAACACGCGTTCCCGAAGAAACGCTCCGGAGATCTATTTATAAGGAAACGTTGGTTGGAAATTGACCTGAAGGCTTGCTTTCTCTAGAATCCCCGGTCTCTTAAAACGGGGGCCATTCCGGCCCGTTGTGGACGAACCAGGTAACACGACATGAAACGTACTTTCCAACCAAGCACTATCAAACGCGCTCGTACCCACGGTTTCCGTGCTCGCATGGCTACCAAGAACGGTCGTGCCGTCCTGTCGCGTCGTCGCGCCAAAGGTCGTGCGCGTCTGGCAGTTTGATAATCCGGCACTGGAGGTGAGTCAGGACTTCAGTCGGGAAAAGCGTTTGCTTACTCCCCGGCATTTCAAGGCAGTCTTTGACTCCCCTACCGGCAAGGTTCCGGGGAAAAATCTCCTGCTCCTTGCACGCAACAACGATCTTGATCACCCCCGTCTTGGGCTGGTTATCGGGAAAAAGAGCGTAAAGCTCTCCGTTGAGCGCAATCGCCTCAAACGTCTGATGCGCGAATCGTTCCGTCTGCACCAGGATTCACTGGTTGGCTGGGACATCGTTATCGTCGCGCGCAAAGGTTTGGGTGATGTAGAAAACCCCGAATTGATTCAGCATTTCGGCAAACTCTGGAAGCGTCTGGCTCGTAACAAGCCGGTTCCGGCAGTCAAAACCGAAACTGTAGGGGTAGACAGTCCAGATGCGTAAACTGGCCCTCGTTCCGATCCAGTTTTACCGCTACGCCATTAGTCCCCTGATGGCCGACCACTGTCGTTTCTACCCCAGTTGTTCCTGCTACGCGTTAGAAGCCATCGAAAATCATGGCCTTCTGCGCGGTGGCTGGCTGACCTTTCGTCGTTTAGGTCGCTGTCATCCGTGGAATCCCGGTGGTTATGACCCGGTTCCACCTATCCCTACCTCCCGTTCTTCTTCGATGGCCGAGTAATCATGGATATCAAACGCACGATCCTGATCGTCGCCCTGGCAATCGTGTCCTACGTTATGGTTCTTAAATGGAACCAGGACTATGGCCAGGCTGCCCTGCCGACTCAGAATGTTGCTTCCAGTACGACTACATCCGGTTTGCCGGACACCGCCACTGGCAATAACACTGCCGCCAGTGACGACATTCCGCGCGCCGCTAGCGATACCAGCGCACCTGCCGAAACTCCGGTAGCCGCCAGCAAGGATCTGATCCAGATCAAAACCGACGTGCTCGATCTGGCGATCGATCCACAGGGTGGTGACGTTGCTCAACTGACCTTGCCTCTGTATCCACGTCGTCAGGATCGTCCTGATGTGCCGTTCCAGCTGTTCGATAACGGCGGCGAACGTGTTTATCTGGCACAAAGCGGTCTGATCGGTACCAACGGCCCGGATGCAAATCCTGCCGGTCGTCCGGTTTACTCCTCGGAGAAGAAGACTTATCAACTGGCTGACGGTCAGGACCAACTGGTCGTCGACCTGAAATTCAGCAAGGACGGCGTCAACTACATCAAGCGTTTCACACTGAAACGCGGCCTGTATGACGTAGCCGTTTCCTACATTGTGGATAACCAGAGCGCACAGCCCTGGAGCGGCGCAATGTTTGCCCAGCTGAAGCGCGATAACAGCGCTGATCCTTCGTCCACAACCGCTACTGGCACCGCGACTTACCTGGGCGCTGCCCTGTGGACAAGTTCGGAGCCGTACAAAAAAGTGTCCATGAAGGACATGGACAAGGCGCAGCTGAAAGAAACCGTCACCGGTGGCTGGGTCGCCTGGCTGCAACATTACTTCGTGACAGCCTGGATTCCGGCCAAGGGCGAAAACAACATCGTCCAGACCCGTAAAGACAGCAAAGGCAACTACATCATCGGTTACACCGGTCCTACACTGACCGCTGCTCCGGGTGCCAAAGTTGAAACCAGCGCTGTGCTGTACGCCGGTCCGAAAAGCCAGGCGGTGTTGAAAGAGTTGTCCCCAGGTCTGGAACTGACCGTCGACTACGGCATTCTGTGGTTCATTGCCCAGCCAATCTTCTGGCTGCTGCAACACATCCACGCCATTGTCGGTAACTGGGGCTGGTCGATCATCTTCCTGACCATGCTGATCAAGGGTCTGTTCTTCCCTCTGTCGGCTGCCAGCTACAAGTCGATGGCGCGCATGCGTGCCGTTGCGCCGAAACTGGCGGCTCTGAAAGAGCAACATGGCGATGACCGGCAGAAAATGTCGCAAGCCATGATGGAGCTGTACAAGAAAGAGAAGATCAATCCACTGGGCGGCTGCTTGCCGATCCTCGTGCAGATGCCGGTTTTCCTTTCGCTGTACTGGGTTCTGCTGGAAAGCGTGGAAATGCGCCAGGCGCCGTTCATGCTGTGGATCACTGACCTGTCGATCAAGGATCCGTTCTTCATTCTGCCGATCATCATGGGCGCAACCATGTTCATCCAGCAGCAGCTGAACCCGACTCCGCCGGATCCGATGCAGGCGAAGGTCATGAAAATGATGCCAATCATCTTCACCTTCTTCTTCCTGTGGTTCCCTGCAGGTCTGGTGCTGTACTGGGTTGTGAACAACTGCCTGTCGATTGCACAACAGTGGTACATCACGCGTAAGATCGAAGCGGCGACGAAAAAAGCCGAGGCGTAACTTGCACTGTGGATAACACCACTCAAAACGCCCCCTAGTGGGGCGTTTTGCTATCTGCCACTTTTGTCTGGATTCCGGTTTATGAGCACACCTCGTGAAACCATCGCCGCTGTCGCCACCGCTCAAGGTCGTGGCGGTGTGGGCATCGTCCGTATTTCCGGGCCGTTGGCCAGTGTTGCAGCGAAAGCCATCAGCGGCCGAGAACTGAAACCGCGTTATGCCCATTACGGGCCGTTTTTCAGTGACGACCAACAGGTGCTCGATGAAGGCCTGGCGCTGTATTTTCCCGGCCCGAACTCGTTCACCGGCGAAGACGTGCTGGAACTGCAGGGCCACGGTGGCCCGATCGTTCTCGACATGTTGCTCAAGCGTTGCCTGGAACTGGGTTGTCGTCTGGCTCGCCCGGGCGAATTCAGTGAGCGAGCATTCCTCAATGACAAACTCGACCTGGCCCAGGCCGAAGCGATTGCCGACCTGATCGAGGCGAGTTCTGCACAGGCAGCACGCAATGCCCTGCGTTCCTTGCAAGGAGCGTTCTCCCAGCGTGTGCATAACCTGACCGAGCAGTTGATCAGCCTGCGAATCTATGTCGAAGCGGCCATCGACTTTCCGGAAGAAGAAATCGACTTCCTTGCCGATGGCCATGTGCTGAGCATGCTCGACAAGGTACGCGATGAATTATCCACAGTGCTGCGCGAAGCCGGGCAGGGCGCATTGCTGCGCGATGGCATGACCGTAGTGATCGCCGGCCGACCGAATGCCGGCAAGTCCAGCCTGTTGAATGCTTTGGCGGGGCGTGAAGCTGCGATCGTCACCGAGATCGCCGGCACCACGCGGGACATTCTGCGCGAACATATCCACATCGACGGCATGCCGTTGCATGTGGTGGATACCGCTGGTCTGCGCGATACGGACGATCAGGTGGAAAAGATCGGCGTGGAACGTGCGCTCAAGGCCATCACAGAAGCCGATCGAGTGTTGTTGGTCGTCGATGCGACAGCGCCGGAAGCAGCAGATCCGTTTGCCCTGTGGCCGGAGTTCCTCGAAACCCGGCCCGATCCGGCGAAAGTGACCCTGATCCGCAACAAGGCGGACCTGACGGGCGAAGCGATTGGCCTGGAAGTCAGCGAGGACGGCCACGTCACCATCAGCCTCAGCGCCAAATCGGCGGGTGAGGGGCTGGAATTGCTGCGCGAACACCTCAAAGCCTGCATGGGCTACGAACAGACCTCGGAAAGCAGTTTCAGCGCACGCCGCCGGCATCTGGAAGCGCTGCGCCACGCCAGTGCAGCGCTGGAACACGGTCGCGCACAATTGACGCTGGCCGGGGCCGGTGAACTGTTGGCTGAAGATTTGCGTCAGGCACAGCACGCTCTGGGTGAAATCACCGGGGCATTCAGCTCGGATGATTTGCTTGGAAGGATCTTCTCCAGCTTCTGCATCGGCAAATAACCCTCCTGCGATTCACAGACAGGTCCGTTCGCGACCTGTCTGCTTCCCTCCTTTTTAAATTCCTTCCACGAGTGCCGGGCAGATTTTTCCGCCCTGAGCGGTTTTCCGCTGCCCGCTGTCTCCTCGTTCATCAGATTTCTGTGGATTAAGCCCTGTGAATAACTGCCACTGAGGTCAGTTGATAACAGGGCCTCAAAACTGGATATAACCCGCCCTGTGGATAACCACCTCATTCATCCACAGGCTTACACCGGTTATCCAAGGGCCTCATGGGCACCTGACCACAGAGTTTTGAATCGCTGTACATATTGAAAATAAAGGCCTGTAGAGATCTATCCACAGAAAGGATGGGCAGTAAGAATAAACATAAAAACAAAGGTTTTATAAATTTCTCTCTTTTTTTATTCTTTTAACTTCGAGTTCTCCACAGCTGGTTAAATTTTGTGCAAAGGGTTCTTTAGGAAGGGCGAAGTCCCTATACTTGTCGACCAGGTCCAGAAACCTGATCTCAAACTATTCCTGAATGACCTAATTAAGCAGGCACGAGGTGCGTGGTGGATTTCCCTTCCCGTTTTGAAGTGATCGTCATCGGCGGCGGTCATGCCGGTACCGAGGCAGCACTGGCCTCAGCACGTATGGGGGCAAAAACCCTGTTGCTGACGCATAACGTGGAAACCCTCGGTGCCATGAGCTGCAACCCGGCCATCGGTGGCATCGGCAAAAGCCATCTGGTCAAGGAAATCGACGCCCTTGGCGGCGCGATGGCCATGGCGACTGACCTGGGCGGCATCCAGTTTCGCGTGTTGAACAGCCGTAAAGGCCCGGCCGTGCGTGCAACCCGTGCACAGGCTGACCGGATTCTTTACAAGGCCGCTGTCCGCGAGATCCTGGAAAACCAGCCGAACCTGTGGATATTTCAACAGGCTGCTGACGACCTGATCGTCGAGCAGGAACAAGTGCGTGGTGTTGTCACGCAAATGGGTCTGCGGTTCTTCGCCGATTCCGTGGTGTTGACCACCGGTACTTTCCTCGGTGGACTTATCCACATCGGTTTGCAGAATTTTTCCGGCGGTCGCGCCGGTGATCCGCCGTCGATTGCCCTGGCTCATCGTCTGCGTGAACTGCCCTTGCGAGTCGGTCGGCTGAAAACCGGTACGCCGCCGCGTATTGATGGCAAATCTGTGGATTTCTCGGTGATGACCGAGCAACCGGGTGATACACCGATCCCGGTGATGTCGTTCATGGGCAACAAGGAACAGCATCCGCGTCAGGTCAGTTGCTGGATTACCCACACCAACGCCCGTACCCACGAAATCATCGCGGCGAACCTCGACCGTTCGCCGATGTATTCGGCTGCCGGCGAGATTGAAGGCATCGGCCCGCGTTACTGCCCGTCGATCGAAGACAAGATTCACCGCTTTGCCGACAAGGAAAGCCATCAGGTGTTCATCGAACCGGAAGGTCTGACCACCCATGAGCTGTATCCGAACGGGATATCCACAAGCTTGCCGTTCGACGTGCAATTGCAGATCGTGCAATCGATCCGCGGCATGGAAAACGCGCACATCGTGCGTCCGGGTTATGCGATCGAGTACGACTACTTCGATCCGCGCGACCTGAAGTACAGCCTGGAAACCAAAGTCATTGGCGGTCTGTTCTTCGCCGGGCAGATCAACGGCACCACCGGCTACGAAGAGGCCGGTGCACAAGGTCTGCTCGCCGGCGCCAACGCTGCATTGCGTGCGCAGGGCAAAGAAGCCTGGTGTCCGCGTCGCGATGAAGCGTACATCGGCGTGTTGGTCGACGACCTGATCACCCTCGGTACCCAAGAGCCGTACCGTATGTTCACGTCCCGTGCCGAATACCGTCTGATTCTGCGTGAGGACAACGCCGACCTGCGTCTGACCGAAAAAGGTCGCGAGCTCGGCTTGGTCGATGACGCGCGCTGGGCGGCCTTCTGCAAGAAACGCGAAAGCATCGAACTTGAAGAGCAGCGCTTGAAAAGCACTTGGGTACGTCCGGGCACGCAGCAGGGCGATGCGATTGCCGAAAAATTCGGCACGCCTCTGACTCACGAATACAACTTGCTCAACCTCTTGAGTCGTCCGGAAATCGACTACGCTGGTCTGGTCGAAGTGACTGGCAACGGTGCTGAAGATCCACAGGTCGCCGAGCAGGTTGAGATCAAGACCAAATACGCCGGTTACATCGACCGTCAACAGGACGAAATCGCCCGTCTGCGCGCCAGCGAAGACACGAAACTGCCTGTGGATATCGACTACACCAACATTTCCGGTCTCTCCAAGGAGATCCAGAGCAAGCTGGGTGCGACGCGTCCGGAGACGCTCGGTCAGGCTTCGCGGATTCCGGGCGTGACCCCGGCAGCGATTTCGCTGTTGATGATTCATTTGAAAAAACGCGGCGCGGGCCGTCAGTTGGAGCAAAGCGCTTGAGTTCTAAGGTCACTTCGCAACACGCCGAAGAGTTATCCACAGGAGCCCGCGCGCTCGGTGTCAATCTCTCTGAAACCCAGCACGAATTGCTGCTGGGTTATCTGGCCCTGTTGATCAAATGGAACCAGGCCTACAACCTGACTGCCGTGCGCGACCCGGACGAAATGGTTTCGCGGCACTTGCTCGACAGTCTGAGCGTGATGTCGTTCATCGAAAACGGCCGCTGGCTTGACGTCGGCAGCGGCGGTGGCATGCCGGGGATTCCGTTGGCGATCCTGTATCCGGACGCGCAAGTCACCTGTCTGGACAGCAACGGCAAGAAAACCCGCTTCCTGACCCAGGTCAAACTCGAACTCAAACTGGATAACCTGCAAGTTATCCACAGTCGCGTCGAAGCGTTCCAGCCTGCGCAGCCGTTCAACGGGATCATTTCCCGGGCGTTCAGCAGCATGGAAAACTTCACCAACTGGACTCGCCACCTCGGCGATGCCGATACACGCTGGCTGGCAATGAAGGGCGTTCATCCGGCCGATGAGCTGGTAGCATTGCCGGCAGACTTCAAACTCGATAGCGAACACGCCCTGGCCGTACCCGGTTGCCAAGGCCAACGCCATCTGCTGATACTGCGCCGCACGGCATGATTGGGAACACAAGCAAGAATGGCTAAGGTATTCGCGATAGCGAACCAGAAGGGTGGTGTGGGCAAGACCACCACCTGTATCAACCTCGCAGCATCCCTGGTCGCCACCAAGCGCCGGGTGCTGTTGATCGATCTCGATCCACAGGGCAACGCCACCATGGGTAGCGGTGTGGATAAACATGGCCTGGAAAACTCGGTCTACGACCTGCTGATCGGCGAATGCGATCTGGCCCAGGCCATGCACTACTCCGAGCACGGCGGTTATCAACTGCTGCCGGCCAACCGTGATCTGACGGCGGCCGAAGTAGTGCTGCTGGAAATGCAGATGAAGGAAAGCCGTCTGCGCAGCGCGCTGGCGCCGATCCGCGAAAACTACGATTACATTCTGATCGACTGTCCGCCGTCGCTGTCGATGCTCACGCTGAACGCACTGGTTGCCGCCGATGGGGTGATTATCCCCATGCAGTGCGAGTACTTTGCGCTCGAGGGTTTGAGCGACCTTGTGGATAACATCAAGCGCATCGCTGAACTGCTGAACCCGAACCTGAAAGTCGAGGGCCTGCTGCGGACCATGTACGACCCGCGCCTGAGCCTGATGAACGATGTGTCGGCGCAGCTCAAGGAACACTTCGGCGAGCAGCTCTACGACACGGTGATCCCGCGCAACATTCGCCTGGCCGAAGCGCCGAGCTACGGCATGCCGGCGCTGGCCTACGACAAGCAATCGCGCGGCGCCCTGGCCTACCTGGCCCTGGCCGGCGAGATGGTTCGTCGTCAGCGCAAAAATTCACGCATCGCCGCTGCCCAGCCAACTTAAGGAATCCCCATGGCCGTCAAGAAACGAGGTCTCGGACGTGGACTGGATGCACTGCTGAGTGGTCCGACCGTCAGCGCGCTGGAAGAACAAGCGGCGCAGGCCGATACCCGTGAGTTGCAACACTTGCCGCTGGACTTGCTCCAGCGCGGCAAATACCAGCCACGTCGGGACATGGACCCGCAGGCGCTGGAAGAACTGGCGTCGTCGATCAAGGCACAAGGCGTCATGCAGCCGATCGTGGTGCGCCCGATTGGCGGTGGCCGTTTTGAGATCATCGCCGGTGAGCGCCGCTGGCGTGCCAGCCAGCAGGCCGGGCAGGAAACCATCCCGGCCATGGTCCGCGATGTGCCGGATGAAACCGCGATCGCCATTGCGCTGATCGAAAACATCCAGCGTGAAGACCTCAACCCGATCGAGGAAGCGGTCGCCCTGCAGCGCCTGCAGCAGGAATTCCAGCTCACTCAGCAGCAAGTCGCCGAGGCTGTGGGTAAGTCCCGCGTCACTGTGGCTAACCTGTTGCGGCTTATTGCACTGCCGGAAGTGATCAAGACCATGCTGTCCCACGGCGACCTGGAAATGGGCCACGCTCGTGCATTGCTCGGTCTGCCGGACAATCAGCAGGTCGAGGGGGCGCGACATGTTGTCGCACGCGGCCTGACCGTGCGCCAAACCGAGGCACTGGTTCGCCAGTGGCTGAGTGGTAAACCGGAGCCGGTGGAAGCAGCCAAACCCGACCCGGATATCGCCCGCCTCGAGCAGCGTCTGGCCGAGCGCCTAGGCTCTGCGGTGCAGATTCGCCACGGAAAGAAGGGAAAAGGTCAGCTGGTCATCGGTTATAACTCCCTCGATGAGCTCCAAGGTGTGCTCGCACACATCCGCTGAAACATTTCCTCATGTAGCGCGCAGTCGGAAATCACTACCTGACAGTTGAATAGGGGCAGAACCGCCCCTATACTCTGCGCGCATTTTGTCGGCACAAATTATGCCAAGTTATTGAATTTCGGCAGCCGACCATTGGAGAGCAATCGTGATGGAAACCCGCAAGCCAAACCGCCTGCCGTTCCATCGCCTGGCGGTTTTTCCGGTGTTGATGGCTCAGTTTGTCGTTTTGCTGATTGCCGCTTTGGCGCTCTGGCAATGGCATGGAGTCGTTGCCGGATACTCGGGACTTTGCGGAGGCCTGATAGCCTTGCTGCCCAATGTTTATTTCGCTCACAGGGCATTTCGGTTTTCCGGCGCCCGAGCAGCCCAGTCCATCGTCCGGTCTTTTTATGCCGGCGAGGCAGGCAAACTGATTTTGACGGCAGTGCTCTTTGCACTGGTGTTTGCAGGTGTGAAGCCATTGGCGCCGATCGCAGTATTCGGCGCGTTCGTGCTGACTCAGTCGGTCAGCTGGTTCGCTCCCCTGCTGATGAGAACAAGACTTTCGAGACCTTAGGGCGTTTGAGGCAACCATGGCAGAAACAACCGCTTCGGGCTATATCCAGCACCACTTGCAGAACCTGACCTTCGGTCAGCTACCTAACGGCGGCTGGGGCTTTGCCCATACCGCAGCAGAAGCCAAGGAAATGGGCTTCTGGGCTTTCCACGTCGATACCCTCGGCTGGTCGGTCGCGTTGGGTCTGATCTTCGTTCTTCTTTTCCGCATGGCGGCAAAGAAAGCGACTTCGGGTCAGCCAGGTGCTTTGCAGAACTTCGTTGAAGTATTGGTCGAATTCGTCGATGGCAGCGTGAAAGACAGCTTCCATGGCCGTAGCCCAGTGATCGCACCGCTGGCACTGACCATCTTCGTCTGGGTGTTCCTGATGAACGCCGTCGACCTGGTACCGGTCGACTGGATTCCTCAGCTGGCCATCCTGATCTCCGGCGACCACCACATCCCGTTCCGCGCCGTGTCGACCACCGACCCGAACGCGACCCTGGGCATGGCCTTCTCGGTTTTCGCCCTGATCATTTTCTACAGCATCAAGGTCAAGGGCCTCGGCGGCTTCATCGGCGAGCTGACCCTGCACCCGTTCGGTAGCAAGAACATCTTCGTTCAGGCTCTGCTGATCCCGGTGAACTTCCTGCTGGAATTCGTGACCCTGATCGCCAAGCCGATCTCTCTGGCTCTGCGTCTGTTCGGCAACATGTATGCCGGCGAGCTGGTGTTCATTCTGATCGCTGTGATGTTCGGCAGCGGCCTGCTCTGGCTGAGCGGCCTGGGCGTTGTTCTGCAGTGGGCGTGGGCGGTGTTCCACATCCTGATCATCACGCTGCAGGCGTTCATCTTCATGATGCTGACCATCGTCTACCTGTCGATGGCGCACGAAGAAAACCATTAAGACCAGTCTCGACTAGTCTGATGTCCTTCCCGGTCAAACGGGAAGGGGCTCTTCACAGGGCACCTGAAACGATTTGTTTTACCGCTTTAATCTAAAAAACCTAAACCATACGACGTAAAAGTCGGGAGGAAAGATGGAAACTGTAGTTGGTCTAACCGCTATCGCTGTTGCACTGTTGATCGGCCTGGGCGCACTGGGTACCGCAATTGGTTTCGGCCTGCTGGGCGGCAAGTTCCTGGAAGGCGCAGCGCGTCAGCCAGAAATGGTTCCAATGCTGCAAGTTAAAATGTTCATCGTTGCCGGTCTGCTCGACGCCGTAACCATGATCGGTGTTGGTATCGCTCTGTTCTTCACCTTTGCGAACCCGTTCGTTGGTCAAATCGCTGGCTAATCATTCGGATTTTCCGAGTGATTTGGTGTGATGGACAACGTAACTGCGAGGTGTTGGCGTGAACATTAATGCGACCCTGATTGGCCAGTCCGTTGCGTTCCTGATTTTTGTACTGTTCTGCATGAAGTTCGTATGGCCTCCGGTCATCGCAGCTCTGCACGAACGTCAAAAGAAGATCGCTGATGGTCTGGACGCTGCCAGCCGTGCAGCTCGCGACCTGGAGTTGGCCCAAGAAAAAGCGGGTCAGCAACTGCGCGAAGCGAAAGCTCAGGCAGCTGAAATCATCGAGCAAGCCAAGAAACGCGGTAACCAGATTGTCGAAGAGGCCGTTGAAAAGGCCCGTGTCGACGCTGACCGTGTGAAGGTTCAGGCTCAAGCCGAGATCGAACAGGAACTGAACAGTGTCAAAGACAAGCTGCGCGCCCAAGTGGGCTTGCTGGCTGTCGGCGGCGCCGAGAAGATCCTGGGTGCCACAATCGATCAAAACGCGCACGCAGAGCTGGTTAACCAACTGGCTGCTGAAATCTAAGCGAGGGCGATCATGGCAGAACTGACCACGTTGGCCCGACCTTACGCTAAGGCGGCCTTCGAGCACGCTCAGGCCCACCAGCAACTGGCCAATTGGTCAGCCATGCTCGGCCTGGCTGCAGCGGTGTCGCAAGACGACACCATGCAGCGCGTGCTCAAGGCCCCGCGACTGACGAGCGCAGAAAAGGCCGCCACGTTTATTGACGTGTGCGGCGACAAGTTTGATGCCAAGGCACAGAACTTCATCAATGTCGTTGCCGAAAACGACCGTCTCCCGCTTCTGCCGGAGATTGCCGCTCTTTTCGACCTGTACAAGGCCGAACAAGAGAAGTCGGTAGACGTTGAAGTGACCAGTGCTTTTGCATTGAACCAAGAACAGCAAGACAAACTCGCCAAGGTTCTCAGTGCACGACTCAACCGGGAAGTGCGCCTGCAAGTTGCGGAGGATGCTGCCCTTATAGGTGGTGTCGTTATCCGCGCCGGCGACCTGGTTATCGATGGCTCGATTCGCGGCAAAATCGCGAAACTTGCCGAAGCATTGAAATCTTGAGTTTGAAGGGGCAGCAGAGCAATGCAGCAACTCAATCCTTCCGAAATAAGTGAAATTATCAAGGGCCGCATCGACAAGCTCGATGTGACCTCCCAAGCCCGTAACGAAGGCACTGTCGTCAGCGTATCTGACGGTATCGTGCGGATTCACGGTCTGGCCGACGTCATGTACGGCGAGATGATCGAGTTTCCGGGCGGCGTCTACGGTATGGCCCTCAACCTGGAGCAAGACTCCGTAGGTGCCGTTGTACTGGGCGCTTACCAGTCTCTGGCTGAAGGCATGAGCGCCAAGTGCACCGGCCGCATCCTCGAAGTTCCGGTTGGTAAGGAACTGCTGGGTCGCGTAGTCGACGCACTGGGTAACCCTGTTGACGGCAAAGGTCCACTGGGCAACACCTTGACCGACGCGGTCGAGAAAGTTGCTCCGGGCGTGATCTGGCGTAAGTCGGTAGACCAGCCTGTACAGACTGGCTACAAGGCTGTCGATGCCATGATCCCTGTCGGCCGTGGCCAGCGTGAGCTGATCATCGGTGACCGTCAGATCGGTAAAACCGCTCTGGCGATCGACGCGATCATCAACCAGAAAGACAGCGGCATTTTCTGCGTCTACGTAGCCATCGGTCAGAAACAATCGACCATCGCCAACGTGGTTCGCAAGCTGGAAGAAAACGGCGCCCTGGCCAACACGATCATCGTGGCTGCCAGTGCTTCGGAATCTCCTGCGCTGCAATTCCTGGCACCGTACTCCGGTTGCACCATGGGTGAATTCTTCCGCGACCGCGGTGAAGACGCGCTGATCGTTTATGACGATCTGTCCAAGCAAGCAGTGGCTTACCGCCAGATTTCCCTGCTGCTGCGCCGTCCACCAGGCCGTGAAGCTTACCCAGGCGACGTGTTCTATCTCCACTCCCGTCTGCTGGAGCGCGCATCCCGCGTTTCGGAAGAATACGTAGAGAAGTTCACCAACGGCGCAGTGACCGGCAAAACCGGTTCCCTGACCGCACTGCCGATCATCGAAACCCAGGCTGGCGACGTTTCCGCGTTCGTTCCGACCAACGTGATTTCCATCACCGACGGTCAGATCTTCCTGGAATCGGCCATGTTCAACTCGGGCATCCGCCCTGCAGTGAACGCCGGTGTTTCGGTATCCCGTGTGGGTGGTGCCGCTCAGACCAAGATCATCAAGAAGCTGTCCGGTGGTATCCGTACCGCTCTGGCTCAGTACCGTGAACTGGCGGCATTCGCCCAGTTCGCTTCTGACCTGGACGAAGCGACCCGCAAGCAACTTGAGCATGGTCAGCGCGTTACCGAGCTGATGAAGCAGAAGCAATACGCACCAATGTCGATCGCTGACATGGCGCTGTCGCTGTATGCCGCTGAGCGTGGGTTCCTGACTGACGTTGAAATCGCCAAGATCGGCAGCTTCGAACAAGCGCTGATTGCTTTCTTCAACCGCGATCACGCCGATTTGATGGCGAAGATCAACGTTAAAGGTGACTTCAATGACGAAATCGACGCTGGCATGAAAGCCGGTATCGAGAAGTTCAAGGCCACCCAAACCTGGTAAGCCGCAGCGGGAGCCGCGAGGCTCCCGCTTGCTAACCTGATAGGTGTTACATGGCAGGCGCAAAAGAGATTCGCAGTAAGATTGCGAGCATCAAAAGCACGCAAAAGATTACCAGCGCCATGGAAAAAGTGGCGGTCAGCAAAATGCGCAAGGCACAAATGCGCATGGCTGCTAGCCGTCCTTATGCGGAACGTATCCGCCAGGTAATTGGGCATCTGGCCAACGCCAACCCGGAATACCGCCACCCGTTCATGATCGACCGCGCCATCAAGCGTGTCGGTTATGTCGTTGTGAGCAGTGACCGTGGTTTGTGCGGCGGCTTGAACACCAACCTGTTCAAGGCCCTGGTCAAGGACATGGCGGTAAACCGCGAAAACGGCGTCGAGATTGATCTGTGTGTCGTTGGTAGCAAGGGTGCGGCCTTTTTCCGCAACTTCGGCGGTAACGTCGTTGCAGCTATCAGCCACCTGGGTGAAGAGCCGTCGATCAATGATCTGATCGGCAGCGTCAAGGTGATGCTGGATGCCTACCTGGACGGCCGTATTGACCGCCTGTCCGTGGTATCCAACAAGTTCATCAACACCATGACGCAGCAGCCTACCGTGGAGCAGTTGATTCCACTGGTGGCTACCCCGGATCAGGATCTCAAGCACCACTGGGACTATCTCTACGAACCGGATGCCAAAGAGCTGCTTGACGGCTTGATGGTCCGCTACGTTGAGTCGCAGGTCTACCAGGCGGTGGTCGAGAACAACGCGGCTGAACAAGCTGCGCGGATGATCGCGATGAAGAACGCTACCGACAACGCCGGTGATTTGATCAGCGATTTGCAGCTGATCTACAACAAGGCGCGTCAGGCTGCGATCACCCAAGAGATCTCGGAAATCGTCGGCGGCGCTGCCGCGGTTTAACGGTTCAAATATTCAGAGGATCCAGCTATGAGTAGCGGACGTATCGTTCAAATCATCGGCGCCGTTATCGACGTGGAATTTCCACGCGACAGCGTACCGAGCATCTACAACGCGCTGACTGTACAAAGCGCGGCCGCAACCACCCTGGAAGTTCAGCAGCAGCTGGGCGACGGCGTGGTTCGCACCATTGCGATGGGTTCCACCGAGGGCTTGAAGCGCGGTCTGGAAGTTACCGACTCTGGCGCAGCCATCTCCGTACCGGTCGGTAAAGCGACCCTGGGCCGGATCATGGACGTCCTCGGCAACCCGATCGACGAAGCTGGCCCGATCGACACCGAAGAGCGCTGGGGCATTCACCGCGCAGCACCTTCGTTCGCTGAGCAAGCAGGCGGCAACGACCTGCTGGAAACCGGCATCAAGGTTATCGACCTGGTTTGCCCGTTCGCCAAAGGCGGTAAAGTCGGTCTGTTCGGTGGTGCCGGTGTAGGCAAAACCGTAAACATGATGGAACTGATCCGTAACATCGCCATCGAGCACAGCGGTTATTCCGTGTTCGCCGGTGTGGGTGAGCGTACTCGTGAGGGTAACGACTTCTACCACGAGATGAAGGACTCCAACGTTCTGGACAAAGTGGCACTGGTTTACGGTCAGATGAACGAGCCGCCGGGAAACCGTCTGCGCGTAGCTCTGACCGGCCTGACCATGGCCGAGAAGTTCCGTGACGAAGGTAACGACGTTCTGCTGTTCGTCGACAACATCTATCGTTACACCCTGGCCGGTACCGAAGTATCCGCACTGCTGGGCCGTATGCCTTCGGCAGTAGGTTACCAGCCGACCCTGGCTGAAGAGATGGGCGTTCTGCAAGAACGTATCACTTCGACCAAGGAAGGTTCGATCACCTCGATCCAAGCGGTATACGTACCTGCGGACGACTTGACCGACCCGTCGCCAGCGACCACCTTCGCCCACTTGGACGCCACCGTCGTTCTGTCCCGTGACATCGCTTCCCTGGGTATCTACCCAGCGGTAGATCCACTGGATTCGACTTCGCGCCAGCTGGACCCGAACGTAATCGGCCAGGACCACTACGACACCGCTCGCGGCGTTCAGTACGTTCTGCAACGTTACAAAGAGCTGAAGGACATCATCGCGATCCTGGGTATGGACGAGCTGTCGGAAGCCGACAAGCAGTTGGTAAACCGTGCTCGTAAGATCCAGCGCTTCTTGTCGCAGCCGTTCTTCGTGGCTGAAGTCTTCACCGGTGCATCGGGTAAATACGTTTCCCTGAAAGACACCATTGCTGGCTTCAAAGGCATCCTCAACGGTGACTACGACCACCTGCCAGAACAAGCGTTCTACATGGTTGGCGGCATCGAAGAAGCGATCGAGAAAGCCAAGAAACTGTAATCCCGGCGCCCGGCAACGGGCGCTAATTTAGGTTGAGGCAATCAGATGGCTATGACAGTCCATTGCGATATCGTCAGCGCGGAAGGGGAAATCTTTTCCGGCCTGGTCGAGATGGTGATTGCGCACGGTGCACTGGGTGATCTTGGTATCGCTCTGGGTCACGCGCCGCTGATCACTAATCTGAAGCCAGGTCCGATCCGCCTGATCAAGCAAGGCGGGGAAGCCGAGGTGTTCTACATCTCCGGTGGTTTCCTCGAGGTTCAGCCGAACATGGTCAAGGTGCTTGCCGATACCGTGCAACGTGCCGCCGACCTGGATGAAGCTCAGGCTCAAGCAGCTCTCAAGGCTGCCGAGGCTGCTCTGCACGAGAAGAGCGCAGATTTCGATTACGGAGCTGCGTCCGCACGTCTGGCCGAGGCTGCAGCTCAGCTGCGCACCGTCCAGCAGATCCGCAAGAAGTTTGGCGGTTAATCCGTCAGCCGCTTGTTGTGCGATTGATAAAAAAGGGTAGCCTCGGCTACCCTTTTTTCTTTTCCGAATTCCCAGAACCCGGTCGCAGTTGCTGACCACCCAGGATTGGTAGCCAGTCATGTCTCTCGAAATCGTTATCCTCGCGGCCGGTCAAGGCACCCGCATGCGTTCGGCGCTGCCGAAGGTGCTGCACCCGATTGCCGGCAACTCCATGCTGGGGCATGTTATCCACAGCGCCCGGCAACTCGATCCACAGCGCATCCATGTGGTCATCGGCCATGGTGCCGATGTGGTCCGTGAGCGTCTGGCCGCCGACGATCTGAATTTTGTCCTGCAGGACAAGCAACTGGGTACCGGTCATGCCACCGCGCAGGCGGTGCCGTTCATCAGCGCGGATACCGTGCTGATTCTGTACGGCGACGTGCCGCTGATCGAAGTCGAAACCCTGCAGCGTCTGCTCAAGCACGTCGTGCCTGGACAGATGGGCTTGCTCACCGTCGAACTGGATGACCCGACCGGTTACGGCCGTATCGTGCGGGACGCCGACGGCAAGGTGGCGGCCATCGTTGAGCACAAGGATGCCAGCGAAGCGCAGCGCGCGATCACTGAAGGCAACACCGGCATCCTCGCCGTGCCGGCCAACCGTCTGGCCGACTGGATGAGTCGACTGTCGAACAACAATGCCCAAGGCGAGTATTACCTGACCGACGTGATCGAAATGGCGGTCAGCGATGGTCTGGTCGTGGCCACCGAACAACCGCACGACCCGATGGAAGTGCAGGGCGCCAACGACCGCAGGCAACTGGCCGAGCTGGAGCGTCATTACCAGTTGCGCGCTGGCCGTCGGTTGATGGCCCAAGGCGTGACGCTGCGCGACCCGGCGCGCTTTGATGTGCGTGGCGAAGTGACCGTTGGTCGCGACGTGCTGATCGACATCAACGTGATCCTCGAAGGCAACGTTGTCATCGAAGACGATGTGGTGATCGGCCCGAACTGCGTGATCAAGGACAGCACCCTGCGCAAAGGCGTGGTGATCAAGGCCAATAGTCATATCGAAGGTGCTGTTATGGGCGAGGGCAGTGATGCCGGACCGTTTGCACGTCTGCGTCCAGGCACTGTGCTCGAAGCGCGCGCGCATGTGGGTAACTTTGTCGAACTGAAAAATGCCCACATGGGCGAGGGCGCCAAGGCCGGTCACCTGACCTATCTGGGTGATGCCGACATCGGTGCACGCACCAACATCGGCGCCGGCACCATCACCTGCAATTACGACGGCGCCAACAAGTGGAAAACCGTGTTGGGTGCCGATGTGTTCATCGGCTCCAATAACTCGTTGGTCGCGCCTGTGGATATCTCTGATGGTGCAACCACTGCTGCCGGTTCGACGATTACCCAAAATGTGGATAACGCGCAGTTGGCCGTCGGTCGTGCTCGCCAGAGGAACATCGACGGCTGGAAGCGGCCGGAGAAGATCAAGAAAAGCTGAGTTATACACAGGCCGTTCGAGTGCCATCGCGGGCAAGCCCGCTCCCACAGGATTCGTGTTGAAGGACAGATCTTCAAACACAGCGAATCCAGGTGGGAGCTGGCTTGCCCGCAATGCTTTTATCCACAGAATATTTATTGAGTGCCTGCTTGACGATTCAGGGCCGATAGGTTTTGATTGCTTCCGTTATCTTTCGAATCGAAACTTATATCGCCATGTCGAAACGCAACACGCCCCAGCGCCGTCACAACATCCTCGCCTTGCTCAACGAGCAGGGCGAAGTCAGTGTGGACGAATTGGCCAAGCGCTTCGAAACCTCAGAAGTTACGATTCGCAAGGATCTGGCCGCACTGGAGAGCCACGGCTTGTTGCTTCGTCGTTACGGCGGGGCGATCACCATGCCGCAAGAGCTGGTGGCAGAAACTGCCCAGAGCGTTTCCAAATACAAACAGGCGATTGCCCGGGCGGCGGTCAAGCGCATTCGCGAACACGCACGCATCATCATCGACAGCGGCAGTACCACCGCCGCGATGATCCCCGAACTCGGTCAGCAGCCGGGTCTGGTGGTCATGACCAATTCCCTCCACGTTGCCAACGCCCTGAGTGAACTCGAGCACGAGCCGGTGCTGTTGATGACCGGCGGCACCTGGGATCCGCATTCGGAGTCCTTTCAGGGCCAGGTCGCCGAGCAGGTACTACGCTCTTACGACTTCGACCAGTTGTTCATCGGCGCCGACGGTATTGATCTGGTACGCGGCACGACGACCTTCAATGAACTGCTGGGGCTGAGCCGGGTAATGGCGGAAGTGGCGCGGGAAGTCATCGTGATGGTCGAGGCCGACAAGATCGGCCGCAAGATCCCCAATCTGGAGCTGCCCTGGAGCAGCGTCCATACCCTAATTACCGATGATCGCCTGCCTATCGATGCACGCGATCAGATTCAGGCCCGCGGTATCACCGTGATTTGCGCGGCTGTCAGTCAGGAGAAATAAGCATGTGTGGAATTGTCGGCGCAGTTGCTGAACGTAATATCACCGCCATCCTGCTCGAAGGTCTCAAGCGCCTCGAATACCGCGGCTATGACAGCGCCGGTGTGGCGGTGTACACCAATGACGCAAGCCTTGAGCGGATGCGCCGTCCGGGCAAAGTCAGCGAGCTTGAAACCGCACTGGCCGAGCACCCGCTGGTCGGTCGCCTCGGCATCGCCCACACCCGCTGGGCCACCCACGGTGCGCCCTGCGAACGTAACGCTCACCCACATTTCTCCGGCGATATCGCGGTGGTGCACAACGGCATCATCGAGAACCATGAAGCCCTGCGTGAACAACTCAAAGCGCTGGGTTATGTATTCACCTCGGACACTGACACCGAAGTCATCGCGCATTTGCTCAGCCACAAACTCAAGGATCAACCGGACCTGACCGTCGCGCTCAAAGCCACGGTCAAGGAACTGCACGGCGCTTATGGTCTGGCGGTGATCAATGCACAACAACCGGATCGTCTGGTCGCTGCGCGCAGTGGCAGCCCGTTGGTGATCGGCCTGGGGCTGGGTGAGAACTTCCTCGCCTCCGATCAACTGGCGCTGCGTCAGGTCACCGACCGTTTCATGTACCTGGAAGAAGGCGATATCGCCGAAATTCGCCGCGATAACGTGCAGATCTGGGATGTAAACGGTACTGCCGTCGAGCGCCAGACCGTGCAGTACAGCGACGGTGCCGAGGCCGCCGACAAGGGTGAGTTCCGCCACTACATGCTCAAGGAAATCCACGAGCAACCGACGGTGGTCCAGCGCACGCTCGAAGGTCGCCTGAGCCATGATCAAGTGCTGGTACAGGCCTTTGGCCCGCAAGCCGCCGAGCTGTTCGCCAAAGTGCGCAACGTGCAGATTGTGGCCTGCGGCACCAGCTACCACGCCGGTATGGTTGCCCGTTACTGGCTCGAAGAACTGGCCGGGATTCCGTGCCAGGTCGAAGTTGCCAGCGAATTCCGTTACCGCAAAGTGGTGGTGCAGCCGAACACCCTGTTCGTCACTATCTCGCAGTCCGGCGAAACCGCCGACACCCTGGCTGCGCTGCGTAATGCCAAGGAGCTGGGGTTCCTCGCCAGCCTGGCGATCTGCAACGTCGGCATCAGTTCGCTGGTGCGTGAATCCGACCTGACTCTGCTGACCCAGGCCGGCCGCGAAATCGGCGTGGCCTCGACCAAAGCCTTCACCACGCAACTGGTCGGTCTGTTGCTGCTGACCCTGTCGCTGGGTCAGGTGCGCGGCACCCTGGCCAAGGGCGTTGAAGCCCGTCTGGTGGAAGAACTGCGTCGCCTGCCAACCCGCCTGGGTGAAGCACTGGCGATGGACAGCACGGTGGAAAAAATCGCCGAACTGTTCGCCGAGAAGAACCACACCCTGTTCCTCGGCCGTGGCGCGCAATTCCCGGTGGCGATGGAAGGTGCGCTGAAACTCAAGGAAATCTCCTACATTCACGCCGAAGCCTATCCGGCCGGTGAACTGAAACACGGCCCGCTGGCGCTGGTGGATAACGACATGCCGGTGGTCACCGTGGCGCCGAACAACGAACTGCTGGAGAAGCTCAAATCCAACCTGCAGGAAGTCCGTGCCCGTGGCGGCGAACTGATCGTGTTCGCCGACGAGAAGGCCGGGATGACCAACGGCGAAGGCACCCACGTGGTGCAGATGCCGCACATCCACGACATCCTTTCGCCGATTCTCTACACCATCCCGCTGCAATTGCTGTCGTACTACGTCGCCGTGCTCAAAGGGACGGACGTCGACCAGCCGCGTAACCTGGCGAAGTCGGTGACCGTGGAATAAGTTATCCACAGTTGAGATAGCGGATATCTGCAATAAATAAAGGTTGTCACGGTTGCTTCCCCACCGGGGAAGCGACCACAACCTCCAATAGGACAGGGAGTGGAATCACCCTGATGTACTCGATATGGAGCGTTACGCATTGGTGGTGACTGGTGCTGACCGTGACGACGAACGTGCTCAGCTCTACACGGAGATTCAGGCGACTATCGCCCAACAGGTGCAGGCTCGCGAGCAAGTGCGTCAGGAAGCTCGGCAACAGGTAAAAGTGTGAGCACGCTTTAGCCAGGGCGGATGCTGCTCGATTTGCCGAGCAGCAAGCCTAATCCCCTATTTTGCTGAATGGGATGATCTCTATGGGCGGAGTCACCCCACAGAGTGGTTTGCGCCAGTAACCCACGCTATGCCATTGGCCGTGCTTGAACCCTACCTCAGGGTAAGTGCCAATGTGGGTAAACCCGAGCGCCTCATGGATACCGATGCTCCCCGCGTTGGGCAAGGCGATACCGGCATAGGCGGCATGAAACCCCTGTTTCTCCAGGACTGGTAGAAGCTGCTGATAAAGCGCACGGCCAACCCCTTTTCGGTGCACAGTCGGGTCGACATACACGGTGACATCCACCGACCAACGATAGGCTTCTCTCGCTCGATGCTGGCTTGCGTAAGCGTATCCAACGACGTTGCCTTCCACCTCGGCTACCAGAAAGGGATACGTAGGCAGTGTTGCGGCAATTCGTGCTGCCATCTCTTCTGCAGTTGGTGGCGTCAGCTCAAACGAGATGACGGTATCCAAAACCATCGGTGCATAGATAGCCTGGATGGCAGAGGCATCAGCGGGTGTAGCAACCCTCACTTTATAATTCATGTCTTTCCTTGCTGCCCCTGTAAAGAAGCGTGATTGGAGGGCTGCCCTGTCCGTCAGGGTGTCGCGTCAGGTCCGCGTACTTCGCTTCGAAGAGAGGAGCGTTAAATGCTTCGTCGTTTCGCCAAAGCCACGGAACAACGCTACGGTCTGAAAGACCTTAGCCGTGACAAGTATTTACCAAGCAAATGCTGCTGACGCTGCGGTAAGCAGCTGCCGCCTCCGCTGATTTTCAACGATTCTTCCCCGGTTCCGTTTCCGAGTGAAATAACCAATCTGCGGTTCTCGTGGAAATCGCAGAAGGGTAGTGCGCGCGTCTCCTGATACATTCGCTTTACCGCATATTCGAATTACCATATATTCGATTTCCCATATGCGTGAGGTGTGGCCATGAGCACCCCCATCAAAGTGCTTTTTATCTGCGTTGCTAACTCCGCTCGATCTCAGCTGGCTGAAGCACTGCTTAGACACAGCGACGCGCGTTTCGAAGCGTTCAGTGCAGGTACCGAACCGACTCACGTTGATCCTCGTACCATTGCCGAACTGGCTCACGTCGGAATTAACGCCCAAGGCCTGCGTAGCAAGTCCTTCGAAGAGTTTCGTGACGAGCATTTCGACTACGTGATCACCCTCTGCGACAAGTCTGCGCGTGAATGTCTGGCGATACCCAAGGCAGGTGAAGTGCTTGCCTGGGATTTTGAGGATCCAGCGAGCAGCTCCCACCCGGACGCCTTCAAACACGCCCTTCACGATATCCACGAACGCATCAAATTATTTGTATTGGTGAAAACCAAACACCTGGAGGCCTCATGAACGAGCCAATCACTCCTACCGTTTTGTTCAAAAGCCTGGCAGATGACACTCGAACCAAAATAACGCTACTCATCGCCCGCGAGGGAGAACTCTGTGTATGCGAACTGACCGCCGCTCTTGAGCAGAGCCAACCAAAAATATCTCGACATCTCGCACTGCTGAGATCCTCCGGGTTACTGGCGGATCGGCGCCAAGGCCAATGGGTTTACTACCGACTCCATCCCGAACTGCCGACATGGGTCACCGAAGTGCTTAAGGGTGTCGTTGATGCCAACCAGCAGTGGCTGGACACAGAAACCAAGCGGCTTTGTGGAATGAACGATCGTCCAGTCAATCAGACCGTGTGCGGCTGATCCAACCTTTCGAAACGAGCCGCTCGCATGCTAATCGCTCTACTTATTTTCATCGTCACCATCGTTCTGGTCATCTGGCAGCCCAAAGGGCTGGGTGTTGGCTGGAGTGCCTCATTGGGTGCCATGCTCGCGTTGCTGAGCGGGGTGGTCAGTCTCGGCGATATCCCGGTGGTATGGAATATCGTGTGGAACGCCACGGCGACGTTCATCGCTGTGATCATCATCAGCCTGCTGCTCGACGAGGCAGGTTTCTTCGAGTGGGCTGCGTTGCATGTCGCTCGCTGGGGAGGTGGCAGCAGCCGCAAGTTATTTGCCTTCATCATCTTGTTGGGCGCCGCAGTATCAGCGCTGTTCGCCAATGACGGTGCAGCGCTGATCCTTACTCCCATCGTGATCGCCATGTTGCTGGCCCTGCGCTTTTCCCCCGCAGCAACTCTGGCATTTGTGATGGCCGCAGGATTCATTGCCGACACCGCAAGTCTGCCGCTGGTGGTCTCCAACCTGGTGAATATCGTCTCGGCCGATTACTTCAACATTGGCTTCAGCGAGTACGCCGCAATCATGGTGCCGGTCAACCTGGTCAGCATCGCTGCAACGCTGGGGATGCTCTTGTGGTTCTTCCGCAAAGACTTGCCCAAGACTTATGACCTGGCACAACTGCATGCCCCTGAAGATGCGATCCGGGATCGTGCAACCTTCGTGGCTGGATGGTGGGTGCTGCTCGCGTTGCTGGTCGGCTTCTTCGTTGTCGAGCCACTGGGTATCCCCATCAGTGCCATCGCCGCCGCCTGCGCACTGGTGCTCTACGTCATCGCCGCCAAAGGTCACGCCATCAACACCAGCAAGGTGCTCAAGGGCGCCCCGTGGCAAGTTGTGATCTTCTCGCTGGGCATGTACCTGGTGGTGTATGGCTTGAAGAACGCCGGACTGACTGACCACATTGCTCAGTTGCTTAACGTCTTCGCTGGATATGGCATTTGGGGTGCATCGCTGGGTACAGGACTCCTGACCGCCTTACTTTCTTCGATCATGAACAACATGCCAACAGTACTCATCGGCGCGCTCTCGATCCATGCAACGGAAGCGACTGGCGTAGTTCATCAGGCCATGGTCTACGCGAACATCATTGGCTGCGATCTTGGTCCGAAAATCACACCTATCGGCAGCCTGGCCACACTGCTCTGGCTGCACGTGCTGGCTAAAAAAGACATCACCATCAGTTGGGGTTACTACTTCAAGACCGGTGTGGTGCTCACGCTTCCAATCCTCATTGCCACCCTGAGCGCCTTGGCTTTGCGCCTCAGCTTTTGATTCCAGGAGATCACGATGAAAGTCCTATTCATGTGCACCCACAATAGCTGCCGGAGCATCTTGTCCGAGGCGGTGTTCAATCACCTTGCTCCTGAAGGAATGGAAGCCGTCAGTTCCGGAAGCTTCCCAAGTGGCCGGGTAAACACGCGAGCGATTCAAACGCTCAAAGCAGCAGGTATCCCTACTGACGGCCTTAGCAGTAAAGCGTCAGACGCCTTTGAAGGATCGCCACCAGACATCGTGATTACCGTGTGCGATCGCGCTGCCGGTGAAGCCTGCCCGATCTTCTTCGGCCCGGCGCTCAAGGCTCATTGGGGGCTGGCAGATCCTTCCGAAGCTACGGGATCTGAAGCGCAAATCGAGGCGGCATTCCAGCAAACCCTGAGCAAAATCCAGGAGCGGGTAAACGCCTTCATTTCGTTGCCTATCGCTACGTTGAGCACAGAAGACCTTAAAACTGAGCTAGCCCGCATCGGCACGTTGTAGGCCATGTGTGGCTGGAGCCAGGAGTCACTATGAAAGACCATTTTCCAAACATCGAAGCAGATCTCATCGACATCCCAAGCATGGAGCGACTCACTCCTCGTGAGCCGTCCACGCATAAACCGCGCATCCTTCTGATCTACGGGTCGACCCGCGAGCGTTCGTTCAGCCGGTTGGTAACCCAAGAAGCCGCGCGTTTGCTGGAGCACTTCGGTGCGGAAACACGAATCTTCAACCCGTCAGGATTACCACTGCCTGATGATGCTCCGGATACCCACCCCAAAGTCGTGGAACTCCGCGAGCTAATGCAGTGGTCGGAAGGACAGGTGTGGTGTTCCCCAGAGCGTCATGGATCGATGAGCGCCGTCTTTAAAGCCCAGATCGACTGGGTGCCATTGGCGATGGGCGCGGTACGTCCGACCCAGGGTAAAACCTTGGCAGTCATGCAGGTTTGCGGCGGCTCTCAGTCTTTCAACGTGGTGAATCAATTGCGGGTACTGGGTCGCTGGATGCGCATGGTGACGATCCCCAATCAGTCTTCAGTGCCCAAAGCGTTTACCGAGTTCGACGAGAATGGACGGATGAAGCCTTCGTCCTACTACGATCGCCTGGTCGACGTGATGGAGGAACTGATGAAGTTCACCCTGCTAGTGCGTGACCGTCAGGATTACCTGGTAGACCGTTACTCGGAACGCAAAGAGTCGGCTGAAGAGCTGTCGAAACGAGTGAATCAGCGCTCCATCTAAGGATCTCATCATGTCTCACCCTTTCTCGATCCTGGCAATGCCAGACGGTGCGGGCTCTCTCATCTTTACCCCGTGTCCGGGCACTCAGGATGAGTCGCTCCAGCAAGCGCTCGGCACTCTGAAAAACGCGGGCGCCAGTGCCATCGTCAGTCTGATGTCCGACGCCGAACTCACTCACAACGGTGTTGGTGAGTTAGGTCAGGAAGTCCAGGCGGCAGGGCTCGCGTGGTACCAGCTACCGATTGAGGATGATGAGGCTCCCGATGCTGAATTTGAGACCCGCTGGCAGAAGGCTCTCCCAGCGTTGTCGAAGCTTCTGGACGCAAACCAGGCTATTGCGATTCATTGCAAAGGTGGGTCGGGACGTACTGGGTTGGTCGCCGCAAAACTCATGATCGACAGAGGAGTGCCGCGTACCCGAGCTGTTGAGTTGGTACAGCAACTGCGACCGCGAGCCATCCAAAAACCTTCGCACGTCTCTTACATCGAGCGACCTTGAAAGCCGTATGACCATTTGAGTTTTTTACGCCAGACGGCGTTGTCTGGAAAAATGGAGATGATCGAACCTCGGCTTTGGCTGGTTGGCTATGGCGATTGGACGGGCTTGGCTTCCGCGACGTTGATCGGGGTGACACGCACTGCGCGTAACGTCGTGAAGGAGGTTCATCGCTATCTCATTCAAGATCTCGTCTGAGGAGTGAGACGAGATCTTTAAACACTGAAGTTATCTACAGGACACCGAAGCCCTTAAACGAAATTCGGCGGAGGGATGAGTTCTTGCGATCAAACATTTCTACCCCTATGCATGTGGGGGCAAAAGATACCATCATAACTACCAAGGGCATTTTTATGCCGCCCCCCTTACTTTTCTGTGCCCGAACATTCGCTGTGACAACCTTTACCAATCGGTAGCTTGTCCGCGTTTTCCTGAAGAGGTCGAGAACTAAGGGGGTTTGTGACAACCTTTTTTATCTGAACACAGGAAAATTCGCAGCCTGCGACAGCTCCTACAAGGTATTGGCGTTCACCCTGTAGGTACTGCCGCAGGCTGTGATCGTTTGATTTTCAAGCGAGAGTCGACCCATGGATCGTTTCCAGGAAATGCACACCTTCGCCACCGTTGCGCAAGAGCAAGGCTTCTCGGCGGCGGCACGGCGTCTTGGACTGTCGGCCGCCAGCATCACGCGCGCAGTCGCGGCACTGGAACAACGGATCGGTACGCAATTGCTGGTTCGCACGACGCGCACAGTCCATCTCACTGAAGCCGGTCAGCGTTACCTGGAAGACTGCCGCAGGATTCTCGCCGAAGTGCAGGAGGCCGAGGATTCCGCCGCCGGCAGCCACGCCGAGCCCCGTGGGCAACTGACGGTGACGGCGCCGGTGTTGTTCGGCGAGTTGTTTGTCACACCAGTGATGGCCGGGTATCTGGCGCAGTATCCGGACGTTTCGATCAATGCTCTGTTGCTCGACCGGGTGGTGAACATGGTCGAGGAGGGGATTGATGTGGCGGTGCGCATCGGTGAGCTGCCGGACAGCAATCAGCATGCGATTCGGGTGGGTGAGGTGCGCCGGGTGGTGTGCGGCTCGCCGCAATTTCTCGCCGAACATGGCCGTCCCCGACATCCCCAGGCGCTGGCAGGTTTACCGGTGGTGGCGACGTCCGCCACTGGCCAGACGCGCAGTTGGCCGTTTCTTGAACGCGGCGAGTCGCTGGTTGTGCGTCCGGAGCCGCGTCTGGTGGTCACCGCCAATCAGGCCGCGATCGCCGCAGCATGTCTGGGGCTGGGGTTGACCCGGGTGCTGTCCTATCAAGTGGCGAGCAAGGTGGCCGCAGGTGAGCTGGAAATTGTCCTCGCCGAATTCGAATTGCCGCCATTACCGATCCACGTGGTCTACCAAGGCGGGCGCAAGGCCCCCGCGCGCATACGCAGTTTCGTCGACTTCGCGGTCAACGCCCTGCGCGAACACCCGGCACTATTGCGCCTGCTGAAATAATTGATTGCATTTGCTGGTTATTCTGTAGTTTTACCGATAGGTGGAAGATGACTCCCATCGGCGCTGTCATTCCCGCAACGGCGCCACTGTCCAGCGGAGTCGACCATGCAAGCGATCAAACTCTACAACTTCCCCCGTTCCGGCCACGCCCACCGGGTCGAATTGATGCTGTCCCTGTTGCAACTGCCTACCGAGCTGATCCTCGTCGATCTGGCGAAAGGTGAGCACAAACAGGCGCCCTACCTGGCCATCAACAGTTTCGGCCAGGTGCCGGCGATTGATGACAACGGCGTGGTACTGGCCGATTCCAACGCGATTCTGGTGTATCTGGCGCACAAGTACGGCAACGGCCGTTGGTTGCCCGCCGATCCGGTCGGTGCTGCACGGGTGCAGCGCTGGTTGTCGGTCGCGGCGGGCCCGATTGCGTTTGGCCCGGCGGCTGCACGGCTGATCACGGTATTCGGGGCGAAACTCAATGCCGACGAACTGATCGAGCGTTCGCACAATTTGCTCAAAGTGATGGACATCGAGCTGGGCAAGACGCCGTATCTGGCGGGCAGCGAGCCAACCATCGCCGACGTAGCGGCCTACAGCTACATCGCCCATGCACCGGAAGGCAATGTGTCGCTGGACGACTATGGCAACGTGCGCGCCTGGCTGGCCCGGATCGAAGCGTTGCCCGGTTTTGTCGGCATGCCGCGCACCGTTGCCGGACTGCAAACCGCAGTCTGATTTTCTTGATCCACACTGCGCGAGCAGCGCGCAAGGGAGGTCGTGATGGAACGTTCACCGTGGCACGCTGGCGAGCGGCAACTGCAAGAAAAGGTGGGTGTTGCCGAGCGTATGGAGGCGTTCGGACGCAAGGTGATTCGCACCTGGATGCCGGATCAGCACCGTGAGTTCTATCAGCAACTGCCTTTCATGCTGTTCGGCGCGGTCGATGCCGACGGTCGTCCCTGGGCCAGTGTGCTCGAAGGGGCGCCGGGATTTGCCCGCTCGCCTGATCCGCAGCACCTGAGGTTTTCCAGCCTGCCGGCTGCTGATGATCCGGCGCAACTGGCCGACGGCGAGCCTGTCGGCTTGCTCGGCATCGAACTGCATACCCGGCGGCGCAATCGCCTCAATGGGCATGTGGCCAATCTTGCGCCTGACGGATTCGAGTTGACGGTGGATCAGGCCTTTGGCAACTGTCCGCAATACATTCAGTTGCGCCAGTTTCAACGGGTGCCGCTGGCCGATCCGGCCTCGCGACCGGCCCGGCATCTGACGGCGCTGGATGACGCCGCGGTGGCGCTGATCGCCAGCGCCGACACGTTTTTCGTCGCCAGTTATGTGGATACCGACGGCCAGCGTGCGGTGGATGTTTCCCACCGTGGCGGCCAGCCCGGTTTCGTGCGGGTGGAGGGCAATCGCCTGACCATTCCCGATTTTGCCGGCAACCTGCACTTCAACACCTTGGGCAATCTGCTGCTCAATCCCAAGGCCGGTCTGTTGTTCATCGACTTTTCCACAGGCGATGTACTGCAACTGAGCGGACGCACCGAGATCATCCTTGAAGGCCCGCAGATCGAGGCCTTTCAAGGCGCGGAGCGGTTGTGGACATTTGAAGTGGAGAAACTGGTGCGGCGCCCGGCAGCCCTGGCTCTGCGCTGGCGCTTCGACGGGATGTCGCCCAACAGCCTGTTGACCGGCAACTGGGCCGAGGCGGATGCCCGTTTGCAGGCGCAGGCTCTGGGCAACCAATGGCGACCACTGCGGGTGGCGAAAATCGAAGCGGAAAGCCGCCACATTCGCTCCATCTATCTGGAGCCGACTGATGGTGCCGGTTTACCGGTATTTCTCGCCGGCCAGCATTTGCCACTGCGCTTTACCCTCGATGGCGAGGTGCATATCCGCACCTACAGCTTGTCGAGCGCGCCGTCGGACGGTTTCTACCGCATCAGCGTGAAGCGTGAAGGCCGGGTCTCGACCCATTTGCATGAACAGATTCGCGTCGGTGATGTGCTGGAGGCGCGCGCGCCGCAGGGGCATTTCACCGTGGCGCCGCTGGAACGCCGGCCCTTGGTGCTGTTGGCGGCGGGCGTCGGCATTACGCCGTTGCTGTCGATGCTGCGCGAGGTGGTTTATCAAGGCCTGCGTACCCGCAGGATTCGCCCGACGTGGTTATTGCAGAGTTCGCGCAGTCTCGCAGACCAGCCGTTTCGCAAGGAGCTGAATCAGTTGCTGGAGAAGGCGGGCGATGCGGTGCAGGTGATGCGTTTGCTCAGCCAGCCGGAAGACGATGCCGACCTGGGCGAGGATTTTGATCGGCACGGACGCATCGACGGTGCGTTACTGCGAAATCTGCTGGAGGTCGAGGACTACGATCAGATCGACTTCGTGCTGTGTGGCCCCGGCAGTTTTACTCAGGGCCTGTATGACAACCTGCGTGAACTGGATGTGCGCGATGCGCGGATTCATGCGGAAACTTTCGGCCCGTCGACGCTCGTACGCCAGCGGGACTCGGACGCGATCGTCATCGAGCAGCCGCCGGCGGCGACAACGTCAGTGCCGGTGGTCTTTGAGCGCTCGGCCAAAGAGGCGCGCTGGCAACCGGACGGCGGCAGCTTGCTGGAGCTGGCGGAAAGTCGCGGACTGCGCCCGGAGTTCAGTTGCCGGGGGGGCTCATGCGGTACCTGCAAGACCCGGCTGATCAGTGGCGCAGTGAATTATCCACAGCCGCCAGCGGAGATTCCGGAAGAGGGGCAGGTGCTGATTTGTTGTGCGGTGCCGGCGCAGAGTTCACAGCCGTTGGTGCTGGACCTGTGAAGCAGAATGGCGTCGGCGCGTGGCGACAGGTGTTGGCAATGGTCGTTCTCTGGTAGCACGCAACAGCCTGCGCCGCTGGATGGGGCGCAGGCTTGTTCATTCGTTCGCGCAGACGCGATGAAACGCTTTCACCTGTGGTGTGATGCCGACCCCGAGACGGCTGGGCGGAGCATTGGGTATTCAGGTTTCAGCGGCAGCGTGGCTGCCGACTCACTACCATCCGCCGCGATGGCGCTGCCGAGTGCTGCCGGTACCTTCAGCACACGGTGTGCACTGCGCTCGACCAATTGCTGACTGGCCTGGCGCCAATCGATCCAGCGCCAGTCGCGGACATCGCGGCTGGCAGGGAATTGGCCGCTGCGTTCAAAGGTAATGATCAGTTCTGTGAGGCTACGCGGATCACGCAGGTCAAAATAGGCCATGAAGTCGCCGCCAATCTCGCGGAATACCGGGATGTCACTGCCCATCGCCGGCAAGCCACGCTGCATGGCCTCCACCAGTGGCAAGCCAAATCCTTCGACAACCGAAGGGAATACCAGGGAGCTGGCATGAGCGTAGGCATGCTCCAGGCTGGTGTCGCTCAGGTTGTTGAACATGAACAGACGCTGGTTCAATTGCGGGTGGTTGCGAATACGGGCGAGCAACTCGTCGCACTTCCAGCCGACGTGCCCGGCGATGCACAGCCTGGCCTTGGAGCCGTTGGCCCAGGCGCGTTCGAAAGCGTTCAGCAGGTAAGCGTGGTTCTTGCGCGGCTCGAGGGTACTGACCATCAGGAAGAAGGGCTCGGCACTCTCGAATACCCGTTGCAACGCAGGATCGACGGCGGCGTCCGAACTGCGCAGGTCCAGCTCCGAACCCAAATGGAAATAGTCGAACCAGCGCTTTTCGCTCTGCTCGGTGCCGATCCGGCGCTGCAGTTCTTCACGCACTTCATCGCGTACGGTGGCGGAAATCGCCATGTAGCCGTCAGCCGTGCGGCAGATCCAGTCGAACCACTCACTGAACACCTGCGCCGGTCGTGATTCATAGAAATGCGGGTGCTTGAGCGGGATCAGGTCGTAAATCACCGCAATGAGGCCGACGCCTTCACGTTTGAGTTTTTCGACGTGGGGGAAGAAATCCGAATGCCAGGAGGAGTCGAGTAGCACCAATTGATCGTCCGGTTGGTGTTGCAACGGGGTGCAGCGCTTGAGCAACTGGAACCGGCTTATGCGCCGGAACACCCGCATCGGCACACTGAACGCGGCGAATGCAGTGGCACGATAGCCGACATACAGCAGCCGTCGCGCCAGCTTCGATGTGCATTGCACGTCGAGCCGTTGCTGCCATTGCCAGAAGCGATGGGCCAGCTGTTCCACACGATCGCCAAAGGTCGCCAGGGCGTTGAACACCGGCGTGTCCAGAGGGGCCAGGCGCGTGACCCGATACAGCTGACCATTGAGCAAGATCACCGGCATGCACTCGACACGCCCGACGCAACGCTGGTGATGCGCTTGACCCAGAGCGATCTGCAGACTTTTTCGGACTGGCGTCACACGCCGGCAACGTTGCCCAGGTTACGGATAACGCCTCATGCTGATCATCATCCATTCGGAAACCAACCAGCACACCATCAACCGCAACCTTGGCCGGTCGGAATACAGCTATTACTTCGTGCTCAAGGAGTATCGGCCTGTGCTGGAACGCCTCGGACGGGTGGTCGAGGTTGCTGATCCGGTCGCTGAAGTCGATGCGTTGTACGCGGACTGCCATGCCCGTGGCGAGCCCTGCCTGTTCCTGTCGTTCTCGCCCCCGCATCGCACCCCGGTGCATCTGGCCTGCCCGACGTTGCCGGTGTTCGCCTGGGAATTCAGCACCATCCCCAACGAACCGTTCAACGGTGATCCGTTGAACGACTGGCGCACCGTGCTCAATGCCTGCGGCGCCGCGATCACTCATTCCAGCTACACGGTCAATGCCGTGCGCGAAGCAATGGACGCCGATTACCCGATCGTCGCCGTGCCTGCACCGGTCTGGGATCGTTTTGCCGCGCGGGGCGTGCAGTTGCAGGGGCAGCCTGTCGTCGATGCCGTGCGGTTGAAAATCAAGGGACTGGTCGTCGACAGCCGCAAGCTCGATCTGAATGCTTTTGGTCCGGTGCGCTTGCGCCGCGGCAAGGGCATTGATTTTCAGGCGCCGGTCACCGAGCAGACGTTATTGCTTGAAGGCGTGGTGTACACCTCGGTGTTCAACCCCCGCGACGGGCGCAAGAACTGGGAAGACATGATCAGTGCCTTCTGTGCGACGTTCCGTGACAACGAAGACGCGACGCTGGTGCTCAAGCTCACCCACCACGATGCCGAAGAAGCCCTCACCGACATCCTTCATCACTTGTACAAGAATCAGTCTTATCGCTGCCGTATCGTGCTGATCTATGGCTACCTGGCAGACGCGGATTACGAGCGTCTGGTGCAGGCGACCCGCTATGTCGTCAACACGTCCTACGGTGAAGGCCAGTGCCTGCCGCTGATGGAATTCATGTCCTGCGGCAAGCCGGCAGTGGCGCCGTGCACGACGGCGATGATCGACTATCTGAGTGCCGATAACGCTTTCCTGATTGCGGCAACGGAGGATTTGACCACCTGGCCACACGATCCACGCTCGGCTTACCGCACGCTGCGCTATGCCACCCAATGGTCTTCGATTTGTGCGGCGTACCGCGCCAGCTATGAGGTGGCCAAAAACGATCCACAGCGCTATGCGTTGATGTCGGCGCAAGCGGTGGAGAGTTTGCGAGGTTTTTGCAGTCAGGCCGTGGCGGAGCAGCGGTTGCAGGTATTTTTTGCGCAACTGTTCGAGCGGCACGCCGAACGGGCCATTGAGGCGACCGGAGCATGATTCGCCGATTGCTTCGGCGTTTGCTCGGCGCACAATCAGCGCCCTCGGTTGAACCTGTTGCCGAGCCGGTGGCTGAGCCGACAACTGAACCGTCACCGCTGTTTACCTGGTCGCCGCGCGATGTCGGCTTCCATGACGCGGTACTCGATGGCTGGTTTCTCAATGACAGCGGCGAATTGCTCAAAGGCTTTGCCATTACGCCGGACGACACCTTGCTCGACGTCGGCTGTGGCGAGGGCGGCGCGACGTTGTTCGCGGTACGCAAGGGGGCCTCGGTGATTTTCACTGACAGCGAACACGACAAAGTGCGTGATCTGGCCCGTCAGGTTGAAGCTCAGAGCTCCCGGCCCGGTCTGGGTCTGGTCAGTAATAGCCTGCCATTGCCTCTGGTTGATGGCTGCGCGAGCAAAGTGGTGTGCCTGGAAGTGATGGAGCACGTCGACGAGCCTGAGCCGTTCATGGCCGAACTGGTGCGCATGGGGCGCCCCGGTGCGTTGTATCTGCTCAGCGTACCGGCACCGGTTGGCGAGCATTTGCAAAAAGGCATTGCCCCCGAAAATTACTACCAGACGCCGAACCATGTGCACATCTTCACCCCGGAGCGCTTTGCAGCAATGGTCGAAGACGCGGGGCTGGTCATCGAGCATCGGCAGGCCAGCGGATTCTTCTGGGTGATGGGCATGATTTTCTTCTGGGCCAGCGAAAAGGCTGCCGGCAAGAATCCGGGGGGGGCGGTGCGCGATCGCATTCATGCGCCGTATCCACCGTTGATGGAAGGCTGGGCCCGAACCTGGGATGAGTTGCTGCAACGACCCGACGGACTCGCGGTCAAGCAAGTGCTCGACCAGTTCATGCCCAAGAGCCAGGTGATCATTGCCCGTAAACCCCTGGATACCGGGTTGCCCGATGAGCGCTGAACGAATGCTGGACATCATGGTGCCGCGCGCCAGTTGCGCCTACCTCTCCGCCCGTAGTCCGACTCGCGCGCTGCGAGGTGGCCGCAACCGTCAGGAATCCTGGCGGATGCTCAGTGAACACAACGATCGCATTATCGAACTGCCCCTGCATTACCGTGGCGTTGCACGGGGCGAACGCCTCGGCACTTGCCGAACCGCCGTCCTATCCTCTGGAGCCACCTCATGCTGAGACTGTTGAAGAAACTCACGGCGACGACGCCTGTTCCAGCCCCGGCAGAGCCTGTCGCGGCGCCCGCCGCGAAGGCCGACTCGTACGCGCTCGGCCTGCACGATGCGGTGCTCAGCGGCTGGTTCAACCAGCAGACCGACGAGCTGTTCAAGGGCTTTGTGGTGTCGGCCGATGACACCGTGCTCGATGTCGGCTGCGGCGATGGCGGCAACGTGCATTTCTGCGGCATGCGCGGGGCGAAGATCATCATTGCCGACATTGATGGCGCCAAGGTCGAAGCCACCCGTCAGCGCCTGAGCGACACTCCGGCGCGCGATATCGAGTGCCACGTGACCGACTGCAACCCGCTGCCGATTGCCGACGCCACTGCCACGCGCGTGGTGTCCACCGAAGTCATCGAACACGTCGACGACCCTGCACAGTTCCTCGCTGAGCTGGTGCGCGTCGGCAAACCGGGCGCGTTGTACCTGTTGAGTGTGCCGCACCCCAGTTCCGAAGACCTGCAAAAGGACATCGCCGCGCCTGAGTACTTCCAGAAACCCAACCATATACGCGTCATCAGCGAAGATCAGTTCAAGGCGATGGTCAACGAGGCCGGGCTGGAAATCATCAGCCACAGCCAGTACGGTTTTTACTGGTCGCTGTGGATGCTGCTGTTCTGGGAAGCCAAGGTCGATTTGAGCGATCCGGATCATCCGCTGCTCAATCACTGGGCCAATACCTGGCAAGCCGTACTGGACTCGCCGCGCGGTTTGCAGATCAAGCAAGCGCTGGATGCGGTGGTGGCGAAAAGTCAGGTCATCATTGCCCGCAAGCCTGTTGCCTGATTAAGGTGGCGGCAACATCGGGTTGTATTTTTGGCGAGGGAACTTGCTCCCTCGCCACAGGATTGTTCACGGCATGCTGTTTTTTGTTCGTCAGCTGACATTAGCGGTCGCTGTATTACTGTTCGCCGGCTGCAAGCCGCAGGCCTCATTGCCGCTCGATCAGCAGCTCTACGTCTGGCAACGCCAGTGGACGTCGGCCCATGACCCTGCATTGCGTGACAGCCGTGCGGACTTCTCGACCTTGCGCGTGCTGGCCTTGCAGGCTTTTCCGAATGCAGGATGGAGCCGGGCGCGTATCGATCCGCAGGTGTTGAAGCGCGATGGTCGGCCATTGATCGCGGTCATGCGTCTCGACGGACAACTCAAGTCGCTGGACCAGGCGCAGGTCACGGCACAGATTCTCCAGGTCATCACTGACTGGCAGGCACAAGGCCTGACCCTGAGCGGCATCGAGGTCGATCACGATGCCGGCAACGCACGGCTGCCGGAGTACGCGCAATTCCTCAAGCATCTGCGCGCTGCGTTGCCGCCCTCTCTGCCATTGAGCATCACTGCGCTGCCCGCCTGGCTCGACAGCGGGCAATTGGCGACGCTGTTGCAAACCGTCGACAGCAGTGTGCTGCAAGTGCACGCAGTGAGCGATCCGCGACGCGGTCTGTTTGATCCCGATCAGGCGCTGCAATGGGCCAGGGCCTGGGCGCGGATCACCGATAAACCGTTCTATCTGGCACTCCCAGCCTACGGCGTGGCATTGCTGCCGGATGAGGGCGGTGCGCCGCTGGTGGAGAGCGAGGTGCCGCTCGAGCGCGGAGGTCAGCGTCGGGAGCTGCTTGCCGATCCCCAGCAACTGAGCCAACTGGGCAACACATTGCGTGAGGATCCTCCGGCCCATCTGGCCGGGCTGATCTGGTTTCGCCTGCCGCTGGCCAACGACCGCCGTGCCTGGAGTCTGACCACGTTGCGCGCCGTTGCCCGAGGCGATGCCTTGAACAGTCAGTTGGGCCTGACGCTCAGCGAAACCGACGGACTCTACGACCTCACACTCGATAACCCCGGTAACCTCGACAGCGCCTGGCCCGCGCGTATCACGGTGAAAGCGCGGGATTGCGAAGGCGCCGATGCGCTGGCCGGTTATGCATTGCAACAAAGCCCGGATCTGCTTACCTTCACCCGCCTGCGCGACGGCCGATTGCCGGCAGGCGCACAACGCGCCATCGGTTGGGCTCGTTGCGCACATATTGATCAAGGAGGTTCGCATGTTGACCCGTAACTGGCCCCGCCATTTGCTCTGCCTGAGTCTCAGCCTGCCGCTGGGTTCGGCGATGGCCTGCGGCCCGGACTTCCCGCTGCGTCTGCTCGACAATCGCGGGCAGACCCTGGCCGATCTGCCGGAGGGCAACTTCAACTTCGAGATCAGCCGCCTTGGCAAAACCATCGCCGGGCTGAAAAACGCCACGGCCGCGACGCGTAATCCCGATGATCTGTACGGCGATGAGAGCGCAGCTGCTGCGGCGCGGGAGACCGCCGAACAGGCCGGTCTGAGCGCCGAACAGCAAGCGCTGGTCAAACAGTTGCGTGGCTTGAGTGATGCGCGTCAGGCCGAGGCGCAGGGCGCCAGTCTGCCGCCGGAAATCCGTTTGTATGTGGCTGGCGCCGTGGCATTTGCCACGGGCAATCATCCATTGGCGGTCGAGTACTTCAACAAGCTGCTGGCGCTGCCGGCCGATCAACGTCCGTTGCGCAGCACCTGGGCTGCGTACTCGTTGGGGCGTACCTGGTTTGCCATGAGCACCGAGGCGGGGGATGCGCCAGAGGCGCTGGAACAATCGCGCGATGCCTTCCGCCAGGCCCGGCAACTGAGCATCGACGGCTTCAGCGACCCGCTGGAACTGGGGGTCGCCAGCCTCGGCGAAGAGGCGCGCGTGTTGCGCACCGCCGGCGACTGGAGTGGCGCGATCGAACTGTATGAAGCGCAAAACCTGCACGGCTCGGCCGTCGGGTATACCTCTCTGAAGCAATTGATGAATGAGCTGGCCGAGCTGCCCGAGGCTGAACTGGCGGATTTGCTCCAGCGCAAAGCCGTGCAGCAATTGGTCACGGCTTCTCTGGTCAGCCGTCTTGGCTGGTCGTTTGGCGATGAACCGCCGAACGAGAAAAAACTCGTGAAGCTGCTGCAGGACAGTACCCGAGGCAGCCTGGAAAATGCCGATCGGCTGGCAGCGATGAGTTATCAACAGGGCGATTACGCCAGCGCCAAGGCCTTTCTTGAAAATGCCGGGGACGGCGGTCTGGCGTGGTGGTTACGGGCCAAACTGGCGGTGCGTGACGGTGATAAGACTGGCGCTGCCGCCGCTTATGCGAAAGCCGCGCAAGCCTTCCCGCAGACCGAAGACTGGGGCTATCGACGCACGCCAGACTGGGCGTTTGAAACCGTTCAGCCGAAATGCCGGGTCGAGGGCGAAAGCGCGATTCTCGCCTTGCAGCGTGGCGAATACCTGCAAGCCTTCGTGCAGTTGTATCGCAGCAACAGCACCTATTGGTTTGACGCTGCGACCGTGGCCGAACGTGTGCTGACGGTGGAGGAGTTAAAGCGGTACGTGGATGAAAACGTGCCGGCCCCAGCGGCGCGAACCCAGCAGGAACGCGACAACTACGTGCCGCTGCCGGTCGCCGCCAGCCTGCGCAATCTGCTTGGCCGACGCTTGTTGCGTGAAGGGCATTACGCCGACGCGGTGGCTTATTTCGACAACCCCGATCTGCAGAACAAGGCCCGTCTCTACGGTGAGCAACGGCTGAAGGCCGATGCCGCGTGGTGGCCGACCAAACGCGCCAGTGCGTTGTACAACGCGGCGTGGACCGCCCGTGAGTGGGGCATGGACATCCTCGGATACGAGATGGCGCCGGACTACGCCACGTTCGGGGGCAATTACAGCCTGGAATCCGTCGAGCTGAACGTCGGCCCGCTGGTGTCCGAAGCCGAAGTGCAGCGCCAGAAGGCCAGCGAAGCGCAACCGGATCAGCGTTATCACTACCGGTTTTTCGCCACCGCGCTGGCCAGTCGCGCCGCCGACAACCTGCCGCACACCAGTCAGGCGTTTGCCGCCGTGTTGTGCTCGGCCGCAGGCTGGAACAGCAGCCTGGAAGAGCAGAGCGCGTTATATCAGCGCTACGTGAAGGAAGGTCCGTACGTGCCCTGGGCGGTGGATTTTGGCCATCAGTGCCCGTATCCGGATTTCGAAAACGCCGACAAACGTTACGTCACCCAGGTCACCGATGCTGTGCGCACAACGCTGCGACCCTACAAATGGCCAGTGATCGGTGTCCTCGGGCTGGGCAGCGCCGCCGCGTTGTTGTTGATCAGCCGTCGCCGTCGCAAGACGCCCGACGTCTAAGCCTGTTGCACAAACGTCAGGCGCACCGCGAAGCCGATCAACAGGCTGCCGAACAGCCACTGTTGAACGCGTTGCGCCATCGGGCTGTGTTGCAGCCAGCGGCCCAGGGCGGCGCCGGTCAGGGCATAAGCACTGTCGAACAGCAGGCCGATGCCGACCAGCAGGGCGCCGAGCACGGCGAATTGGGTCAGCACCGGTGCGCCTTCGGCGACGATGAATTGCGGCAACAGCACTGAGCAGAACAGCAACGCTTTCGGGTTGAGCAGGTTGGTCAGCACACCGCGCCGGATCGCTTCACGCCATTGCCCGGGCATCCCGGCAACGTCGCCGGTATTCAGGTTCGGCACCAGCGTGCTGCGCAGGCACTGGATACCGATCCACAGCAGATACGCCGCGCCGGCCAGCCGTACCACTTCGAATGTCCACGGCGCGGCCTTGAACAGCGCCGCCAGCCCCAACGCCGCCAATGCCACGTGACAACCGCGGGCAATTGCCAGGCCTGTCGCTGTCGCCAGTGCCGCCCCGCGACCCTGCCGAGCCCCGGTTTGCAGCAGCAGGATCATGTCCGGGCCGGGCAGCAGATAGACCACCGCCAAAGCCAGAAAAAACAGCCAGAGACTCGCCACCTCACACCCCTTTCGTTGTCGATTCGGTGAGCCAAGTCTAGAGCGCAAGGGCGGGGCAGGTGCTTGCGAAGTCCGCTTCAAAAGCCTGCAGGTTTGGCATAACCTGCTGGTTTTCAGCGGCTTTCCTCTCGGAATCTGCCAAATATGAAACTGGACGCCTTTGATCGCAAGATTCTCGCCGCCCTGCAACGTAACGGACGCCTGAGCAACGTCGAGCTGGCCGACGAAATCGGCCTGTCGGCATCGCCTTGTCTGCGTCGGGTGCGGATGCTGGAGGAGGCCGGCGTGATTCGCGGTTACCAGGCCAATCTGGATCGCGATGAAGTGGGGCTGGGTCTGACGGTGTTTGTCGGGGTCAAGGTCGAGCGGCACAACGACGCACAGGCCGAGGCTTTTTATGAAGCGGTCACCGCGTTACCAGAAGTCATTTCCGCGTTTCTCGTTTCCGGTGAATCGGATTTTCTCTTGCAGGTGGTGGTGCCGGATCTGCGCGCGTATGACCGCTTTCTCAGCGGGTGTCTGTTGAAGTTGCCGGGGGTGAGCGACATTCGCAGCAACTTTGCGATTCACACGGTGAAGACGCCGGGGGCGTTGCCGTTGGGGCATCTTCCGGATTGAGGCTGGCCTTCATTGCCAGCCGGCTCGCTCCCAGATTGGAACGCGGTCAAAGGTGGGAGCCAGCCTGCCGGCGATAACGGTTTCTCTGCCTTGATTACATCTGCGTCGCCATCCCCTCGACATTCATCGCTGCCTGGCGCAACGCTTCGGAGCGCGTCGGGTGCGGATGACACGTCAGCGCAATGTCCTGCGCCGAAGCGCTGAACTCCATTGCCACACAGAATTCGCCGATCATTTCGCTCACGCTCGGGCCGACCAGATGCACCCCGAGAACTTCGTCCGTGCGTTCGTCAGCGAGGACTTTGGCAAAGCCTTCAGTCTCGTGGTTGATCTTCGCCCGGCTGTTGGCGGTAAACGGAAACTTGCCGACTTTGTAAGCGCGACCTTCGGCCTTGAGCTGCTCTTCGGTCTTGCCGACGCTGGCCAGTTCCGGTTTGGTGTAGATCACGTTGGGGATCAGGTCGTAGTTGACCTCGCCGGCCTTGCCGTGGATCTGCTCGACGCAGGCCATCGCTTCATCTTCGGCCTTGTGCGCAAGCATCGGCCCCGACGTGACGTCGCCGATCACCCACACGCCGGGCGCTTCGGTGCGGTGTTGCCTGTTGGCGAGCATGCCGCGTTTATCGGTGCTCAGCCCCACGTTTTCCAGACCCAGGCCCTGGGTGTACGGACGACGCCCGATGGCCACCAGCACGTAGTCGGCTTCCAGCAACTCAGCGCTGCCGCCGGCCGCCGGCTCGACGCTGAGCTGCACACCGCTGGCTGACGAGGTAGCGCTAGTGACTTTCGAACTCAACTTGAAGGCGATCCCTTGTTTGCTCAGCGAACGCTGCAGGGTTTTGCCGGCCTCGGCATCGACTCCGGGGCAGATGCGATCGAGGTATTCGACCACGGTGACCTGCGCGCCCAGACGCCGCCACACCGACCCCAGTTCGAGGCCGATGACCCCGGCGCCGATCACCACCAGATGGTTGGGTACTTCGCTCAGCGACAGGGCGCCGGTGGAATCCAGAATGCGTTGGTTGTCGATCTCCACGCCGGGCAGGGGAGTGGGCTCGGAGCCGGTGGCGATGATGATGTCCTTGGCGGTCAGTTCGACCTTGCTGCCCTGATCGTTGGTTACGCTGACTTTGCCCGGGCCGTCGATATGGCCCCAGCCCTTGATCCAGTCGACCTTGTTTTTGCGAAAGAGGAACTCGATGCCTTTGGTCAGGCCGCTCACGCTTTCGTCTTTCTGCTTCATCATCTGCGCCAGATTCAGCGTGGGTCTGACCTCGATGCCGAGGTTGGCGAATTCCGCACCCATCGCTGCGTCATACAGCTCCGAGGCGTGCAGCAGCGCTTTGGAAGGCATGCAGCCGACATTCAGGCAGGTGCCGCCCAAGGTCGCGCGACCTTCGACGCAAGCGGCTTTGAGACCCAACTGGCCAGCGCGGATCGCCGCGTTATAACCACCGGGGCCGCCGCCCAGAATCACTACGTCATAGTTGCTCATGCGCTTGCTCCTGCTTGATGGATGCGGATGCTAAAAGTAGTCGGCGAAGAAAATTACGAACGTAATATGTGCGTTTATGGACATTTCGGTCAAGGCTTCAGGCAAGCGACAGGTTGGAAATCTTTAGATAAATGCAATTGTGTACGAATATTTCACGATTATCGTTATATCGTAACGATATGCGCAGTGAACCAATGATTTCGGGGTGTTATGCAAGTCGATCTGGAAGTTGAAGGCACGCCAGTGACCGGATTGCCGCGCTTTCAGCAGGCGGCGATGCAAGGTCGGCGATTACGGCGCTGGGCCATCGGCCTTGGCGGCTTGGCCGGGGCCGGGTGGGTGTTGGCGTTTTTTGTCGGGTTGTTCGCGCCGCAGTCGTTGTGGCTGCCGCTGTTGGTCAACCAGAGTGCGGCGTTGCTGGTGCTGGTCGCTGGTTTGCAATCGGCGTGGTGGGTGGCGCGATGGCGTGAGCGGGTGATGACGCCTCTGGCGTCGAATCCTCCAACAATGGAAGAACCGTCTGCTGCGCAGGGATGGTACGAGCAGCTGTTGGAACGCGTGAGTCAGCGCAGTCTGCATTGGCTTGGCCAGATCGGTGCGGCGACGTTGTGGCTGGGTGGCTGGGCGATGCTGGTGTTGCTTGGCATCGAGCAGGCATGGAACCTCGCGCTACCGGCTGCGGCGGTGGGTTTGTCTGCCACCGTTGGCGCGGTGATGGCGTTGTTGCTGGCCTTCGCCTTGCTGGTACTGGAGCGGCACCTGGCACAAGAGAGTCCGGCGCAATGGCCAGAAGCGGGCGCGCTGGCGCAACTGACGCGGGTGGTGATTATCACTCTGGTGCTGGGCGCACTGTGTTTACTGTTCGCCAGCGAGAGTGCCGTGTGGCCGGTTCGCGTGGCCGTACTGACTGGAATCTTGCCGGGACTGGTCGCGATCGAGCTGTTATTGCGCGCCGTATTGTCACTATTCAGTCCTCGTCGCGAGCAACTCGAGCCGACCCTGCTGGCGCGCACTTTTAGCGCCGATCTGCTGCGTTGGCCGCCGCAACCGTTACTCGCGTTGCAGCACGAGTTGCACAACCGTTTCGGCATCGATCTGCGCCAGATCTGGGCGTTCAGCTACATGCGCCGCGCATTTCTGCCTGTGCTGGCGCTGGTTGTGGGACTCGGCTGGCTGCTGACCGGCATTCATGAAATTCCGTTGCAAGGTCGTGGGATCTACGAGCGTTTCGGCAAACCGGTGCAGGTGTTCGCTCCCGGTTTGCACGTTGGTTTGCCGTGGCCGCTGGGACGGGTGCTGAACGTGGAAAACGGCGTAGTCCACGAACTGGCGACCAGCGTCGGCGAAAACCCGGCGCCGGTTCAGCCCGATCCTGCCGAAGGCCCGGCCCCCCTGACGGCCAATCGTCTGTGGGACGCCAGTCACGTCAACGACAAGTCTCAGGTGATTGCCAGCAGCCGCGGCGAGCAGCAGAGCTTCCAGATCGTCAACATGGACGTGCGGTTTGTCTATCGCATTGGCCTGAGTGACCAGGCGGCATTGGCGGCGACCTATAACAGTGCCGATGTCCCGACGTTGATCCGCAGCACGGCCAGCCGGATTCTGGTGCACGATTTCGCTTCGCGCACGCTCGACGGTTTGCTCGGTACCGATCGGGTAGGGCTGGGCGATCAGATTGGACGCGCGGTGCAAAACGATCTGCAAAAGCTCGACAGCGGGGTGGAGATTCTTGCCACGGTGGTTGAAGCCATTCATCCGCCGGCCGGTGCGGCCAACGCGTATCACAGCGTGCAAGCAGCGCAGATTGGCGCGCAGGCGTTAATCGCCCGTGAGCGGGGAGCGGCGGCTGAGGCGAGTAATCAGGCGCAGTTGCAGGCCAGCCTCGCCCGCGACCAGGCCAGCGCCAATGCGCGCGAAATCAACGCTTCGGCGCAGGCCGCGGAGCTGAAATTCACTGCCGAGCAAAAAGCCTACGCCAGCGCCGGCCAGGCGTTCGTGCTGGAGCAATACCTCAGTCAGCTCAGCCAAGGCTTGAGCAAAGCCAAATTGCTGGTGCTCGACCATCGTCTGGGTGGCAGCAGCAATGCGCCGACCATCGACTTGCGTACGTTTACGCTGCCGGCTGATCCATCGCCCGCGCGCACCACCGCTCAACCAGGAGTTGCCCATTGAGCCAGTCGCACACTCACGATCACCATGACCACGGCGGCCACGATCACGGCCACGGCGGGCATCACCATCATCATGGCCATCACCATCACGGTGCGCCGGAAGAAGCGGGGCCGTTCCCCTGGCGACGCATGGCTTGGGCGGCATTGCTGGTGGCGTTTGCCATCGCGGCGGCGAGTCTGGTGCAAGTTCGCTCGGGCGAGGCCACGGTCATCACCCGGTTCGGCAATCCGTCGCGTGTGCTGCTCGATCCGGGTTTGAGCTGGCGTTGGCCGGCGCCGTTTGAAGCGGCGATCCCGGTGGACCTGCGTCTGCGCACCACCTCCAGCGGCTTGCAGGATGTCGGCACGCGCGACGGTTTGCGCATCATCGTTCAGGCTTACGTGGCGTGGCAGGTGCAGGGCGATCCGGACAATGTGCAACGTTTCATGCGCGCTGTGCAGAACCAGCCGGATGAAGCGGCACGGCAGATTCGCACGTTCGTGGGCTCGGCGCTGGAAACCACCGCCAGCAGTTTTGACCTGGCGAACCTGGTCAACACCGACGCCAGTCAGGTGCATATCGCTGATTTCGAGGCGCAACTGCGTCAGCAGATCGATCAGCAATTGCTCGCCACTTATGGTGTGCGCGTGGTGCAGGTGGGCATCGAGCGCTTGACCTTGCCGTCGGTGACGCTTACCGCCACGGTGGATCGCATGCGCGCCGAGCGTGAAACCATTGCCACTGAACGCACCGCGATCGGCAAACGCGAAGCGGCGCAAATCCGTTCTGCGGCCGAACGCGATGCGCGCATCGTGCAGGCGGACGCCACGGTAAAAGCCGCTGATATCGAAGCGCAATCGCGGGTTGAAGCTGCACAAATCTATGGCCGCGCCTATGCCGGGTCGCCGCAGCTGTATAACTTGCTGCGCTCGCTGGACACCCTTGGCACCATTGTTTCACCGGACACCAAACTGATTCTGCGCACCGACGCCGCCCCCTTCCGCGTATTGGTTGACGGCCCGCCCAGCGTCGACAGCAAATCCGGATCGCAGCCATGAGTGAAGAAGTTCCACGTGGAACACATGCGCTGAACAGTCCGTGGATTCAGGCAGGACGCTTGGCGTTTTTCGCCCTGTATGCGGTGACATTGCTGGCCGCGCTGGCCTGGGCATTTTCCAATGTGCGGCAAATCGATCCGCAGAATCGCGCGGTGGTTTTGCATTTCGGTGCGCTGGATCGCATTCAGAATGCCGGTCTGTTGTTGGCCTGGCCGCAGCCATTTGAACAAGTGGTTTTGCTGCCGGCAGCGGACCGGGTGATCGAACGCCGGATTGGCAACCTGCTGCGCAGCGCTGAGGCGGTGAAGGCAGATCGAGTCGCCTCGTTTGCGGTGCCGATCAGTGATGCGCTCGCCGGATCCGGATACCTGTTGACCGGTGATGCTGGTGTCGTGCAACTGGATGTGCGGGTTTTTTATAAGGTCACCGACCCCTATGACTTCGTGCTTCAGGGCGAACATGTGCTTCCGGCACTGGATCGCCTAGTCACGCGCAGTGCCGTGGCACTCACCGCCGCACGGGATCTGGACACCATTCTGGTCGCTCGTCCGGAGTTGATCGGCGCCGACAACCAGGCCGCCGAACGTCGCGAACGACTGCGCGGCGATCTGGTGCAAGGCATCAACAAACGCCTGGCCGAGCTTAAGGCGGGTGGGCAGGGCATCGGTATCGAGGTGGCGCGGGTCGATGTGCAATCGAGTCTGCCCGATCCGGCGGTCAGTGCCTTCAATGCGGTGTTGACCGCCAGTCAGCAGGCCGACAAGGCTGTGGCGAATGCACGTACTGATGCGGAAAAACTCACTCAGGCGGCCAATGAGCAGGCCGACCGCGCGCTGCAAGTTGCACACGCTCAAGCCGGCGAGCGACTCGCCAAAGCCTCCGCCGATACCGCCACCGTATCGAGTCTGGCCAAAGCCCAACAGCAGGGCACTGACCCGCAGATGCTGTTGCGTCTGTATCGCGAACGCATGCCGAAAATTCTCGGTCAGGCTGGATCCGTGACCACGGTCGATCCGAAGGACGATTCCCGTCTGATCATTCAGGGAGCCGCAAAATGACCGCGACTACCGCTGCACCGAGCCTGTTGTCCTCGGCTGAACAACGCCGCGCCGCGCGGCAATTGACCTTGGCAATGCTCGCCTTGGGGCTGCTCGGCCTCGGTTTGATCTGGCGCTGGGTGAGCCCTGAGCAAACCGGCGTCAGCCAGTTGCTGCTCGGTTTCGCTTCTTTATTGGTTGCCGTGCCGGTGATGCGCTCGGCGTGGTTCAGCCTGCGTTACCCGAGTCTGCACGGCATCACCGATCAATTGATTGCCCTGGCGATGCTCGGCGCCTGGGCGACGGGTGATCTGCTGACCGCAGCATTGCTGCCGATCATCATGATCTTCGGTCATGTGTTGGAGGAGCGCAGTGTCATCGGTTCCCAGGAAGCGATTCATGCGCTTGGCCAGTTGACCCGCAGCCACGCCCGCAAGGTTCAGGCCGACGGTACGATCATCGAAGTCGACAACGGCTCGCTCACATCCGGTGACACGGTCGAAGTGCGTGCCGGTGACCGTGTACCGGCAGACGGGCGGGTGTTGTCCGGCCAGGCCAGTCTCGACACAGCGTCGATTACCGGTGAGTCGGTGCCGGTAGAAGCGGGCGTCGGCATGACGGTGTTTGGTGGTGCAATCAACCTCGACGGTCTGCTGCGCATCGAAGTGACGCGCACCGGCGGTGAATCGACCCTCGGCAAAGTCATCGCGCTGATGCAAAACGCCGAGCGTTCGAAACCCCCGATCACCCGTTTGCTGGAGCGTTATGCCGGCAGCTACATGGTGCTGGTGTTGTTGTTGGCAGCGGTGACCTGGTTCATCACGCACAACGCGCAAGCGATGCTCGCGGTGCTGGTGGCGGCGTGTCCCTGTGCCCTGGTGTTGTCGGCGCCGGCCACGGCGATTGCCGGTGTGGCGGTGGCGGCACGCCACGGGATTCTGATCCGCAGTTCGGCGTTCCTCGAAGAGTTGGCCGATCTGACGTCGCTGGTGGTCGACAAGACCGGCACGCTGACATACGGCACGTTGCGCTTGCAGTCGATCGACAAGCCGCGTGCCGACGCATCCATCGTTATGGCGTTGGCCGCAAGCCTCGGCGCGGCGAGCAGTCATCCGGTCAGTCGCGCGCTCGCCGGGCTGGTCAGCCAAGAGCAATGCCTGACGCTGACGGATATCCACGAACGCCAGGGCCTCGGTGTGGTGGCGATGACCGCGCAGGGCAAAGCGGCACTCGGCCGTCCGGAGTTGTTTGCTCAACTGGGCATCACCACCACGGCCATTCCCGAGCACGATGGCCCGATCGCGGGCCTGGCCTTGAACGGTGAATTCCTCGCCTGGTTGCTGCTGGCCGATAGCGTCAAACCGGAAGCGCGCTTTGCCCTCGGTGAATTGCGCGACTTGGGTCTGGGCCGGCAACTGTTGTTGACGGGTGACCGGCAAAGCGTCGCCCACGCCCTGGCCAGGGAGGTGGGCCTGCACGAGGTTGAAGCGCAGGCGTTGCCCGAAGACAAGCTCAATTGCGTGCTCAAGGAGATCGACAACGGTTTCCGGCCGATGGTGGTTGGCGACGGTATCAACGATTCGCTGGCCCTCAAGGCGGGCGTGGTGGGCGTTGCGATGGGGGCGGGTGGTGCCGATATCGTATTGGCCTCGGCGGATATTGTGCTGATCGGCAGCGACCTGCGTCGACTGGGGACTTGCGTGCGCCTGAGTCGGCAGTGCCGGCGAACCCTGCAAGTGAATGTGATCATCGGTCTGGGCTGGACGCTGGCCATCGTCGTGTTCGCTGCATTCGGCTGGCTGGGCGCCGCCGGAGCGATGATTGCCGCGCTGCTGCATAACCTCAGCACATTGCTGGTGCTGGGCAATGCCGGTCGTTTGTTGCGCTTTCAGGAGCCGCTGCTCAAGCTCAAGGAAGATGCCTGAAATTATTTTTTTCAGCCTCTGTAACGCCACAAGGGTAGGCCCTCTCTAGTGCTATGTCGGGACTGAACAACCTTCCAGCCGACAACCCCTGACGATGACCGAGGATAAAAAAATGACTATCAAGACCGCTGCTGCCGGTGCCGCTCTCGCTCTGGCTGCTGCCACAATGTTTGCCGGTGTGGCGACCAATGCGATGGCTGCCGATGCCAACGTTCACTGTTACGGTGTGAATGCCTGCAAAGGCCAGAATGACTGCAAAACCAAAGACCACGCTTGCAAAGGCATGGGCTCCTGCAAGGGCCAGGGCTTCAAGGCCATGACCCAGGCGGCGTGCGAAAAGGCCGGTGGCAAGGTCGGCGAATAACCTCACCGCCAAGTGTCGCCGCAGTGGTTAACGCCACTGCGGCCACTACCAACAGGAGTTCGCCCATGTCCGCCTCTCTTCCCTGTCTCGGTTATGGCCTGGGCTTGCGCAGCGCCTATTATCAACAGATCCTCGAACAGGCCCCTGACGTCGACTGGTTCGAAGTGATCTCGGAAAATTTCATGGTGCCGGGCGGTAAGGCCCTGTACTACCTGGACGCCATCGCCGAGCGTTATCCGCTGGTCATGCATGGCGTCTCCCTGTCCATCGGCGGGCCGCACGCCCTCGATCGCGACTACTTGATACACCTCAAACAACTGGCCGAACGGGTCAAACCGGCGTGGATCTCCGACCATTTGTGCTGGAGCCGTGGCAACGCCCATCAACTGCATGACCTGTTGCCGTTGCCGTACACCGAAGAAAGTCTGGAATACATTGCCGGGCGCGTCGCGCAGGTGCAGGACGTTCTGCAGCGTCCACTGGTACTGGAGAACGTCTCCAGTTACGTGCGTGCCGCTTCCGATGATTTCACCGAATGGGAATTTCTCGCCGCCCTGAGCCGGGTGAGCGGCTGCGAATTGCTGCTGGACGTCAACAATGTCTACGTCAGTTCACGCAATCACGGCTTTGATCCGTGGACCTTCATTCAGCAGTTGCCGGCCGACAAGATACGTCAGCTGCATCTGGCGGGGCACAGCGATTATGGCGACTACGTGATCGACACCCACGATCATCCGGTCAGCGATCCGGTCTGGGCGCTGTATCAACGTACGCTGCAACACCTCGGCCCGGTGGCCACCCTGCTGGAACGCGACGATCACTTTCCGCCGTTCGACGAACTGCTTGATGAATTGCACAAGGCTCGTGAATTGGCGGCAATGGTCCTGCAGGGGAGCACGCAATGCGCCTGAATGACTGGCAGTTGGCGTTCGAAGCATTTCTGCTGGATGAGGCCGTCGCCGATCCGGCACTGGTCGACTCGCTTGTCGGCGGCCCGACGCTGGATGTCGATACCGGTCTGGCGATTTACCACAACGCTTACCGAGCGCGACTGCTTGAGGTGCTGCGCAGCGACTTCCCGACGATCTGGCACTGGCTGGGCGACGAGGAATTCGACCTGCTGGCCAGCGCCTACCTGCGCCAACATCCTTCGACACATTACAGCCTGCGCTGGCTGGGCAAAGGCTTCGAAGGGTTCATCCGCGAACATCTGGTGCTGGCACAGAGTGCGCCGTTGGCTGAATTGGCAGCGCTTGAGTGGGCCTTTACGCTGGCCTTTGATGCGCCCGCAGGCGCGCCGTCAAGCATCGAGACAATGGTGACGCTGGCACCTGAAGAATGGCCTGGGCTGCGATTCAAACCGACCCCTTCGTTGCAATGGTTTGAGTGTCGGTTCAACAGCCTTGCGCAATGGCGTGCGGTGAAGGAGCAAAGCGCTTTCCCTGCCAGCGTCAGCCTTGCGACGCCTCAGATCTGCCTGATCTGGCGAAAGGGTCTGGTCAGTCATTACCGCAGCCTGCCATCTGCCGAAGGCGAAGCGCTGAACGGGGTGCTGAACGAGAACTGGAGCTTCTCTGAACTGTGCGCACAGTCAGCAGTCACTTATGGTGAGGGCGCGCCACTTCAAGCCGTCACCTGGTTGAAACAGTGGCTACAGGATGGCTTGCTGGAGCGTCTGCAATCATAGTTTCGGCTAATTAATTCGATAGCCTGCTATTTTTTCAGGATGGTCTACCCTCAGATCAGACGTCTGAAACAAGGGGGATTTTCCATGCTCGCGCAACTTCCACCGGCCTTACAGAATCTGCAGTTACCGCTTCGTCTGCGGCTCTGGGACGGCCATGAAATCAATCTGGGGCCGGCGCCCAGCGTCACCATTGTGGTCAAGGACCCGCAGATGGTCAGCCAGTTTACTCATCCAAGTCTCGACGCGCTGGGGGCGGCGTTCATCGAGGGCAAACTGGAACTGGAAGGCTCGATCAGCGAGGTCATCCGGGTCTGCGATGAGTTGAGCAGCGCGTTGCTCGATGAAGAGGAAGACAGTCAGCCGGTGCGTTCCGTGCACGACAAGGAGACTGACGCTAAATCCATTTCCTACCACTACGACTTGTCCAATGCGTTCTACCAGCTCTGGCTGGACAGCGACATGGCGTATTCCTGCGCGTATTTCGAAACGGGCAGTGAAACCCTCGAGCAAGCGCAACAAGCCAAGTTCCGTCACCTGTGCCGCAAGCTGCGTTTGCAGCCGGGCGACTATCTGCTGGATGTCGGCTGCGGTTGGGGAGGGCTGGCGCGTTATGCCGCGCGAGAGTTCGGTGCCAAGGTGTTCGGCATCACCCTGAGCAAGGAACAACTGGAACTGGCCCGTGAACGGGTTAAAGCCGAAGGGCTGGAAGACCAGGTCGAACTGCAATTGCTCGATTACCGCGATTTGCCGCAGGACGGGCGCTTCGACAAGGTGGTCAGTGTTGGCATGTTCGAACACGTCGGTCACGCCAATCTTGCCGAGTATTGCAAGACCCTGTTTGGCGCGGTGAAGGAGGGTGGACTGGTGATGAACCACGGGATCACCGCCAAGCACACGGACGGTCGTCCGGTGGGGCGCGGTGCCGGGGACTTCATCGAGAAGTACGTGTTTCCCAACGGCGAGCTGCCGCACCTGGCGATGATTTCGGCCGAGATCAGCGAGGCTGGGCTTGAGATCATCGACGTCGAAAGTCTGCGCCTGCATTACGCGCGCACACTGGATCACTGGAGCGAGCGCCTGGAGGACAACCTCGAAGCGGGGGCGAAACTGGTGCCCGATCAAGCGTTGCGCATCTGGCGTCTGTACCTGGCCGGTTGTGCGTACGCGTTCGCTCGCGGCTGGATCAATCTGCACCAGATCCTCGCCGTCAAGGCGCATCCGGATGGCAGCCATGAACTGCCATGGACACGGGAAGATATCTACAATCCATGACGCCAGTGCGCCTTTTGCCTTACGGCAAAGGGCTCAAAGAATCGGTGAAATGAGCCGGGCGATCCGCATGCCGACCTGTTGCAGGCGGTGGATCTCCCGGCTTTCTTCTTTGGCGACCTCATAGGATTGCTCGAAATCCTGATTGAGCATGTGTTCCACACTGGTGGCGAAGTCGCTATCGACGGTCAGCAACATCACTTCGAAATTCAGCCGGAATGAGCGGTTGTCCAGGTTGGCGCTGCCGATCGCACTGATCTCGCTGTCGATCAGCACCACTTTTTGATGCAGGAATCCGGGTTCATAACGAAATACCCGCACACCGGCGCGTACCGCTTCAAAGGCGTAAAGGCTGGACGCCGCGTAGACGATCCGGTGATCGGGCCGCGATGGCAGTAACAAGCGCACATCGACGCCGCGTAATACTGCCAGGCGTAACGCGGCAAATACCGCTTCGTCAGGAATGAAATAGGGGCTGGTGATCCACACTCGCTCTGTCGCGGCGTGAATGGCTTCGACGAAAAACAGCGAACAGGTTTCGTAGGCATCTGCCGGGCCGCTGGCCAGCAATTGGCAGAGCACGCCATCGTCCGGGTATTCATCCGGCAAAATAAGCGGCGGCAAGGCCCGTGCGGCCCAGAACCAGTCTTCGGCAAAGGATTCCTGCATGCACGCCACCACCGGACCGCGTACTTTCACATGGGTGTCGCGCCACGGTGCCAGCGGTGGCTTCTCTCCCATGTATTCATCGCCGACGTTATGTCCGCCGACAAAACCGACTACACCATCGACCACGACGATTTTGCGGTGGTTGCGGAAGTTGACCTGAAAGCGGTTGAGCCAGCCACTGCGGGTGGCAAACGCCTCGACCTCGACGCCGCCGTCGCGCAATGCCTGCACATAGCTGTGGGGCAGGGCGTGGCTGCCGATGCGGTCGTAGAGCAAATGAATCGCCACGCCGTCGGCGGTTTTCTTCAGCAGCAGATCGCGCAGGCGCTGACCGAGGCGATCATCGTGGATGATGAAGAACTGGATCAGCACGGCTTCCTTCGCGTGTTCGATGGCCTGGAAGATTGCGTCGAAGGTGGCCGTGCCGTTCACCAACAACTGCACCTCGTTGTTCGCCAGACACGGCATGCGTCCCAGTTTGGGCATGGCGCGCAATGAGGTATAGGCGTTCGAGGCGCGAGCAGCCAGCGCTTCTTCGACCCACGGCCGCCAGTTCAGCTCGGAAATCGCCTGACGCATCTGTTCGTTGGCCTGGCGTCGCGCCTTGATGTAACCATCGAAAGTGCTGCGACCGAAGACCAGGTAGGGAATCAGCGTCAGGTAGGGGATGAAGATCAGCGACAATGCCCAGGCGATCGAGCCTTGGGCCGTACGCACGGTGAGCACCGCATGTACGGCGGCAATCAATCCGAGGGTATGTATCAGAGCGATGAGATAACCGAAAATGTGCGGTCCAAAATAATCCATGGGGCAGCCTTGCTCCGGAAGATTTAATGCTTAACAGACCATGTTCTGTTGCGAATGTCGCTATTTAATTGGTGCATGAACCGAAGCAATCGGCCGACGTCTAACGGCCACTACTGATCAGGAGTTTTTCGATGAACGTTCGTCTGCTGGGTTTGGCGCTGGGCCTGGGTTTGGCATTGCCGGTGATTGCGCAAGCGCAGATGTTGCAGCCAGGGCTGTGGGAAATGACATCGAGCAACGTCAAAGTCGATGATCAGCCGATGGATGTGCAGTCGATCCTCGGCCAGATTCAAGGCCAGATGACCCCGCAACAGAGGGCGGCCCTGGAAAAGAACGGTATCAATATCGGCGGTAAAGGCATTCGTGCCTGCCTGACGCCGCAACAGGTGGCAACCAACGATATTCCGTTGGCTGATCCGCAATCAGGTTGCAAGCAACAGATCACCGAGCGCAACGGCAACCAGTGGAAATTCCGCTTCAGTTGCCCGAAAGCCCAGGGCACGGGCGTGGCAACGTTCCAAAGCGATCGGGAATTCACCACGGTAGCCAACGGCACGTTCAATGCCATCGGGATCAACCAGAAGGGCAGCCTGGAGACCCGCGCCGTGTGGTTGGGCCAGGATTGCGGCGCGGTTAAACCAAGAGCTTAAAAACATCGCGGGCAAACCCGCTCCCACAAGGTTCTGCAGTGGACATCAATGTTGTGTTCACCGGTGCAACCTGTGGGCGCGGACTTGCCCGCGATCGCGTCTTGTCAGTCACTGAATGCCTCAGCGCAAGAATCGCAACGCCAACCCTCGACACCCGTCATGCACCCGGTCGTCCCGCCACGCAATCTGCCCCGAAACAATTGTCGTATTCACCCGATGCCGAAAGCGGCGACCGGCAAACGGCGTCCATCCACATTGCGACAGAATCGGTTGCCGAGACACCTCCAGCGTCTGCGGTTCAATCAACACCAGATCTGCCCAATATCCCTCTCGCAAATAACCGCGATCCGGAATGGCAAACAGATCCGCCACCCGGTGACTGGTCTTCGCCACCAGCGTGGTGATCGGCAAGACAGCGTCCGCCACCAGCTCCAGCAAGGCGGGCAGGGCGTGTTGCACCAACGGTAATCCCGATGGCGCCTCGCTGTAAGGTCGTTGCTTTTCCTGCCAGGTATGCGGCGCATGATCGCTGCCGATGACATCCAGCCGCTGGCTGTTCAACGCGGCGCGCAATGCATCACGGTCGGCGGGGGTTTTGATCGCCGGGTTGCATTTGATCAGGTTGCCCAGCGTTGGGTAGTCACGATCATCGAACAGCAGATGGTGCAGGCAGACTTCGGCGGTGATGTGCTTTTGCGCCAGTGGTTTGTCTTCGAACAGTTCGAGTTCACGTGCGGTGGTGAGGTGCAAAACGTGCAAGCGCGTGCCATGACGCTTGGCCAGGTCCACGGCCAGTGACGAGGAGCGATAGCAGGTCTCGGCATTGCGGATCAGTGCATGGGCATCCGGCGGCAGATGTGCACCGAACCGTTTGCGCAGGTTGGCCGCGTTGGCGTCGATGCTCGGCGTGTGTTCGCAGTGTGCCAATAGAAGGGTCGGTACCTCGGCGAACAGCCGTTCGAGGATTTGCGGATCATCCACCAGCATGTTGCCGGTGGACGCGCCCATGAACACTTTCACCCCGGCCACCTCACTCGGATTGAGCGCCGCCACCGTGTCGAGATTGTCCTGACTCACGCCAAAGTGAAAACCGTAGTTGGCCACCGAACTCATCGCCGCCCGGCGCTTCTTGTCCGCCAGCGCTTCGAGGGTGAGGGTGGCCGGTTGGGTATTGGGCATGTCCATGAAGCTGGTGATGCCACCGGCCACCGCCGCGCGGGACTCGGTATATAGGCTGCCCTTGGCTGGCGCACCCGGCTCACGAAAATGCACCTGATCATCAATCATGCCGGGCAGTAGCCACTGACCGTTGGCGTCGATTTCCACCGCCGCGTTTTCGCCTTCGATGCTGCGGGCGATCTTGACGATGCGTCCGTTGCCAACCAATAAGTCGCCGTCGAACTCACGCCCTTCGTTGACCAGTCTGGCATTGCGAATCAGCACGCTGCTCATGGTTCAGAACTCGTTCTGCAAGGCTTTGTAGCCACGTACCAGATCGACATTGGTGCGCGCCACGTCTTCGGAAAACTCCGAGGCGCTGACGCTCACCGGTGGGAACTGCGAGAGATCGGTCTTCGGCCCGATGCGGGTGGTGGAGGGCACGTAGAACGCGTCGGGCAGATCGCGCCCGTCGACCACCGAGTTGTGCCGAACCACGCAGCCGTTGCCGACCACGCAGTTGAACAGCACGCTGTTGAAACCGATGAATACCCGGTTACCCACAACACACGGACCATGCACGATCGAACGGTGGGCGATGGAGCTGAATTCGCCGATCGTCACCGCCGCGCCGGATTTGGAGTGGATGACCACGCCGTCCTGGATGTTCGAATTGGCACCGATGGTTATCGCTTCCATCTCGCCTGATGCATCCACTTCGTCCGCGCGAATGACCGCATAAGGCCCGACAAATACGTTTTCGCCGATCACTACTTTGCCGCAGATGATTGCGGTTTTATCGACGTAGGCCGATTCGGCAATCTGCGGCAGATCACCTGATGGGTTCTTGCGAATCATGGTTGGCTCAGTGCGTTGTAGAGGGTGTTGAGGTTGTACTCGAACAGACCGGTGAAGGTGCTGGCCGGGCCGCTTGCGGCGAGGGCATCCGAATAGAGGGTGCCGCCAATGTGCGCTCCGCTTTCGTCGGCGATCTGTTTGAGCAGGCGTGCGTCCTTGATGTTTTCCATGAACACCGCTTTGACGTGGGCCTGGCGAATCTGGGTGATCAACGCCGCGACTTCTGCGGCCGAGGGTTCGCGTTCGGTGGACAGTCCTTGCGGAGCCATGAAGTCGATACCGTAGGCCTGGCCGAGATAACCAAAGGCGTCATGGCTGGTGACGATCTTGCGGTTGCCCGCTGGCAGCGAACCGAACCTGGCCTTGGCTTTGGCGAGCAGGGCGTAGATCTGCTTCCGGTAGGTTTGACTGTTGCGTTCGTAGTCGGCCTTGTTGGCCGGGTCGGCGGCGATCAACGCTTTGGTGATGTTGGCGATGTACAGCTCGGCGTTGGCCAGATTGTGCCAGGCGTGCGGGTCGGGGATGGTCTCGCCATCTTCATCCAGCGAACGTGGAATCACCCCGTGACTTGCACTGATCACCGTGGCCTGGGTTTCGGTGCTGGTCACCAGTCGATCCAGCCATGGCTCGAAACCGAGGCCGTTCTTGATGATCAGTCTGGCCTTGAGCAGCGCTTTTGCATCGTCCGGTGTCGGCTCGTAGGTGTGAGCATCGGCGTCGGGGCCGACCATGTTGGTGATCTGGACATGCTCGCCACCGACCTGATGAACCATGTCGGCGAGGATGCTGAAGCTGGTGACCACGGGCAGTTTTTCCGCCGCCGATAACGACATCGACAGCATCAGGCTGAACAGCACAAATAGAGCGCGCATCGGGAGACACCTCATTGGGATGTGAGCAAAGGCGGGCGGCGCAACAGACCGTGGACCGGTCCGAACACCACGGACAGCAGATAACCGAGGCCGGCAATCAGCACGATGGCCGGGCCGCTGGGCAGCGAGTAGTAGAACGACAGCAACAACCCGAGCCAAACCGAGAGGCAACCGAGGGCGGCTGCGATAGCGATCAGGCTCGGCAGGTGTCGGCTCCAGAATCGCGAAGCTGCAGCGGGAAGCATCATCAGTCCCACCACCATCAAGGCGCCGATGGCCTGAAATCCGATCACCAGATTGAGTACGACCAGGGTCAGGAATACGCCGTGTGCCAGAGGGCCGAGGCGGCTGACGGTGCTCAGGAACAGCGGGTCGAGGGTGTCGAGCAGCAGCGGTTTGTAGATCAGGGCCATGGCGATCAGGCTCAAGGCGCAGACCCACAACATGCCATGGAGTGTCGGTCCGTCCACGGCCAGTGCCGAGCCGAACAGCAGGTGCAAGAGGTCGAGGCGTTTGCCGGCGATGCCGAGAATCAGCACACCGCTGGCGAGGGAAATCGGATAGATCGCGGCGAGGCTGGCGTCTTCGCGCAGGCCAGTGCGGCGAGTGATCCACGCGGCGAGGCCGGCCATGCTCAGACCGGCGCCGAGACCGCCGAGGGTCAGGGCAGGCAGACTGAGGCCGGCGAACCAGAAGCCCAACGCGGCACCGGGAAGAATGCCGTGGGCGACGGCGTCACCGATCAGGCTCATCCGCCGCAGAATCAAAAACACCCCGAGTGGGGCAACGCTGCAGGCGAGCACCAGCCCGCCGAGCAGCGCACGCCGCATGAAAACGAACTCGCTGAACGGTTGCCAGAAGTGCGCGATGGCAAGCATCAGGCCACCTGCATGTCGGGAGTTTGTTGAATCAGTTCCGTGCTCGCGCCGTACACACATTGGCGATTGTTGATCAGCACTGTTTGAGCGATGTGTTGGCGGACGGCAGCGAGGTCATGGCAGACCACGACGAGGGTTCGGCCTTCGCCGTGCCAGGCGTGAATATGTTCCCAAAGCAACTGCTGGCCGAGTTCATCGAGTGCAGCGTGGGGTTCGTCAAGCAACAGGATCGGCGCGTCGGTCAGGCTCAAGCGCGCGAGCAGGGCACGTTGCAGTTCGCCGCCCGACAGTGCCATCAGCGGCCGGTGGCTGAGTCCACTCAAGTGCCAGTTGTCCAACGCATCGGCGAGTCGCTGGGCACGCAGCTGGGTCGATAATCTACGGCCCCAGAAACCGGCGGCCACCAGTTCGTGGAGGCTGATCGGGAATTGTCGGTCCAGATGCTGTTGCTGTGGCAGGAAGGACAGACCGCTCTGGCGTGGAACACTCAGCGTGACCTGGCCCGCCAACGGCTTTTGTAAACCGGCCATCACTTTCAGCAGGCTGCTTTTGCCACAACCGTTAGCGCCAACGATTGCCGTGAGACTGCCATTGTCCAGCTCAAGTGAAAGGGGGGATGTCAGGGGTTGGCCGGGGGCGCCCCACGTCAGGGATTGGCAACGGATCATGCGTGCTCCCGCTGCCAGCGACTTTGCGCAACGGCGTCGTGGGCGTGGAGGCTTTCGGCATGAACCACGCGCAGCTGGAACGCGCTGACGCCCGGCGTGCGTCGCAGGGCCAGATTCAGTCGGCGGGCAGCGTCTTCGCAGAACATCAGATTTTGCCCGTTAGCGAGGGCGAAGGCTTGTTCGTCGGCGCGTTTCACTGCGGTTTGGACGGCGGTACCGAGCGCCGCTTCGGCGTCGTTGATGATTGCTGTCAGTGGCAGCTCGTCGATGAATTCGTCCAGTTGAAGGTGCAATTCCGCAATGCTGCGTTGGCTGTGCGGCGTGGCGAGAATGCCTTGCGTTGAACCCAGCCAGGTCAAGACATCGGCATGTTGCAGCGACTTGTTGGCGAAGTCGTCGATGAATTGCTGCTGAATCAGCTGGCGGGCCAGCGCGGCGGAGCAAGGGCATGTTGATGAGTAGGGCACGTCGATTTGTAGTTCCACGTGGAACATTTGCTTTTCCAGACGAGCAGCAATGGTTGCCGGATAGGATTTCCAGCCGCTCAACGGACTGACCAGTGCGGGTCTTTTCAGCAGCAAATCGGTGTGGATATTCAGATAGGCGCTATTGGATAAACCCTCATGGCTGTCGAGAAACCGTTGCAGCACCTGCCGTATCAGCGCAGGGGAAAGGTTTTCCTGCTCGAGTGTTGCGAGCGCCAGATAGAGGCGAGACATATGAATACCGCGTGCCTCGCCATCATCCAGACTCACGCCAGCATCGGCCTTCGCACTCAGTTGTCGGCCTTCCAGCCACACAGGTAAAGCGATGCCGCGCATGCCCACCCATTCGAGAGGGAGAGCTTGGCGAGCGGCCTGCGCGGCGATGTCCGGTAAGGTCAGCGCATTCATGTTCAGCCCCATCGTGTTAATTGAAATTGATGTTACATTATAACAATTCAAATCACGATGCCTTTTTCATGAACAGGCTTTCATATGCACAGACGCCATCTGCTTAACCTGATATTGGCCAGCGCGGCCTTCGCCCTTCCTTTCAGTGTCTCAGCCACGCAAGTTCGTAACGCGCGGCTCTGGCGCTCGGGTGAGAAGTTGCGGCTGGTATTCGATTTGAGCGCACCGGTGCGCTACAAGACTTTTGCACTCAGCGCTCCAGAGCGATTGATCATTGATCTGAGCGGCGCCAGTGTGACCGGCGATTTCAGTCAGTTAGCCCTCGGTAACACGGTGATCCGTTCAATTCGATCCGGCCATTTCGGCCAGGGTGACACGCGGATTGTTCTCGATCTGAGCAGTCCGGTGCTGCTTAACAGCTTCCTGCTGGCGCCGCAGGATGGCCAAGGGCACCGCTTGGTGCTTGATCTGGTGAGCGCCAAACCGGCCCCGACCGCCCCAATGGTTCCACGTGAAACACCTGCAAAAGGCGTTCATCCTCAGCGCGACATTATCGTGGTCGTCGATCCCGGGCATGGCGGGAAGGATCCTGGCGCGGTTGGCGCCAAGGGCGAGCGTGAAAAAGATGTGGTGCTTTCGATTGCGCAACTGCTCGCAAAACGCCTGAAAAAAACCAAGGGTTTTGACGTGAAATTGGTGCGCAATGACGACTTTTTTGTGCCACTGCGCAAGCGCGTCGAGATCGCCCGCCAGCACAAGGCCGACCTGTTTATCTCGGTGCACGCTGACGCAGCGCCACGTCTGACCGCATCTGGCGCCTCTGTGTATTGTCTTTCGGAAGGGGGCGCGACGTCGGCAACCGCGCGCTTCATGGCGCAACGCGAGAACGGTGTGGATTTGCTCGGGGCTACCCGCTTGCTCAACCTCAAGGATAAAGACCCGATGCTGGCCAGCGTGATTGTGGATATGTCGATGAATGCAACGATTGCCGCCAGTCTGCAGCTGGGCAGCACGGTGCTTGCCAGCTTGGCGGGGATCACCACGCTGCACCAGAAGCGCGTCGAACAGGCCGGATTTGCCGTGCTGAAGTCCCCGGATGTGCCTTCCATCCTGGTTGAAACCGGCTTCATTTCCAATGCTCGCGACAGCCAGCGACTGGTTACGGCGAGGCACCAGCAAGCGGTGGCCGAGGGATTGTTCGATGGTTTACAGCGCTATTTTCAAAAGAATCCGCCGGTCGACAGTTACATCGCCTGGCAACAGGCACAACACAGTTCGCGGGTCTAACAGCCCGTTATGCGGCTGCAGGTGAACTTTGCGCTGCTACCACCGGAGCTGGAGAAGCGATTGATGGTGGTCCAGCCCACCCGACGGGTGTAGCCCACCCAGGCTTCACCGTCGGACGCGATGCCGGTGAAGAACGTCAGTTGCCCGAAGCGGCTGTTGGTCTGAGCCCAGTAACGCTTTCCAGCTTTCTCGAATCCACGCAGGTAAAGCGTACTACCTACGGTGTTGACGCTGTACGCATTGCCATCAGCATCCATGCACGCCAGCAGATTGGCGCTGCGTGTGCAGCTGGCCAGTGCTGGAACCTGAGCCCAGGCATTGCCCACCATCAACAGCGCGAGGTTGAAAACCGAGTACTTCAGCGCATTTCTCATCACGTTTTCCAAGAAGCCAGTTGATTGCAGCTTCCAGTGCTTTGTCGTTCAAGGCAAGACAAGGGCTGGCTTGTTTGCGTTGTTATACTATAACATTAATTTGAACTGAGCCTGACCCGACCGACTTCGAACGTTTACTTTCTCTGAAGCCCATCGTTTGGGGCCAGAAAACGTCCGGCGCGAGCAAAAGCGCCAGTCGGCTACCATTTGATGAGGATTACCCAATGTCAGCTGCATTGCCTGTGACCGTGCTTTCGGGATTTCTCGGCGCCGGAAAAAGTACACTTTTGAATTACGTACTACGTAATCGAGACGGATTGCGAGTGGCGGTCATCGTTAATGATATGAGCGAGATCAATATTGATGGCAGCGAAGTTCAGCGCGATGTCAGCCTGAACCGTGCCGAAGAAAAGCTCGTCGAGATGAGTAACGGTTGCATCTGCTGTACGTTACGCGAGGACTTGCTCGAAGAAGTGAGCAAGCTCGCCCGCGAGGGTCGTTTCGATTACTTACTGATCGAATCCACCGGGATCTCCGAGCCGCTGCCGGTGGCAGAAACCTTCACCTTTCGCGACGAACAGGGGCAGAGCCTCGCTGACGTCGCGCGCCTCGACACCATGGTCACTGTCGTCGACGGCATGAACTTCCTCCTCGATTACCAGGCGGCGGAAAGCCTCGCCTCTCGAGGCGAAACCCTTGGCGAGGAAGACGAGCGCTCCATCACCGATCTGTTGATTGAACAGATCGAGTTCGCCGACGTGCTGCTGATCAGCAAGATCGACCTGATCAGCCAAGGTGATCGCGATGAACTGATGGCCATTCTCGGACGCCTTAATGCTCATGCTGAAATCATCCCGATGGTGATGGGCGAAGTGCCGCTGGAGAAGATCCTCAACACCGGTCGCTTTGACTTCGAAAAAGCCGCGCAGGCACCGGGGTGGCTGCAGGAGTTACGGGGCGAACACGTGCCGGAAACCGAGGAGTACGGCATCGCGTCAACGGTCTACCGTGCGCGTCGGCCCTTTCACCCGCAGCGGTTTTTCAGCTTCATCGACCGTCCGTGGCTGAACGGTAAACTGCTGCGCTCCAAAGGTTTCTTCTGGCTGGCCAGCAAACCCACGGATGCCGGAAGCTGGTCGCAGGCCGGCGGTTTGATGCGCCATGGCTTCGCGGGTCGCTGGTGGCGTTTTGTGCCGAAATCCCAGTGGCCGCAGGATCAGGAAAGCACCCAGGCGATCATGCAGAACTGGACGCCGAGCGTCGGTGATTGTCGTCAGGAACTGGTGTTCATTGGCCAGAACATCGACTTCGCCCAGCTCTCGGCGGATCTGGACGACTGCCTGCTGAGCGATGAGGAAATGGCACTCGGTGCGCAGGGCTGGCGATTGCTAGCGGATCCGTTCGGCCCCTGGCACGACGAGGCCGCCTGATGCTCGCGTTCAAGCAGCTGCAAAACCGCGCGCGTTATCCGCATCACGGGCCGACGCCCAATGCATTGGCGCGGATCCTGGAGGACGACATCAACCTCGCGGTCTGGCAGCGACAACTGCCGCTGCACATTGCCGATTTCGCCGGGCTGCTGCTTTCGCGCAATGAACCCTTGGCGGAGTCGCTGTGCCTGGAGTTGCCTGAGGAGGACGCCGAGCCTGACCTTGCCGGGCTGGCCGCAGGATTTCGTGACCTGGAAGGCTACGACAGCTTTATCGCCGACCTGAGATGGCTGGTCAGTGCATTTGCCTGTTTATTGGGTGCGCGGCGCATCGGCCTGCGGCTGCGGGTACTGGACAAGGCCATGTGCCCACGCTTCCACGTTGACCATGTGCCGGTGCGCCTGATTACCACGTACGCCGGCGTCGGCAGTCAGTGGCTCACCGAGGGCGCCATGGACCGTACTCAACTGGGGCAGGCCAACGCCGAGCCGCAGGATTGCGCGCAGATCCAGCAACTGGGCAGCGCTCACGTCGCGCTGCTCAAAGGTGAAAAATGGCACGGCAACGAGGGCTTTGGCTTGATTCATCGTTCGCCGGCATTATCGCCGGGCGAGCGTCGGTTGATGCTGACCCTCGACTGGCTCGGTTAAGCGCTCAAGGTTTGAGCCAGGTGCCCTGGCTCTGGCCTTCGCAATACGGTTGCAGATACGCCGCATCAGTGGCGACGCCGTAATAGTGGATATCCTGGCGGTAAGGCATATTGGCGACTTGCGCGTTGCTGCACACGCCAAAGGCGCCGGCGGGGCATTGATCGACGTACTGCACCTCGACTTTCTGTCCGGCCAGGGTCGGCTGACAGAAACCGTCGCTGAACAGCTTGGCCGGGATGTTGCGGTTCTGTTGGCAGACTTTTACATCAAGCCGCTCGCCCTGACTGTGCACGACACAGGCCTGAGCCAACGCTTCGCTCGACAGCAGCATCAACAGCAACGACCATCCCACCCAACGCATCTTCAACCTCCTCAGAAAATGCCAGCCATGTTGCAGAACATTCCAACTCATGTCATCGCCGGTCCCTTGGGGGCGGGCAAGACCAGCCTGATCCGCCAGCTCCTGGCGCAACGCCCGGAAGGGGAGCGCTGGGCGGTGCTGATCAATGAGTTCGGCCAGATCGGCCTTGATGCCGCACTGCTGACTCGTGACGCCGATGGTATCGCACTGGGCGAAGTGGCCGGGGGGTGTTTGTGTTGCGTCAATGGTGCGCCGTTCCAGATCGGGCTCGGGCGCTTGCTGCGCAAGGCAAAGCCGGATCGGCTGTTTATCGAGCCGTCGGGGCTGGGTCATCCGGCGCAGTTGCTCAGGCAGTTGAGTGAAGCGCCGTGGCGCGGCGTGCTGGCGGTACAGCCGTGTGTTCTGGTGCTGGACGCTCAGGCGCTGGCGGCGGGAAAACCGTTAGCGGCAGCGCAACAGGAGGCTCTTGCCGGCGCCGGTTTACTGTTGCTGAACAAGGCTGAAAACCTTGATGAGCGCCTGCGCGGGCAGATAACCGCACAACTACCGCCCGTGCGGTTGCTCTGGACGCAGCAGGCGCAGGTGTCCCTGAGCGAGTTGCCGGGCCTGACCGCACGGGCGACGGCGGGTGCGGATAGCCTGATCGTGCCCAACGGCCCGGCGCCCATGCCAACGGTGTGGAGTGATCCGACGCAACCGATCTGTCTGAGCCAGGCCCTGGAGGGCAGTTGGAGCGTGGGTTGGCGTTGGCACCCGGGGCAAACGTTCGACAGCCAGCGAATCGCCGACTGGCTGGCAAGCTTGGAGTGGAAACGCGCCAAACTGGTTATCCACAGCGTCGCGGGCTGGGTTTCAGCGAATGCGCTGGACCGGGCTGAATTGAATTGGCAACCAAGCGAATGGCGGCGGGATTCGCGGATCGAGCTGATTTTCAGTGAGCCACAGGAGGTCGGGGCATTGCAGGCCGGTCTGGCGAGTGCGCGGACAAGCTGAGACTCAAAAGCTCACAAGACGGGACTCAGGGCTTCCACTTGGTGTGTTCCTGGCGCCACTGACTGAGCTCGATCACTTCCGCGCGAGGCTTGTGCACCTCGACCACCGGCGGCGTATCGTCGAACGGCGCCGGGTAGGGCGCCAGTTCGATCTGTGCACTGTGCGCGCCGAACTGGGTGATGGTGCCGTTGTGGCGGGTTTCGCCGGTGACGGTGAATTCGAAGTTGTACACCCGCGCCAGGCGTCGGCGACCGCTGGCGTCCTTGATCAAGCCAATCTTTTTCAGCGCGACATTACCGTCCAGCAGTTCGATGCCAACGTTGATGCAATGCTGTTTGACCCGCTCCAGCGCTCGCTCGCGCAAGCCGTGGTTGTGCCATAGCCATGCGCCGGCAGCGGCGAACAGCATCAACACGAAGATGTTTTCGAGGGTCAGCATCGACAGGGGACTCCAAAAGATAGCGTCAGCTTAACTGCGTCGCCGGCCTGTCGTACAGGCTGCGTTTCGTCGCATACTGCGCGGCTTGAATTTCAATCGTTTTACGGAATGACCCGAATGAAACGTACGCCTCATCTGCTCGCCATCCAGTCCCATGTGGTGTTCGGCCACGCCGGCAACAGCGCTGCGGTTTTCCCGATGCAGCGGGTCGGGGTGAATGTCTGGCCCCTCAACACCGTGCAGTTTTCCAATCACACTCAATATGGGCAGTGGGCCGGTGAAGTGCTGGCACCGCAACAGATCCCCGAACTGGTTGAAGGGATCGCTGCCATCGGCGAACTGGGCAACTGCGATGCGGTGCTGTCCGGCTATCTCGGCAGTGCGGCGCAAGGGCGGGCGATTCTCAGCGGCGTCGAGCGCATCAAGTCGGTCAATCCCAAGGCGCTGTATCTCTGTGACCCGGTAATGGGCCATCCGGAGAAGGGCTGCAGTGTGCCGACCGAGGTCAGTGACTTCCTGCTGGAAGAGGCGGCCGCCGTGGCGGACATCATGTGCCCGAATCAGCTGGAACTGGACAGCTTTTCCGGGCGCAAGCCGCAGTCGCTGTTCGATTGCCTGGCGATGGCGCGAGCCCTGCTGGCCCGCGGCCCGAAAGCGGTGCTGGTCAAACATCTGGATTACCCGGGCAAGCCGGCGGATGGCTTCGAGATGTTGCTGGTCACCGCTGACGGCAGCTGGCATTTGCGCCGGCCGTTGCTGGCGTTTCCGCGGCAGCCGGTGGGGGTGGGCGATTTGACGTCCGGTCTGTTCCTGGCGCGGGTGCTGCTCGGTGACAGCCTGGTAGCGGCGTTTGAATTCACCGCAGCGGCGGTGCATGAAGTGCTGCTGGAGACGCAGGCGTGTGCCAGTTATGAGTTGCAACTGGTGCGGGCACAGGACCGGATTGCGCACCCACGGGTGAAATTCGAGGCGACGGCCATCAGTCTGTAGGCCGTGTAATGCGCATTCGCGAGCAAGCCCGCTCCGACATTGGTTTGGTGAACCGCACAGATCCAATGTGGGAGCGGGCTTGCTCGCGAAAGCTATCTATCAAGCCACATCAATTGGGGCTGGTCAGGCGTCGCCCTTGATCTCCTGATAACGCTTCTCCAGCTCCTGGCGAATCTGCCGACGCTGCTGCGCCTGCATGTAGCGGCGTTTGTCTTCGCTGTTCTGCGGTTGCAGCGGCGGTACTGCCGCCGGTTTGCGCTGGTCATCGACAGCGACCATGGTGAAGAAGCAGCTGTTGGTGTGGCGCACCGAGCGCTCGCGGATATTCTCGGTCACCACTTTGATGCCGACTTCCATTGAGGTGTTGCCGGTGTAGTTGACCGACGCGAGGAAGGTCACCAGCTCGCCGACGTGAATCGGCTCTCGAAAAATCACCTGATCAACCGACAGGGTCACTACGTAGCGGCCGGCATAACGGCTCGCGCAGGCGTAGGCCACTTCGTCGAGGTATTTGAGCAGGGTGCCGCCGTGGACATTGCCAGAGAAGTTGGCCATGTCGGGGGTCATCAATACCGTCATCGACAGCTGGGCGTTTCCGGGTTCCATAACGTTCTCACGGATCAAGGCTGAGTGGCTGAAAGCACCTCTGCGGGTGCCTGGTCGCTTTTCAAAAGCACCGTTATCGGGACGCCGGGCGACAGGCCGCCGTCACGCCGGAATCGTTCTGTTTCCATATATTGCACCGCCTTCCAGGCGGAAGTCGCGGTGTTAACCTGCAAAAGGCCCTGCCCAAGGGCAATTCCCACGTGAAAAGCGGATTTTTCTCACCTCGCCCAGACCGTTCTGACGTCTGTCCGCGAGTCTCGTCATACAAGGAGGCCACGCCATGCATGCCATCAGCTTTATTCAGGATCTGGCAGTGATCATGTTGGTCGCAGGCGTGGTCACGGTACTGTTTCATCGCTTCAAGCAGCCTGTGGTACTCGGCTACATCGTTGCCGGCTTCATCATCGGTCCGCACACCCCGCCGTTCGGCCTGATCCACGACGAAGAAACCATCAAGACCCTTGCCGAACTGGGGGTGATCTTCCTGATGTTCTGCCTGGGGCTGGAGTTCAGCCTGCGCAAGCTGTTCAAGGTCGGCGCCACGGCCTTCATTGCAGCGTTCCTCGAAATTGTCCTGATGATCTGGATCGGCTACGAAATCGGCCGCTGGTTCGACTGGAACACCATGGACTCGCTGTTCCTCGGCGCGATCCTGGCAATCTCCTCGACCACCATCATCGTCAAGGCGCTCAATGACCTGAAGATGAAAAACGAGCGTTTCGCGCAGTTGATCTTCGGGGTGCTGATCGTCGAAGACATCCTCGGCATTGGCATCATCGCGTTGCTGTCGAGCATCGCGGTGAGCGGCACGGTGAGTTCCGGCGAGGTGTTTTCCACGGTCGGCAAGCTGTCGCTGTTCATGATTGTCGCGCTGGTCATTGGCATTCTGCTGGTGCCGCGCCTGCTGGCCTACGTCGCCAGATTCGACAGCAACGAGATGCTGCTGATCACCGTGCTGGGCCTGTGTTTCGGGTTCTGCCTGCTGGTGGTAAAACTTGAATACAGCATGGTGCTCGGCGCCTTCCTGATCGGTGCGATCATGGCCGAGTCGCGGCAACTGCTGAAAATCGAGCGCCTGATCGAACCGGTGCGCGACCTGTTCAGTGCGATCTTCTTTGTGGCGATCGGTCTGATGCTCGACCCGATGATTCTGCTCGAATACGCCTGGCCGATCGCCGTGATCACTGTCGCCGTGGTGCTAGGCAAGATGCTGTCCTGCGGCCTCGGTGCCTTTATTGCCGGCAATGACGGACGCACCTCACTGCGCGTCGGGATGGGCCTGTCACAGATCGGCGAATTTTCCTTCATCATCGCCGCGCTGGGCATGACCCTGCAGGTCACCAGCAACTTCCTTTACCCGGTCGCTGTGGCCGTGTCGGTGATTACCACGCTGCTGACGCCGTATCTGATTCGTGCCGCCGATCCGCTGTCGATCAAGTTGTCCGCCGCTGTGCCCAAGCGCCTGGGGCGTGTTCTGGGTATGTACGGCGAGTGGCTGCGCAGCATTCAGCCGCAGGGCGAGGGCGCGATGCTGGCGTCGATGATCAGGCGAATCCTGTTGCAGGTCGGGGTCAATCTGGCGCTGGTGATTGCGATCTTCTTCGCCGGGGCCTACTTCGCCGAGCGTATATCGACCTCATTGCAAGACTGGGTCAGCGATCCGAGCTGGCAGAAGGCGTTGATCTGGGGCGGGGCGTTGTTGGTGTCGTTGCCGTTTTTGATCGCGGCGTATCGCAAGCTCAAGGCGCTGTCGATGCTGCTGGCAGAGATGGGGGTAAAGCCGGAAATGGCCGGTCGTCACACGCAGCGAGTGCGCCGGGTGATCGCCGAAGTGATCCCGATCCTCTCGCTGCTGGTGATTTTCCTGCTGTTGTCAGCCTTGTCGGCCAGTATCCTGCCGACCAACAAGTTGCTGGTGCTGATCGCCGTGGTGGCGGCCGCCGTGGCGGCGCTGCTCTGGCGCTGGTTCATCCGCGTGCACACGCGGATGCAGGTGGCTTTGCTGGAGACCCTCGATAACCACAAGGAGTCGTCGGGGCATTGACCTCCCGGGACGTGTGGCAGATCAGCTTTCCAGCCAGACGTCCCGCGCCCAATGCCACACCGATTCCCAGGACTCTTCGGTGATCAGCTCTTCTTCGCCGGACCACAGCACCACGGTGCCGTCTTCTTCAACGCAGTAGTAGTTGTAGCCGTCCTGACAGATCGGGATCAGGTCGCGCGGTACGCCAATATCCCAGGCGTTGGCCGCGACTTCCGGCAGGTAGGTGTGCGATTGCGGGTCGGTGACGGTCACCGGCTCGAGGCTGCCAAACACCACATCGCTGACGGTCAGCAGAAACTCTTTGAAGACGAACGGAATGTTGATGAACAGTTCTTCCTCGATCTCCACCAGTTGGTCTTCGTCAGGCAATTCCAAAGGAACCGGTACGGGTTCGTTGGCTTCGCGCAGTTGTTCGATGATTTCTTCCACGTCCGGGATCCTCTTGCTTGAATGGCGCGGTTTATATGGGCCGGTTTATACAGTAGCTCGCTATAGATGCAACCGCGAAATAGAAAAACCCCGGACGAGTCCGGGGTTTTCTTGGTCGCAGGTTCAGCGCAGCAAGGCTCAGCCGTTCTGACGAATACCGGCCACCAGCCAAGGCTGGTTGTCGCCCTGCGGACGTTCCATGTTCCAGCTTTCGCTGAACACTTCGCCCTGGTCGAAACGCGAGGTTTTCGACACACCACTGAAGGTCAGGGTGGCGATGGTCTTGTCGGCACGATCATCGACGCCGTCCAGCTGCACCTGCAGGTTGTCGATGTAGGTCGACTGGAAGCCGTCGCCCAGATCCGCGCGCTCACGCTTGAGGAAGTCAAGCATTTGCGGGGTCACGAACTCGGCGATCTTGTCCATTTCGTTGGCGTCCCAGTGCTGCTGCAGCGACTGGAAGTGGCTGCGTGCGGCTTCAAGGAAGCGCTGCTCGTTGAACCAGGCTGGCGCGTTGATTACCGGACGAGCGGCAACCGGAGCCGCCGAACCACCGAAGATCGAACCCATGGCAGCAGGCTTCTGTTCGAACACTTCACGCTGCATCGGCGCGCCGGCCGGAGCCAGATGCTCCTGCTGCTTGCGTCGACGGGCGGCGATGAAGCGGAAGATCACGAACGCGATCACGGCCATGATCAGGATGTCGAAGATCTGCATGCCCTGGAAGCCGCCGCCCATGAACATGGACGCGAGCAGGCCACCGGCAGCGATACCGGCCAGCGGGCCGAGCCATTTCGAAGCGCCACCGGCCTTGGCAGCGGCGCCAGCGGCACCGGCAGCACCAGCGGTCGCTGCTGCGCCGCCCATGCCTGGAGAAGAAGGAGCCATCTGGCTGGTCTGGTGCGCCGGCGCAGCGCCGGAGCTTTTGCCACCACCTAAGCGCTTGGCGTTGGCGTCGAGGCTCATCGTCAGGCCGATGCACAACGCCATGGCGATGCTAAGAAAACGTTTCATAAAGGGAATTCCCGTTTGTGGAGACACGCGCGCCATGTTGCACAGCTGAAGTGTTACTGGCTAGCGAGAGAGTGTTTCGGGCTTTTGCCTGACAGGTTAGGTTCAGCTCGGTCAGGGCAATAAGGCTGTTTACTTTTGGCTGTAGGAAACGACGACGGGTTCAGTGAGAAATCGCCTTAGCGACGAAACGCCAACATCACCACACCTGCCGTGATCAGGCCGATGCCGCCCCATTGGCGCAGGTCGAGTTTTTCGCCCAGCAGGATCACGCCGAGCACCGCCACCAGCACCACGCTGAGTTTATCCACTGGCGCGACCAGCGAGGCCGGGCCGACTTTCAGTGCGCGGAAATAGCAGAGCCACGATGCACCGGTCCCCAGACCGGACAGTAGCAGGAACAGATAGCTCTTGGCGGAGATCGAACCCAAGGACTGATATTGGCCCGTCGCGTACAAAATCAAGGCCAGGCTGACCAGTACCACGATGGTGCGCAGCAGGGTGGCGAAGTCGGAATTGACGTTTTCGATGCCGACTTTGGCAAAGATCGCCGTCAGTGCAGCGAAAGTCGCCGAGAGCAGGGCCCAGAATGTCCAGGAGGAAAAGAAGCCTGAGCCCATGAAGTGCTCCCAAATTGCATCAAAGCTCACACAAGCTCTGTAGGAGTGAGCCTGCTCGCGATTGAAGCACCTCGGTCTAACTGTCAAACCGTGGTGAAGCTATCGCGAGCAGGCTCACTCCTGCAGAAGAGCAATCGAGCAAAGCCTTAGATAGCTTCCAGCTTGGCGTAACCGAGCATCAGCCACTTGCTGCCTTCGCTGAAATTCACCTGAACCCGCGCCTGCGCGCCGGCGCCTTCGAAGTTGAGGATCACGCCGTCGCCGAAGATCGAATGGCGCACGGCCTGGCCCAGACTGAAGCCGGTTTCCGGAATTTCGCTGCCGCTGAACAGGTTGCTGCCGCTCATTGACTGGTTGCCACCGAACGGTCGGCTGACGCTGTTCGACAAACGCACTTCCTGAATCAGGCCCTTCGGCACTTCGCGTACGAAACGCGAAACCTTGTTGTAGGTTTCGCTGCCGTACAGGCGTCGGGTTTCAGCATAGGTCATCACCAGATTCTGCATGGCCCGGGTGATGCCGACGTAGGCCAGGCGCCGTTCTTCCTCAAGGCGCCCCGGTTCTTCCAGGCTCATCTTGTGCGGGAACAGGCCTTCTTCCATGCCCACCAGGAACACGTAAGGGAATTCCAGGCCTTTGGCGCTGTGCAGGGTCATCAGCTGAACGCTGTCTTCGTGTTCGTCGGCCTGGGTGTCTCCGGCTTCCAGCGAAGCGTGGCCGAGGAACGCCGCCAGTGGTGTCAGCTCTTCGTCTTCTTCGGTGTTCTCGAAGTTGCGCGCGGCACTGACCAGTTCCTCAAGGTTTTCCACCCGTGCCTGGCCTTTCTCGCCTTTTTCCGCTTCGTGATAGGCGATCAGCCCCGACTGCTCGATGACGGTCTGGGTCATCAGGTGCAGCGGCATCTCCATGCACTTGGCGGCGAGGTTTTCGATCAGCTCGATGAACGCACCCAGCGCCCCGGCGGCGCGACCGGTCAGGCCTTTATTGGCCACCAGTTGGCGCATCGCTTCCCACATCGACACATCGCTGTGGCGTGCGTGGTCGCGGATCGCTTCGACGGTTTTTTCGCCAATGCCACGGGCCGGTACGTTGATCACCCGTTCCAGCGCGGCATCGTTGCCGCGGCCTTCGAGCAAACGCAGGTAGGCCATGGCGTTCTTGATTTCCGCGCGCTCGAAGAAGCGCTGGCCGCCATAGATGCGGTACGGAATGCGTTCGCGCAGCAAGGCTTCTTCCAGAACGCGCGATTGGGCGTTGGAGCGGTACAGAATCGCGATATCGCTGCGGGCCAGGCCGGTTTTCAGCGCGCTTTCGATGGTTTCGACAACGTAACGTGCTTCGTCGTGTTCGTTGAACGCGGCGTACAGATTGATCGCTTCGCCGTCGCCGCCATCGGTCCACAGCTCCTTGCCCAGGCGCCCGGTGTTATTGGCGATCAGGGCGTTGGCCGCTTTCAGGATGCCGGCCGTGGAGCGGTAGTTCTGCTCCAGACGAATGGTTACCGAATCCGGGAAGTCGGACGAGTACTGATGAATGTTCTCGATTTTCGCGCCACGCCAGCCGTAGATCGACTGGTCGTCGTCACCGACCACCATCAGGCTGTCGCCACCCTTGCCGAGCAGACGCAACCAGGCGTATTGCACGGCGTTGGTGTCCTGGAACTCGTCCACCAGAATGTGCCGGAAGCGCTTCTGATAATGCGCCAGCAGGCCCGGGTGGTCGCGCCACAGGTCGAGGGCGCGCAGCAGCAGTTCGGAGAAGTCGATGACGCCGGCACGCTGGCAGGCCGCCTCGTAGGCTTCGTAAATGCCGCGCATGGTGGCCAGGAACAGATCGCCACTGGCTTGAATATGTTGCGGGCGCAGACCTTCGTCTTTTTGCCCGTTGATGAACCACTGGGCCTGCCGGGCCGGCCAGCGTTGCTCGTCCAGACCCAGCTCGCGGATCACTCGCTTGACCAGTCGTTGCTGGTCGTCGCTGTCGAGAATCTGGAAGGTCTGGCTCAAACCCGCTTCCTGCCAGTGCGCCCGCAACAAGCGGTGCGCCAGGCCGTGGAAGGTGCCCACCCACATGCCAGCCGGGTTGATACCCAGCAACTGCTCGATGCGGTGACGCATCTCGGCAGCGGCCTTGTTGGTGAACGTCACCGACAGGATGGAGTGGGGCGAGGCGTTTTCGACCTGGATCAACCAGGCGATACGGTGCACCAGCACTCGGGTTTTACCGGAGCCAGCACCGGCCAGGACCAACTGACGGCCAACGGGGGCGGCTACGGCCTGGCGTTGGGCATCGTTGAGGGAGTTCAGCAGAAGGGAGAGATCATCGCGCATCGGGGCATTCTAGGGTGCGCCGCAGGCCCGGGCAAACCGAGCTTTGCATTAGCCGATGAAAGTGCTGCCGATGACGACCGGTCGGTCATCGGCTGAAGGCGTGAGTCCGTGTGGCTCTGCGGGTTTCGGCGTCGTTGCGGGGAGCAAATGTTTCGCTGAAATTATGACCTGGGGCAGTTTGGCAACGGGATCGGCTTGTGTATGCTCCGTGCACGTTTCGGGCGCACGCCCCCCTTATAAGAACAAGAACGTTGCCCATGACCCTCAGCTCCGAACTGTCGGGCCCCTCTGTGGAACCCCGGGTTATCCGCAAGCACTATGCCGTCGAAATGGCGGTGGAGCGCACGCGCCTGCTGTACCAGGGCTCTCTGTTGCCCACCCTGTTCATGTTGATCAATGGTCTGGTCTGCGCCGCTTTGCTCTGGAGCCCGCAGCGCTACTTCGTGGTCAGTGTCTGGCTGGTGTGGTTGCTGTCGCTGGTGGCGTTGCGCGTGATTCAAGTGGCGGCGTTCGATTCGGCGATACCCAATCGCCAGGCCCAGCCGATCTGGTTCCGCATGTTCCTGCTCGGCTCGACCATGACCGGCCTGACCCTGGCTGGCGCTGGCATTGCCCTGGTGCCGGCCGACAACTTCATGCAGCAGGCCTGGGTGTTCGGCCTGATCGGTGCCGCGACATTGTCGGCCAGTGTCGCCTATGCGGTGAGCCTGCCGGCGTTTCTGTCGTTTACCTTGCCGTGCCTGCTGCCGGCGATCGGCTATCTGTTCTGGGGCGGCGACGAGCAGGCGCGCGGCTGGGGCTGGCTGGGCCTGATTCTGCTCGGCTCGCTGAGCGTGGTGGCGTGGCAGGTCAATCGCCTGATTGACCGTGGTTTGCTGCGGCGCTTTCAGAATCAGCACCTGATCGAACATCTTCAGCAGACGCAGTCGCGCAGCGAACAACTCAATCAGGAGCTGGCGCGGGAAATCGAGCAACGGCGTTGCGCCGAAGGCCAGTTGCGCGAAGCGCAGGTCGACCTGGAAGACCGCGTCGCTCAGCGCAGCCGCGAGCTGGACGCCGCCAATCAGGCCCTGAGCAAAAGCGAAGCGCGCCTGGCGCTGGCGCTGAAGGCCAGCGAGCTGGGGTTGTGGGACTGGAACCTGCAGACCGACGAGGTTCATCACACGCAGATTCAGGAGCTGTTCGGCCTCGCCCCGGAATACGTCACGGCCATCCTGCGCGACCTCAAGCCACGCCTGCACCCGGAGGATGTGCCGTCGCTCAAGCACGCCTTGGTCGAGCATTTGAAGGGCCGCACCGAGGACTATCAGATCGAATACCGCGTGCGCCACGGCGATGGTCACTGGGTGTGGATCGAAGACCGTGGCCGCGCCGTTGAACGCAGCGAGAGCGGGCAAGTGATCCGCATGGTCGGCACCCGCCGCGACATCAGTGCCAGCAAAAGCCTCGAAGAGCAGCAGCGCCTGGCGGCGACGGTGTTCGAAGCGGCCAGCGAAGGCATTGTGATCCTCGACCCGAACTACGCGCTGATCGCGATCAATCAGGCCTTCAGCCGGGTGACCGGTTACGACATCGACGACATGCTCGGGCGCAATGTCGTCGAGTTGCCGTGCAGCCGCGATGCCCGTCGGCATTACGTCGCGATCCGCCATGCGCTGGAGCAGCATGGCAGTTGGCAAGGTGAACTGGTGGAAACCCGCAAGAACGGCGAGTTGTATCCACAGTGGCTGCAACTCAATGCAGTGCGCGACAGTCGGGGCAACGTCAGTCATATCGTCGGCTTCTTCGCCGATCTTTCGGCGCGGCGCGAATCCGAAGAGCGCATGCGTTACCTGACGCACTACGATGAACTCACCGGACTGGCCAACCGCTCGCTGTTTCGCGAGCGCCTGCACGAAGCCCACCAACGGGTCCGGCAGGGCGGACGGCGCAGTCTGGCGTTGCTGCACATCAATCTGGATCGTTTCAAATTGCTCAACGACAGCCTCGGCCATGAGATCGCTGACCAGTTGCTGCAAAAAATGTCCCGGCGGCTGGTCAATGCCTTGCCGGAAGCGGACACGATTGCGCGGTTGTCCGGTGACGAATTCGCGGTGCTGTTCGACGCCTACGGCAACCTGTCGAGCCTGGCGCGGGTCGCCACGCGGTTGTCGAGCAAGCTGCGTCTGCCGCTGACCGTCGAAGGGCATGAACTGGTGGTCAGCGCCTCGATGGGCATCAGTATGCTGCCGGACAACGCCCGTGAAATTTCCGCGCTGGTCAGTCAGTCGAACATGGCCATGCAACATGCCAAGCATCTGGGCGGCAACAATTTCCAATTCTACACCGACAGCCTGCAGGCCAGCACCCTTGAGCGTCTGCAACTGGAGAACCAGTTGCGCAAAGCCATCGAAGACAAGCAACTGAAGGTGTTCTATCAGCCGAAGTTGTGCCTGGCGACAGGTCGGCTGAATGCGGCTGAGGCTCTGGTGCGCTGGGAACATCCGATTCTGGGGCAGGTACCGCCAGGCGATTTCATCGGGCTGGCCGAAGAAACCGGGTTGATCGGCCCCATCGGCGAGTTCGTCCTGCGTCAGGCGTGTTGGCAGGCGTGCGAATGGCAGCGCGAGGGCCTGGAAGCGATCCGCGTGTCGGTGAACCTGTCGGTGCATCAACTGCGTCAGGGCAAACTGGTCAGCCTGGTGCGGCAGGTGTTGGAGGAGACCGGTCTGGCGCCGCATTTTCTCGAGCTGGAATTGACCGAAAGCCAGTTGCTCGACAGCGTTGAACACATCATTGCGACGTTCCAGCAACTGCGTGATCTGGGGGTGAAACTGGCCATCGACGACTTCGGCACCGGGTATTCGTCGTTGAGTTATCTGAAACGGATTCCGGTGGATTACGTGAAGATCGATCAGGCGTTCATTCGCGGCCTGGGCGAGGGCAGTGAGGATGCGGCGATCACCCGCGCGATCATTGCCATGGCCCACGGACTGTCGTTGAAGGTGGTGGCCGAAGGAGTCGAACGGCCGGAGCAACTGACGTTTTTGCGGGCCGAGGGCTGCGACGAGGTGCAGGGCTATCTGATCAGTCGTCCGGTAGAAGCTGCCGCGCTGGCCGGGCTTTTGCGTGAGCAGGCAAAACCGTTTTAAGTGCTACATGCGCGTCATCACGCCCAATACGGGGACATTGAGTTACGCATTGAGCAGGCAAAAAGCCAATTCATGTAGTATAACTACAAGCGTGCTACATCCTTGCCCATAAGAAGAGTCCAGCCCCTTGAATCTGCTGCAACACATCGCCCAGTCACGTCACCTGTTACGCAAGTCGGAGCTCAAGGTCGCCGACCACGTGCTGCTTGACCCTGCGGCCGTGATGCACAGTTCCATGGCCGATCTGGCCCACAGCGTCGGCATCAGTGAACCGACCATCGTGCGCTTCTGTCGCGCCATCGGTTGTTCAGGTTTTCAGGATCTGAAACTGAAACTGGCGCAGAGCCTGGCTGCCGGTGCCAGTTTTGGTCAGTTCGCGATCCATGAGGACGACTCGGTCGCCGACTACAGCCTGAAGATCTTCGACACCACGCTGCACACCCTGATGGAGGTTCGCGAGAAGCTTGATCCGGTGGAGTTGCAGCGCGCGGTGACGCTGATGTCTCAGGCGCAGCGTGTCGAGTTCTATGGCTTTGGTGCGTCGGGCGCGGTGGCGGCGGATGCGCAGCACAAGTTCTTCCGTTTGCTGCTGACGGCGGCGGCGTACTCCGACCCGCACATGCAGGCGATGTCGGCGGTGACGTTGAAGCCGACCGACGTGGCGATCTGCATTTCCCAGTCCGGGCGCTCCAAGGATCTGCTGATCACCGCCAACCTCGTTCGCGAGAGTGGCGCTTCGCTGATCACCCTGTGCCCAAGCCAGACGCCGTTGGCCGAACTGTCGACCGTCAACCTGGCGATTGATGTGCACGAAGACACCGAGATCTACACGCCGCTGACCTCGCGCATTGCGCATCTGGTGGTGATCGACGTGTTGGCGATGGGCGTGGCGATGGCGCGCGGGCCGAGCCTGGTCAATCACCTGAAGAGCGTCAAGCGCAGTCTGCGCAGCTTGCGCTTGTCGCCAAAAGCCGTAAAAGCGCTGGATGACTGAAGTCATCTAAGGTCGTTCCGAACTTAATCGCGAGCAGGCTTGCTCCCACAGGGGATCTTCTGTTGTGGACACAAATTTTGTGTCACACCGAGATCAAATGTGGAAGCGAGCCTGCTCGCGAAGGCGTCCTCAGAAACACCACAACCCTGCGCAAGTTTCATCGCACTGTCATCCCCGCGCAGCCAAACCGTCATCCCTCACGCCTATCGTGAAACTCCCGTACTCGCCTTGGGAGACTCGAAATGGCTCAGCCCTACGAAGAACGCAACAGCGCCGCGAAAACCCGTCGTCAACAGGAAGACCAGCGCCGCATGGAATTCCGTCGCGCCATCGAAGATCGCTTCGAACTTCGTCAGCTTCAAAGCGAAATCAGCGATTTTCCCGAGGACATTGAAATCAACTACTGGCAGGCCGTACCGGCAACTTCCCGTCGAAGCGCTCAACCAGCGCGCTGATCTGCACCCGTTCGCTGCGGATAAACGCCAGGAAGGCGTGCGCCACCGGTGACAGCCGTTTGGCCTTGGCTTGCACCAGGCACCAGCTACGGAACAGCGGCAACTCCTCGACCGGCAACTCCACCAGGCCGCCGGTCGCCAACTCCAGGTTCAGGGCGTGGCGCGTCAATAGCGCCAGGCCCAGACCCGCCACCACGCATTCGCGCTGGGCTTCGGCCGAGGCCACTTCCTGAGTCTGGGTGAAGTGCACGCGTTTCTCCTTGAAGTAGTCCTCGCAGGCCATTCGCGTGCCCGAACCCGGTTCGCGGATTAGCAGTGTGTAGGGTTCAAGGTCCTGCAAACGCAGCGGCCCCATATGCGCCAGCGGATGATCCGGGCGCGCCACGGCGACAATCGGGTTGTTCAGAAAGGGCAGAAACTCCAGGCCCATGTCCTGCGGCACCATTGACATGATCACCAGATCGTCGCGGTTGTCCGAGAGGCGGCGGATCACCTGGCCACGGTTGACCACGGTCAGTTGCAGGTTCACTTCCGGGTGCTGGCGCTTGAAGGCGGCGAACAGGTGCGGCACGAAGTATTTGGCGCTGGATTCCACCGCCAGCTTCAGTTGGCCTTGCAGCGAGCCCTGCATGTCCGACAGCTGCATGTCGAGGTTTTCCAGGCGACCGAAGATGTCCCGGCTGGCCCGCTGCAGGGCTTCGGCAGCCTCGGTCATGTAGAGTTTTTTGCCGACATAATCGAATAATGGCTGGCCGATCAACTCTTCCAACTGACGAATCTGTAGGCTGACGGCCGGTTGTGTGAGCGACATTTCTTCAGCCGCACGGCTGTAAGAACGCAAATCACACACTTCGTTGAAGATCTGCAACTGGCGTAATGTCATACGCATCAAGGACTTACGCATTTCTTATAGGCTCTGACGGCAGGCTGATGGTTTAACTATAAGTCTTTGCTTATGCCTGACCCAATTTTTATTCATTTTTGTTAATCCCTTGTGAGCGCTAGTGTGGGGCTGCGACTAAATTGAAACATTTGGTCACGCGTCGACCTGGGTCTAGCAGGTCGTGGTGCCACCGGCTCAAGGGAACCTCCAAGTGATAACAAAGATCCTGATCGCCAACCGTGGTGAGATTGCCGTAAGAATCGTGCGAGCCTGCGCCGAAATGGGCATTCGCTCGGTTGCGATTTTTTCCGACGCCGACCGCCATGCCTTGCATGTGAAGCGTGCGGACGAAGCCCACAGCATCGGTGCCGAGCCACTGGCCGGTTACCTGAACCCGCGCAAGCTGGTGAACCTGGCGGTGGAAACCGGTTGCGATGCATTGCACCCCGGTTACGGCTTCCTCTCGGAAAATGCCGAGTTGGCAGACATCTGCGCCGAACGCGGGATTAAATTCATCGGCCCGTCGGCAGAAGTCATTCGCCGCATGGGCGACAAGACCGAAGCCCGGCGCAGCATGATCAAGGCCGGCGTACCGGTCACCCCGGGCACCGAAGGCAACGTGGCCGACATCAATGAAGCCTTGGCCGAGGGCGACCGCATCGGTTACCCGGTCATGCTCAAGGCCACCTCCGGTGGTGGCGGGCGCGGCATCCGTCGCTGCAACAGCCGCGAAGAACTCGAACAGAATTTCCCTCGGGTGATTTCCGAAGCGACCAAGGCCTTCGGTTCGGCGGAAGTGTTCCTGGAAAAATGTATCGTTAATCCGAAACACATCGAAGCGCAGATCCTCGGCGACAGCTTCGGCAACGTCGTGCACCTGTTCGAGCGTGACTGCTCGATCCAGCGCCGCAACCAGAAGCTGATCGAGATTGCCCCGAGCCCGCAACTGACCCCCGAACAGCGCGCCTACATCGGCGACCTGTCGGTGCGCGCAGCCAAGGCTGTGGGCTACGAGAACGCCGGCACCGTGGAGTTCCTGCTCGCCGAGGGCGAGGTGTACTTCATGGAGATGAACACCCGGGTGCAGGTGGAACACACCATCACCGAAGAAATCACCGGGATCGACATCGTTCGTGAGCAGATCCGCATCGCCTCCGGCCTGCCGCTGTCAGTGAAGCAGGAAGACATCCAGCACCGTGGCTTCGCGCTGCAGTTTCGGATCAACGCCGAAGACCCGAAGAACAACTTCCTGCCAAGCTTCGGCAAGATCACTCGCTACTACGCTCCCGGCGGCCCCGGCGTGCGCACCGACACGGCGATCTACACCGGCTACACCATTCCGCCGTTCTACGACTCGATGTGCCTGAAACTGGTGGTCTGGGCGCTGACCTGGGAAGAGGCGATGGACCGTGGCCTGCGCGCCCTCGACGACATGCGTCTGCAAGGGGTGAAGACCACCGCCGCGTATTACCAGGAAATCCTGCGCAATCCGGAATTCCGTAGCGGCCAGTTCAATACCAGCTTCGTTGAAAGCCATCCTGAACTGACCAACTACTCGATCAAGCGCAAACCCGAAGAGCTGGCCCTGGCCATCGCCGCCGCCATCGCCGCCCACGCAGGCCTATAAATGCAGCTGCGAGCTGTCAGCGACAAGCTTCAAGTGAGAGCGACTCGGCTTTTTCTTGCAGCTCGTAGCTTGAAGCTTGCCGCTATGAGGAGATACCAATGACTAAGAAGATCTTCGTTACCGACACCATCCTGCGCGACGCTCACCAATCGCTGCTCGCCACCCGCATGCGCACCGAAGACATGCTGCCGATCTGCGACAAGCTCGACAAAGTCGGCTACTGGTCGCTGGAATGCTGGGGCGGTGCGACGTTCGACGCCTGCGTACGTTTTCTGAAAGAAGACCCGTGGGAACGCCTGCGCCAACTGCGCTCCGCGCTGCCCAATACCCGTCTGCAAATGCTTCTGCGCGGGCAGAACCTGCTGGGCTACCGCCACTACAGCGACGATGTGGTCAAAGCCTTCGTCGCCAAGGCCGCGGTCAATGGCATCGACGTGTTCCGCATCTTCGATGCGATGAACGACGTGCGTAACCTGCGCGTGGCGATCGAGGCGGTGAAGGCTGCCGGCAAACATGCGCAAGGCACCATCGCCTACACTACCAGCCCGGTGCACACCATCGACGCGTTCGTGGCGCAAGCCAAGCAGATGGAAGCCATGGGTTGCGACTCGGTGGCAATCAAGGACATGGCCGGCCTGCTGACGCCGTACGCCACCGGCGAACTGGTCCGCGCGTTGAAAGCCGAGCAGTCGCTGCCGGTGTTCATCCACTCCCACGACACGGCCGGCCTCGCCGCAATGTGCCAGCTCAAGGCGATCGAAAACGGCGCCGACCACATCGACACCGCGATCTCCAGCTTTGCCTCGGGCACCAGCCACCCAGGCACCGAGTCAATGGTTGCTGCGCTCAAGGGCACCGAGTACGACACCGGTCTGAACCTCGAATTGCTGCAAGAGATCGGCCTGTACTTCTACGCCGTGCGCAAGAAGTACCACCAGTTCGAAAGCGAATTCACCGCCGTCGACACTCGCGTGCAAGTCAACCAGGTGCCGGGCGGGATGATCTCCAACCTCGCCAACCAGTTGAAAGAACAGGGTGCTCTCAACCGCATGGCCGAAGTGCTGGCGGAAATCCCGCGGGTGCGTGAAGACCTCGGCTTCCCGCCGCTGGTGACCCCGACCTCGCAGATCGTCGGCACCCAGGCGTTCTTCAACGTGTTGGCCGGCGAGCGTTACAAGACCATCACCAACGAAGTGAAGCTTTACCTGCAAGGCGGCTATGGCAAAGCGCCGGGCGTGGTCAACGAACAGCTGCGTCGTCAGGCTATCGGCAGTGAAGAGGTGATCGACGTACGTCCGGCCGATCTGCTCAAGCCGGAAATGACCAAGCTGCGGGCCGACATCGGCGCGCTGGCGAAGTCCGAAGAAGACGTGCTGACTTTCGCCATGTTCCCGGACATCGGGCGCAAGTTCCTCGAAGAGCGTGCCGCCGGCACCCTCGTTCCGGAAGTGCTGTTGCCGATTCCTGAGGCCGGTGGTGTGGCGAAGGCTGGCGGCGAAGGCGTGCCGACCGAGTTCGTCATCGACGTCCACGGCGAGACTTACCGCGTCGACATCACCGGTGTCGGGGTGAAGGCCGAAGGCAAGCGTCACTTCTACCTGTCCATCGACGGCATGCCGGAAGAAGTGGTGTTCGAACCGCTCAACGAATTCGTCAGCGGTGGCAGCAGCAAACGCAAGCAGGCGTCGGCCCCGGGCCACGTCAGCACCACCATGCCGGGCAACATCGTCGATGTGCTGGTCAAGGAAGGCGACACCGTCAAGGCCGGCCAGGCCGTACTGATCACCGAAGCGATGAAGATGGAGACCGAAGTGCAGGCCGCCGTTGCCGGCAAGGTAACCGCCATCCATGTTGCCAAGGGCGACCGCGTCAACCCGGGCGAAATCCTGATCGAGATCGAAGGCTGAGATAACGGCCACGATCAAACGCTTTAAACCTCGGGGGGGCATGGTGCTCCCCTTTTTTTTGCCTGAACACAACGCTCACCTGTAGGGCGGCCGCAGACTGCAAACCTTTGACTTTGATTTTTTAAACCAGATTAAAAGACCGCAGCCTGTGGCAGCACTACCGATCGAGTTTTAGAACGCCATGCGCCATTGACCGACGACGCCGTGAGTGCGGCTGTCGGTACCCATTTCACCGGTGACGCCTACGCCCAGCGTGTGGTTGGCGGAAAGCCCGAGGTCGAGGCCGGCATCCACGGACAGGCTGTTACGATCCAGCGCCGCACCGGCAATATCAAAACGTTTGCCGCCCTTGACCAGTTGTTGGCGGGTATCGTTTTCGATCTCGCCAAAGGTGTGTTTCCAGCCGGTGCTCAGGCGCGGTGTCAGACGCATGCCGTTGTCGAGGAAGCTGGTTTTGGCAACGCGAACCCCGAAGGTGCTACTGAGGTTAGCGCGCGTCTGGCCGAAGACTCTCAGCGCCGCATCGCCACCCTTTTCGCTATAGCTGTCGCGTTGGTAGCGTTGAAAACCGAGGCCGGCGAACGGCTCGAGCGTCACGTTGTTGCGGCCAAGATTGAAGCCCAGTTCGGCAAAGGCTTGCTGGGTATTGACGTCGTAGGCGCCTTTGAGGCGATCACTGAAATCATTGAACGCCACGCGTCGTTTGCTGCTGCCGGCATGGCTTGCGTAGGTGGCGCCCAGGCGCAGTGCCATCGGTCCGTCCTGACGCACGGCATAAGCACCGAGGTGCCAGCTGTCGAGGTCGCCGTCGTATTGACGGGCGTCGAGTTTTGTCTGGGATTTCCCGCCGATCAGTCCGACGTGCCATTGCTCATCGAGACGCCAGTCAGCACCGATGACCAGGCCTTGGGTCGCGTGCTTCAGGGCGCTGTCAGCGTCATGATCAACCTTGCCGCCATGGCCGAGCGCCTGAACCCAGACTCTGCCGGTATCAGCCGCGCCAGCGGCCTGGCGCGGCGAACTGGCGGAGCCATGGGTTGTGCCCGAGCGGGTGTTCAGCTGGTGCATGGCCGAGAGCATGCTTTTGCTCACGGGAGTGAGGCTGCTGAGTGTCGCCTTGGCGAGGTTGGCGTTGCTGCTGCCGGCGAGCTGTTCAATGGCGATCGGGGCGGACGCGCGGGTGCTACTCACGAGCGCTTGCACGGCGGTGTTGAGGGTTGCCGTCATCGGCGTATCAACGCTGCGCGCCAACGCCTGGCCACTGGCGGACTCCGCCAGTCGTTCGAGTGCCAGATCGTTGCGTTTGTACGTTAACGCTACGGCAGTGTCAGTGTACGAAAGCGTTGGCGTCAGGAAGGCCAGGTTAGTGCTGACCCGGCCGAATTCGCCTTCGATTTTTCCTGCAAACAGAATGGGGTGAGTGGCACTGTTGGCGTAGTCGCCGGGGGCGGCAAAAACCTGAACGCTGGCATTTGCCAGCGTTGCTGTGCCTTCTACCAGAACGGGGGTCGAAAACTGGTCAGCCGTCACTCCGTAGGAGTAAGTCGCGGTTTCGGTGAATTCCAGGTTGCCTTTGACGATTGGCGAACCGATTTCGGTATTGGCGACCAGTGCGCCTTGGACATATAAGTTGGAGACTTTGCCGTTCCCGCCGTACACGGCGGATTCGTCGACATAGGCATCGCCTTCAATCGAGCCGTTGTTCATCAGGCTGGCACCGGCCTGGACCTCGGCCGATCCCTGGAACTCATCGTGCAATTGCCATTTCCCTCGCGCGACACGTAGACCGGCAAAATTTGCGGTTGCCCCGATCTCTCCGCCTTCGGAAGCGTTCAGCAGTAATCCGTTCTTGCCTGCGCCGCCGTCGAGCCGGCCCTCCCATCGGGCGCCGTTGTTGATAACAAGCAAGTCGTCCGCCTCACCGAGTTGCAACGAAACGCCTTCAACGTTTTCAAGTGCTTGCGAGATAAACGAGATCTGAGTGGTGTAGGCATTCTGAAATTCGTCGAACGAATCTTCATCCAGCTCTGCTATCTCTGTTTCTCCAGTCTCAGGCTCGGGGAATTCGAGAAACTCATAGAAGGCGTCATCGAACTCGACAACCGCTTTGGCCGCTTCGACCACTGGCAATCGCGTTATCGCGTCTTCACGCGGCTCATTGATGGCTGGACGGGTATGCTCCATCGGGCCGATAAAATCCGGAATCTCAAAGAGATCGACGAAGGGCTCCGGTTGCTCGATGGCTGCATCAGGCAGGGCGGGGGCAACCTTTTTGGGGAGCCTTTTACGTGTTTTGGTTCCTTCTGCAGCGGTGACAACAGGTTCTTCTGCCTGTTGAGCGACGGAGCTCTCCACGCAGCAAACGGTCAGTGCAATCGCTAACGCCAGATGTTTCGGTTTGAATGTGTGTTGAACGGGCATCAAGTACGGCCTCTTTTGACAGGAGGCCAAACTCTAGGGAGATACCGCAAACTTCGATGTCGGCTGCTTCCCACGGAATTGCAGGGGACATCGGATCATTCTGTAGAAATTCACCGCCTGAGTCGGAACCGTTGTTTTTACGCGGTTCTGCCGATCCCTTTTCCTACAAGTAAACGGGACGACGCCTGCTAGCAAATATCAAAAACTCATTTGCCACTGCCCGATCAAACCGTGGTTGCGACTGTTGTTGCCCAACTCGCCGCTGTACCCCAGCCCCAGCGTATGCCGCGCAGAGACGGCCACGTCGAGGCCGGCTTCGAGCAGCAGGCTGTCGCGATCCAGTGCGCTGCCATCGACATTAAACGCAGTGCCGCCGGTCACGAACGCCTGACGCGTCGAACTGCTGACATCGCCGTACGTGTGCTTCCAGCCGAGAGCCATGCGTGGGGTCACGCTCATGCCGTTGTCCAGGCTGCTCAGGTGCGCCAGACGCAGACCGAGGCTGCTGCTGAAGTTGTCCTGGCTCTGGCTGTCGACCTGCAGCGCGGCGGCGCCGCCCTTTTCCTTGTAGCTGTCGCGGTGGTAGCGCTGGTAGCCGAGGCTGGCATACGGTTCGGCGCTGAGGCGACCGCTGCCCATGGCGTAACCGAGTTCGGCGAAGGCTTGCTGGCTGTCGGCGTCGTAGTCGCCTTTGGGCCGGTCGCTGAAACCGTTGAAGGCGATGGTGCGTTTGCTTTCGCCCTGATGGCCGCTGTAGGCCGCCCCCAGACGCAGCGACATCGGGCCATTTTGATGCAATGCATATACACCGGCGTGCCAGCTCTCGACGTTGCCGTCGACGCCGGTCGCGTCCAGATCGGTTTTCGAATAACCGCCCAGTACACCCAGGCGCCACGCCGGATTCAGCGACCAGTCGGCGCCGAGCACGCTGCCCTTGGTGCGTTGTTCGAGACCACTGCTGCCCTGTTCGCCGTCAAGCTTGCCGTAGCCACCGATGCCTTGCAGCCAGAGTCGGCCGCGAGCGTTCGGGTCATTCAGGTTGCGCGCCTCGGACGGCACGCCGTTGGCCGCCAGCACCGGCGTGTCGCGTTGATCGAGGCTGACCAGCAGTCCCGGGCTGCCGCCCATCTGCTGCAGCGCCGAGAGCATGCTGTTGCCGACCTGACTGCTGGCGCCAAGTGTGGCGCTGGTCAGGTTGGCGTTGCTGGCGCCGGCGAGTTGCTCGACGGCCGCGCTGGCGGTGCTTTGCGTGGTGTTGAGCAAGGCGTTGTACAGCGCCGTTTGCGTGCCCAGCGAGGCCAGGCTGTTGGCGGCGTTGCGGCCGTTGCCGGTGGCGGCGAATTCGCTGAATGCCACGTCGTTGCGGGTGTACGTCAGATCGACCTGCGTCGGCGTGTAGGCGAGGGTCGGCGTCAGGAACGCATAGTCGCTGGTGACCTGGCCGAAACGGCCGTTGACCTGCGCCGCTTGCAGCACGGTGTAATGATTCTGCCACGCCCAGGTGCCGCTGCCGGGCTTGACCGCCAGTGTTGCACCGTTCAGGTTGGCCGTGCCGCCGACCTGCACCGGCGCACTGCTGCCGTCGGCGTTGACGCCGTAGGCGAGGGTGGCGTCGCTGCCCAGGTTCAAGTCATGCACGATGGTTGCGCGGCCGAGCCGGGTGTCAGTACGCAGGGTGCCGTTGACGGTGAGGCTGCCGACCGAGCCGCCACCGGCATACACACCGCCGGTATCGACGGTCAGATTGCCGGCAATACCGCCCTGGTTGATCAGCGTCGCGCCATTGCGCACTGCGCCGCCGTCGCTGAAGTCATCATGGCCGGTCAGCGTCCACGCGCCTTGCCTGACCTCCAGCCACTCGAAGTTGCGACTGCTGCCGAAGTTGCCACCCGCCGGGTCATCCATCACCACCCGGTCATAACCGCTGCCACCGTCGACCACGCCGATGAAGCGGCTGCCGCTGCGCAAGGTCAGGTTGTCATTGCCGCCGCCCAGATCCAGCGCCAGGCCATTGCTGCCGCTGAAGGTGCCGCCGTTGATGACGTTGTCGGCGAACTCGCCGACAAACTTCACACCGAAACCGTCGAGGCCCTGGATGCTGCCGAAGTTTTCCAGCGTGGTTGCCGCCAACCCGGAACCGCCGCTGCCGTCGTCCACCAGAATCGCGCTGTTGGCGCCACTGATCAGCGCGCCGCTGGCATTGAGGATGTAACCGCCGCCCAGTGCGATGCCTTCACTGCCATTGGCGAAACCGCCCTTGTCCACGCCGCCGGCGCCGACGCCTTGGAGGGTGCCGTAGTTTTCGATGTGGGCGATCTTGTCGATGTCCACACCGTCGCCGTCACCATTGGCTTGCAGCCCGGAATAGGCCCCGGTGATGGTGCCGTGGTTGATCACCGTGCCATCGCCGTCGGAGCCGAAGCCCGAGCCATTGCGCCCGGTGATCTGCCCGTAGTTGATCAGCGTCGCGCCAAGGTCGGTGGTGATGCCGTGACGGCCACCGGAAATCACCCCGTAGTTGGTGATGCTGACACCGGTGGCGGAATCAATGTCGATGCCGTCGAACTTCTCGTCGGCGTTGTGCGAATCCCCGGTGGAGATCTCGCCGTAGTTGCTGATGGTCGCATGGGCGCCGGTTTTCATGCCGTCGCTGGCATCGCCGCGGATCAATCCGCCCGCGCGGTTGATAATGGTGGTTGTTACCCCTTCGCTGCGCAGGGCATCAAGGTCCAGGCCCTGGCCGGTGGTCGAGCGAATGATGCCGCTGTTGTCGATCAGCAGGCTGCCGCTGACGAAGTTGCTGTCGACACGCAAGGCGTCGTTGGCGCCGAGAATCTGCCCGCCGCTGCGGTTGTATATCTGATAGTTACGCGCCCGGGTCAGGTCGCCGCTGCTGTCGATTGCGCGGCCACCCGTGGAGATGATTTTGCCCGCATTGTCGATCACCACGCCGACCCCGCTGGTGCTGTCTTTCAGGCTCACGGCCTTGCCGCTGTTGGTGATGCTGCCCGGCGCCGAAATCGTCAGCGTGTCACTGCCGCCGAGAGTCTGCGATGCCGTGGTGGCGGTGTCGATCTGCACGGTTTTGCCGTGAGCAGTGGTGGCCGAGATCAGCAGGGCGATGGTGAGGGACAGACGCTGAGGCGGGAACGGCATGGTCGGACGGCCTTTTTGTTATAAGCGGGCCGTTCTGTATAGCGAAGGGTTTTTACAGAATGATGTCGGTGACTGATCTGCATTATTTTGCATTCGGATCGTGCTAATAAGGATTTAATCTGCAATTTGTTGCAGATTCAGGGAGGGCTGTCAGGCGTTAAATGCTGAACCCAATGACCCATTGGCAGCGCTATGTGATGCGCCAGCGCTTTTCGAACGATTGCGCGAAGATGCCAAACGTCTGGCGGCGCTGCCCGACATACTGACGGCCAGTGGTTTGCCCGACAGAACCATGAACCACCCAGGCATTCATCTGAAAAATCTGGAGCAACGCTTGAAAGAGTGGGATCTGCAATGACCATGACGGTTGCCGAGCGCACTGTGCTCATCGAAAGCATTCAAGAGGCGCTGGCCCAGGGGACGCTGGAGATCGGTGAGGCCGTTCGCCGTTTGCGCGTGGAAGTGACCGGTCTGCATCAGACCCAGTTTGCGAAGATGTGCAAAATATCGGTGCGCACGCTGGTCCATATCGAACACGGTGAGGGCAATCAGACACTTAAATCGTTGAACGCAGTGTTTCGTCCGTTTGGACTGAAAATGGGCGTTGTGCGGGTGCGCCGAGAGATCAATTAAAACCCGACGCTGCCCGCAATGTTCCGATCGCCCTAGCTGCGACGCACGTAAGCCTTGCCGTAGTGCCGTTCCATCCGCGCCTGAATCAGCTCCAGCCCGATCGACATCAGCCAGTAAATGATCGCTGCGGTCGTCAGCATTTCGATGTAGCGGTAGCTTGAGCGCCCATAGGATTGCGCCAGAAACATCACTTCCCAGACCCCCATCACCGAAATCAGTGACGAGTCCTTGAGCATCGAGATGAATTGGTTGGTCGTGGGCGGAATGATCGTGCGCATGGCTTGCGGCAGGGTGATCCGCCAGAAAATCACCGTCTCGCGCATCCCCAATGCCAGCGACGCTTCGCGCTGGCCGTGATCGACACCGAGGATACCGGCGCGGAAGATTTCGCTCAGATAGGCGCCGTAGTTCAGCGACAAGGCGATGATGCCGGCCACAATCGCGCCGGGCACGATACCCAGTTGCGGCAAGCCCAGGTAGATCAGCAGGATCTGGATGAGCAGTGGCGTGCCGCGAAAGAACGAGGTGTAAAAACTGGCGATGCCGAACGCCACGGCGCTTTTCGACAGGCGTGCCAGTGCCGTGATGAAGCCCAGCAGCGACGAGGCGACGATCGAGCACAGACAGAGGAAAAGCGTCAGCGCCGCCCCTTGCAGAAAACCGTTGGGCGCCAGGTGCAGGCCGACCAGATTGGGCAGTTTGTCGAGGATGATCGAGAACTTCAGGTCGAAGCTCAGGAAGAACCCGGCGAACAGGCAGAACAGCGCTGCCCAGGTCAGGTACAGCCGCGTACGGAAACCGAATATGCGTTGCAGGCGTGATTCAGCCACCGGTTGCGGTGGCTGTGGAGGTGTCGGGAAAGCAGTCATTGGCTGATATCGGCGCCGATCCATTTTTGCGACAGTTGGCTCAGGGTGCCGTCCTGTTTCAGTTGCGCGAAGACCTCGCGAACTTTGGCATCCCATTGCGCGTCGCCCTTTTCGATGGCCACCGAATTCGGTTCCGAGTATAGCGCCGGCCCCGCCAGCTTGAAGCGTTTGTCTTGGTTCAGGCGCGGCTGTGCGGTGACGAGGTTGGTGAGAATCGCATCCAGGCGCACGCCGGCGCCCAGCCCCAAGTCCTGGAAGGCGACGTTATCGGTGTCGTACGGCGCGATCTGCACATCGTCGAACGGGTACTGCAACTGCGTGTCTTCGGCACCTTCGATCACCAGGTTCTTGTTCAGATAGCTTTCGTAGCTGGAGGCGCTGGTGAGGCCGACCTTTTTGCCACTCAGATCCTTGGCGTCGTGGATGCGCTCATCCTTGGCATTGACCACGATCACCGCCGGCGAAGCGTAGTACTCGACGGGGAAATCGAACACTTCGGCGCGGGCCTTGCTCGGCGTCATCGAACAGATGCAGATGTCGTAGCGCCCGCTCCAGCGGCCGGCGGCAATGACGTCCCAGGACGGCGTTTCGAGTCGCAACTTGACCCCCAGTTTTTCCGCCACAGCCTTGGCGACATCCACGTCGAAGCCGTCGAGTTGGTTCTGGTCATTGAGGAACGAGAACGGTGGATAGCTTTCCATCAGCACGCCGACCAGCTCTTTCTTTTGCTCGATACGGTCCAGGGTGGCACCGCCAAACGCTTGCGTGGAGGCGGCCAGAATCGTCAGGCCCAGGGCCAGTAGCGGTTGAAATTTCACAGTCGATCCCTGAGCAAAAAAGAGGTTGTTATTAACCGAATGGTGCGTATTAAATAGTTATAAGAACGACTCCGATAGTGAGTTATTTTCATAAGCATATGAGTGAAAAGCATATGGGCGCAGCAAGCACGATTATTCTCGATGGCGGCATGGGCCGTGAGTTGCAGCGCGCCGGTGCGCCATTTCGTCAGCCGGAGTGGTCGGCGCTGGCGTTGAGCGAGGCGCCTCAAGCGGTCGAAGCGGTGCATGCCGCTTATATCGCCAGTGGCGCCAATGTGATTACCACCAACAGTTACGCCGTGGTGCCGTTCCATATTGGCGAAGAACGCTTCGCCGCTGAAGGGCAGGCGCTGGCCGCGTTGGCCGGTGAGCTGGCGCAACGTGCGGTGCAAGCCTCGGGGAAATCCGTGCGGGTGGCCGGTTCATTGCCACCGCTGTTTGGCTCGTATCGGCCGGATCTGTTCAACGCCGACCGAGTGACCGAGTTGCTGGCGCCATTGGTCAATGGCCTGGCACCGCACGTGGATCTGTGGCTGGCGGAAACCCAGAGTTCGCTGGCCGAGGCGCGAGCGATCCATGCGGGGTTGCCGAAGGACGGCAAAGCGTTCTGGCTGTCGTTCACCTTGCAGGATGAAGACACCGATGAAGTGCCTCGTCTGCGTTCCGGTGAGCCTGTGGCCGAAGCGGCCGCGGTGGCGGCCGAATTGGGCGTCGAGACGTTGTTGTTCAATTGCAGTCAGCCGGAAGTGATCGGTGCCGCGATTGATGCGGCGCGCGCCACCTTCGAGCGTCTGGGGGTGAAGATTCACATTGGTGCGTATGCCAATGCGTTTCCGCCGCAGCCAAAAGAGGCAACCGCCAATGACGGACTTGATCCGTTGCGCGATGACCTGGATCCACCGGGTTACTTGCACTGGGCGATTGACTGGCAGCAGCGTGGCGCCAGCCATTTGGGCGGTTGCTGCGGGATCGGCCCGGAGCACATTGCGGTGCTTGCGCAAAAGCTGGGCTGACAGCCAATCAAAAGATCGCAGCCTGCGGCTGCTCCTGCATGGGATTCAAATGCACCCCTGCAGGCGCTGTCGCGGGCTGCGATCGTTTGTTTTCAAGCGATCAGGAACGGCATTCCACCAAGCCTTTTACCTGCCCGTCTGGCGTCTGATTTTCATCCGCCAGCCACTGCTCGAACCCTGCCGCGATCGCCGGCCACTCTCCATCCAGAATCGAATACCACGCGGTGTCGCGGTTGTGGCCCTTGACCACCATGTGCTGACGGAACACGCCTTCGAAGCTGAAGCCCAGGCGCTCGGCAGCGTATCTGGAGCGGGCGTTGCTGTTGTTGCACTTCCATTCGAGGCGGCGATAACCCAGCTCGAAGGAATACTTGGCCAGCAGGAAAACCGCCTCGGTGCTTTTCGGTGAACGCTGCATCGGCGCACCGAAGGTGACGTGGCCGATTTCGATGCGGCCCTGGGCCGGGACGATTGACATCAGGCTGAGGAGACCTTGCACCTGACCGCTGGCGCGATCAACGACGCTGAAGAAGTACGGGTCGCTGGCGGCCGCGTGGTTGTTCAGCCATGCGTCGAACGCTGTGCGCTCCGGGAATGGGCCGTAGGGTAAATAATCCCAGAGTTTGGGGTCGGCACCGGGGCCTTCGAGGGCGGCGAACAGTTGGTCACCGTGGCGCGCCGGGTCGAGTCTTTCCAGGCGAATGAAGCGGCCCTCGAGCAGGGTGGCGGTGGGGGCGGGGACGCCTTTCCAGTCAGCGAGTGAAGCGGTCATGCGTGCGTCTCCTTAAAGGGCTTTGCGAAACTGGATGAAGCCCGGGCGTTCGGCGATGCGCTCGTAGAGCTGGATCGCGGTGGCGTTGGTTTCATGGGTCAGCCAGTGGACTTTGCAGCAACCGTCGGCCTTGGCCGTGGCGTAGACGTGTTCGATCAGCAGACGACCGACGCCGGTGCCGCGGACTTGCGGCACCACCAGCAAGTCCTGCAGGTAGCAGGAGTTTTCGATGCTCCAGTTCGAACGATGATAAATGTAATGCACCATGCCCACCGCCTTGCCGTCGGCCCAGGCCAATGCCGCGTGGGTGGGTTCGCCCGGGTCGAGAAAGCGCTGCCAGGTGCTTTGCGTCACCGTGTCCGGCAGTTCGGTGTTGTAGAACCTCAGGTAAGCCTGCCACAGCGGCAGCCACGCGGCGTGATCGCCAGCGGTGACGGGGCGTATCTCGATCTGACTCATGGTGATTTCCTTAGCGCATCAGTTGGGCGAGGGTTTGATCGTTGACTTCGGGACTGGCGGCCAGGCCTTCGCGCACGCCGGCGATATCGTCAGCGCTGCGGTTCTGGCTGAGCTTGCGCTTGCCTTCGAGGCGGTCGACGGGAATGGCAAAACCGACGATGGCCTTGAGCATGCCGTCGATGTAATCGGCCGGCGCGTCGGCCACCGACCAGGGTTGTGCGCGGCCAGCCTCATGGCGGTCGGTGAGGGTGCTGACGATGTCGAGCAGGCGTCCGCCGTCGCTGAAGGTTTCGGCGCGGCCGTAGGCGTGCACGGCGACATAATTCCAGGTCGGCACGACTTTGCCGTGTTCGGCCTTGCTCGGGTAGAAGCCCGGGCTCACGTAAGCATCGGCGCCGGCAAAGATCAGCATGGCCTCGGCACCGTCGCGCAGGTCTTTCCACTGGGGATTGGCTTTGGCCAGGTGTCCGTACAGCGTACCGAACTCACCCTGTTCGCGATGCAGCAGCACCGGTACATGGCTGGCTTGCAGGCCGTTGGCGCCGTGGCTCACCAGAATGGCGAGGCGGGTGGCGAGGATCAGTTCGTGCAGTTGCGACAGCTCGTCGATGGCAAAGGCTTTGGGCGTGTACATGGCGAGATTTTCCTTGGCGAATGCCAGCATCGTAGGCAGGCTATTGGACTGTTGTAAGAGCCATTACCGGCCAATTTCACAGGTCCATTGCCATGTCCGTTTCGCCGCCGCTGTCCATGCCATTCAATCCTGCCGGTATCGAGCTGGATCGCCGCCAGGGCTTGAGCCGTCAGCTCTACCAGGCCCTGCGTCTGCGGGTACTCGATGGCCGGCTGGCCAGCGGCACGCGTTTGCCGGCGAGCCGGGATCTGGCGTCAGCACTGGGGATTTCCCGCAACAGTGTGGTGCGGGCCTACGATCAGCTGTATGCCGAAGGCTTTATTGAAGGACGAGTCGGCGACGGTACCTACGTGGCGCAACTGGCTCAGTCGCTGAGCTCGGCAAAAAAACTATCCACAAAAGTATCCACAGGGTTGTCAACAGACTTACCCACAGCCTTATCCACAAATTGGCTGGATTTGCCTGTGGTTTCATCCAGTAAAGTTATCCACAGCGCGACATTTTCGCGCCTCGAAAAGAACCATTTACCGCGTCCGCCCAGTGGTCCGCCGCGTGCATTTCGCGTGGGTGTGCCGGCGTTCGATCTGTTTCCCTTCGAGGTCTGGGCCAAGCTGAACGCGGCTTTCTGGCGCAAACCGGATCTTCAGCAGCTGTGCTACGGCGACCCGGCCGGCGATGCGCGTTTGCGCGGGATGATTGCCGCTTATTTGCGCAGCTCCCGTGGCATGCAGTGTTCGGCTGAACAAATTGTGATCACCAGTGGCGCCCAGCAGGGCATCAGTCTTTGTGCACAGTTGCTGGTAGAGCCGGGCGACGGTGTCGCGATCGAGAATCCCGGCTATCGCGCGGCGGGTCATGCGTTCGCTGTGGCCGGGGCGCAATTGCACGGCGTGGCGGTGGACAGTGAGGGCATCGACTGTGCGGCGATGGCCGGGCTCAGCGATTGTCGCGTGGCTTACGTGACGCCCTCCCATCAATACCCGACCGGCGTAGTGATGAGCCTGGCGAGGCGTCTGGAGTTGCTGGCGTGGGCCGAACGCAACCAGGGCTGGATCGTCGAGGATGACTATGACGGCGAGTACCGTTACACCGGCGCGCCTTTGGCGCCCTTGGCAGCACTCGATCGTCAGGGCCGCGTGTTGTACGTCGGTACCTTTGGCAAAGTCGCATTTCCGGCGTTGCGCCTTGGTTATCTGGTCTTGCCTCCCGGGCTGGTGGACGCGTTCTCGCAACGCCGGGCGGTGGATGTCCGGCATTCCGAGGTGAGTACTCAAGCGGTGATGGCCGAATTCATGGCCGCCGGGCATTTCCAGCGACACATCCGGCGCATGCGCCGCGCCGCGCTCAACCGCCGCAATACGCTGCTCGATGGCTGGCCGTCGGGCATTCCCGGGGTGGGTGCGCTGCCGGCGGTCTCGGCCGGGCTGCACCTGACGGTGGCGGTGGAGAGCATCGCGCGCGAGCAGCAGTTGGTCGAGCAGGCGGCACGCGCGGATGTGGAGATCAACGGTTTGAGCAGCTATTGGTTGCCCGACTCGACGACGCCAGCCGATCGCCGCGCCGGTCTGGTGCTGGGCTTCGCCGCCGTTCCGGAGCCGGCCATCAGAGCGGCACTGATGCGCCTGCGCCAGGCGTGGCTGGGGTGAAAAACAGGCTTTGCGCCAGCGGGTTGCTGATTTCGCTGCGGTAGATTGCGATCAGGTCCTGAGTGCTGTTGCCTTGCCGATAGAACGCGCCTCCCAGCCGCCGTTGCCGGACGGTTTTCATGTGTGCCGCGGTGAAGCGGCCAACCGCGTCAGCGCCTTTCGCGTAATGGAAATGCGCGTACCACAACACCTTGCCGGCTTTTGCATCGCGCACTTCATATTCATCCAGAAAGTCTTTGGCTCGCCCTTTGAGCCGGCGGCGTTTGACGGTTTGCGTGATCTTCACTTCGTTTTTGTGCCGGAGCCATTCCACGCGGGCCGCGGTCGGCGGTTGTTGTTTGATCATCTGAATACGCGCGTTCGTACCCTTTGCGTACAGGGCTGTCGCGGCTTCGCTCAGGGCGTGACCGAGGGCTTGCGTCGGCCGCTTTGAGTCGACGGTCTGATTGCTGGCCGTCAGCGCCTCGTCGATCGCTTCGCCGGCATTGCGTAAACGGGCGGCGTGCTGATGGTAGATTTCTTCGATCTCCACCGGAATGCGTTGCGCCCGATTGATGAGCGCCTCGGTACGTCGCCGGAACAGCGCCAGTCCGTCGATCAGGGCCTGACCGGCCTCGACGCTTTTCGCAAGATTGGGAGTGGTTCTGGCTGGCGTCGGTTTCGGCGAAAGGTGTTCGACCCACTCGCCGGGGGATTTCTCATGGAAGGTCGCGATGACCCCCGTCAGCTCGCCTCGTACTGCCACCAGATGAGCGGAATCTGCCTCTGTGCCGGTCACCGGTTCGCCGACGAGGGTGCCCTTGAATCTGGTTTTGATGATCTTGCGGCTCCATGAGACCGTCGGTTTCGACGGGTCAGGTATTGGCTCCAGCAAATGTTTGTTGCGCAGCAGGTCGGCCAGTCGTTCGTCCGTGCGCACCTTGAACTCAAGCGTGCGCGCACGCACGTGGTTCAGCCGGTCGTTGTCGAGCTGCTCAGGGAATTCGGCGGCAAAATCGACGAAGCGCTGATCGACCGAAGCAAATTGCTCGGAAAGATTGCTCAGGGTTTCGGTCCGCTCGCGCAGGTTGGTCAGGCTTTCGTCGGTGGTCAGATTCAGTGAACTCTGAATATTCAGGGCGGCGTCTTCGATCAGGGCTTCGAGCATCTGCCGGGCGTCGGCGTGAATCGCTGACGTGCCGGGTCGGACGCAGATTTCCTGGCCGAGACTGATCTGCAACAACTTCATGTTGTCCAGATTGTAATCGGGCACGCCCTTGCGATATTTGCTGACCCGCTCGACGCCCTCTTTGCCGAGCCGTTGCAATTCTTCGAGCCGCGACTCGACCGCTTCCATTTTCTCGATGATGCCTTGGGTCTGCCCGGTCATGCGTTCGCAGGCCAGGATAAACGCCAACGATTCGGTGTCGGGGTTGGCGGCCATCATGTCCATCGTTGACTTGACGCTGACTTGATAGGTCGCGGAGTGTTCGTTGAGCCACTCCAGTATCAGGAATATCTGCATTTCCAGACGTTGAATCATCAGCCCGCGAAAGGCCGGCTCGGGCTCTATCAGCTCCAGGGCCTTGAGCTTCTCGATCATGGCCCCGTACTCCCGACTTTGCGCGTCGAGGACATCAAGGTATGGCTGGCGTTGCCCCTCACGGGCCTCGGGCAATGCTTCTTGCAGCGCGGCGCGCGCGGCCAGGAGACGGGTACGTTTGTCCGGCATGGTCAGGTCGAACGCTTCGATTTCCGTGTTCAGTGCCTTGGCTTGCGCCTGCCGTCTTTCCCGGGCTTCTCGCTGGCGCCTGCTCAGGCCGCCACCGCGTAGGCGCAAGCGCAGGTCGATGATCCATTGGCCATTGACGGTGCGGGCCAGCACCGGGCCGGCGCGAGGTGGCTGCTGGCGCGAGTCGATCACCTGAATGTCTTCGTTGTCGTTGATCTGCACTTCAAACCAGCGCTGGCCGACGGGCGCGTACCATTTCGTACCGTGGGCATACAGCGATCTGTATGGCCCTGAGCTGTGGGGCGTGCCGAGGTCTTCGGGCCGGGTGACTTTGAAACGGTCGAGCAAGGATGCCAGCGCTGTCGGTGAGCGTTTCAAAGCCGCAGGGGTGTTGAGTGAAGTCTCACGGGGGGGGCAGAGGATCGTCGTCAATCACATCCGGCAAACGCTGCGGTTTGAGCGCTTGCGGGACGGGTTTCGGGACTTGCGTGGGTTCTTCCGGTGCGCTGATAGATTGCGTCTGGGGCTTGTCGCCGACCGCCGCGCGATGGGCCAGCACCATCCCCAGCGCGAGGAGAATATCGGCCAGTGCCGACCAGGCGACCTCGCCGGATGCTTGATTGGCGATGTCGCTGACTTCCTGCAGGTCGTCCATGATTTGCCAGATCCATGCTGCCGTTCCGACACTGCGCCCAAGAAACGGCAGCGCCGCATTGAACAGCATCCAGCCACCCTGCTTGAGCGTGGCCCAGCGTGCTTCTGCGTCGGAGACCGACTGACGATCCGCCTGGGTGATAAGCGCCTGGACGTTACTGGCGTACAGGGTCTCCAGTGCATCGTTTTCGATAAGCGTGGTGCCCAGTTCGACGGGGCGTGACATGTCCAGGGGCGTCACCGGATTGACCAGCAACTGCGGAATCGTCCACACCGAAGGCAGTCTGGCGGTGAACACAAACTGGCTGTAATTGAACCGTACATCGTCCGGCAGCCAGGCCAGTACCGACTCACGCAGATGTTGCGAATGCTGGATCGCATACAACAGGTTGGCGTGGCCGGGGTATTGGAGCAGTGCCGTTTCAAACAATGGCCGATACAACACGCAGGGGCCTGAACCGGCCACGCGCGGGCCGATGACGAACATGTTCTGCACGGTGTCCGCCCTTGAACTGCTGCGGTGGGCAACGAATGCCAATGGCCGGATGACAATGTCCAGTCCATCGACCCGACGCTCGCCGGCAGTGCTGCCGAGGGCGGCGAGTACATAGCGGTAACCCTGCTCGTCGATACCGGCCTTGCCAAGAATTTTGTTTTGCAACGCCAGCAGCGGCAGTTCGATGCACAGCTGGCGGGTGTAGAGCGCTTGCAGGGTGTGCGCCTGCGCAATGTCATCGACCAGCCGCGCTTTCAGGTACGCCGGGTAGGTCCTGCCGATGTCGACGGTGCTGACCAGGTTTTCCAGGTAAGCCACGCTCATCCACGCCGGCAATGCGCTGCCGTCCCTGGCGCTCACGGTCTTGTTGCCCAATGGCAGGCCCGCCAGGTTCTGCAGGGCCAGTTCGAGGAGCGACAGGGTCCGGGTCTGCGTATTGCCCGGCAGAACGAATGTGCCCCAGACCACCACGCTGGTGATGCTGACCTGGATGTCATCAATGTTCACATCAGCTGCTGTGGGATGGTCCTTGAGCATTGCCCGGCTCAGGGCATCGCGGGTGAAGGTCTGCAGGCTGTCCACTTCACTCTGAAAGGTTTTGCCATTGTTGGCATGCTGCACCGTGGTCAGGTCCAGCAGATGCCGGCTGTAGCTGGACTGATCGGCGGGGGATGCGGTGTTCAGCCACGAGGGTAACAACGGTTGCAGGCGTTCCATATGCGGTTTGAGGCGTGGCGTGGGTTGCTGATAATTGCCCGCAGTACCGGCGTGTGGGTAGAGGTTGTATTCGGTCGAGCCATCGAAGAAGTTGATCTGCCCCAGCGCATCGGCCTCCAGCGCAATCAGGCTGCAGGCCTGATGATCGAAAAAATTGCCGTCGGGCTCGAACAGCCGCCACTTGAGCTCGGCACTGGTGCTGTTGCGCCCGAAACGGCGCGGCAGGGTGTCGGCGAACTCATCCAGCGAATCGAAGCGCTGAAATCCATTGATCACCGAGTAGCTGATGATCAGGCTGCGTTCTGCCGCGGTACCGATCAACACGGCTGTGTCGAGCCGGGCCATGTACCCGCGCTCAGCCTCGGCACTGTAGTCGAGGTCGATCAGGCAGGTGCGTGTCTTGTAGGGATCGCCGGGCAGCCGCTGGCGTTTGTCCGGCTGCTGGAAAACCCTGTGCGCCATGGCCTGCAGGTCGGCATCCCAGCCAAGGCTGGCGTCGACGTTCCACAGGTTGCGCAAGGCATCCGACAATTGCAGCCAGCGCGGTTGTCCGGGGCTGGTGAATTCGTCCCAGTATTCGACCTGTTGTTCTTTGTAGGCGATGAACAGCAGCGGGGCCAGTTCGTTGAGCAGGGCGCCGATGGCATCGATCTTTACCGGCAACTGGAGTGACACGGGGACGCCAGGCTGCAAGGTGAGAAAGTGCTCGCCCTCGAGATACGTCACCGTGGTTCCGGACAGGCCGAGCCGTACCAGCACATCGGTGAGCGATTCGCTGTGACTGGCGCCCGCGATCACCTGGTCGTCGGCGATGAGCCAGGAGGGGGTCACCACCATCGCCAGTTGCGGGTCGATGTCCAGCGTCGGGTACAGTGCTTTCAGCGCGGGTTGCAACGCCCGGGTCGCAACTTCGCACGGCGACGGGCCGGTCACCAGTTGCGTTATCACTTCAACGGCGCTGGGTAAGGAGGGTTCGGTCATGGGCAAGTCCTGCTCTGTTTGGGGCGCCCGGCATGGGCGGCGAGTCAGCGCAAGATAAAAGGCCCGTCGCAACGGTGTGCGGTACATAAAGCTTGCGGGCAAAAAAAAGACCCGCAAGGGCGGGTCTCCGTCAGCAACGTTGTGTCAGGTGCCGGACTTGATCTTCGTCCACGCCCGGGTGCGTGCCCGTTCGGCGTCGCGCGGCAGTGGTTGCAGGGTATACAGCGTGTTCATGGCGGCGTCGGTCGGGTACAGATTGGGGTTGTTGCGAATAGCCGGATCGACCTGTTCGGTGGCGTCCTTGTTCGGGTTCGGGTAACCGACAAAGTCGCTGACCGGCGCAATCACTTGCGGCTGCAACAGGTAGTTGATGAAGGTGTAGGCGTCCTCGGTGTTCTTCGCTCCCTTGGGAATGGCGAGCATGTCGAACCAGATCGGTGCACCTTCCTTCGGCAGGCGCATGTCGACCACCACGCCGTTCTTCGCTTCCTTCGCCCGGTTGGCCGCTTGCGAGAAGCTGCCGGAATAACCGACGGCGACGCAGATGTCACCGTTGGCGATATCGGCCATGTACTTGGACGAGTGGAAGTAGGTCACGTAGGGCCGGATCTTCATCAGCAAGGCTTCGGCTTTTGCATAGTCGGCCGGGTTCTTGCTGTTCGGATCAAGACCCAGGTGTTGCAGGGCCAGCGGCAGAATCTCCGACGGCGAGTCGAGCAGGGCGACGCCGCACTGCTTGAGTTTGCTGATGTTGTCTTCCTTGAAAATCAGGTCCCAGCTGTCCACCGGCGCATTGTCGCCCAGCGCAGCTTTGACCTTGGCCGGGTTGAAGCCGATCAGGATGGTGCCGTACATGTAAGGCACGGCAAATTTATTGCCCGGATCGTTGGCTTCGATCAGCTTCATCAATTTCGGATCGAGGTGATTCCAGTTCGGCAGTTTGCTGCGATCCAGCGGCTGGAATACGCCGGCCTCGATCTGCTTGGCGAGGAACACGTTGGACGGCACCACCACGTCGTAGCCGGAGTTACCGGTCAGCAGCTTGGCTTCCAGCGCTTCGTTGGTGTCGAAGATGTCGTAGACCAGTTTGGTCTGGGCGTTCTGCGTCTTGAAGTCTTCCAGGGCCTTGGGCGTGATGTAGTCGAACCAGTTGTAGACGCGCAAGGTGCGTTCTTACGCGTGGGCTGCGCTGCTCAGCAGCGCCGCGCACAGGGCTGGCGCGATGAAATGCTTGAGTCGGCTCATTGTTCAAAGCCTTCCAGCACGTTCACTGCGTTGATGCCGATTTCTTCCACCGCGTAACCGCCCTCCATGACGAACAGGGTCGGTTTGCCGAGGGCGGCGATGCGTTTGCCCATCGCCAGGTAATCCGGGCTGTCGAGTTTGAATTGCGAGATCGGGTCGTCCTTGAAGGTATCGACGCCCAGCGAGACCACAATGATGTCGGCGCCGTAGCGGTCGATCTCGTTGCAGGCCTGGTCCAGTGCCGCGCTCCACACGTCCCAGCCGGAACCGGCGGGCAGCGGGTAATTGAAGTTGAAGCCAACACCTGCGCCTTCGCCGCGTTCATCGTCGTAGCCGAGGAAGAACGGAAACTCGGCTTCCGGGTGGCCGTGAATCGAAGTGAACAGCACGTCGCTGCGCTCATAGAAAATCGACTGGGTGCCGTTACCGTGGTGGTAGTCGACGTCGAGGATCGCGACCTTTTTGTGCCCCTGGTCGAGGAACGCCTGAGCGGCGATGGCCGCGTTGTTGAGGTAGCAATAACCGCCCATCAAGTCGCTGGCAGCGTGGTGTCCCGGTGGACGGCACAGGGCGAAGGCACTGCGTGCACCGCGCTGGATTTCCGCCTGGGCCGTCAGTGCCACTTGCGCTGCGCTGTAGGCTGCTTGCCAGGTGCCTGCGGTGATCGGTGCGCCGCCGTCGAAGCTGTAATAGCCGAGCTGGCCGTGCAGGCTGGTCGGTTTGATCTGCCGCAGCGTGCGCGCCGGCCAGGTGTAGGGCAGCAGATCGCCGTCGGTGTTGAATTCAGTCCAGCGCTCCCATGCGCCTTTGAAGAAGTCGAGGTAATCGCGGCTGTGGATGCGTGCGATCGGCTCCAGGCCAAAGTCCTTCGGCGCCTCGACCGGGCCAAGGTGCTGGTTCTGCACCCGTTGCAACACGTGGTCAGCGCGCGAGGGCATTTCGAAGCATGGCTTGAGCTGGCCGTCGATGAGTTCACAGCGACCATGGTGCAGGTGGTGATCGTCCGAGTAGATCGTCAGCATTTGTTGTTCTCCGCAGGGCTGGTTCGGTGGCCTCCAGTGTTGCGGCGCGCGGCGAATCGGAGAACGGCAGAAAAGGCCAAAAGGGGATCGTTATGGCCAAAAGGTCTGACCGCAATTCGCCCCTTGCTGGCGCAGGTTTGCACCTGTCATGGGCAGGAAATACAACATCCTTGTGGGAGTGAGCCTGCAGGGGGGGCTCAGTGGGGTCTGAACTGGCTGGGCGCGACACCGCTCCAGCGCACGAACGCATGGCGGAAACTGGCGGTCTCGCTGAAACCCAGCGTCTCGGCGATGCGGTAGATCGGCAACTGATCCTCACACAACATCTGCTTGGCGCGCTCGAAACGCAGCTCATCCAGCAACTCCTGATAACTGCTGCCCATGTCCTTGAGGTGGCGGCGCAGGGTGCGTGGCGAACACTTCATCTGGTGGGCCAGGCCTTCCAGTCCCGGCGCGGCATTCAGCTGGGTGCTGAGCAAGTGGCGGATGCGCCCCAGCCACGCCTGACGCCCGGTGAATTCAAGGTTCTGCTTGCGGCAACGTTCAGCCATCGCCTGATGGGTGATGACGTCGGCCAGCGGCAGTGGTTGCTCGAGCCAGCGGCGGTCGAACGCAAAGGCGTTGTCCTTGGCAGCGAAGTGCAGCGCACTGGCGAAGTGTTCGGCATAACTGTCGCGATAGTCCGGCGCATCATGCTCGAATCGCGTGGCCAGCAGCGGTAGTGGATGTCCGAGCAGGTCGTCGCAAATCACCTTCAGCGACACCAGGCAGAACTCGGCATTGAACACCGCCATCGCCGGGCTCTCGCGATAATCGGCGGCGACGAACCAGACCCGCTCGCCATCCTCTTCCAGACTCAGTTCAAAAAGTGTTCCCAGCAGCGCCGGATAACGGATCGCCAGACGCAAAGCGTCACCGAAGGTGGCACAGGTCAGCAGTGCGTAACCGAGGATGCCGTAGCAGGATACGTGCATGCGCCGGCCCAGTTCGAGGCCGATGTCATGCTTGAGGGCCACGGCGTTGGCGCAGACCTGCATTTCCTGATTGGTGGTGATGCGCGTGTCGGCGCGGGCCAGATCCGCCGCACTGATGCCGCTGCCCGTGAGCAGGGCGTCACTGGACAGGCCCTGATCCTTGAAGGTGTTAAGCACCAACGAGACGGCGTTGAGGGTGGTGAGGTGGGAGTGCAGCATAGGATCTTCCAGCCTTGGGGATGGCTGAGGCGCAGCAAGTTGCATGCCGGACAACGATCAAAATGCAGGAGTGAGCCTGCTCGCGATAGCGGTCTGTCAGTCGCCCCAGGGTTTACTGACAGACCGCTATCGTGAGCAGGCTTACTCCTACAGGGTATTGCGTTGTGTCAGATCAGTTCGCCACACAGGTCGAGTTCGATCAGACGCCGCACTTCAGCCGTTTCCAGACCGGCACCGAGCAGCGCCTGCAACTTGCCGAACGCCGCCTCGCGGGTCATGCCGCCACCGGACAACACGCCCACGCCACGCAAGCGGCTGCCGGCCTCGTAAACGTCCAGCTCGACGCCGCCTTCATGGCACTGCGTGACCGCGACCACCACCACACCGTTATCCCGCGCACGGCCGAGGCTGGCGAGGAACTCGGCGTTGTCGCTCGGACCGGTGCCGCTGCCGTAGCACTCCAGCACCAGGCCCTGGATGCCGCCGTCGAGCAGGCCGTCGACAATCCCGGCGCTGATGCCGGGGAACAGCGGCAGCACCGCGACATTCGCCAATTGTCTGGGCTGGTTGTAGTTCAGCGCTGCGGGGATCGCCGTAGCTTTCACGCCGCCACCCTGACGCTCCAGGCGCTTGAACGGATGCCGGCCGAAGCTGCGTACTTTCGCGCAGCGGGTCGGGGCCAGCAGTTCGCCGTGGAAGTACAGGTGCACGCCTGGCGCCAGGCCCTGGCCGAGGGCGACCAGCGCACCACTGAGGTTTTCCCAGGCGTCGCTGTCAGTGACGCCCGCCGGCAGCATGGAGCCGGTGAAGCACACGCGTGCGTGGAGGCCGAGCAACTGGAAACTCATCGCGGCGGCGCTGTAGGCCAGGGTGTCGGTGCCGTGCAGGATCAGCACGCTGTCGCAGCCTTGCACGTCCACGGCATCGACCACCGCTTCACGCAGTTGCTGCCAATAGGCCGGGGTCATGTTGGCGCTGTCGATCAGCGGCGACATTTCCCGGAAGCGCCACTGCGGCACCACCAGCTCGGGTTGGCTGTGCAGGTAGTCGCGCATGCGGGCTTCGAAACCGGACGCCGGAGCTAGGCCGTTGGCACTGGCCTGCATGCCGATGGTGCCACCGGTGTAGAGCACCATGACGTGTTGAGCGGCGGGGTAGGTCGACGAATTCATGGGGATTCTCCGAAAGGATGAGGTCCTTGTGGGAGCGAGCCGGCTCGCGAAGGGGGCATCCCATTCAACATTAATGTTGACTGATCAACCGCTATCGCGAGCAGGCTCGCGCCTACAAGTTATTGCATCACAATAACTGACGGGCGCAGGGGATGCGCCCGTCATTCACCTGTCAGCGTTGCGCTGCAGGCACGCCTTGCGGCTCGACGTCGGTCTTGCCGGCGGCTGGCGCGTCGGTCGGCCAGGCTTTGAGGTCCAGGTCCAGATCGGCAAATTTGCTGGAGTCGAACACGGGCTGCTTGACGCCGGCGCGGCGCTGCTCGTCGTAGTCGCGCATCACGCGCATGCCGACCTTGAACAGCATGGCCAGGGCCATCAGGTTGACGAAGGCCAGGCAGGTCATGGTGATGTCGGCGAAGGCGAACACGGTCGACAGGTCCTGCATCGAACCCCATACCACCAGCGCCAGGACCAGACCGCGGAAAATCATCAGTGCGGCGCGGTTGCGGGTAAGGAACTGCAGGCTGTTCTCGCCCAGGTAGTAGTTGTAGAGGATGCAGGTGAAGACGAACAGCGACAGCGCGACGCTGACGAAGATGCGGCCCCAGTCACCGACCACGGCGGCCAGCGAGTTCTGGGTCAGGACGATGCCGTCGCCTTCGAAGCCCGGGGTGTAGAAGCCCGACAACAGGATCAGCAGCGCGGTGCAGGTGCAGATCACGAAAGTGTCGAGGAACACGCTGAAGGCCTGAACCACGCCCTGAGCGCCCGGGTGCTTGACGGAGGCCACTGCGGCGACGTTCGGCGCACTGCCCAGGCCCGCTTCGTTGGCGAACACGCCACGCTTCACGCCCATGACGATGGCGCTGCCCAGCAGGCCGCCGAAGGCCGGGTCGAGACCGAAGGCGCTCTTGAAGATGGTTTCCAGCATGGCTGGTACGTGTTCGATCTGGGTGCCGATCACGTACAGGGTCACGCCGATGTAGGCCAGGGTCTTGACCGGTACCAGCAGGTCAGACACTGCGGCGATACGCTTGATGCCGCCGATGAAGGTGATGGCCAGCAGCACCGCCAGGACGATACCGGTTTGGCGTGGGTCGAAGGCAAAGGCGTTCTGCAGCGAGTGGGTCACGGTGTAGGACTGCAGGCCAATGAAGGCGAAGCCGTAGGTGACCAGTAGCAGGATCGAGAACACTACCGCCATGCCTTTCAGCTTGAGGCCATGCTGGATGTAGTAGGCCGGGCCGCCGCGGTACAGGCCGTCGCCATCGGCGCGCTTGTACACCTGAGCCAGGGTGCATTCGAAGAAGCTGCTGGACATGCCGACCAGTGCGGTCACCCACATCCAGAACACCGCACCCGGACCGCCGAGGGTCACGGCGATGCCGACACCGGCGATGTTGCCTGCACCGACACGGCCGGCAAGGCTGAGCATCAGGGCCTGGAACGAGCTGAGTTGCCCGCCGCTGCTTTTCAGGCTGTCGCGGAACACCGCGAACATGTGGAAGAAGTGCCGCAGTTGAACGAAACGCGAGCGAATCGTGAAGTAACTACCGAGCCCGACAATGAGCACGATCAGTACTTTCCCTGAGAGGAAGTCGTTAATGACTTCGAGCATGGATTTTTCCTCGCTGTTTTTTGTGTGAGCAAATGCTGGACGGTCGGAAACATCGTGTTACGCCGGTGTGCACGCGGCACGACAGGAGAGGCGATGGTTTCGTCCCGGAGCTATTTCGCGGGTTTGTTATTAGTTCGGGTTTCGCATGGGTTATGGCCTCGTTACCGACGACCGCTCACGCGAAGAGGGGCGGCACTATACCGATCAGTGCGGCGCCCGTCTGCACGGTTGTGGTGCAAGCGACGAAACGAAGCTTTGAAACACCCGGCGTTACCGGCGCCGGGCTTTTGTAGGCGTGAGCCTGCTCGCGATGCAGACGCTGCGGTTTTGCAGGCTCACCGCGTAATCGTTCATCGCGAGCAGGCTCACTCCTACAGAAGACATTTGTCCTTTCCAACAGTTAAAAAAAAGGGCTTGGAGACAAATCCCCAAGCCCTCAAAAGGTGAGAGGTGTCTAGTCCCTCGACCTGGTGAGCGGTGCTACACGTAACGCGTCGGCTCAGGCTTTGAGCGGAACCAGACGCGGAGCAATCATGTTTTCCGGGCGCAGGATGTCGGCGAGACTGGCTTCGTCGAGCAGACCTTCTTCGCGCACCAGTTCCAGCACGCCGCGGCCGCTTTCAAGGGCGATACGGGCGATGCGGGTGGCGTTTTTGTAGCCGATGTACGGGTTCAGCGCGGTGACCAGACCGATCGAGTGTTCGACCAGTTCGCGGCAGCGGGCTTCGTTGGCGGTGATGCCGACGATGCAGTGCTCGCGCAGCATGTCCATGGCGCGTTGCAGCAGGCGGATCGAGTCGAAGATCTTGAAAGCGATCAAAGGCTCCATCACGTTCAGCTGCAGTTGGCCGCCTTCGGCTGCCATGGTCAGCGCCAGATCGTTACCGATGACCTGGAAGGCCACCTGGTTAACGGCTTCCGGAATCACCGGGTTGACCTTGCCGGGCATGATCGAGCTGCCTGGCTGACGCGCTGGCAGGTTGATTTCGTTGATGCCGGTGCGCGGGCCGCTGGACAGCAGGCGCAGGTCGTTGCAGATCTTCGACAGCTTGACCGCAGTGCGCTTGAGCATGCCGGAGAACAGCACGAAGGCGCCCATGTCGGAAGTCGCTTCGATCAGGTCGGCCGCCGGCACTACCGGTTGACCGCTGATCAGTGCCAGACGCTGTACCGCCAGCGCTTGATAACGCGGGTCGGCGTTGATGCCGGTACCGATGGCAGTGCCACCCAGGTTCACTTCAGTCAGCAGTTCCGGGGCCAGCGTCTTCAGACGGGCCAGGTCTTCACCCATGGTGGTGGCGAAGGCACGGAATTCCTGGCCGAGGGTCATCGGCACGGCGTCTTGCAGCTGGGTACGGCCCATTTTCAGGACGTGATCGAACTCTTTGCCCTTGGCCGCGAACGCCTGGATCAGGCTGTCGAGGCTGGCCAGCAGGGTGTCGTGACCCAGCAGCAGGCCCAGACGGATTGCGGTCGGGTAAGCGTCGTTGGTCGACTGCGCCATGTTGACGTCGTCGTTCGGGTGCAGGTACTGGTACTCGCCTTTCTGGTGACCCATTGCTTCGAGCGCAATGTTGGCGATCACTTCGTTGGCGTTCATGTTGGTGGAGGTACCGGCGCCACCTTGAATCATGTCGACCACGAACTCTTCGTGGAAATCACCGCGGATCAATCGGGCACAGGCTTCGCTGATGGCAGCGTGCTTGGCTTCGCTCAGGTGACCCAACTCGCGGTTGGCGTCAGCGGCGGCCTGTTTGACCATCGCCAGACCGACAACCAGTTTCGGGTAATGCGAAATCGGAACGCCGGAGAGACGGAAGTTGTTCACCGCTCGCAGGGTCTGGATGCCGTAATACGCTTGAGCCGGTACTTCGAGGGCGCCAAGCAGGTCGTTTTCTGTGCGGAAAGATGCAGCGGAGGACATGATAGAAATCATCTCGATATGGACCCGGTCTGTGCCGGAACGCTGCGAATGCTAGGCTTGTGGGAATTTTTGGGCCAATGCTGTTCAGCACTGCCCTATGCACATTCGGCATAATGCCCGTGTGACGCCGCGTGCGCGGCAGACGTGTGACCCGTTTTGGTGCGTGTCCGGGAGGACGTGATGAATCTGGAAAGCAAATGGCTCGAAGACTTCAGTGCTCTGGCCGCCACCCGCAGCTTCTCGCAGGCGGCCGAACGGCGCTTCGTGACGCAACCGGCATTTAGTCGGCGGATCCGTAGCCTTGAAGCTGCATTGGGGCTGACGCTGGTCAATCGCTCGCGCACGCCGGTCGAACTGACGGCGGCGGGGCAGTTGTTTCTGGTGACCGCGCGCACTGTGGTCGAGCAACTCGGTGAAGTGCTGCGCCACTTGCATCATCTGGAAGGCGGGCAGGGCGAAGTGATGCAAGTCGCGGCCGCGCACTCGCTGGCGCTGGGCTTCTTCCCGCGCTGGATCGCGCAACTGCGCAACGAAGGTTTGAACATCGCCACACGGCTGGTTGCGACCAACGTCGGCGACGCGGTGCATGCGCTGCGCGAAGGTGGCTGCGATTTGATGCTGGCATTCTACGACCCGGACGCGGCGATGCAGATGGACCCGGAGATTTTCCCGTCGCTGCACCTGGGCCAGACCGAGATGCTGCCGGTGTGTGCGGCGGATGCCGAGGGCAAGCCGCTGTTCGATCTGGAAGGCGACGCCAGCGTACCGTTGCTGGCTTACAGCGCCGGGGCATTTCTCGGGCGGTCGGTGAACGGCTTGCTGCGTCAGCGTCAGCTGCGTTTCACCACGATCTACGAAACGGCCATGGCCGACAGCCTGAAAAGTATGGCGCTAGAGGGGCTGGGTATCGCCTGGGTGCCGCAACTGAGTGTGCGCGCCGAACTGGCTCGCGGCGAACTGGTGGTCTGCGGCGGCCCGCAATGGCATGTGCCGCTGGAGATCCGCTTATACCGCTGCGCGCTGGTGCGCAAAGCCAACGTGCGCCTGCTGTGGCGCAAGCTTGAAGGCGGCGCTGCCCAAAACTCTTGAACCCACCCGCTCCCACAAGGGATTTGTGGTGTTTGTCGGCTGACCTTCAGGTCAATAAAACCGGGCTTTTGCGGTAGATGACAGATGGTCGCGAAGGGGGCTGTTTATTGCTTTCTTTGCGGTATACTGCGCGGCCTTCGGCCGGTACGTCCGGCCATTTTTCGTACAATCAAGCCACGCAATCTGCGTGGCTTGTTGTTTTTGACGCGCCTGCGGGCGCCCAGAGAGAAGAGGCGCGACGATGAGTGCACTGGTTGGCGTGATCATGGGCTCCAAGTCCGATTGGTCCACCCTTAGCCACACCGCCGATATGCTGGAAAAGCTCGGCATCCCGTACGAGGTCAAGGTGGTTTCTGCCCACCGCACCCCGGATCTGCTGTTCCAGTACGCCGAAGAGGCCGAAGGCCGCGGCATTGAGGTGATCATCGCCGGTGCCGGGGGCGCAGCCCACCTGCCAGGCATGTGTGCGGCCAAGACCCACCTGCCGGTGCTGGGCGTACCCGTGCAATCGGCCATGCTCTCGGGCGTCGATTCGCTGCTGTCGATCGTACAGATGCCCGCGGGCATTCCGGTCGCCACCCTGGCCATCGGCAAGGCTGGCGCGATCAACGCCGCGCTGCTCTCGGCGAGCATCCTCGGTGCCAAGCATCCACAGTTCCACGCGGTACTGAAAACCTTCCGTGCCGAGCAGACAGACAGCGTCCTGGACAATCCAGACCCACGTATTGCCTGAGGTTGTTGAGATGAAGATCGGTGTAATCGGTGGCGGCCAGTTGGGTCGCATGTTGGCGCTGGCGGGCACTCCGCTGGGCATGAACTTCGCTTTCCTCGACCCTGCGCCGGACGCCTGTGCGGCTGCATTGGGCGAACACCTGCGGGCCGATTACGGCGATCAGGATCATCTGCGGCAACTGGCCGACGAAGTCGATCTGGTGACTTTCGAGTTCGAAAGCGTCCCGGCGGAAACCGTGGCGTTCCTCTCGCAGTTCGTCCCGGTGTACCCGAGCGCCGAAGCCCTGCGCATCGCTCGCGACCGCTGGTTCGAGAAGAGCATGTTCAAGGACCTGGGGATCCCGACCCCGGCCTTCGCCGACATTCAATCGCAAGCCGACCTGGAGGCCGCCGTGGCTTCCATCGGTCTGCCGGCCGTGCTGAAAACCCGCACCCTGGGTTACGACGGCAAGGGTCAGAAAGTCCTGCGCACGCCGCAAGACGTGGTCGGTACCTTTGCCGAGCTGGGCAGCGTTGCCTGCCTGCTGGAAGGCTTCGTGCCGTTCACCGGTGAAGTCTCGCTGATCGCCGTGCGTGCCCGCGATGGCGAAACGAAGTTCTATCCGCTGGTGCACAACACCCACGACAGCGGCATCCTCAAGCTGTCGGTGGCCAGTACCGATCACCCGTTGCAGGCCCTGGCCGAAGACTACTCCAGCCGCGTCCTCAAGCAGCTCGACTATGTGGGCGTGATGGCGTTCGAGTTCTTTGAAGTCGACGGTGGCCTCAAGGCCAACGAAATCGCCCCGCGCGTGCACAACTCCGGGCACTGGACCACCGAAGGCGCCGAGTGCAGCCAGTTCGAAAACCACCTGCGCGCCGTGGCCGGCCTGCCGCTGGGTTCGACGGCCAAGGTCGGTGAGAGCGCGATGCTCAACTTCATCGGCGTGGTGCCGCCGGTGGAGAAAGTCATCGCCATCGAAGATTGCCATCTGCATCACTACGGCAAAGCCTTCAAGGCCGGGCGCAAGGTCGGTCACGCCAACCTGCGCTGCGCCGACATGGCCACGCTGCAGGCGCAGATCGTCAAGGTCGAAGCGCTGATCGCCGAGTAACGACAGTTTCATCTGGCAGCGGCGGAACCATTCAGGGGCCGCCGTTCTCTGATGGCAGGATGCCAAAGTCTGACTAGGCTTCGCATATCTACTATTCAGAGGGAAATGCCATGGGAATTATCGGAACCATCTTTATCGGCTTGATCGTCGGCCTGCTGGCACGCTTCCTGAAACCGGGCGATGACAGCATGGGCTGGATCATGACCATCCTGCTCGGTATCGGCGGTTCGCTGGCAGCCACTTATGGCGGCCAGGCTCTGGGCATCTATCAGGCCGGTCAAGGCGCAGGTTTCATCGGCGCGCTGGTCGGCGCGATCGTGTTGCTGGTGATCTACGGTCTGATCAGAAAGAACTGATCCAAAGCGACAAAGTCCTCTCCGCCAGCGCGGCGGGGAGGGCTAGAATGCTCGGCGATTCAATGTACCTTCCTTTCTTGACCGAGCACCTTCATGCGCCGTCTTCTGTTGACTCTCCTTATTCTGGGCAGTGGTTTGGCCCACGCCGGCGAACTGCCGGAAACCGACTGGCTGGAACTGATGCCCAAGTCGGACCAAAAGGCCCTCGAGGCCATGCCCGAAATCGACCACAACTCCCCGGAAGCCACCGGCACCTTCACCGAGAAGGGCGGGATGAAACAGGCCAAGGGCCTGCCGGCGGTGATGTATTCGACCAAGACCGTGGCGTCGATGAACGACAAGCACATCCGCATTGGCGGTTACCCGGTGCCGCTGGAATCCGACGCCAAGGGCCGCAGCACGCTGTTCTTCCTCGTGCCGTATCCGGGCGCGTGCATCCACGTGCCGCCACCGCCGCCGAATCAACTGGTGCTGGTGCGTTATCCAAAAGGCTTGAAGCTCGATGACATCTACACGCCGCTGTGGGTGACCGGCACGCTGAAGATCGAGAAGGTCAGCAATGATCTGGCCGATGCGGCGTATGCGCTGGAAGCGGACAAGGTGCGGGTGGTGCAGGAATCTGATCTGTAGCACCTATACAAAACAATTGTGGGAGCGAGCTTGCTCGCGAATGCTACCTCTCAGTCACATTGAAGTTGACTGATACGACGCTTTCGCGAGCAAGCTCGCTCCCACAGTTTTATCGGGTGTAGCTTAAAGCGGTTGGCTGCCGACACTGACGCCCATGGTGTGGCTCGCGCCCGGCGCCAGGCTCACGATGTCATCCATCACATTCGCCGTCTCGATGCACAGCATGCGCTGCCAGCCATCGTTGTCCATGTCCGCCAACGCCGCTGCGCGGTCGATCCACGGGTTCCAGATCACCGCCGTGCGCGAACCTGTAGCGGTCAGCACAATGCGCCGTTCCCAGGCCGGGTCGACGATGCTCAGTTGCGGCGGAGCGTCGAGGTAGATGCGGTCGGTCTCACCGGCAAAATGCAGATCGCCTTGCTGGCTGAGGGTCTTCCAGTCATCCAGCGTCTCGATATAATTCAAGCCATCCACGCCATCGACGTGCACATTGCGCACGTCACTGACGGCGAAATAGGTGTGCAGCGCCTGACTCAGGCTGACGGTGTCACTGCCACGGTTGTGGCTGGTCAGGCTGAAGGTCAGTTGCTCGGACAAATGCAGGGTCAGGGTCAGGTCGACCTCATGCGGCCAGCCCGGCAGGCCACCTTCGGTGTCGGGCAGCTTGAACTCGACCTTGACGCCGTCGGCCTCCGATTCGATGCCGCCCAACGCCCAATCCATCGCCCGCACCAGACCGTGCGCGGGTGCCGGTTGCTCACAGGTGTACATGGCCTGCACGCTCTGCGGGTTGCGTTCGAACTTGCCGAACCACGGCCAGCACACCGGCACGCCGGCGCGGATGCTCTTGCCAGTCTTGAACACAGCCTTGTCGTTGAGCCAGATGATCGGCGGCTGGCCGTCGATCTGATAACTGAGGATGTGCGCGCCTTGCTGGGCCACCAGCACTTCGGCCTGACCGTGGCGGATGCGCCAGCAGTTCAGTTCATCCAGTTTCACGGCTTCAACGTTGGGCGTGTTCATGGGACAGCTCTCGATCAGACACTTGGGACGACTATCGACCGCAAAACGGTCGCGAGGTTTAACGTGCGCGTGGCGGTACCGAACGGGTGCGGCCGCTGCCGTCGATGGCGACGAAGACGAACACCGCTTCAGTGACTTTACGCCACTCGCTGGACAGCGGATCGTCGCTCCACACCTCGACCATCATCTGGATCGAGCTGCGGCCGATTTCCAGGGTCTGGGTATAAAAGGACAGCTGTGCGCCGACGGCCACGGGCACGAGGAACGCCATGCGATCAATGGCAACTGTCGCTACGCGGCCGCCCGCGACACGGCTGGCCATTGCCGTGCCGGCCAAATCCATCTGCGCCACCAGCCAGCCGCCGAAAATATCGCCAAAGCCATTGGTTTCGCGGGGAAGTGCGGTGATTTGCAGGGCCAGGTCGCCTTGCGGGATCGGATCTTCTTGTTCGAGCTCTATCATGCCGGGGGTGCCTCTGACCCGTGACTCTTCGTTGGTATTGCTGGTGGTAGCCGTCTTCAGGAAAAACGATTCAGCACCGAACATACTGCGTTCGTCACGTTTTCCATAGGCGCCTAAAGGGAAACTCTGCGAAAGCGGCTGGATCCACGCACCAAGGCGACCAACGACGTTTTCGCACAGCAACCCCCTACAAACCGGAGCAAGGTTGCGAGTATATCGGTCGGTAGACTCCGCGACGACCATCCGGTTCTCATTTTGACCGTCAAATACGCGCCTCTATGTGCTTTTTCGAACAATTTGCTATGGTGCCGAACCTGCCCAAGCCACAGCCAGCGTTGTTGTGGCGGCAGATCCGACTATAAGAGAAGCCCTTGCCATGACCACAGCGCCTTCGAGCCTCGCGCAGCCCGAGCAACCCGCACGACCGTTGACCCGCAATGACTACAAGACTTTGTCGCTATCGGCCCTGGGCGGTGCGCTGGAGTTCTACGATTTCATCATCTTCGTCTTCTTTGCCACCGTGGTCGGCAAATTGTTCTTCCCGGCCGACATGCCCGAGTGGCTGCGCCTGATGCAGACCTTCGGCATTTTCGCCGCCGGCTACCTGGCCCGTCCGCTGGGCGGCATCGTCATGGCGCACTTCGGCGACCTGCTGGGCCGCAAGAAAATGTTCACCCTGAGCATTTTCATGATGGCCGTGCCGACTCTGATCATGGGGCTGCTGCCGACTTACGCGCAGATCGGCCTGTGGGCACCGATCCTTCTTCTGTTGATGCGGGTGATTCAGGGCGCGGCGATTGGCGGGGAAGTGCCGGGGGCTTGGGTCTTCGTTTCCGAACACGTGCCGCAAAAGCACATCGGCTATGCCTGTGGCACGCTCACCAGCGGCCTGACGGCCGGTATTTTGCTCGGTTCGCTGGTCGCCACGGCGATCAACAGCCTTTATACGCCGGTGGAAGTCGCGGACTACGCCTGGCGGATCCCATTCCTGCTTGGCGGTGTGTTCGGCCTGTTCTCGGTGTATCTGCGCCGCTGGCTGCACGAGACGCCAGTGTTCGCCGAACTGCAACTGCGCAAGGCGCTGGCTGAAGAAGTGCCGCTGCGTGCCGTACTGCGTGACCATCGCGGGGCGATCGCGATCTCGATGCTGCTGACCTGGTTGCTCTCGGCCGGCATCGTCGTGGTGATCCTGATGACGCCGACCGTGCTGCAGACGGTCTATCACTTCTCGCCTACGGTGGCCCTGCAATCGAACAGCCTGGCGATCGTGTTCCTGAGCGTTGGCTGCATCATCTCCGGTGCCCTGGCGGACCGTTTTGGCGCTGGCCGGGTGTTTGTCTTCGGCAGTCTGGGCTTGCTGATCAGCTCCTGGACCTTCTATCACAGCCTCGCCGATCACCCGAACTGGCTGTTCCCGCTGTATGCCCTGACCGGTCTGCTGGTCGGCACCATCGGTGCGGTGCCGTACGTGATGGTCAAGGCGTTCCCGCCGGTGGTGCGCTTCAGCGGGTTGTCGTTCTCGTACAACGTGGCGTACGCGATCTTCGGTGGTCTGACGCCGATGGTGGTCAGCCTGTTGCTTAAAGAAAGCGCGATGGGGCCGGCCTACTATGTGGCCGTCCTTTGCACGATGGGGATTCTGGTCGGGGCGTGGCTCTGGAAGAAGGGCCGCTGATTCCGATTCTGCAGCGGCTGTTCTGACGCCATCGCGAGCAGGCTCACTCCTACGGTTGGAATGTATTTCAATTGCAGGAGCGAGCCTGCTCGCGATTGGGACCACTCGAATCATTCAGTAGAACCCGGATGCTGGCCTTTCATCCAATTGTCATATTTCAGCCATAGAGTGTTCACACGGCCTGCTAATACTTGGCCCCGAATTAACACCCCCTATCTGCTAGGAGTAAGGCATGAAACTGAAGCGTTTGATGGCGGCAATGACTTTTGTCGCTGCTGGCGTTGCGACTGCCCACGCGGTAGCCGCTGGCGTTGACCCGGCAATTCCGGCTTACACCAAGGTCACCGGTGTTTCGGGCAACTTGTCCAGCGTTGGTTCCGACACTCTGGCCAACCTCATGACCCTGTGGGCTGAGAACTACAAAAAAGAATACCCGAACGTCAACATCCAGATTCAGGCCGCTGGCTCCGCCACTGCGCCACCTGCGCTGACCGAAGGCACCTCCAACCTGGGCCCGATGAGCCGCAAGATGAAGGACACCGAACTGGCGGCCTTCGAGCAGAAGTACGGCTACAAGCCAACCGCTATCCCGGTGGCTGTGGACGCCCTGGCGGTATTCGTGCACAAGGACAACCCGATCCAGCACCTGACCATGGAACAGGTTGACGCGATCTTCTCGTCCACTCGTCTGTGCGGCGCCAAAGCCGACGTTAAAACCTGGGGCGACCTGGGCGTGACCGGCGACCTGGCCAACAAGCCGGTGCAGCTGTTCGGTCGTAACTCGGTATCCGGCACCTACGGCTACTTCAAAGAAGAAGCCCTGTGCAAAGGCGACTACAAGCCGAACGTCAACGAACAACCAGGTTCGGCGTCGGTCGTGCAGTCGATCAGCTCCTCGCTGAACGGCGTCGGTTACTCGGGCATCGGTTACAAGACTGCCAGCGTGAAAACCGTTGCGCTGTCGAAGAAGGGCAGCACTGACTTCATCGAAGACACCGAAGAAAACGCCCTGAACGGCAAGTACCCGCTGTCGCGCTTCCTCTACGTTTACGTCAACAAGGCCCCGAACAAGCCTCTGGCCCCGCTGGAAGCCGAGTTCGTGAAACTGATTCTGTCGAAACAGGGTCAGGAAGTTGTAGTGAAAGACGGCTACATCCCACTGCCAGCCAAGGTTGCTGCCAAAGCCCTGGCTGACCTGGGTCTGCAGGAAGGCGGCGCTGTCGCCAAGAAGTAACAAATTGAGTCCGAGGTGAACCCCTTCGGACTCAGGTGAAAGGCCGGATCTGCCCGCAGACCGGCCTTTTATACACCTCTCAAATTTTCGATCCTCTGCCAGCTACGTTGGCGGTGGATTTGGTGCGTCACTGCATTGTCATCTTTCTGTCATACAGGATCGCTAGGGTGTGCGCATGAATGATCTGGCCAATTCCCACATGACTACTAATCCCCCCAAGCGCATTGATTTCAATACGCCTGAGTTGCAACGCAAGCGCCGTATTCGCGCGCTCAAGGATCGCTTCACCCGCTGGTATGTCCTGATCGGCGGTCTTGCCGTACTGGCCGCCATCACCCTGATTTTCTTCTTCCTCGCCTATGTGGTTGCCCCGTTGTTTCAGGGTGCCAGCCTGACCGCGAAAGATGCTATTACCCCGGCCTGGATGCAGGACGCCGGCAAGCCGCTGATGATTTCGCTCGAGGAGCAGAATCAGGTGGCGATGCGCGTTTCCGACAAGGGCCAGGCGCTGTTTTTCGATATCGACAGTGGCGCTGAATTGAAGCGCGTCGATCTGCCGCTGCCGGCAGGCGCTACCGTAACCTCCATCGGCGAAGATCAGCCAGGTCATCCGCTGGTGGCTGTGGGCCTGTCCAACGGTCAGGCGCTGGTGTTCCGTCACACCTATAAAGTCAGCTACCCCGATGGCAAGAAAACCATCTCCCCGGCCATCGAATACCCGTACGGCAACACGCCGATCGCGGTGAACGAAAACGGCGGGGCGCTGGAGCACGTGAGCCTCAATGCCACCGATTCGACGCTGATGCTGGTCGGCTCGACCGGTTCGCAACTCAATGTGCTGTCGCTGACCAGCGAAGAAAACATGATGACCGGTGAAGTCACCAGCGAGCAGAAGCGTATCGATCTGCCGCAGATGACCGAGCCGGTGAAAAACATCTTCGTCGACCCGCGCCAGCAATGGCTGTACGTGGTCAACGGGCGTGCCCAGGCCGACGTGTTCAGCCTGCGCGACAAGAGCCTCAACGGTCGCTACAAACTGCTGGAAAACGCTGACGCCGAAGTTACTGCGAGCACCCAGCTGGTGGGCGGTATCTCGCTGATCATCGGTGACTCCAAGGGTGGCCTGGCCCAGTGGTTCATGGCCCGTGACACCGATGGCGAGTTGCGCCTGAAGCAGATCCGCACGTTCCAGATGGGCACTGCGCCGATCGTTGAAATCACTGCCGAAGAGCGCCGCAAAGGCTTCGTTGCCCTTGATGCATCCGGCAAGCTTGGCGTGTTCCACAGCACCGCGCACCGCACGCTGCTGGTCGAGCCCGTGACCGAAGGGCAGGGCCTGTTCGGTCTGTCGCCGCGCGCCAACCGGGTGATCGTCGAAGCCGGCGGCAAACTGCAACCGCTGCTGCTCGACAACCCGCACCCGGAAGTGTCGTGGAGCGCGCTGTGGAGCAAGGTCTGGTACGAGAACTACGACGAGCCTAAATACGTCTGGCAATCGACGGCGGCCAACACCGACTTCGAACCGAAACTGAGCCTTTCGCCACTGACCTTCGGCACCCTGAAAGCGGCGTTCTACGCGATGCTGCTGGCGGCACCGCTGGCCGTTGCCGCAGCGATCTACACCGCCTACTTCATGGCCCCGGGCATGCGCCGCAAGGTCAAGCCGGTGATCGAACTGATGGAAGCGATGCCGACGGTAATCCTCGGTTTCTTCGCCGGTCTGTTCCTCGCACCGTATGTGGAAGGGCATCTGCCGGGCATCTTCAGCCTGCTGATGCTGTTGCCGATCGGTATTCTGGTTGCCGGTTTCACCTTCAGTCGCCTGCCTGAGTCGATCCGCCTCAAGGTGCCGGATGGCTGGGAAAGTGCACTGCTGATTCCGGTGATCCTGTTCGTGGGCTGGCTGTCGCTGTACATGAGTCCGTTCATGGAGAACTGGTTCTTCGGCGGTGACATGCGCATGTGGATCTCCCACGACCTGGGCATCACCTACGACCAGCGCAACGCTCTGGTGGTCGGTCTGGCCATGGGCTTCGCGGTGATCCCGAACATTTATTCGATCGCCGAAGACGCCGTGTTCAGCGTACCGCGTGGCCTGACCCTGGGCTCCCTGGCCCTCGGTGCTACGCCGTGGCAGACCATGACCCGCGTGGTGATCCTCACCGCCAGCCCGGGCATCTTCTCGGCGCTGATGATCGGCATGGGCCGTGCGGTCGGTGAAACCATGATCGTGCTGATGGCCACCGGTAACACCCCGGTCATGGAAATGAACCTGTTCGAAGGCCTGCGCACCCTGGCCGCCAACGTCGCGGTGGAAATGCCGGAGTCGGAAGTCGGCGGCAGCCACTACCGCGTGCTGTTCCTCTCGGCGCTGGTGCTGCTGTTGTTCACCTTCGTCATGAACACCCTGGCAGAACTGATTCGTCAGCGTCTGCGCAAGAAATACTCGTCGCTTTAAGAAAGGTAGAAGTCTGTGAAACAGAACTCCCTGAATGGATGGTTCAAGAGCGGCGCCCCGGGCGTCTGGATCAGCGGTGGCGCGGTGTCCATCGCGGTCATCATGACCATTGGCCTGCTGGCGGTGATCGCCGTGCGCGGTCTGGGTCACTTCTGGCCGGCGGATCTGATCCACGCCAGCTACGACGTGCCGGGCCAGGCCAATCACCTGGTCATCGGCGAAGTGGTGCAAAAAGAAGAAGTGCCCCGCGCCCGCCTGAAGAGCGCCGGCCTGCCGGTGCCCGATCAGGGCCCGGAATTCATGACCCGCGAGCTGATCAAGGTCGGTAACCGTGACTTGAATGGCAACGACTTCACCTGGATCGTCGGCGAGTGGCTGACCAACCAGAAAAATCCGCCGGAGCTGATGGCGCTGGAGCGCCGTGAGTGGGGCAACTTCTACGGCTACCTGGTCAACGTCAAACAGGACGGCAAAGTCATCGCCGAAGGCGAAGCGGCATGGCCTGAGCTGCAAGCGCGGATCAACCGTGTAAACGGTCTGGCTGCGCAACTGAAGTCGCTGGAAAAAACTGACATCGGTGCGATCAACGCAGGGCTGGAGCGCATCCGTCTGCACGGCCGCAAGCTGGAACTGGAAGGCAAACTCGACGCCACCGCGCAAGCGGACATGGACTCCGAGCGCGCCGAGCTGAATGCCCGTTATCAGGACATTGAAGCCCGTCTCTCTGACCTGCACGCGCAGTTCAACCGTGACGCGCTGACTGCCCGCGATGCCAACGGCAAGGAAATCGAAATCAGCCTCGGCAAAGTGGTTCACGCCTACCAGCCGAACGCCATGGGCACTTTCAGCAAGATCGGTTTCTACTTCAGCAAGGTCTGGGAATTCCTCTCCGACGACCCGCGTGAAGCCAACACCGAAGGCGGGATCTTCCCGGCGATTTTCGGCACCGTGATGATGACCCTGATCATGGCGATGATCGTGACCCCGTTCGGCGTGCTGGCGGCGGTGTACCTGCGTGAATACGCCAAGCAGAACACCCTGACGCGGATCATCCGTATCGCGGTGAACAACCTCGCCGGCGTTCCGGCGATCGTTTACGGCGTGTTCGGTCTGGGCTTCTTCGTCTACGTGCTGGGTGGTTCGGTCGACCGTCTGTTCTTCCCCGAAGCATTGCCGGCGCCGACCTTCGGTACACCGGGTCTGCTCTGGGCGTCGTTGACCCTGGCGCTGCTGGCCGTACCGGTGGTGATCGTGGCGACCGAGGAAGGTCTGGCGCGTATCCCGCGTACCGTTCGTGAAGGCTCGCTGGCACTGGGTGCAACCAAGGCCGAGACGCTGTGGAAGATCGTTCTGCCGATGGCCAGCCCGGCGATGATGACCGGCATGATCCTCGCCGTGGCTCGCGCCGCCGGTGAAGTGGCGCCGCTGATGCTGGTGGGTGTGGTGAAACTGGCACCGTCGCTGCCGGTGGACGGCAACTACCCGTACCTGCACCTGGACCAGAAAATCATGCACCTGGGCTTCCATATTTATGACGTCGGCTTCCAGAGCCCGAACGTCGAGGCGGCACGTCCGCTGGTGTACGCCACGGCGTTGTTGCTGGTGTTGGTCATCGCGACCTTGAACCTGTCGGCGGTGTATATCCGTAACCACCTGCGCGAAAAATACAAAGCACTGGATAGCTAAGGACGACACGAACCCTGTGGGAGCGAGCTTGCTCGCGAAGCTTTTGGCGGCCGTAAGGGCCCCTTCGCGAGCAAGCTCGCTCCCACATTGAACCGCGTCCACTGGAATATTGATGGAAGCTGCAACAAGCAGTGTTCCGAACCGAATTTGTTAGCACAGGGAGCCTCCCATGCAGCACGAAACACCCACCCACGGCATCAACATGTCTGCCCTGGGTCGCGACAAGCAGAGCCTCAACCTCGAACAGGAAACCGTGGCCATCGAAGTCCCGGGCCTGAGCCTGTTCTACGGTGAGAAGCAAGCCCTGTTCGACGTCAGCATGAACATCCCGAAACAGCGCGTGACCGCCTTCATCGGCCCGTCGGGCTGCGGCAAATCCACGTTGCTGCGTACCTTCAACCGTATGAACGACCTGGTTGACGGCTGCCGTGTCGAAGGCGCGATCAACCTGTACGGCAACAACATCTACCGCAAGGGTGAAGACGTTGCCGAGCTGCGTCGTCGCGTTGGCATGGTGTTCCAGAAGCCTAACCCGTTCCCCAAGACCATCTACGAAAACGTGGTCTACGGTCTGCGTATCCAGGGCATCAACAAGAAGCGCATTCTCGACGAAGCGGTCGAGTGGGCGTTGAAAGGCGCGGCGCTGTGGGACGAAGTCAAAGACCGTCTGCACGAGTCGGCACTCGGTCTGTCCGGTGGTCAGCAACAGCGTCTGGTGATTGCCCGTACCATCGCGGTTGAGCCGGAAGTGTTGCTGCTCGACGAACCGTGCTCGGCCCTCGACCCGATCTCGACCCTGAAAGTCGAAGAGCTGATCTACGAGCTGAAGTCCAAGTTCACCATCGTCATCGTGACCCACAACATGCAGCAGGCTGCACGGGTGTCCGACTACACGGCGTTCATGTATATGGGCAAACTGGTGGAATTCGGCGACACCGACACGCTGTTTACCAATCCGGCGAAGAAGCAGACCGAAGACTACATCACCGGTCGCTACGGCTAGCCGTACAGCTGCAAGCCGCAAGAAAGATGCGGTGCGATATCAGGACTTATACATAACTGCTTGAAGCTTGCAGCTTGAAGCTTGCAACTTTCGCGGAGCGAACAATGATTTCTAAAGAAGGTCTTACCCATCACATTTCCGCGCAGTTCAACGCCGAACTGGAAGAAGTGCGCAGCCACCTGCTGGCTATGGGCGGACTGGTCGAGAAGCAGGTCAATGACGCGGTCACCGCACTGATCGAGGCCGATTCCGGCCTGGCTCAGCAGGTGCGCGAGATCGACGACCAGATCAACCAGATGGAACGCAACATCGACGAAGAATGCCTGCGCATTCTCGCCCGTCGGCAGCCGGCGGCGTCCGACCTGCGTTTGATCATCAGCATCTCCAAGTCGGTGATCGACCTGGAGCGCATCGGTGACGAAGCGACCAAGATCGCCCGTCGCGCCATCCAGCTGTGCGAGGAAGGCGAAGCGCCGCGCGGTTACGTCGAGGTTCGCCACATTGGCGACCAGGTGCGCAACATGGTGCGTGATGCGCTGGACGCGTTTGCCCGTTTCGACGCCGATCTGGCGCTGTCGGTGGCGCAATACGACAAAGTCATCGACCGCGAATACAAGACCGCCCTGCGTGAACTGGCGACCTACATGATGGAAGACCCGCGCTCTATCTCGCGGGTTCTGAGCATCATCTGGGTCCTGCGTTCGCTGGAGCGCATCGGCGACCACGCGCGCAACATTTCGGAACTGGTGATCTACCTGGTGCGCGGCACCGACGTGCGTCACATGGGCCTCAAGCGCATGAAAGAAGAAGTTGAAGGCACAAGCGGCGAAACCGCTAATGTTCCGGGCGTTGCTGACGATAAGTAAGATTGCCTGAGAAAAGCGCCCGGCCCTTTGGCCGGGCGTTTTTGTTTAGGGCTTTCAAGTAAAAAATCGAATTAAAAAGCAGCACCCGCGAACGAAAAGTCCCGGCGTGACTGAAGAGTTTTGGCAATGTGCCATCAGCCAGCGTTATGCTTGCCGGGATTTTTATAGGGGTGTTGGATGAGCAAGATCAGTGTGTTGGTCGTGGACGATGCGTCGTTCATTCGTGACCTGGTGAAAAAGTGCCTGCGTAATTACTTCCCGGGGATCCGCACCGAGGACGCCATCAACGGCAAGAAAGCCCAGGCAATGCTGGCCAGGGAAGCGTTCGACCTGGTTCTGTGCGACTGGGAAATGCCGGAAATGTCCGGTCTCGAACTGCTGACCTGGTGCCGCGAGCAAGACAACCTCAAGACCATGCCGTTCATCATGGTCACCAGCCGTGGCGACAAGGAAAACGTCGTGCAGGCGATTCAGGCCGGTGTTTCCGGCTACGTCAGCAAGCCGTTCACCAACGAGCAACTGCTGACCAAGGTCAAGCAGGCGCTGAACAAGGTCGGCAAGCTCGACACCCTGATGAACAGCGCCCCGACCAAGATGAACTCGGCGTTCGGCAACGACTCCCTGAGCGCATTGACCGGTGGCAAGCCTGCCGTGGTCGGTGGTGCTCCGGCAGCCGCTGCGGTCAACCCGTTCGCCAAGCCTGCTGCCGCTGCTCCGGCGCCTGCTGCTGCGCCGTCCCGTGGTTTGCTCAACAGCCCGCCAGTCCAGGCCCCGGCCGCCGCGAAAGCGCCGGCCGGCGGACGTGGCCAGGGTCAATTGCGTCTGCCGAGCGGCAACCAGCAATGCGTGATCAAGGCCCTGAGCATCAAGGAAGCGTTGCTGGTGGTGAAGCGCACCGACACCCTGCCGCAGATCCTCGACAGCGCCGTGCTCGACCTGGAGCAGGGCGACAACGCCGAAATCGCCCGCCTCAATGGCTACCTGCACGCCATCGTTGCCCACGAGCAGAAAGCCGACAGCGACTGGCTGCAACTGACCTTCCGGTTCGTCGACCAGGATGCGCAGAAGCTCGACTACATCTCCCGCCTGATCGCTCGCGGCACGGCGCAGAAGCACTTCGTTCCGGGCGCTTGATCTTCTTCGACTGATACACCGCTATCGCGAGCAGGCTCACTCCTACATCTGGAATGCATTCCAATGTGGGAGTCAGGCTGCTGGCGATGGGGTCATCAAAAGCACCATCCATCTCCCGCGCTGGCCAATTTGAAACATCTGTCGACTAGCCTGGTCTGTCTGAGCTGCTAGGCTCATTTCCAGGCCTTACTTCGACAGACTCTTGCCCATGCTCGCGCGCCTGCTGTTTTTCTGTGGTCTTTTCGTGGCCTCCACCTCGGCTGTGGCCATGACGATCTACAAATCCACCGATGCCAACGGCGTGGTCTCGTACAGCGACCGTCCGAGCAAGGGCTCGCAGGTGTTCGTGTTTCAGGACCGCATGGTCGAGCGCCTCGAGCGGCAGGTCTATCTCGACATCAAGAAGCAGAAGGGCGGTGAGGTGGTGTTCGTGCGCAATGATCTGTACGCGCCGGTCGAGGTGGCACTGGCGTTTACCGGCATGAGCAATGTGCGGGGCGCGCCGGCGCAAACCATCCGCAGGGTGCTGCCGGCACGCAGCAACACGCGGCTGGCGCTGCTGACGGCGATTACCGGCGGCAAGCCGTTGGTGTATACGCCGCAATTCCAGTATGCCTTGGGCGACCCCGCTGGCGCGGCGCAGAGCTATCGCTATCCGCTGCCGTGGCGTGGCGGGCCGTTCCGCCTGAGTCAGGGCGCTGAAGGCCAGTACAGCCACTTCGGGCCAAAGAACCGCTATGCGATGGACATCGCCATGCCGGTCGGCACACAGATCATCGCGGCGCGGGCCGGGGTGGTGGTGAAAATCGAGAACTCACAGAGCGGGCGCGGTACGGATCCCTCCGGCAATTTCGTGCGGGTGCTGCACGATGACGGGACCATGGGCGTGTATCTGCATCTCAAGCAAGGGTCGGTAAGCGTACGCGAAGGGCAACGGGTGACCGTGGGCAGTCCGCTGGCGCTGTCGGGCAATACCGGCAACAGCAGTGGCCCGCACCTGCACTTTGTGGTGCAGCGCAACAACGGCTCGGGGCTGGTGTCGATTCCGTATCAGTTCAACCAGCCGCTGGGGGCGTTGCCCAACTTTGCGTTGGGCAAGCAATAAATCCAGTGGAGATCGACGGTGGCGAGGGGATTTATCCCCGTTGGGGCGCGTAGCGGCCCTGAAGCCGGCATTCGCGCAATCCCTGAGGGGATGCATTCAATGGTTTCGGGACGGCTTTGCCGTCCAACGGGGATAAATCCCCTCGCCACAAAAGCTACCCTGCAACCGCCATCAATCCAGCATCAACACCTTGGCCAGCACAATCTTCGGCCCTTTCATCTTCTTGATGATGATCCGCAGGCCTTCGACTTCCAGCACTTCTTCCTCTTCCGGCACCCGTTTCAGGGTTTCGTAGACCAGCCCGGCGAGGGTTTCGGCTTCGATGTGGTCCAGGTCGATACCCAGCAGGCGTTCAACCTTGAACAACGGCGTATCGCCGCGCACCAGCAGCTTGCCCGGCTGATACGCCAGAATCCCGCGCTCAGCCTTGCGGTGTTCGTCCTGAATATCGCCGACCAGTACTTCCAGCACGTCCTCCATGGTCAGGTAGCCAATGATGTTGCCGTCAGCCTCCTCGACCACGGCGAAGTGCGAGCCGCCCTTGCGGAACTGCTCCAGCAGCTGCGACAGCGGCATGTGTCGCGACACACGTTCCAGCGGACGGGTCAGTTCAGCCAGGTTGAACGACTCGGGAATGTGATCCAGCGCCGCCAGTTCCAGCAGCAGGTCCTTGATGTGCAGCAGGCCGACGAACTCCTGGCGCTCGCTGTCGTACACCGGGTAACGGCTGAACTTGTGGCGACGGAACATGGCCAGGATTTCTTTCAGCGGCGCGTTGAATTCCAGGGTGATCAGGTCTTCCCGGGAGTTGGCCCAGTCGACCACTTCCAGTTCGCCCATCTCCACCGCCGAGGCCAGCACGCGCATGCCTTGGTCGCTCGGGTCTTGACCACGGCTGGAGTGCAGGATCAGTTTCAGTTCTTCGCGGCTGTAATGGTGTTCGTGGTGCGGGCCGGGTTCGCCCTGGCCGGCGATCCGCAGAATCGCGTTGGCGCTGGCGTTGAGCAGGTAGATCGCCGGGTACATCGCCCAGTAGAACAGGTACAGCGGCACCGCCGTCCACAGCGACAGCAGCTCGGGTTTGCGGATCGCCCACGACTTGGGCGCCAGCTCACCGACCACGATGTGCAGGTACGAGATGATGAAGAACGCGGTAAAGAACGAAATGCCTTTGACCACCTCTGGCGATTGCACGCCGACTGCGCTCAGCAACGGTTCGAGAATGTGCGCGAACGCCGGCTCACCGACCCAGCCCAGGCCCAGGGAGGCGAGGGTGATACCGAGCTGGCAGGCCGAGAGGTACGCATCGAGCTGACTGTGCACGGTGCGCAGGATGTGCCCGCGCCAGCCGTTCTTGTCGGCGATGGCCTCGACCCGGGTCGAGCGCAGTTTGACCATGGCGAATTCCGCCGCAACGAAAAAGCCGTTGAGCAAAACCAGGATCAGAGCGAAAAGAATCATGCCGAAATCGGCGAATAGTGTTGCGAGGGACAAGCCAGGGGAAGGGTCCATGATGGAGTTTTGCGGGTTCCGTGTGATTCGTAAGAGAGAAAAAATCGCGTCTGAAAGGCAGACGCAAGTCAGCCAATGTAGCGGCTGACTTGGCGATTGCCTAGTGGCGCGTGCTGACCGGCGTTACTCGGCAGTGCTGATCGCCCGTGCCTGAGCGACCTGGGCCGGGGCGAAATGGCAGGTGAACGTGCTGCCGTGACCGGGCACGCTGCTGATCTCCATCCGCGCGCGGTGGCGCAACAACACGTGTTTGACGATTGCCAGGCCCAGCCCGGTGCCGCCAGTGTTGGAGTTGCGGCTGGAGTCGACGCGATAGAAACGCTCGGTCAGGCGCGGCAGGTGTTTGCTGTCGATACCGATCCCGGAATCCTGCACGCTCAGGTGCGCGCCTTGCTCGTCGCCCCACCAGCGAATGCGGATGTTGCCTTCGGCCGGGGTGTATTTCACAGCGTTGAACACCAGGTTGGAGAAGGCGCTGCGCAGTTCCGCCTCGCTGCCCTTGAGCAGGATTCTGCCGTCGGCGTCGAGGGTGATGTTCTGGTTCTTCTGCCCGGACAGCTGTTGCGCGTCGCTCTTGATCGACTGCAACAGCGTGTCGATCTGCACTGGCTGGTTGTCCGACGGGTAATCGGTGGCTTCCAGCTTCGCCAACAGCAACAGGTCGTTGAGCAGCGTCTGCATGCGCCCGCCCTGTTGTTGCATCTGCTGCAGCGCGCGGCTCCAGCGCGGGTTCACGTCCTCGACGTTGTCGAGCAGGGTTTCCAGGTAGCCGCAGATCACCGTCAGTGGCGTGCGCAGTTCGTGGGACACGTTGGCGATGAAGTCTTTGCGCATCTGTTCCAGCTGATGGATGCGCGTGACATCGCGCACCAGCATCAGGTGTTCGTTGTTGCCGTAGCGGGTCAGGTACAGCTGAATGCGCACGCGATCGTTGGTCGGCGAGGGGATTTCCAGCGGTTCGGCGTAGCTTTCCTGCTCGAAGTACTCCTTGAAGCGCGGATGGCGTACCAGGTTGGTCACCGGTTGGCCGCTGTCCTGCGGGGTCTTGAGGCCGAGCAGGGTTTCGGCGGCACGGTTCCACCATTCCAGGTTGCCGTCGCTGTCGAGCATGATCACCGCGTCTTTCAGCGCGGCGGTGGACTCCTGCACCCGGTCGATCACCGCTTGCAGGCGCCCGCGCACCCGTTGGTCGCGGCGTTGGAGGTGGTAGATGCTGTCGAACACCTCGCCCCACAGGCCGTAGCCGTCGGGCGGTGCTTCATCGGGTTGGTGCAGGCGCAGCCATTCGTGCAGGCGCAGCAGTTGCTTGAGCGTCCAGGCCAGGTAAAGACCCAGGCCGGCAGCGAGGCTCCAGCCGTAATAGCCGCTGATCAGGCCGATCACCAGACAGGCGGTGACCAGCAACAGCATGTGGCGAATCAGGGTGCCATGCCAGTTTTGATTCACGGAGCGTCCTTAAACGCAGCTTCAAGTTTCAAGCTGCAAGCTTCAAGCTAAAGCGGATCGGCTTTTACTTGCCGCTTGCAGCTAGAAGCCTGCCGCTGCTTTTTTATGCTTTGGTGGAAAACCGGTAGCCGGTGCCGCGCACGGTTTGTACCAGATTTTCATAAGCATCGCCGAGGGCCTTGCGCAGGCGTCGGATGTGCACGTCGACGGTGCGTTCTTCAACATAGACGTTGCCGCCCCAGACCTGATCCAGCAATTGCCCGCGAGTGTAGGCGCGTTCCTGGTGGGTCATGAAGAATTGCAGCAGTCGGTATTCGGTCGGGCCCATCTCGGCCGGTTTGCCGTCGATGGTCACGCGGTGGCTGATCGGGTCGAGCAGCAGGCCGCCGACTTCGATCGGCGCTTCGCCATCAGTCGGGCCGGCACGGCGCAGTACAGCCTTGAGGCGCGCGACCAGTTCGCGTGGCGAAAACGGTTTGGTGATGTAGTCATCGGCGCCGACTTCCAGGCCCTGGATCTTGTTGTCCTCTTCGCCCTTGGCGGTGAGCATGATGATCGGGATGTCCCCGGTCAGCTCGTCGCGCTTGAGGCGTCGGGCCAGCTCGATGCCGGAAGTGCCGGGCAGCATCCAGTCGAGCAGGATCAGGTCCGGTTTGCGGTCGACGATGATGGCGTGTGCCTGCTGCGAGTTCTCTGCCTCGAGGCAGTCATAGCCGGCCATTTCCAACGCAACGGCGATCATTTCGCGAATGGGCGCTTCGTCGTCGACGATCAGAATGCTCCTGCCAACCATGCCTTAATCCTCTTGTCATTTAACTGTCTTGCGCCGCATTAGATAACGGAATTATTGCAGTCGTGTGACAGTATTTTAGTCGCCCGGCGGACGGCGGGATCCTGGACTAAGCTCTAAGTCCGAATCCTGACAACCACAAAAGAAGGTTTCCATGACGCAAATGACTGCTTCTTTCAAAGCCCTGTTGATGGCTGCTGCCCTGACTCTGCCTGGACTGGCCATGGCCGCCGAACCGGCCATGATGAAGGACGGCATGATGGTTGATCACAAAGGCATGACCGTTTACACGTTCGACAAGGACACTGGCGGCAAGTCGATGTGCAACGGTGATTGCGCGAAGAACTGGCCACCGATGATGGCGCCGGCGGGTGCCAAGGCTGAAGGCAAATGGACGGTCATCAAACGCGATGACGGCATGATGCAATACGCTTATGACGGCAAGCCGCTGTACACCTTCATGAAGGACGAAAAACCTGGAGAAATGAAAGGTGATGGCATGAAGGAGATGTGGCACGTGGTGCACGAGCACAAGTAAACGCAAATCCCCTGTGGGAGCGAGCTTGCTCGCGAAGGCGTCGTCTCAGTCAGCCTATGTGGCAACTGACCCAACGCTTGCGCGAGCAAGCTCGCTCCCACAGGTTTGCGGATCAGCGCAACGCGTAATCCAGCACGATCCCGACAAAAATCGCCAACCCGGCCCAGTGGTTGTGCAAAAACGCCTTGAAGCAACGCATCCGGTCGCGATCACGGGTGTACCAGAATTCCCACGCATAACACCCGGCAGCCACCAGCAAGCCGAGATGGAACCAGATCCCCAACTCGAACTTCGACCCCGCCAGCAGCAGGCAGCCCAGCGACAACGCCTGCAGGCTCAGGATGATCACCCGGTCCGCCTCGCCAAACAGAATCGCCGTGGATTTCACGCCGATCTTCAGGTCGTCGTCCCGGTCAGTCATTGCGTAATAGGTGTCATAACCCACCGTCCACAACAGATTGGCGATCCACAGCAGCCACGCGGCGGCGGGCAGTTCGCCGGTTTCGGCGGTGAACGCCATCGGCATGCCCCACGAAAACGCCGCCCCCAGCACCACTTGCGGGTAATAGGTGTAGCGCTTCATGAACGGGTAGGTGAACGCCAATGCCAGGCCGCCCAGCGACAACCAGATCGTCGGTGCATTGGTGCACAGCACCAGCAGGAAACTCACGCCCATCAGCAGCGCGAAAAACACCAGCGCCTCTTTCGAACTGATCTTGCCGCTGGCCAGCGGGCGTTGCGCGGTGCGTTTGACGTGGCCATCGACCTTGCGGTCGGCCCAGTCGTTGATCACGCAGCCACCGGCACGGGTCAGTACCACGCCGAGCACGAAAATCACGATATTGGCCAGCGAAGGCGAGCCTTTACCGGCAATCCATAGCGCCCACAGCGTCGGCCACAGCAGCAGGTAAATGCCGATCGGCTTGTCCATGCGCGTCAGCTGAATGAAATCCCAGGCGCGCGGATTCAAGCGGTTCAGGGACTTGAGCAGGCTCTGGTACATCAGCAGTTCTCCGGATGGGCGCGGGCGGCACGCCACAGGCTCGGCAGGAAAATTTCCGCGACCAGCACACTCAGGGCGCCACGGTCGAAACGCGAACGGCGGCCCCACAGTTGCGGCGCTTTCGATGCGGCTGGCAACCACGCTTCGGGGTAGTGACAGACCTCGATGGCGCGGCGCTGGAAGGCGTGATCGCAAAACAGCAGCTCACCCAGGGAGCGGCTGCCCAGTTCGTCCATGTGCAAGCCATCACCTTGCAACGCGGCGCGTGACGCCACGCTGCGGGCAAACACCCAGGCCTCGCCGTGACCGCGCAGATACACCTCACGCACCCAGCCTTCGCTGCCTTCGGCCAGATCCAGCGCGGTGCATTCGTCGCTGCGCAGAGTGTCCCAGCCTTCGAACAACGGCGTAACGCTGAAGCCGTCATCGGACAGCCGCGTCAGGCGGCGGGTCAGCGAGCCTTCGTCGAACAACCAGTCCAGGGTCAACGGATCGGGGAGGGGCGTCAGTCGGCTTTGAGTCAGCCAGAGCGGGGCCGGGCAGGCATTTGAATGTTGCACAATGAGTCATTATTGGCCGCAAATGAGGCGGCGAGCTTAACATGGCGTGCTGCGAATTTGATTGATCCGGGTCGCCGTTGCGCCGAACAGGCTTGCATCTGCCCGGCACCATCAGTACAAAACGCCCTGAGCCGGATGGCAGCGCAACCACCATCGACCGTCCGCGCCGACAAAAGCCTGAATCCTGAGGAAGTAACTGAATGAAAAAGTGGCAATGCATCGTCTGCGGCCTGATCTACAACGAAGCTGAGGGTTGGCCGGATGACGGCATTGCGCCGGGCACCCGTTGGGAAGATGTACCGGCAGACTGGCTGTGCCCGGACTGCGGCGTCGGCAAGATGGACTTCGAAATGATCGAAATCAACTGAGAAAAACCAAGGAGTAAGGTATGAACGCACCTGTCGTAATCGTAGGCACCGGGCTTGCGGGTTACAACCTGGCCCGGGAGTTTCGCAAACTCGATGGCGAAACCCCGCTGCTGCTGATTACCGCCGATGACGGCCGCTCTTACTCCAAGCCGATGCTCTCCACCGGTTTCGGCAAGAACAAGGACGCCGATGGCCTGAGCATGGCTGAACCCGGCACCATGGCCGAGCAGTTGAAGGCCGAAGTGCGCACCCATACGCGCATCAGTGGTATCGACGCCGGCCACAAGCGCCTGTGGATTGGCGAAGAGGCGGTGTACTACCGCGACCTGATCCTCGCCTGGGGTGCGGAAACCGTACGCGTGCCGATCGAGGGCGATGGCGCTGATCTGGTATTCCCGATCAACGATCTCGAGGATTACGCGCGTTTTCGTGCGGCAGCCGAAGGCAAACGGCGGGTGCTGGTGCTCGGTGCCGGGTTGATCGGCTGCGAATTCGCCAACGACCTGATCCTCGGCGGCTACGAGGTGCAGCTGGTTGCACCGTGCGAGCAAGTGATGCCGATGCTGCTGCACCCGGCCGCTGCGGCAGCCGTGCAGGCCGGGCTGGAAAGCCTGGGCGCGCGTTTCCACCTGGGTCCGGTACTGAATCGCCTGGAAAAGGACGCCGACGGGCTAAAAGCGCATCTGTCCGACGGTCAGGTGATTGCCTGCGATGTCGTGGTGTCGGCCATCGGTCTGCGCCCGCGCATTGATCTGGCAGCGGCGGCCGGGGTGCAGGTCAATCGCGGCGTCGTCGTCGACCGGTATCTGAAAACGTCCCACGCCAATATCTACGCCTTGGGCGACTGTGCCGAGGTCGATGGCCTCAATCTGTTGTACGTCATGCCCCTCATGAGTGGTGCGCGTGCGCTGGCACAAACCCTCACCGGAAACCCTGCCGCAGTGAGCTACGGCCCGATGCCGATCACCGTGAAAACCCCGGTGTGCCCGTTGGTCGTTTCACCGCCGCCACGGGGCCGCGAAGGCGTCTGGACCGTCGAAGGGCAGGGCGCCGACATCAAGGCTGTGTGTCATGGCTCCGACGGCCAGTTGCTCGGTTATGCCCTGACTGGCGCGGCGGTGATGGAAAAACTCGCCCTGAACAAACAGCTTCCGGCGCTGCTGGCGTAAATACCGGTCGTTCTGTCGGAATCACCCCGCTTTTGCCCCTACAAAGGTCGCGGGGAGACTGGCGCCGCCGGTATCCGCGTGCCATTCTCACTCCCGTCTGCCGCAGAGTAGAGCCTGCGGCGCCTTGGGCGCTGTTCCAACGAGAACAGCACGGACATAACAACAAAAAACCGTCAAAGGGGCTTCACTAATGCGTAAACCAGAACTCGCCGCTGCAATCGCTGAAAAAGCAGATCTGACCAAAGAGCAGGCCAACCGCGTACTCAACGCCGTCCTCGAAGAAATTACCGGCGCTCTGCACCGCAAGGACAGCGTGACGCTGGTGGGCTTCGGCACCTTCCTGCAACGCCACCGCGGCGCCCGTACCGGCAAAAACCCGCAGACCGGCGAGCCGGTTAAAATCAAGGCCAGCAACACCGTTGCGTTCAAGCCAGGCAAATCGTTGAAAGACAGCGTTAATCCTTAATTGCGGCGAACTCCCCGAACAACGGGGAGCAGCGCAATAAAAAATGGGCACACCGATTGCGGTCGGGTGCCCATTTTTTGTGGTGATTACACAATTGAATCAATATCCAGCTGATAGGGCGCGCCGACCGCGTGTCCCCCCGTCATTGCCGCGATCGCTGCATCGTGGTCCTGGGCGGCGGGAGGAATCATCGCCAGTTGTTCCTGAACGAGATTTTCCGGGTGCGCGTTCCAGCGCAGCAGGTTTTCCTGCACCCACTCGGGCTGTTCGGCGTAGCTGCCGTAGACGTCGGCCTCGGTGACTCGCTGGCCGTGCAGGGCGACCAGTCGAGCGTGGGTCATTTCTATTTTGCTGATTTCTCTGTCGAGAACTGTCGTCTTGTGGGTTCTTTCCTCGTGCCGGACATACGCGCTGGGGTGGTCTCGGAGATTGCGCTTCACGGCACTCAGTTGGTCTTTGAGATTCTTTAAAGCGCCACTCACCCATTCGAACTCCCGGTACGTCACCACAGAACGTTTGAGCTGCTGCGCCTCCTGCCAGCGGCGCAGACTGGCCCAACAGCCGGGGATGTAGCTCCCGACCATCGAGTGATCGCTCGCCGCGGCGAGCTGCTCCAGAAATGAGCCGCGCTTGGGCAAGCCATTGATATTTCGCAAGGCCTGTGCGCAACCGTGATCGTTGATGAGGCTGCAGCCAGGCTGCCAGAGAATGGATGACTTGTGTTCCTTGCCAAACACCACCGGCATGAAGTGGCGTAGTTCACCGTGATGCCCGTAATCCTCACCAAAAAAGTTGGTTACGCCCCAGACCAGCAAGGCAAACCCGGCGACCGGTTGAAGGGCCAACACCACTCCGTTGGCGGTGTACATTTGCTTGGGTTCGGCATAGGTGTTCATCCAGGTGGCGGGTACGCTGGGTACCGGGTCGTTCTGGTTGACGATGCGGTGGTGGGTCAGTGGCTGGGCGCTTGCGATGAAGGTGGTGTCGCCGGCGCGAGGGGCACCGTAGGTGTAGAGCACGATATCCGATGAGTATTGAGGATCGCGGCGCAGCATCTCGGACAAGATCAGTGCTATCGCCCCGCCCAGGCTGTGTCCGGTAATCAGCAGTTTTTGCCCACTGTAGAACCTCTCCAGATAGCTCACGACAAACGGGAAAACCGCTTGGGCGCCCCCGTAGAAGCCACGGTGCACCTTGCCTTCTCCTTCTTGAAAAGGCACCTGATAGGCGTCTCCGTCACGCAGGCCATCGGGCAACGTTTCGCTGGTTCCCCGGACACTGATCAATATCACCTCGTCGTGATGCGTAATAAACGCCTGAGTGTCCGTACTGTCGGCTTGTTTGCGATCATCGAAAAAGTGCAGCTTGGCCGGATGTTCCTGTTGATCCCCCAGTGCTGGATCATTCACCTCGGGGTAGAGCTGTGGATCGAACGGCACCACTTCCAGGCGTTTCGAGTAAGGCACTTCTTCATACAACGGGTAGTACTTCTTCCTTTGCGAGGCATCGACTTTCCACAACTCATCAAACTGCGGCAGTGCATGGCCGAACCAATTACCGCTGCTGGGCTGCACGGGGAAACTCACACGGTCGGTCTTGACCGGTTGCGTGTTCGGCTCCTGGCCGAAGTCGGTGTAACTCAGGGTCGCCATCAATGACAGTTGATAGAGGTTGAGTGCGCAGAACTCGTTGCCGATCGACAGCATAGGGCGTAACGCCCGCATGGGGCGCACTTCCAGCACATGGTGCTTGTTCGGCAACAAGGCAATGCCCTTGGGTTTGGGCGGCGGCGGAGAGAAACCCAACTCGACCGTGGCCATGCTGGCCTGACTGAAGATCGCGCTCATTCCTGCGTCCGGCGCATTGCTATCAATCTGTGCGAACGTTCGGGTTTGGAGCGTGGAGCGCATGAGTTTGTGCACCACCATATTCGGCGGATCACGACGCTCTGCCAGAGGCGGCAAGTGCGCTACATGTTTGACCAGTTCGCTCACTTCAACCTGGTAATAGGCGTTGGTCCCGGCAAGGTCTTTTGCTGGATTGGCCTGGGTACGCACGCCTGATTTGGTGAAGAAGCCAGTTTTCTCGGCGCGAACCTGGAGTTCGGTGATGGGGAGGGGGTAGTGCTTCCGGCGAATTAACTGACTGTAGTCATCATCTCGACCTTGATATGAATGATTGAGTTTAAGTACCACCGGCCCACAAAAATGATTTATTACTTTTCCAGAGCCTGTCGCATCCAGCTGACCGGAATAGACGGTGTCTTCGTAATCAGTGATTTCGAATGTCAAACCCGCATAGGGCTTGCCGTCACCAAATTCGTCCACTAATTGAAAGGTCGTGGAGTGACCACGTAAAGGGCAGGCGTGAATGTTGCCCTGCATAAAGGCTGCAACGCTCGGATCTAACGACTCAATGCTCATGGGATCTCCTCCTTGTTTTCCGTGCAGCCCGGATAAATGGTGCACACCCGCTCATCCACCATCCTGAAGGTGCTGAAGTCGTGGTGATTGCCGTAGCAAAACGCATGTTGATCTTCGAAACTTTTCCCCATGCAACGCTTCCAGCCGTTCGGCACCTTTACCCAGGTGTCCCCCATGTAGGGCTCCTCTTCTTCGGACAACCTGATCCTCAGCTTTATGGTTTTCCCCGAGAGTTGTGTCAGCGTGTAAGCCGTGAACGGACGACTTCGGCCAACATTGCCCTGCGCATCCATTTTTTTGCAGGTAAGCAGCTTGATCAGGTAACGCTTCGGCCCGACGGTACGAAAAGACCACATGCACTCGCCGAAGAACTCACCTGTGCCGTCATCGCTGAATGTCCCCATGTGCCGCTCCAGCAACTCTGGACGCACGGCAAATGAGGCGTAGTCATAGCTGCTGTTACTTCTTCCTGGGCCAAAAACACCAATGACCTTGATCTCCACATGATTCAGCGCCAGCGGGCAGTTGCTCACGGTTCTGTAAAGCGGGATTTCTGATGTGCCTTCATATTTCATGTTGGTTTTATTGAACCCAAGCTGAGTACCTTTTCCACCCGGTACCGAGCATGTCTGATCTTGGGCGGGCACGTAGGTGGCCGTCAGGTCGTACTTGAAGTTGGGCGGAAGGTCGGGAACAAAGGTGAAAGTGTTTGGTTTGCTGACAGCCGAGCAACCCACTGTCAAAGCAAGGCAAGTGCCCAATGTCAGCCATTGAAGGACTTGTTTGAAGTGCAGGAAATACACCCGCGATTGCTGTGTTTTTTGATCCCTCATGGTGTCGCATCCTTGTTTTCCGTGCAGCCGGGGTAAATGGTGCAAACGCGTTCATCCACCATCCTGAAGGTGCTGAAGTCTTTGTAATTTCCATTGCAGTAACCACGCTGATCTTCCATACCTTCACCCAAACAGCGCTTCCAGCCACCGGGAACTTCAACCCAAGTGTCACCCCAGCCGGGCCTTTCTTCATCAGCCAACTTGATCTTCAGTTTTACGGTTTTCCCCGGCAGTTGCTTCAGCGTGTATGCCGTGGAAGGACGACTCCGGGCGACATTGCCCTGCTCATCCATTTTTTTGCATCTCAACATTTTTATGAGGTAACGCTTGGGGCTGACCGTGCGAAAAAACCACATGCATTCACCGAAGAACTCACCTGTGCCGTCATCGCTGAATGTCCCCATGTGCCGCTCCAGCAACTCCGGGCGTACGGCAAATGAGGCATAGTCATAGCTGCTATCACTTCGTTCCGGGCCAAAAACACCGATGATCTTGATTTCCACTTCATTCAACGACAGCGGGCAGCCGCTCGCGGTTTTGTACAGATCAATTTCCGCGGTGCTGACGTATTCCATATTCGGCTTATTGAAGCTGACCCAGAAATCCGGCTTCCCCGCCACCCTGCACGTTTCACCTTCGATGGGCAGGTAGATGGCTTTAAGTTCGTACTTGAAGTTGGGCGGAAGGTCAGGAACAAAGGTGAATGTGTTTGGTGTCCCCACAGCCGAACAACCCACGCTCAGCGCGAGGCAACTGCCAAGCGCCAGCAATCGAAACGCACCGTTCATAAACGAGCCTCTCCCTGCCAATACAGCACTTGCTGGTAGACCCGCTCAAAATGCGCCGCCGGTTCTTCTTCAGGTTTTGGCAGCCACGATTTGGGCGGCAGATACCCCGGCATCTGCAAACTCTGCATCAGCAAGAAATGCACTTGCTCCGGTGCTTGCCAGCCCCACAGGTGAGTTCGCTGAATCTGCTCCCACAACCAGTCATCCACATCCAGTTGTTCCGCGAGCCTGATCAGCGCTTCGGTGTGTTGGCCCACCAGATAGCGCCGGGCGTTATCGAACAGGACGTTGGCGTAAATCAGCTCCGGTGTCGGGGTCTGTAGCCATGGCGGGTCGGCTGGCACCGGGTGTGTGCCAGGATCGGGATTGTCGGCGACCCTCCATTGCCCGTCGTGCCAGTAACAGACGCTGACCATCGGCCCCAGAAGTTCGGCGTACTGCTGCGGTTGCAGATGAACCAGTGCGCGGCCGAGTACCCGATTGTCATGCGCGCGATAGACCGCCAGAGTTGGTCGTTCACCGGTCAGCACGCGTTCGCGCCAATGCGCAGCCAGGGCATCCAGCTCAACGTGACTGGCGCTTGCCAGCCAGCCCCAGTTGCGTTCGGGGGCGCGCAGCAAACTCTGGATCGCCGGGTCATGAATGGAGTCGATGTGAAACAGCAGTGGCCCTGCCTGCGCCAGTGCGTTTGCAGCTGTTCCTGCATACAGATTGCGATACCGCGCAACGCCCTGTTCGTCCAGCAGCGCAGCTCTTGTATCCATCTGCCCGTCGATATCGAGCATCAGATAAAGATCGCGCCCGGCCCGGTTTTGTTCGTGCAGCCATGATTCGAGCGCAGTCATGCGACTTCTCCAAGGCTGCACTGGCCAGCCAGACAGGCCTCGCAGAGCGGGCAATAGTCGGCCGCCTGCTGACGGGCGTCGCTGAGGATGGACGGCGGGGTGGCGATGGCGGGGATGGCTTGGCGGGCTTCAGCCTGCAATGGCTGCAATGGCTGCAACGGCGTGATCCCCGGCATGGGCGCACCGCCCTCGACGATGGGCACGCTACTGAAAATCCCCGCAGCGTTGATCACGAGGTGATGCCCGCCGGCCGTCAACGTCAGGCTCATCCCGGCATCAATCACCACGTTGCTGGCGCTCACATGTGCCTGTTCACCGGCCTGAATCACCAGTGCCCCGACCGACTGACTGCTGGTGCCACTGACCGTGAGCAAATCATCGGCGTTGATCACCGTGCTGCGCACGCCTTGGTGGGTGCGCAGCGCCTTGCCCTCGATCAGGGTGGTGCTGTCGTTGCCCGTCTGTTCGAAGCGGTCATGACCGATCACGCTGCGACTGTCGTTGAGGATCAGTTGCTCGATGTCGCGCTCGGCGCGCAGGTAGATTTTTTCCCTGCCGGCACGGTCTTCGATCGACAACTCGTTGTAGCCGCCATTGCGCGGCGAGCTTTGGCTGCGCAATACCGTTCGGGTCTTGTGTTCGGGCAGTTGATGGGCGACTGAGGTGACCTTGTTGGGCACGCAACCGGTGATCAGCGGTTTGTCCGGGTCGCCGTCCTGAAAGGTCACGACCACTTCCATGCCAATCCGCGGAATGGTTACCGCGCCAAAACCTTCACCCGCCCAACTGGATGCAACACGGATCCAGCAACTGCTTTTTTCGCTGCCGAGTTCGGCGCGATCCCATGGGAATTCCACGCGAACTCTGCCGTACTCGTCGCAAAAAATGTCCTCGCCAGCAGGGCCGGTGACGCGCGCGGTCTGGCAGACCAGCAGCGGCTTGCGCGGTGGCAGAGAAGGGCGGTAAGACACCTCCGCCGGCATGGCCGTGAAGGTGTTGCGATAACCTTGGGTGAAACCGTCGGCGGGTGGGGCGTCATTGCTGCCTGCTTCTTCAAGTGACTGCGGCTGCCTTCCTTCATGATGAAGACTTGCCAGTAGCCACAGCTCGTTGCAGTCCTGGCGCGGATGTTCGGTCAGGTCGAACAGGTAGCCGCTGCGCAAGGTGCTTTGATTGCTTTTGCCTTCGATCAATAAATAGTCGCGGCGATGCCGCTCCAGTGCCTGACGTGCCAGTTGTCTGCCGTGTTTTTCCGACGTCATCAGCAGCGGGTAGCGATAGTCCTCAAGCTCGGGTGTGAATTCGGCAGTGAAACGACTTTCAAGCAACAGGCTGGGTCGCCTCAAGTCATAGTCGCGGCGGGTGACGGTGGTGGTGCGAGTGTTGAAGCGCAGGGTCAGTTCATTGACCACCGGGTGTTCCGCGACCATGCCGCTGTCGGCCTGAAAAGGCGTCGGACCCAGTGTCGGGAAGAACACCTGACTGTCGGTGAACACCAGCAAATGCCGGTCTGGCGAATGCTGGTGATGCCACGCAATTCCGTCTTCGGCGCACAGACGCTGAATGAACGCGAAATCGCTTTCGTCATACTGCGTGCAGTACTCACGCTCCGGATTGAGCGCGACGTTGAAGGTGAAGACGTCGGACTGGATGCCATGACGCTGGAGCACTTGCGCAATGATTTGCGGCACCGTCAGCTTCTGGAAAATCCGCTGGTCGTAGCTGAACTGCAAATAGTGCAACGCTGGCACCAGCGTGAGTGCATAGCGGGTCAGGCGTTTTCCGGATTCCCCGAGCATCACCTCTTCGATACGCCCGTGAATGCCTTCGCCGTTGTGGCCGAACTGCAGGAATGCCGGTTGACTGAGCAGTCGCTCCAGATCGAGGTGCGGATACTCGCTGACCAGTTCTATGCGGATGGAATAAAGCTGACTGATAGCTTCAGTGCCATCGAATGCCAGTACCTGAAAATCATGGCGAATTCCGGGAATTTGCAGGGTAAAAGGCGCGCAACTGCCCGTGCTGAACATACGCTTGTCCTTAAGCAAGGTGAGTCGATGCGCGGTGTTCGATCGTCCCTGATCGCCACGCGAAAGAATTTGCCAAGGCAAGCTAGCAATGCAGGAAATAAATTGATGTAAGAAGTATCCCTGAGGTTTGTCAGAGTATTCCGGGTGTGAAAGTGCGGGCAGAATTGAAGGAAAAGACTGTAGGGGAACACTTCAATAATTATTGAGTTGGTACGGATGTACAGTGTTCAGCAGTTCCGTATAAGTTTCAGGAATATGAATTGCCATCAATTTGATGGCACTTTTTTTGTTTAGCGTTGTCCGCGAAAAAAATATTTAGAAAAATCTGCGTTTTTCGGAAGAGTCCTACTTCTATTTTTTTCGAGAGTTGTCATGCTTGCCGCCCTGTAATGGAACGGGCGTTCGGGCCGATACGGTCAAGTTCGAGCGGGCCGCTCTGGATCAAGGGTTCTGAAGGGGCGTGGCGAATGCAGGCCATATAAATCGCTATCAGGGATTCCCCTGTCGGATATAGGGCAATCTCTTACACGCCCCAATGAACACTTCGTCTTGTTGTTTAATCGGATGCTTGCTAGTGGCCATCATAGTGATTACGATGCGCCCACTTGAAAGAGCACATCTCAATTGGATGAGTCGCTTCACCGCTCTTCGATACTGTCCAGCGCCGTGGCAACTCCAATAGGCGCATGACTGTAATCCTAATTAAAGGCCATGGATGTCCTACTCAAGCAAACTTTCCGCCCATTACCTCGAACTCGCAAAAGTCTCTGTTTCCAAAGAGAATTTCGCGGGCGAAGACGTTCGTTTTTCGAGCGAATTCGAGGCCCTGGAAAGCGAGCTGGCCAAAGCTTCGTCGATGCACGAGAGCGGGCAGATCGACTGGCTGAAAATCCGTGAAAACAGCGAAAATCTCCTGCGCACCCAGTCCAAGGACTTGCGGGTTGGCGCCTGGCTGACCTGGTCGCTGTACCAGCGCGAGTCCTTCCCCGGGCTGCTGGCGGGCCTCGGTTTGCTGCACCACCTGTCGGAAAACAACTGGGCCGACGTTCACCCGCTCAAACCCCGTACCCGTGCCGCCGCCATCGGCTGGCTGGTGCCGCGTCTCGAACAGGTCATCACTGAAAACATTGCGATCAAAGAGCAGTTGCCGATGTTCCGGCAGCTCTCCGAGCACCTGTCCGGTCTCGAAGCGGCCTGCGCTGAACATCTGGGCGATGATGCGCCGCTGCTGCTGCCGATCTCCCGTCGTCTGAAAACCATGATCCAGCGCGCCGCCGACAATCAGCCGGCCCCCGGCGTGGTGGGCGCGGCGGTGGCGCAGGTCAAGCAGGCTGCGAGCCAGTTGCTGACGCCCGGCGCGCCGATCGACAACGAGCGCGAGGCACACAAAGCCTTGCGCGCCCAGCAGGAAAGTGCCCGCCCGTTGTGTGCCTGGTGGCTCAAGCAGAAGGCCACCGACCTGCGCGCCCTGCGCCTGAATCGCACACTGCTGTGGATGACCATCGACGCGGTACCCGAGCGCAACGCCGAGCAGATCACCGTGTTGCGCGGCCTGCCGCTGGAGAAACTCAAGCTCTATCAGGACCGCTTCGATCAGGGCAAATACGCCGACCTGCTGGTGGAACTGGAGGCGAGCCTGGCGAAGGCGCCGTTCTGGTTCGATGGCCAGAGGATGGTCTGGGAATGTCTCCAGAACCTCAACGCCGAGTTGGCCATGCGCGAAGTGGAAATCCACTTCGCGCTTTTGATTCAGCGCCTGCCCGGCATTGTCGAGTTGCGCTTCCATGACGGCGCGCCGTTTGCCGATCCGTCCACCCGGGCGTGGATCGCCGCCAACGTCATGCCGCACCTGCAAAGCGCCAGTGCGCCGCGCAAGGTCGAAAGCGAAAACGTCGAAACCCAGCCCGCCTGGGAAAAGGCCCTTGAGGAAGTGTTGCCATTGCTGCGCAAGGAAGGCCTGAAACCGGCCGTGCAGATCCTCAAGCAGGGTTTGCAGTCGGCCCACGGTGGTCGCGAGCGCTTCTTCTGGCAGTTCGCCCTCGCGCGCCTGTGCTTCATGGCCAAGAAGTACGAACTGGCCAAGAACCAGCTCGAAACCCTCGATCAGACATTACAGGACTCAGGCCTGCACGCCTGGGAGCCCGATCTTGCATTGGAAGTGCTGCACCTGCTGCACAGTTGCTGCGAGTTGTTGCCGCAGAACCATGCAGTGCGTGAACGCAAGGAAGAGATTTATCGCAGGCTGTGCCACCTCGACCTCGAAGTGGTACTCGAATAGGCCCCAGGGCCACAACCGCAAGGAGAAAAGCCATGGCCAAAGAAGGCTCGGTAGCCCCCAAGGAACGCATCAACGTCACCTTCAAACCCGCCACCGGCGGTGCTCAGGAAGAGATTGAACTGCCGCTGAAACTACTGGCAATCGGTGACTACACCCACCGCAAGGACGATCGCAAAATCGAGGATCGCAAGCCGATCAGCATCGACAAGATGACCTTCGACGAAGTGTTGGCCAAGCAAGAACTGGGTCTGACGCTGAGCGTGCCGAACCGTCTGCAGGAAGATGGCGAGGCCGACGAGCTGGCTGTGCAACTGCGCGTCAATTCGATGAAGGACTTCAACCCGGCCAGCCTGGTCGAGCAAGTGCCTGAGCTGAAAAAACTGATGGAACTGCGCGATGCGCTGGTGGCCCTCAAAGGCCCGCTGGGTAACGCACCTGCGTTCCGTAAAGCGATCGAAGGCGTGCTCGCCGACGACGAATCCCGCGGTCGCGTACTCGGTGAGCTGGGCCTGAACGCCGCAGCCCCGGACGCCTGAGAACCCAGCAGCCAAGGAAGCCAACACAATGAGCACTAGCGCAGCACAAGAGAAAAGCGCCGACAACGGCGAGTACAGCATTCTCGACAGCATCATCGCCGAAACCCGTCTGACCCCGGACGACGAAGCCTACGACATCGCCAAGCGTGGCGTGTCGGCGTTCATCGAAGAGCTGCTCAAGCCGCAGAACAACGGTGAGCCGGTCAAGAAAGCCATGGTTGACCGCATGATCGCCGAGATCGACGCCAAGCTCAGCCGTCAGATGGACGAAATCCTGCACCACCCGGATTTCCAGGCCCTGGAATCGTCGTGGCGTGGTCTGCAGTTGCTGGTCGACCGCACCAACTTCCGCGAAAACATCAAGATCGAAATCCTCAACGTCTCCAAAGAAGACCTGCTGGACGATTTCGAAGATTCGCCGGAAGTCATGCAGTCGGGCCTGTACAAGCACATCTACACCGCTGAATACGGCCAGTTCGGTGGTCAGCCGGTTGGCGCGATCATCGCCAACTACTTCATGTCCCCAAGCTCGCCGGACGTGAAACTGATGCAATACGTGGCCAGCGTATCCTGCATGTCCCACGCGCCGTTCATCGCCGCGGCCGGCCCGAAATTCTTTGGTCTGGAAAGCTTCACCGGCCTGCCGGATCTGAAAGATCTGAAAGACCACTTCGAAGGCCCGCAATTCGCCAAATGGCAGAGCTTCCGTACTTCGGAAGACTCCCGTTACGTTGGCCTGACCGTGCCGCGTTTCCTGCTGCGTAACCCGTACGATCCGGAAGAAAACCCGGTCAAATCGTTCGTGTACAAGGAAACCGTTGCCAACAGCCACGAGCACTACCTGTGGGGCAACACCGCTTTCGCGTTCGGCACCAAGCTGACCGACAGCTTCGCCAAATTCCGCTGGTGCCCGAACATCATCGGCCCACAGAGCGGTGGCGCGGTTGAAGACCTGCCGTTGCACCATTTCGAAAGCATGGGCGAAATCGAAACCAAGATCCCTACCGAGGTTCTGGTTTCCGACCGTCGTGAATACGAACTGGCCGAGGAAGGCTTCATCTCCCTGACCATGCGCAAAGGCTCCGACAACGCGGCGTTCTTCTCCGCAAGCTCGGTGCAGAAGCCGAAGTTCTTCGGCATCAGCGCAGAAGGCAAGGCGGCAGAGCTGAACTACAAGCTCGGCACCCAACTGCCGTACATGATGATCGTCAACCGCCTGGCTCACTACCTGAAAGTGCTGCAGCGCGAGCAACTCGGTTCGTGGAAAGAACGTACCGACCTCGAGCTGGAACTGAACAAGTGGATTCGCCAGTACGTCGCCGACCAGGAAAACCCGAGCGCCGAAGTGCGTGGCCGTCGTCCGCTGCGCGCTGCGCAAGTGATCGTCAGCGACGTTGAAGGCGAGCCGGGCTGGTACCGCGTGAGCTTGAACGTGCGTCCGCACTTCAAGTACATGGGTGCCGATTTCACCCTGTCGCTGGTTGGCAAGCTGGACAAAGAGTAAGAGCGACTCATGGACGGATACGGCAGTCTTTTCGAACGCCTCAATGGCGATGCGGAACAGCGCAAGGGCAGGAGCCTCGAGGCTTCGGCCATGGCGTCGGTGGCTGCCCATCTGGCCAAAATGCTCAGCACCCGGGCCGGCAGCGTGCAAACGCTGTCCGACTACGGGTTGCCCGATCTCAATGACATGCGCCTGAGCCTGCACGACTCCCTGAGTCAGGCCCGCCTGGCCATCGAAAGCTTCATCGAAGCCTACGAGCCGCGCCTGAGCAACGTGCGTGTTATTTCCCTGCCGCGTGACCACGATCAACTGCGCCTGGCCTTCAGTATCGAAGGCCTGCTGGAAGTTGAAGGGTTCAAGCGTCAGGTCAGTTTTTCCGCGCGCCTGGATGGCAGCGGACAAGTGAAGGTCACCTAAGGAGATCCCCGATGTCTGGCAAACCCGCAGCACGCGTATCCGACCCCACCGCTTGCCCACTTCCAGGCCACGGTACCAACCCGATCGCCGCCGGTTCCGGCGACGTGTTCTTCGACGGCCTCGCGGCCGCCCGCCAAGGCGATGCCTCGGCGTGTGGTGGTGCGATGTCGGGAGGTTTGGCGACCACTGTGTTGATCAATGGCAAACCTGCCGCGACGGTTGATTCGGTGGGTACGCATGGCAACAAGGTTACGGCTGGATCCGGGACGGTGATTATCGGGAATTCGCATTCGCCGGCGCCGTTTGTGCCGCCGGAGCCCGTTGTTATTCCTGGGATCTTCAACCGAGTTTTTTCCTTTCATGCAGCGGACGGACAACCAATCGCGAACTTGAATTACAGAATGGTTTCTGAGAGTGGATTAGAAAAAGCAGGATGTTCGTCGGCAGCTGGGGGCACGGGGTGTTTCTCCACTGGTAAACAAGGCGAGATGGTTACCATCTACGTGTCGGCGGAGTAATCGCGTGGAAACCTCTATTGTTATCGACGGCATCGCACATGTTTTCGAGACCTCCGATGGAAAAACGGAGCTGAAAATTAAAGCCGAAACTACGCCGAGTGAAGATAAAGAACCGAAAAAGCTTCCTTTGCCAAATGTTTGGCTGATAACCAGAGGCAATGGCGTGCCTCTTTTTGCTGTAAAACCGAATGCATCAGATGTTCAGTTCAGAATCATGACGGCTGAAAAGCTCTATGCGGAAGCCATCCAATGGTTTGAGCCTCTAGCTGATAACTACCGGGAAAAGTTATGGGTGAATCCCGAGTCTAAAACTGCCGGCACGGACGCATACAATGCTTATAAACAATTTACCTGGGCAGAAATTATAAAGTTTGCAATTGTTGACAGAATGTCAATTAGCTTCGCTCCTAGAATGCCCGGTGATTGGAAAAATAGTTCAGAGGGCGGCGCCGGATTTATAATGGTGATGATCGAGGGCGAGCCCTATTGGACTGACGGTGTTGGACAAATACCGTTCTCGACCGATACCTACCGTTTATATTTGGAAGAAACCAAGTCTTCGGAAACGGCTATCAAGAAAACCGTTGAAACCGGTATGACGTATGGTGATGGTATTCCTATATTTCCGAAGGAGGACAGAACCAACGAATACGATAACTACATGGTGCTGCGCGGTGCTTTGTGGGCCTCTGAAAATTTTGAGCTACGCACTGAAACTATAAGAGTATTTGCTGGGCGAATGGGTTATCGCGAGAAAGTGGTGACCAGTACTGTTTATCTTGGCACATCCGATCAGAAGTTAAGAAGCTCCATCACGCAAGGCTCTGTAGATAAGTATGGAGAGTGGAAAAGATGATGGTGAGGCTAGCGGCGGGTTTATTGGTACATTTTTTTGCCTGCGTCATTTATGTCGTGGTTAATTACTATGGTGTTTCGCTGTACAAGGTTTTATTTGGTGGGCTTACCTCGCGTGGTGCTTCCATCGGGATTGCCATGTATATGGTGTTTTATCTGTTTATTTTTGTAAATTTAGTTGTTGCTGTAATTCCAAAGCGAATGGTGAAAGTTAGCATTGTTTTTCTAATGGTTGCATTGATATTGGTTTATCTGTTGCCGCTTTATCCTGTTCGCGCGGCCGCTTACAGCGTTTTAACGGGTGGGCTAACTATTTTGGCGATATGGCTGGCTGGCAAGTTTGAAAAGTTTTTGTTGGCTCGGGTCATGACATGAAGTTTTTTGCTTTCTGGAAAAAGGGGGCGGTCCCTAATATTGCTTGGGTCATTACTGATGGTTCTTTCTGCCCATGAAGTTTTTGTGCGGGAACGGCTCAATGAAATCAAGAGCGTGGCAATGCCTTGCCGCTTTCCTCTGCTCGGTCGGTTTGCTGACGATTCTGGTCGGCTTCGCGTTGCTGTTGCGAATGGAAAGCTCGACCGAACCAAAGCTCTTCGCTCATCCCCATGCGTTGTGGATTGGCGCCGAGGATGGCGGGGTTTTTGTCGAGGTCACCAAGCACGAAGCGCCCGACTATTACGTGGAGATTCGTCACGAAAATGGTCAGATGTGGACAGAAGGCTGGGTTCGATATGGCACCCGGGATAGCCATCCACTCAGCGCTGCAGCAATTGGTGGCTACGGCGGCGAAGAGCTCTATGTGTATACGGGCGTCGAGATCACTCCGCAAAAACAAGGAGCCGCACAGCGATGAATATCTACGTGCGCGTCGCGCAAACGATCCTTCATTCGGCCATCAACACCCGGAAGCGCATCGCCAGGAGACGCTGTATGTCCGCAACGACAATCGTGCTCCAAAGGATGTTTTTCATGCGATCCACTACCAGGCAGGTAACCCGTGTCCTTTAACCACTACTACCAAAGCGAACTCACCGCACTGCGCCAACTCGGTCGCCGTTTCGCCGAGCGTAGTCCGGCGTTGGCGCCGTTTCTGGGCCAGGCCGGGCGGGATCCGGATGTGGAGCGGTTGCTGGAAGGCTTTGCGTTTCTCACCGGGCGGCTGCGGCAGAAGCTCGATGACGAATTGCCGGAACTCAGCCATTCGCTGATGCAACTGCTGTGGCCGAACTACATGCGCCCGCTGCCGGCGTTCAGCATTTTGCAGTTCGATCCGCTCAAGCGTTCCGGCCCGGCGCTGCTGGTCGAGCGCGATACACCGATCGAGAGCAAACCGATCGAAGACGTGCGTTGCCGCTTCCGCACCTGCTACCCGACTGAAGTGTTGCCGCTGGATCTGGCTGCGCTGAACTACTCGGTGAAAGGCGACGGCTCGCTGCTCAGCCTGCGTCTGGAAATGAGCGCCGACGGCCACCTCGGTGAGCTGGAACTGAGCAAACTGCGTCTGCACTTTGCCGGCGAGCGCTACATCAGCCAGATGCTCTACCTGAGCCTGCTGCGCAATCTCGAAGGCATCGAGCTGATCCCGCTCGACGGCGCCGGCAAGCCGATAGATGGTGTCGCTGGCAAGCCGATGGCGTTCAAGATTCCCGGTGACCGGGTCAAGCCGGTGGGTTTTGCCGAAGAAGAGGCGTTGATTCCGTATCCGCTGAACACTTTCCGTGGCTATCGCTACCTGCAGGAATACTTCGCTTTCCAGGACAAGTTCCTGTTCGTCGACGTCAACGGTCTGGACATTCTCAAGGCGCTGCCGGAAGACACGCTCAAGCAGATGCGTGGCCTGGAACTGCGCTTCGACATTCGCAAGAGCGGCATCATGCGTATGCGTCCGACCCTGGATAACGTGAAGCTGTTCTGCACCCCGATTGCCAACCTGTTCGCCCACGACGCCCTGCCGATCCGTCTCGACGGCAAGCAGGACGAATACCTGCTGCTGCCGGCGGAATACGATCTGGAAAACTGCGGTGTGTTCTCGGTGGAAACCGTGACTGGCTGGAAGCCCGGTGGCCTTGGTTATCAGGAATACGTGCCGTTCGAATCGTTCGAGCATGACCCGAGTTTCGACGTGCCCAACAGCCGTCCGCATTACAGCATTCGCCAGCGTTCGTCCCTGCTGCACGACGGCCTCGACACCTACCTGAGCTTCGGCATCCGTCACACCGAAGCCCACGAAACCCTGTCGATCGAGCTGATGTGCACCAACCAGAACCTGCCGCGCAAGCTCAAGCTCGGCGACATCTGCCTGGCCTGCGAAGAGACCCCGGAGTTCCTCAGTTTCCGCAACATCACCCCGGCGACGTCGAGCTTCGCACCACCGCTGAACCGTGACTTCCTGTGGAAGCTGATCAGCAACATGTCGCTTAACTATCTGTCGCTGGCCGACGTCAATGCGTTGAAGGTGATTCTGGAAACCTACGACTTGCCGCGCTACTACGACCAGCACGCGGAGAAGGTCAGCAAGCGCCTGCTCGGCGGCCTCAAGCACATCAAACATCACCACGTCGACCGGCTGCACCGTGGGCTGCCGGTGCGCGGTCTGCGCACCGAACTGACCATCGACCCGGAAGGGTATATCGGCGAAGGCGACCTGTTCGTGTTCGCTTCGGTTCTTAACGAGTTTTTCGCGCTTTACGCCAGTCTCAATTCATTCCATGAGCTGCGGGTAAAAAGCACACAGGGAGAGGTGTACCAATGGACACCACGTATGGGCCTGCAGCCCCTGCTTTAAGCGGGCTGACCAAGGTAATACGCGAGTACTCGCTGTTTCAGGCCGTGCTGCTGGTGATCGACCGGCTGCGCGAAGCTCACCCGTACCTGAGCGAAGACGACTTGTACGATCACGTGGAATTCCAGGCCAACCCGAGCCTCGGTTTTCCGCGCAGCGATGTTGATCGTGTGGAGTTCTTCGAAGAGCACGGGCAGATGCGCGCGCGCATGCGTTTCAACCTGATCGGCCTGGTCGGTTCGGGCTCGCCGCTGCCGGCGTTCTATGGCGAACAAGCCTTGGGCGACAGCGAGGACGGCAACCCGACGCGCAACTTTCTCGACCTGTTCCACCATCGCCTGCAACGGCTGATGCTGCCGATCTGGCGCAAGTACCGCTATCGCGCCAGCTTCCAGAGCGGCGCGATCGACCCGTTCTCGTCGCAGCTGTTCGCGCTGATAGGTCTGGGCGGCGACGAGATCCGCAAGGCCAAGGAACTCAACTGGAAACGCCTGCTGCCGTACCTCGGCCTGCTCAGCTTGCGGGCGCACTCGGCGGCATTGATCGAAGCGGTGCTGCGTTATTACTTCAAACACGAAGACCTGGTCATCGAACAGTGCATCGAGCGCCGCGTGGAAATCCTCGACGAGCAGCGCAACCGCCTCGGGCGCGCCAACAGCCTGCTGGGTGAAGACCTGGTGCTGGGTGAGCGGGTGCGCGACCGCAGCGGCAAATTCCGCATTCACATCACCGAACTCGACTGGGAGCGATTCCACGAATTCCTGCCGATCGGGTTCGGCTACCAGCCGCTGTGCGCGCTGGTGCGGTTCACCTTGCGTGACCCGCTCGATTACGACATTCGCCTGGTGCTGCGCCCGGAAGAAATCCGCGAACTGCGCATTGGTGAGAAGAACGACTGTCGCCTGGGGTGGACCAGTTGGCTGGGCTGCGAAAAAGCAGACGGCGTAGTGACCCTGGGCAGCAAAATTCATTAAGGACGTGAGCCATGATCAACGTAGACCTGCAACAACTCATTCAGGCGCTGGACGCCGAAACCCGCCGTGATCTGGAGCGTTCAGCCGAGCGTTGCGTGGCCCGTGGCGGCAGCAAGATCCTCGTCGAAGACCTGCTGCTGGGGCTGCTGGAGCGTCCTAACGGCTTGCTGTCGCGTGCGCTGCAGGATGCCGACGTCGACGCCGGCGAACTGAGCGCCGCGCTGCAGTCGCGCGTTGAGCACAGCGCTTCGCGCAACCCGGTGTTCGCCCCGGAACTGGTGCAGTGGCTGCAAGATGCGCTGCTGGTGGCCAACCTTGAACTGGGCCAGACCCAGGTCGAAGACGCCGCGCTGATCCTCGCCCTGCTGCGCAACCCGATGCGCTACGCCGGCAGTCGCTATCAGCCGCTGCTCGCCAAATTGAACATTGATCGCCTGAAGGAATTTGCCCTGTCGCAACAGGAACAACCGGCGGCCAACGGTAAACCGGCGGCGCAGGGCGAGTCGCTGTTGCAGCGCTTCACCCACAACCTGACTCAGCAGGCCCGCGACGGCAAACTCGACCCGGTGCTGTGCCGCGATGGCGCAATCCGCCAGATGGTCGACATCCTCGCCCGCCGCCGCAAGAACAACCCGATCGTGGTCGGTGAGGCCGGTGTCGGTAAAACCGCCATCGTCGAAGGCCTGGCCTCGCGCATTGCTGCCGGTGAAGTGCCGCAGGTGCTCAAGGGCGTCGAGCTGCTGTCGCTGGACATGGGTTTGCTGCAGGCGGGTGCCAGCGTAAAAGGTGAGTTCGAACGTCGTCTCAAAGGCGTGATCGACGAGGTCAAAGCCTCGCCAAAACCGATCATTCTGTTCATCGACGAAGCCCACACCCTGATCGGTGCTGGCGGCAATGCCGGCGGTTCCGACGCAGCCAACCTGCTGAAACCGGCGCTGGCGCGGGGCGAGCTGCGTACCATCGCCGCCACCACTTGGGCCGAGTACAAGAAATACTTCGAGAAAGACCCGGCACTGGCCCGTCGTTTCCAGCCGGTGCAACTGCACGAACCGACCGTCAACGAAGCGGTGACCATCCTTCGTGGTCTGGCCCAGGTTTACGAGAAGAGCCACGGCATCTACCTGCGTGATGACGCGGTGGTCTCGGCGGCCGAATTGTCCGCACGTTATCTGGCCGGTCGCCAGCTGCCGGACAAAGCTGTCGACGTCCTCGACACCGCCTGTGCTCGCGTGCGTATCAGCCTTGCCGCTGCCCCGGAAAGCCTTGAGCGCCTGCGTGGCGAACTGGCCGAAGGTGGTCGTCAGCGTCAGGCCCTGCGTCGCGATGCCGAGGCCGGTCTGCTGATCGACCACGAAGCGCTGGATGCGCTGGAAGCGCGACTCGACGAAGCCGAAACCGAAATGGTCGCGCTGGAAAGCCTGTGGACCGAACAGAAACAACTGGCCGAGCGCCTGCTGGAACTGCGCCAGCAACTGGCCAAGGCCCGCGAAGCCGCTGCCGTTGAACCGATCGTCAGCGTTGAAGAAGACGCCGAAGGTACCGTGATCGAAACCCTCGCCGCTGAAGTCGAGGAAGGCCAGAGTGTCGAAGCGCTGGAAGCCGAACTGAATAAAACCCACAGTGCCCTGACCGCCGCACAAGTCAAAGAGCGTCTGGTCAGCTTCGAAGTCTGCCCGCGTCTGGTCGCCGAAGTGATCAGCGCCTGGACCGGTGTGCCATTGGCGCAACTGGCCCGCGAACACAACGCCAAGGTCGCTAGTTTCGCCACCGACCTGCGCACGCGCATCCGTGGTCAGGAACAAGCCGTGCACGCACTGGATCGCTCGATGCGCGCCACCGCTGCGGGCCTGAACAAACCTGACGCACCGGTCGGTGTGTTCCTGCTGGTCGGCCCGAGTGGCGTCGGCAAGACCGAAACCGCGCTGGCCCTCGCTGATCTGCTGTACGGCGGCGACCGTTTCATCACCACCATCAACATGTCCGAGTTCCAGGAGAAGCACACCGTTTCTCGCCTGATCGGTGCGCCACCGGGCTACGTCGGTTACGGCGAGGGCGGCATGCTCACCGAAGCCGTGCGGCAGAAGCCGTACTCGGTAGTGCTGCTCGATGAAGTCGAGAAGGCCGACCCCGACGTGCTCAACCTGTTCTACCAAATCTTCGACAAGGGCGTGGCCAACGACGGCGAAGGGCGCGAAATCGACTTCCGCAACACGTTGATCCTGATGACCTCGAACCTCGGTAGCGACAAGATCAGCGACCTCTGCGAAGACGGCGCACGTCCGAGCGCCGAACTGCTCGAAGAAACCATTCGCCCGGTGCTGAGCAAACACTTCAAACCGGCGCTGCTGGCGCGGATGAAAGTGGTGCCGTACTACCCGGTCGGCGGTCCGGTGCTGCGCGAGCTGATCGAGATCAAACTGGGCCGACTCGGCGAGCGCCTCAACCGTCGTCAGCTGGATTTCAGCTGGTGCCAGAACCTCGTCGATCACCTGTCCGAGCGTTGCACGCAAAGCGAAAGCGGTGCGCGCCTGATCGACCATCTGCTCGATCAGCATGTGCTGCCGCTGGTGGCTGACCGCTTGCTCGACGCGATGGCCACCGGCGAAAGCCTCAAGCGTGTGCATGCCACGCTCGACGGCGAAGCCAGCGTGACCTGCGAGTTCGCCTGAGGTGGGTGTGATGTTCACTCAAGTGCCGCAGCCACTGGTCTACGCCGAAGCGTTGCTGGCGCAATTCGCCAGCCTGTCGCGGGCGGCGGACGGTGCTGCGTTGTTGGGTGACTTCGTGCGCGGTCTGGCCGAGCTGAGCGGGTGCGAATTGACGCAACTGTATTTGCTCGACGCCACCCACACCTGCCTGGGGATGAACGCCGAATGCCTCGACGGCGCGCTGCAACCGCGCGAAGCGGCGAGCCTGCCGGCGGACTACAACGGTGAGCAACTGCTGCAGTTCGCCCTGTGCCAGAACCGCGTGGTGTGCCTCAACGACTTGAGCGGCAGCCTGCACGAAACCAGCTTTCTGCCGGCGGCGGCTTCGCCGTGGCAGTCGCTGCTGTGCGTGCCGCTGGTCAATCAGCACAACGCGGTGGAAGGTTTGTTGCTGTGTGCCAGCCGTCGCCGCGTGGACCTGCAAGGCTTTGCCGACTCGCTCGGGCAGCTCGGTTCGTTCGTGCTCGGCCAACTGCACTTGCTGCAGCGTCTGCGTCAGCCGCTGGCGGAATCGGCCACGGTGGCGCGCAGCGTGCCAAGCATCAGTGGTTACGGCCTGATCGGCAAAAGCGCGGCGATGCGCCAGACCCATTCGCTGATCAGCAAGGTCCTGCACAGCGCGTACACCGTGTTGTTGCGCGGCGAGACCGGCACCGGCAAGGAAGTCGTCGCCCGGGCAATTCACGATTGCGGCCCGCGTCGTTCCCAGGCGTTCATCGTGCAGAACTGCGCGGCGGTCCCGGAAAACCTGCTGGAAAGCGAACTGTTCGGCTATCGCAAAGGCGCGTTCACCGGTGCCGACCGTGACCGCGCCGGCCTGTTCGATGCAGCCAATGGTGGCACGCTGTTGCTCGACGAGATCGGCGACATGCCGTTGTCGTTGCAAGCGAAGATATTGCGCGTGTTGCAGGAAGGCGAGATCCGGCCGCTGGGTTCCAACGACACCCACAAGATCGACGTGCGCATCATCGCCGCGACGCACCGCGATCTGTCGACGCTGGTCAGCGAAGGCAAATTCCGCGAGGACCTGTATTACCGCCTCGCGCAATTCCCGATCGAGCTGCCGGCCCTGCGCCAGCGCGAAGGCGACATCCTCGAACTGGCCCAGCACTTCGCCGAGAAGACCTGCACGTATTTGCAACGCGATCCGGTGCGCTGGTCGAGCGCGGCGCTGGAACACCTGTCCGGCTACAACTTCCCCGGCAACGTGCGCGAACTCAAGGCTTTGGTCGAGCGCGCGGTGTTGCTGTGCGAAGGCGGCGAGTTGCTGGCCGAGCATTTTTCCCTGCGCATGGAGCCGATGCCGGAGGACAACAGCCATCTGAATCTGCGCGAACGCCTGGAGCAGGTCGAGCGCACGCTGCTGCTCGATTGCCTGCGCAAAAACGATGGCAACCAGACCCTCGCCGCCCGCGAACTGGGCCTGCCGCGACGCACGCTGCTGTACCGCCTCGGCCGCCTGAACATCAATCTGGGAGATTTCGATGGGTAGGCAAAAGATCATCGTTTTTCCCGCAAAACCCCATTTCAGCGCCGCCCGCAAGGGTCGGCGCTTTGTGCTTTGTCTACACCTGGAGACCCTCTGATGTCTGTTCGTCACTGGCACGCTGTCCTGCTGACCCTCGTCGTTCTATGCGGCCTGGGCGGCTGTAGCGGCAACTACAAATTCAACGACAACGACTATCGCCCGTTGGGTGATCCGCAAGCGGTCAATCGCGGCAAGTGACCGCAAGGAGCATCAAACATGGAACTGGTTTTCGAAATGCTGAACACCAAGCAGTTCGTGCCCACCGAGTTGTGCCAGAAGACCTTTAAACAGGCCGGCGGCGTGATCGGGCGGGGCGAGGACTGCGACTGGATCATCCCTGACCGCAAGCGTCACCTGTCCAATCACCACGCGATTGTCAGCTACCGCGAAGGCACGTTTTTCCTCACCGACACCAGCAGCAACGGCGTGCAGGACGGTTCGAGCGGAGCACGTCTGCACAAGGGCGAACCGGTGCGGATCGAGCACGGCAGCACTTACGTGCTCGGCGACTTCGAAATTCGCGCGCGCCTGGTGCGTGACCCGGCGACCTTCGACGGGGAAGTCGGCCGTCCGCGTGCTGCCGGCAGCATCATTCCCGATGACGCGTTCCTCGATCTCGACCCGCTCAACGCCCTCGAACAGCAAGAGCGCGTCTACTCGGAAATCGACGAGTTGCTGGCGCCGAACACCAAGCCGGAAGATTCCCGTCAGCGTGCCGACTACGCACGTATCGACATGGAAAGCCTGATGGTGCCGGAGCTGATCGCCGCGCCTGCCGAACCTGAACCCGCTCCGGCACCGAAAGCCGTCGAGCGTCAGAGCGAAGGTTTCTGGGAGCACTTCGGGGCGGCACTGGGTGTGGACGTCAAAGGCCTGAGCCACGACGAACGCGAAGCCCTGGCACTGAACGCCGCGCGCCTGCTGCGGCAGAGCATCGGCGGTTTGCAGCAGAGCCTGCGTACCCGCTCGGAGCTGAAAAACGAACTGCGTCTGGCCCAGACCACCGTGCAAGGCACCAACAAGAACCCGCTGAAGTTCGCCGTCGATCCGAGCGAAGCACTGGAGATTCTGTTGCAGCCAAGCAAACCCGGCCACCTGCCGGCCGAGCAAGCCATCTCCCGCGCGTTCCGCGATCTGCAGGCGCATCAGGTGGCACTGCTGACCGCCAGCCGCGCCGCCGTACGCGGCACGCTGGAGCACTTCTCGCCGGAACAACTGACCCTGCGTTTCGAGCGCGACAACAAGCCGTTGATCGCCACGTCGGGCGGACGCTGGAGAGCGTTCGGCCGCTACCACCAGGCACTGCGTCAGGACGATGACTGGAGCGAGCGTCTGCTGGCCCGCGACTTCGCCCAGGCCTATGAAGAACAGATCCGCCTGATCTCCACCCTCCACACCGACCACCAAGGATGATGCGCATGTCTCGCCGCTCGACCGCTTTTTTCAAGACGCTGACTGCGCTCACCATGCTGGTGCTGCTCGCCGGTTGCTCGTCGCTGTCGCCGTACTCGAAAGTGACCAAGATCAACCTGAAGCTGACCGGCAGCGATCAGCTCAACCCGGACCTCAACGGCCGCCCTTCGCCAATCGTCGTGCGCCTGTTCGAACTCAAGCACCCGGTAACCTTCGAGAACGCGGATTTCTTCAGCCTCTACGAGCGCGCCAAGGAATCCCTCAACCCGGACCTGGTGGCCAGCGAAGAACTCGAACTGCGCCCGGGTGAAACCGTGGAGATGAAACTCAAGGTCGAAGAGGGCAGCGGTTATGTCGGCGTTCTTGCCGCTTACCGCGATTTGCCGGAAACCCAGTGGCGCTACACGGTGCAGATCACGCCGCTGGAAGTCACCGAAGTCGATCTGACCCTGGACCAGACCGGCATCCGCAACACTCATCAAGTGCTCGCCAAGGCGGATGACTGAACATGAATACCCATAAAGTCATTTGGCAGGAAGGCATGCTGCTGCGTCCGCAGCACTTCCAGCACAACGATCGTTATTACGATCACCAGATGAAAACCCGCACGCAATTGTTGGGTGGCTACACCTGGGGTTTCCTCAATCTGGAGATCGACCTGCAGTTCCTCAACATGGGCAAACTGGTGATCAGTGAAGCCTCGGGGATTCTGCCGGACGGCAGCCTGTTCGAACTCGGTGGCAACACCGAGCCGCTGGCCCTGGACGTACCGCCGAATACCGGCAACACGCCGATCTACCTGGCGCTGCCGCTGGTCACCGGTAACCATATCGAAGCGCGCCGTCCGGAGCAGTCCGACGTGCTGGCGCGTTACACCGCGTACGACGCCGAAGTCGCCGACTCCAACGCCGGCGACGATTCCGCCAGCCAGGTCAGCTGCGGTCGTCCGGATTTCAAACTGTTGCTCGGCGAGCAGCAGAGCGATCAGGCCTACGTGAAGCTGAAGATCTGCGACGTGCTCGATACCACGCCCGACGGCGTGATCAGCCTCGATCCGGATTTCGTGCCGACCTACATTCAGGCCCACGCTTCCAGCTACCTGCTGTCGTGCCTGAAAGAAGTCATCAGCATGCTCAACCACCGTGGCGACACGATTGCCGAGCGGATTCGCTCCAACGGCAAGGTTGGCGGTGCGGAAGTCGGCGATTTCATGATGCTGCAACTGATCAACCGCACCGAACTGCTGCTGCGTCACTACCTCGGCCTGGAGCAGGTGCACCCGGAAGAGTTGTACCGCACGCTGCTGACCATGCTCGGCGATCTGGCGACCTTCTCCGGCGAGAGCAAACGTCCGCGTCTGGACAGCCGCTACTCCCACGCCGACCAGGGCGGCAGCTTCCGCAAACTGATGGAAGCGATCCGTCAGGTGCTGTCGATGGTGCTCGAACAGCACGCCATCGAGCTGATCCTGCAAGCGCGTCAGTACGGCATCATCGTGTCGCCGTTGCACGACCACAAACTGCTCGGCTCGGCGTCGTTCGTGCTGGCGGCCAGTGCCAACTGCGACTCCGAAGAACTGCGCCACCGCTTGCCGGCGCACCTCAAGGTCGGCCCGGTGGAGCGCATTCGCCAACTGGTCAACCTGCACTTGCCGGGGATCAAGGTCAAACCATTGCCCGTCGCTCCACGGCAGATCGCGTTCCACTCGAACAAAACCTACTTCATCCTCGAACTCAGTTCCGAAGACCTGGCACAACTCGAGCGCTCCGGCGGCTTCGCGTTCCACGTGTCCGGCGAATTCGCCGAGCTTGAACTGAAATTCTGGGCCATCAGGAACTGACCGACATGATCAAGGAAACGGATTACAACCAGGACGACAAAACCGTCCTGCTCGATCGTCAGGGCCACGGACCGGCATCGAGTCCGCTGACCGACTTCGCCGCGCCGCCGCGTTTCGAGCAACTGGAAGAACGCATGATCTACGCCGCGCGCCTGCGTCCGGCGGAGGCGTTCAACATCAGCCTCAATTCGCTGGTGGCGGCCTCGTCCGAGTTGCTGTCGGAAGTGGTGCGCCTCAAGCACAGCGAAACCCGCGAAGACCTGTACGCGCTCAACGAGCGCCTGACCGCCGGGCTCAAGCTGTTTGAAGTGCGCGCCCTGCACAATGGTGCCGAAAGCAGCCAGGTGATGGCCGCCCGTTACGTGCTCTGCACCGTGGTCGACGAAGCCGTCGTGACCACGCCGTGGGGCAACGAAAGCGAATGGTCGCAGATGAGTCTGCTCAGCAGCTTCCACAACGAAACCTTCGGTGGCGAGAAGTTCTTCCAACTGCTCGATCGCTTGTCGAAGAACCCGGTCAAGCACCTGCCGATGCTTGAGCTGATGTACCTGTGCCTGTCCCTCGGTTTCGAGGGCAAGTACCGCGTGCAGGCGCGCGGCATGCTCGAACTCGAAGGCATCCGTGACGCCCTGTACCGCCAGATCCGTCAACTGCGTGGCGACGTGCCGCGAGAGCTGTCGCCGCACTGGGAAGGCCTCAACGATCAGCGTCGCAACCTGGTGCGCATCGTGCCGGCGTGGATGGTGGTGTTGTTCACTTTCGTCTGTCTGGTGGTGATGTATTCGGGCTTCGCCTGGGTCTTGGGCGAGCAGCGCGACACCGTTCTGCAACCTTATCAGCCGCTTGATCCGGCCGCGGTGCAACCGCAGTCGCAGCCGTAAACAGGGACGTGTGATGAAAAAGTTTTTCAAGAAAGTCGGCGCCTTCCTGCGCCAGACCTGGGTCTGGACCCTGCTGCTGGTGCTGTTCGTGGCGCTGCTGGTGTGGTTTGTCGGCCCGTTGTTGGCGGTCGATGACTACAAGTTCTGGGAGAGCCCCACCTCTCGCCTGTTGACCATCGCCGTGCTGTTCCTGATCTGGGGCCTGACCATGGTCTTCGTCAGCTGGCGCGCCGGTGTACGCAAGAAAGAAGTCGAAGCCACCGAAGATGGCCAGGATCGGATCCGCCGCGAAGAGCTGATCGACGACGAGGAGAAAGAGTTGAAAGCGCGTTTCAAAGACGCGCTGAAAACCCTGAAAACCTCGAGCCTGTATCGCGGCCGCAGCGAGCGCTGGCGCAACGAACTGCCGTGGTATCTGTTGATCGGCCCGCAGTCCGGCGGCAAGACCAGCCTGCTGGACTTCTCCGGTCTGGAATTCCCGATCAACAAGATCGACCGCAAGCTGACCCGCGACACCCAAGGCACTCGTCATTGCGATTGGTACTTCGCCGACCATGGTGTGCTGATCGACACCGCCGGACGTTACATGACCCAAGGCGAGAAAGACGTCGACGGCAGTGCCTGGACCACCTTGCTGGAGCTGCTGCGCAAGCGTCGTCGCGGTCGTCCGTTGAACGGTGTACTGGTGACCATCCCGGTGGAAATCCTCACCGGTGGCAGCGAGCAAGACATCGACACCCTGGCGCGCCAGGTGCGTGGTCGCCTGCAAGAGATTTATCAGAAGCTGCACGTCGACGTGCCGGTGTATCTGGTACTGAGCAAGGCCGACAAACTGCTGGGCTTCGACGAGTTCTTCGATCAGCTGACCCGCGAGGAAAGCGATCAGGTGTTGGGTACCAGTTTCCGCAAGGACCAGGTTGGCACCGACGTGGCTGTGCTGCGCGGCGAGTTCGAGGAACTGCTGCGTCGCCTCAACAGCCAAGTGATCATGCGCATGCACTCCGAGCGTGACACGCAGCGCCGTGGCCGCATTCTCGACTTCCCGCATCAACTGGGGCAAATCGGCGAGCACCTGTGCCTGTTCGTCGACATGGCGTTCACCGGCAACCGTTACCAGCGGGCCACGCAACTGCGTGGTTTCTACCTGACCAGCGCACCCCATCTGGTTCAGCAAATGGACGAGACGGCTGCCGCCATCGGCGCGAATCTGGGTGTGAATGCCGGTGTGCTGCCGACCCTGCGCAGCGGTCGCTCGCGGTTCATCCACCATTTGTTCAGCCAGGTGATTTTCCCCGAGGCCGATCTGGCCGGTCTGGACAAGCGCGAACGCAGCCGCATCAACTGGGGCCAACGTGCGCTGTACGTCGGCGCACTGGCGGCACTGGCGCTGTTCGGCATGCTCTGGGCGGGCGGTTTTTCGGCCAACTATGAGCGTCTGGAAAACCTGCGCAATCTGGCGCAGAACTGGACGCAACAACGCTCGGCGCTTTCCCCGCGTGATGACGCGATGGGCGCTCTGAAAACCCTCGATACCAGCTACGCCGCGACCCAGGTGTTCCCGAAAAAGGGCGACGTGTCGTACCACGAGCGTGGCGGTCTGTATCAGGGTGAAGACGTCAATCCAGTAGTCAAAGAGGCTTACGAGCGCGAGCTTGAAAAGCAACTGCTGCCACGGGTTGCCACCCTGCTCGAAGGGCAGATCCGCGCCAACATGAAGGACCGCGACCGCCTGCTCAACAGCCTGCGCGCGTACCTGATGCTGAACATGAAGGACCGTCGCGATGCCGCGTGGCTCAAGGACTGGGTCGCCACTGACTGGTCGCAGCGCTACACCGGCAACACCGCGGTGCAGAACGGTCTGAATGCGCACCTGGAGCGTCTGCTGAAGCAGCCGTTTATCTACCCGCTGAACGAACAGTTGGTGACCCAGGCGCGTCAGGTCCTGCGCAGCGAATCGCTGGCCACCGTGGTGTATCGCATGCTCCGCGAGCAGGCGCGCAACCTGCCGGACTACCGCTTCAGCCAACACCTCGGCCCACAAGGCTCGCTGTTTATCGGCACCGAATACGTGATTCCGGGCTTCTACACGCAAACCGGTTATCAGCAGTATTTCTCGGTACAGGGTTCGGCGCTGGTCACCGACATCCTGCGTGACAACTGGGTGCTGGGCGAAGGTGCGGGCATCAGCGACATGGACTTGCGTCGCCTGATGGTCGAGCTGGAGCAACTGTACTTCCGCGACTACGCCAACTACTGGAGCGAAGCCGTTGGCCAGGTGGCCCTGCCGCCAATCAGTGACGCCGGTGAAGGCGCCGAGCAACTGGCGGGCCTGACCTCGGCCAACTCGCCGGTGCTGGCCTTGCTCACTGAAGTACGCGAGAACACGCGCTTCCCGGCCGCCGCCGATCCGGTGGATGAAGCCGGTGATGCCGCCGATGCATTGGCGGGGCAGAAGGGCAAACTGGGTAAAGTCGGCAAGCTTGCCGCCGCCGCAGCGGACAAGGCTTCGGCCCTGAACGTGGCGAAGACCCTGCCGGACACCGCGAAGAAGTCGCTGCAACGCCGCTTCGAACCGCTGCATCGTTTGCTCGATGACAACAACGGCCCGGCGGCAGACCTGACCCCTGCGCTGAGCGCGCTCAACGACCTGCAGCTGCAACTGTCCGGTCTGGCCCGTTCCAGTACACCGGAACAAGCCGCGTTCGAAATGGCGAAAACCCGCATGAGCGGCCAGCGTGATGCGCTGACCAACCTGCGTGCTGCCTCGGGTCGCCTGCCGCGTCCGCTCAGCGTGTGGTTCAACGTGCTGGCCGAAGACTCGTGGCGTCTGGTGCTCAACGATGCCTACCAATACCTGAACGGCCGTTATCAGAACGAGCTGTACAGCGTGTATGGCAAAACCATCAACAAGCGTTATCCGTTCAGCGCCAGCAGCACCAGTGACGTGGCGATCAGCGATTTCCGCGAGTTCTTCCGGGCTCAAGGCACCGTCGACCGCTTCTTCGACAGCTACATGCGTCCGTTCGTCAGCGGTGATCCGGGCAACTACCGGATGCGCAGCGTCGATGGCCACAGCCTGCCGGTATCAAAGATGTACCTCGACCAGATGGCCGCCGCGCTGACGATTCGCCAGAGCTTCTTCTCGATCAACCCGGCCGAGCCGACCGTGCAGTTCAAACTGGAGCCGTACACCCTCGACCCGGCCGTGAGCCGTTCCGAGTTCAAGTTCGGCGACAAGACCATGGAGTACCGCCACGGTCCGATCCTGCCAATGTCGTTCAAGTGGCCGACCGATGCTGAAGACGGTCGCACCAGCCTGGTGATGGACAAGATGGCGGGGCGTCCGATCGGCATCGAGAAGAACTCCGGCCCATGGTCGCTGTTCCGTCTGTTCGACCTGATGCAGACCGAGTACCTGACCGGTCGCGACGTGCTGGTGCTGAAAGCCGATGTGGGTGGCCTGCGCGCCAACTACCTGCTGACCAGCCAGCGCACGCCGAACCCGTTCGACATGGGCGTGCTGCGCACCTTCCGTATGCCGGTGCAGCTCTGATGCTGGTGGCCAGTCCCTGGCGCAGCGCGGCGCGTACCGACCCGGGCAAGGTGCGGTCGCGCAACGAAGATGCCTTCCTCGACAATCCGCAGCAGGGGCTGTGGGTGGTCGCGGACGGCATGGGCGGTCATCAGGGTGGCGACATCGCCAGCCAGTTGATCGTCGCCAGCCTGGCTGAACTGCCGCAACACGAGGACTTCGACGAACGCCTCAAAGCCATCCGCCAGTGCCTGCACTGGCTGAACCGGCGCTTGGGGCAGGAGTTGACGGTCACCGCCGGGCGCCACGACAGCATCATGGGCAGCACCGTCGTGGCGCTGCTGGTGGAAGGCAATCGCGCGGCCTGCATCTGGGCCGGCGACAGCCGTTGTTACATGTGGCGTGGGCAGCGGTTGTATCAGCTGTCCAAGGATCATTCGCTGCAACAGCAACTGATCGACGAGCAACAAATGAGCGTCGAACAAGCGGCGGCGCACCCGGCGGCTCAGGCGTTGACCCGAGCCGTCGGCGCCGCCGAACAACTGACCCTGGATGTCCTCGAACTCGAGGTCTATCCGGGCGATGCGTTTTTGCTCTGCAGCGATGGTTTGTATCAGGGCCTGAGCAGCGATGCCCTCGGCAACGCCCTCAGCCTCAGCGCGCCGCACGTGGCGCTGGAACGTCTGTTCGACGGCGCCCTGCGTGGCGCCGCCCGGGACAACCTGACGGCCGTGGTGATCCGCCAATGACTGAAATCGAATCCGCAGTCGATGACTTGCTGATGAGCGAAGAGCAGGCCAACAACCTGACTTACTTCGCCTTCGCCAAGGCAAACAAAGCCGAGCCGTTGCTGGCGCCAACCAAGGCCAGCATCGGTGCACTGCCGGACGTACTCGCCGGTCGCTACCACCTCGAGCGTCTGCTCGGGGCCGGTGGCATGGGGGCGGTCTATCGGGCGCGGGATCTGCTGCACGAGCAGTTCGGCGATCCCGATCCTTACATTGCGCTGAAAATCCTCAGCGAAGAATTTGCCGAATCGCCGGACGCCAGTGCCTTGCTCTACAGCGAGTTCGCCCTGACCCGACGCCTGCGCCACGACAACGTCGTGCGTGCACACACCTTTGAAGTCGACACCGACTGCCAGCGGGCCTTCATCACCATGGAATACATGCGTGGCCTGACCCTGGACAAATTGCTCTGCGAGCGGCCCCTCGGCCTGCCGTGGAAAGAAACGCGCGACATCGCGCTGCCGCTGCTCGACACGCTGGCCTACGCCCACCGTCGCGGCGTGCTGCACGGTGACATGAAACCGAGCAACGTCATGCTCAGCGAAGACGGCCTGCGCCTGTTCGACTTCGGTCTCGGCCAGGCAGAGGAGGGCATCTTGCCCGGCCTGCCACACCTGAGCCGCGAGCGCTTCAACGCCTGGACCCCGGGCTACGCCGCCCCCGAACTGCTTGAGGGCCAACCGTTGTCGGCCAGCGCGGACGTGTACGGCGTGGCCTGCGTGATCTATGAACTGGCGAGCGGCAAACACCCGTTCCGCCGCTTGCCCTCGACCCAGGCCCGCGACGAGCACCTGGAGCGCGAGCTGCAAGCCCCGGCGAACCTGCCAAAACACGGCTGGCCAGCGCTAAAAACCGCGCTGAGCTTCAATGCGGCAGAACGCACCATCACTGCCGACCAATTGCGTGACGCTTTGGGCGCCACTTCGTCCTGGTTGCAACGTCTGCGGCTTCGGGCGTAACGGACGACATTCGAACAGGGAGCACTTTATGTTCAACCCAGCTAACGAAACCCACTTCAGCCTCAAGGTCGAAGACTACGTGGGCGACCTGCAAGTGCTGTCGTTCACCGGCACCGAAGGCATCAGCCAGCCGTTTCGCTTCGACCTCGAACTGGTCAGCGAAAACCCTGATCTGGACCTGGAAAAACTCCTGCACAAGCAGGCGTTTCTCGCATTCGATCCGCAGGGTTCAGGCATCCACGGCCAGATCTACCGCGTTGCCCAAGGCGATGCCGGCAAGCGCCTGACCCGCTACAAGGTCTCGCTGGTGCCGCAGCTGCAATACCTGCATCACCGCACCAACCAGCGCATCTACCAGCAAATGTCGGCGCCGAAAATCATCGCGCTGATCCTCGACGAACACGGGATCAAGGGCAACGCCTACAGCTTCCAGCTCAGCCAGCCGTGCCCGGATCGCGACTACTGCGTGCAGTACGACGAAACCGACCTGCATTTCGTCCAGCGCCTGTGCGAGGAGGAAGGCATTCACTACCACTTCCAGCACAGCGAAAAAGCCCATCTGCTGGTGTTCGGCGACGACCAGACCGTGTTCCCCGACCTCGGCCAGCCAACCGCGTACGTGCAAGGCAGCGGCATGGTCGCCGAAGAACCGGTGATCAAAGGCTTCAAACTGCGCCTGGAAACCCGCACCAGCCGCACCACGCGCCGCGACTACGACTTCGAAAAGCCGCGTCTGCAAATGGAAGCGGCCTACAGACCCGATGGCGAAAGCACTGAGCCAGATCTCGAAGACTACGACTACCCGGGCCGCTTCATCGACCGTGCGCGCGGCAAGTTCCTCAGCCAGCGCGCCCTCGAACGCCACCGCGCCGACTACCGCCAGGCTGAAGGTCGTGGCGACCAGACCAAACTGGTCAGCGGCCACTTCATGGCCATGTCCGACCACCCGCGCAGCGAGTGGAACGACCTCTGGCTGCTCACCGAAATTTTTCACGAAGGTAAGCAGCCGCAAGTCCTCGAAGAAGGCGTGACCAGCGACACCACCGACAACAAGGACGACTTCCACCAGGGCTACCGCAACACCTTCCTCGCCACCCCGTGGGACGTGTTCTACCGCCCGGCCCTCGAACACCCGAAACCACGCGTACTCGGCAGCCAGACCGCCATGGTCACCGGCCCCAAAGGCGAAGAAATCCACTGCGACCAATACGGCCGCATCAAAGTGCAATTCCACTGGGACCGCGAAGGCCTGGCCGACGACAAAACCAGCTGCTGGCTGCGCGTCTCCAGCTCCTGGGCCGGCGACCGCTACGGCGCCATCAGCATCCCGCGCGTCGGCATGGAAGTCCTCGTCACCTTCCTCGAAGGCGACCCCGACCAACCGCTGGTGACCGGCTGCCTGTACCACAAGGAAAACCCGGTGCCGTACGCGCTGCCGGCAAACAAGACTCGCAGCGTGTTCAAAACGCTTAGCTCACCGGGGGGCGGCGGTTACAACGAACTGCGCATTGAAGACAAGAAAGGTGCCGAACAGATCTACATCCACGCCCAGCGCGATTGGGATGAAAACGTTGAGCATGACCAGAAGATTCGGGTCGGGAATGAACGTCATGACACGGTGGTGAAGAACACCTACACCGAGCTGAAGGCTGAAGAGCACCGCACCACGATCTCCGACCGCAAGGTTGAAGCGAAGCTGGATGATCACCTGACGGTGGGGCAGAACCAGCATGTGAAGCTGGGGACTGCGCAGCTGACCAGCGTGGGGAAAGAGATTCACCTCAAGGCTGGGGACAAGATTGTTATTGAGGCGGGGACGGAGCTGACCATTCTTGGGGGTGGGAGCTTTATCAAGCTGGATGGCGGTGGGGTCACGGTGGTTGGGCCGGTGATCAAGATCAATGCGGGTGGTTCGGCTGGCTCCGGCACGGGGATCGGGATTAAACCGCCGGTGCTGCCGGGGGCGGCGGATAAGGATAAGGCGGGGAGTTTGATGGATCAGGCGATTGCGAATGCGCCAGAAGAGCCGAAACCTAAAACAAAGTACCTGTTATCGCTGTGACGTCAGCGCTCAATGGATTTGAAGAATTTATAAAATATGGACCATACCTATGTTGATTAGCCCTCCATTTCTTCCTGCTCCAACCGCTGGAGAGAGCGACGAAGCGTATTTGAATAGAGCGATGCTGTGTGGAGAGCCGGGCGATGGCTTTTTCCCGATCAGCTTTGATTTGAATTGGCACGGGGGGACTCACCTAAAAGCGCCCCTTTTGGCTGGAAAAGTACTTCCGGTCCGGGCCATTGCTGACGGAAAGCTAGCTTATTTCCGTCAACCAACTCCGGTAGATACTGCCGACGATGCGCCTTTGAACTATGGCGGATGGACAGATAACGGCTGTATTGTCCTGCGACATGAAACAGAAATTGGCGAAGGTGAAAGTTCGAAGGTCGTTTTTTATTCAATTTATATGCATCTTTCGAAAATATCGTTGGTAAATCCAAAAGTTGATATGCGGGTTTATCGGAAAGATATTATTGGTGAGTCAGGAAAAATCTATGGCGTGCCAAACAAGATTCATTTTGAGATCATTGCGGATGATGCTCAGATACCACATCTGTTCGGTCGAACTGAACGTGAGCTAATGTATCAAACCAAAGCTGGTCGCACAGATAGCTGCTGGGGCGATATGCATTTTTATTTACCGCCAGAAGTAATAGGCTATTCACAGCCCGCAGCTAATTGGACTGATCAGAATAGTGCAGGCGATTGTCTGGCTCGGCCACCAGAAGACTTATTCGTACGTATGCATTACGAAAAAGGGCAATGCGTTTTGAGTACTTACACGCTTGAGGGTAAGTGTATTGGTGAACATAAAGAGAGCGAAGGCTTCGAATACGACCTGTTTGAAATTGCTGGCTCTCGTTACCCTGCTTGCCCAAGCGCAGGTTATGAAATGCTGCGATTCGGTCGAGTACTAGGTCCCGATTCCCTTACTCCAGCCAATGCGGCACATTGGAGACAGGTAGCACTACCAACAGGGGTGGCTTGGTTCAACTTAAACGCTAGCACTGTAACCTGTTTCAGCGACGCGGATTTTCCGCATTGGCTAGGTTGGAAATTAATTGATGACGATACCGATGAAGACAGCCACTGTCAGTCGCCCTATCTAAGAGCATTGTTGAAGCTAGATGAGGATCCGCTATTTCCCCCATCTCGTAGTATTGTGGAAATTTCCAAGTCGCCAGATTTTAAACATGCACCAGCAAAGCCAGAAGAAGATCACGTTTATAGTAAGAGTTTTAGGATTAAAAAGCACAACCAAGAAATAATTCAAAAGGAAGAGTCTCGAAAGCAATTGGAAAAATGCGTTTTTAAGTTTCCAAGCGAGTGGGGACGTGAAAATTTTGATACTCGATATGGCTGGCTTTTGAGCGACTCCGAGCTAGGGCCAGCGATGCCTAAAATTGATTATAATCAGTTAAAGGAGCATCAAAAGGCGATGGCCTTCTGGGAGGATGCAGGCCTGAAGGATATTAAGGCAAAGCACTGGCACTTCCCTCCAAAGGAATTTATTCATGTGTTTAGGAAATGCGGTTGGTTGAGTGGTGAGGAACTAACCCAATTGCTTCCGACTAGCGCTCTGCGGATAAAGGATTCAAACTTGGTTTCAGAAGGCGTTACGTTGAGTGCAGTAGCTCAACAAAATATTGGGGATCTGAAACGCCCTTTAAATAAGGCTTTGCAGAAGTTTTTGGTTGCCAATAGTACATTGCGGATGGCTGCTTTTTTTGGGAATGCCACTCAAGAAACCCAATGGTTAGGGAAAATGCATGAAAATAATAGTAGCGCGAAATATTTTCCCTGGGATGGTCGTGGGTTACTGCAGTTAACATGGCCTGGAAACTATGTAAAGTATTGGAAGTTCCGTGGTCGCAAAGTGCCCTCTCCATTAGTAAGCGCGCTTACAGCCGCGCATAAGTCTGCGGATAACACCGGTAGTAACAGCCACCTTGCTGATAGTCAGTTGACGCCCAAAGGGCTGACTGCAGAAATGATTCGTTGGCGTGACGATGTAGAAAAGAAACCAGTTGATGCTACCAACAGTGCGGGAGCTTATTGGGCTTGGACGCAGGCAGCCAAATTGGCTGATAAAAGTCCTGTAATGGAGCGAGTTGTTAAAGAATCCGGCGGGAAACAATTTGTGTACTATAGTTGTGAGGTTTTTGGACAGGTTGCCGCAACTGTGAATTTTGGTAGTCCGGTTCATGATGTAACTAAAATCAACAAAGTAAACGGAATAATTGCCCGCAACCAAGCGTATACCAACGCTTTGGTGGTTTTAACTGAGCAGATGAACTTTCCGGACGCTAGTGGAAAAATTAGTGAGCTCCCAGATCCGTTTAAGGCGAGGAGGCAGTGATGAAGGTTTGGTTGATTGTTTTGGTTCTTTCATTTTCGTCGATCTCGTTCGCTAATGAAGCGAATGTGAAGTCGTCGGTGATATTTGCAGATCTCAATGTGTGCAAATTTAAAATGAATAATTTGTACGGAGGTGATTATGAGGTGGATAAGGAAGAAGTGCCTGCGCTCTTATTTTATTCGAAAGTTATTAAGCCTAATTCTAGGCGGCCGATAGAAGTCGATTTGAAATTTCGATGTGTGGACCCCGCCGATGCCCAAACTTTTGCTAACTTTTCGGGCGGGAAAATGACTGACAAAGGATGGGTCATGAGTTTGGATCCAGATGTTGAGGCTGACACGTCCATGCATAATACTTTTTATGTATTAAAAGGGAAGAACTGGGAAGGCCCAGCGATATCTCAGGACGTTACAAATGGTGAAGAGGAGGACCGAACGCGTGGGTTTGGATTCTGCATCCCCCATGGATCTGCTGCACTTTGTGGAGGTGGAAATGTGGCCTACTTGAATGATCTAAATGGCTCTGCGTTGAAGGAGGTCATTAAGATGGTTGAAACTATTGAGTTTGTTGAGTGAGGCTCTAAGGTAGAGGAAGGATTTGTTTTCATCTGGATTTGTTAATAATCAAAGGGGACGGATTTATTTTTTGCGCTCGACCGCTTTGAATTTGGTTGAGAACTTAAATAGGTCTGGCCCGCTTGTCGGTTCTCACTCTATCTTCTGTCGCAGGCCCGTTCAGAATTGAACGGATCACTGAGTTTTTTTACGGACGCCAAGGAATGCAGATTTTCAGATTCAGCCTCATTTTTTTACTTTCAATACTGCCGCCTGTGGTCTTGGCTGAGGGCACGATGATTGCCACCATCCTTCAGGCCGACTTTTCCAAGGACCCGGAAGTCCGGTTGCTTGTCAGAGTCGTCGATGTGGGTGGCGGTTCGGATACCCCTTCCATGGCGGTTCGTAATCAATGCCTGGAGAGGAAGGTGTCCGCAGAACGTCCTGGGCCGGATCCGTGCTTTTCGATAGAGATCACTGAGAGCAAAAAGCAACGGGCCATTGTTCGGCAAACGCTATTGAATGATCCTCAGCGCACAACCGACCCTATCTATTTGGAAATTGTTTATCGCTCGGAGGTCAGCGAGAGCGATCCGACGAATCACCATCAGCGACTCGCCACACTGAAGATCGAAGAAAACGGCCTCTACAATTGGAACAATGAAAGCGAACAGGCATTGGCGGACGTTGAGTGGTTTCCCTCGGGAAATGGTGTTCTTGATCTGATGGTTCCTGACGCGGATGCATTGTTGAACTCTGTATATCGGGATCGTATGAGTCGGCTGGACGAAAGCGGTCAGAAAGCACTGAGGGAAACTCAAAGAGCCTGGATGAAATTTCGAGATGCGGAGTGCCAGTCCGACCCGAAATCGAGTAAATCAGTTTTCGGTGAGTGGTCCGATGCCTGCCTAATTCGCGCGACGATAGAGCGTGCTCGCCATTTGGCTTTGGCACCGGACAAGAGCAGACGTTGAAACGGACAAGTCGGAGCATTGGGGCGAAAGCGTCGACTTGGATGAGCATGAACAAAATTATCTTCTCTTTTTTGCGCTATTTCCTTTACGTGTGAAAGGGGACGGATTTATTTGTTGCGCCAAAATTCTTTGATTTTGAGGCGCAGCGTAAACGTATCCGTTTCGATGGTGGGAAAATTTCTTTGAAGGCTGATTCAATGAAAAATTTACATTCGCTCCCCTGCTTTTTATCGTTAACCTTTTTGCTATTCAGTTCTGCCGCATTTTCTGCGAGTTTCGACTGTCGCAAAGCTTCGACGGAAGTAGAAAGAAAAATTTGTAGCTCTCCTTCTTTGTCCGCAATGGACGAAAAACTCAGTGAGGTCTTCAAACCGATAAAACATCGGCGGGCCTTGCAAATAATCGAAAGTGACTGGCTTGAGTCAGAGCGTAATTCCTGTGAGTCAGTGGAGTGTTTAGAGGGCGCTTATATTCAGCAGATAAACTTTCTCACACCGGTTTCTATCGCGCCTAGGCCGGAACAGAAAGATATTAAGTTAATGTTGGGTGATAAACCCTACACACAGTTTGAGCGCTCATGGAAGGTCATTGATTTAGCAGGGCTTCCCAATGAAAAAGGGGCTGTCGAACGATTTTTGATCTCAGCTGAAACAATTTCAGGCATGTTGCATGTCATCGTGTTTGAGGGGCATTTTGATGCGGCGATGCTTGCGTACCGGGGTAATCTATATGAGTACGTTGATCGCAACGACAGGCCGGTATTGCACACGATTGCGAAAAATATCGGTTTTGATGGTGCTCTGAGTTTGGGTTCAAACGACGAAGGGAAAAGGTTTGCGGGAATCTTTGATGGGGCGTTTTACTATCGACAGCAGCTCTCTAAGAATCAGCTGCGGGGGATGGTTTATAAGCTCGGTTCAAAATCTCCGCCAGTGGAAAGCAGTTTGCTGTTCCAGCAGTGGCCAAATACTGATGAAAATGCTGTTAGTGGTTTGACATTCGGCTGGGGTGGTGAGTATGGAAAATTGCAAGCGTACTACTCGCACACCTCAGGGTATGAAACGATAGCGCAGGCTGGTCGGCCCGAGGCCGGTTGGAATATATATGCTCCGATTTGGAGCAAGTCACGGCCGACGTTTTATTTCAAGAATGGTGATGAAACTATTTGGCGTGCCAATGTTGCGGATAAGACGTTAACAAAAATTGCGAAGGCTAGTGATGAAGGAATGATCCAGAATCCTACCCCTGTCGATATTAATGGGCGCGAAGCAGTCGTTTATCTGAATGGATCTACTCTGAAAATGGCTATCTCCCTTGAAGAATAAGAACGACTTAAAAATACACTTTCGCAAAATATTGTTGGAATTTGCCTTGAGTAAATATCTTATTCCGGTGCTGCCCGCCGTGCTGATTGGTGGTTTATCTCTGTTGGGGGGGCATGCATTTGCTGGCGATGCATGTGCCAATATCACTACGAACTCGCAGAGTGAAAGATGTTCTGTGAGTGCCAAGGCTGCAGCAGATACGCAGTTGAATACCAGTTATCAAGAACTGATGGTTCGGCTCGAGGGTGGGTACCAAACTGATCCAGTTCTTGCTGCGAACCAAAAGGCAACGGTTCAGGAGGCTCAACGCGCCTGGATCAAGCTGCGCGATACCGATTGTCTGGTCGATGCGTTGGAGACGAAACCGGGCTCTTCGGCGCATGTGGCAGCGGTGAACAATTGCATCGCCAGTATGAGTCGTGACCGTTCAGTGTTTTTGGACAATATCGCGTCCGATACCGGGAGTGGCCCGACAATTGGACGTGGCTCGTGCCCTACGCAAGACTTTGCACAGTTTCTTCCAGCATTCTCCGCTAATGTCGAATCGCAGAAGCGACTAACTGCGCAGGCCGTGAAGCTATTGGTGTTGAAGGGGACGTCGGATATAGGACGGATAGTGACTCACGTCACTGCAGTGGTGGGGCGCGACATGGCGTTTCCCTTAATGGCTGCGGTGCCAGATGGGAAAGTCGAAGGAATAGAGATCGAGAAGGTGGATGACCGCCACGTTAACGTTGTGGATAAACGCGCCGGCAACAGCAATATCAAGATTTTCAACTTTTCGCGGAAGTCCTGCTGGACGCTTGATGGGGTTGAGGACTGGTCGATTCCTGATAAAGAGCTTTCTGTAGCCAGTACGCGGAAAATGAGTCGTGCGGAGAATTTCTGTTGGCAGCGCGGACAAGGATTTGCTGGCTTGGGCGGCCTTGAGCAATACCGACTGACAGGAGAACTTTTTGAGGCAACTTTGGAAAATTACCTGTGCGCGGCCGCTTCAGGTGATCCTATATCTAGTTCGGCTGCGGCCGGGCTGAGTCTGTCGGGTATGGCCCCGCAATTGGAATACGGCAAAGTTGAGGCTCTTTTCAAAGCAGCAGCCGTTGATTCGCCGAGCGGTGCTGAGTCGTTGGCTGGCTTCTATTGTTTTGGCAATGAATTGGCCGGTTCAGGACCCTGCCAGCGCCCGCTGGACGTTGAAAAAGAGTTGATTCGTGCTACCACCATGGGATCAACGCACGCATTCGTTTCGTTAGGCGATTATTGGAAAAGCGGCGATCTAGGAAAGAAAGATACTCCTCGCGCCTTGGCCTGTTATCAGCTTGCTGCCGACAAAGGTAACGACTCGGGCATCAATGCGATTAAGCGACTTCAGTCCGAAGTGGCCGAACCGATAGTGGCCAGCAGCTGCTTTTAGTGCGGTTAAGTGAAGAAGGGCGTTTATAGCGCCCGACGCCTTTTCACCTCGATGTGATCAAACGCGTTCCGCCACCATGGCTAACGCGTTTTCATATGCGCTGAGCCAGAATCCGCAGCGCTTGAACGTTTAATACTTGAGCATCTGACGACCGCGATTTTCCTTTAAACTCCCCACCCCCAAGGAATGCGCTCAGGACACGGAATGCCAGCCCCCTCGAACTCCCTTCGCCCCGCGTTAGTGCTCTGGCTATACGCCGCCGCAATCGTGCACATTCTCGCCGGTCTCACCCTGACCTGGGCCGGGCATTCCGGTTTACTCGACGGCTATCTTGAAGTTCTCGAACTCGCATTCTGGGGCGCCGATGCGGTACCTGCGGCCGGCCACGAACAACAAGTCTGGTGGCTCGCGCTGTTCGGCGCGACGCTGCAAAGTTATGCGCTGTACATGCTCGCGCTGGTGCACTTGGGCAATCGCTTGAAAGCTCCAGCAGTGTGGGGATGGTTGATCGCCGGCATCCTGTTATGGGCGCCGCAGGACATGTGGCTCTCAGCGCAACAACAGGTCTGGTCGCACCTGTGGCTCGACGGTTTTGCGTTGCTGGTGTTGTTGCCACCGCTATTCTGGCTCTATCGTAATGACCGTAGAAAATCCCCTTCAGTAAAGACTCCGAGCCAATCCAATTCGTTTGCCGGCGGCGCTTTCAAGCGCGTGCTGATCACTGGCGGCACCGGTTTTATCGGTGAGGCCTTGGTCAACCAACTGCTCGACGCCGGCCACTCCGTCAGCGTACTGACACGCGATCCGTTGAGCGCAGCCAATCTATTCAACGGCCGCGTCCGCTGCGTGCATTCGCTCAGCGAACTCAGCCACGACGATACCTTCGACGTAGTGATCAATCTCGCCGGCGCCCCCGTCGCCGGCCCACGCTGGACTCCCAAACGTCAGGCGCAACTGCTCGCCAGCCGAGTCGGCACCACCGAAGCGTTGATGACCTGGCTGAAAAACAGCAAGCACAAACCAGCGCTGTGGATTCAAGCCTCGGCCATCGGTTTCTACGGTGTGCGCGATGCCAGCGAAAACCTCGACGAATACGCCAGCAAGGGCGACGGCTTCATGGCCGAACTCTGTGCGCGTTGGGAAGCCGCCGCGCAACCGGCTACGGAATTTGGCGTGCGTCAGGTGGTGCTGCGTCTCGGTGTGGTGTTCGGACCGGGCGGTGCGTTGACGCCGTTGCTGATGCCGTTCCGCCTGGGTTTCGGCGGGCGCATGGGCGATGGTCGGCAGATCATGAGTTGGGTGCATCGTGACGATGTGCTTCAGGTGATCGCGCGGGCTTTCGACGACGACACTCTGCGCGGCACCTACAACATGGTCGCGCCCGAAACGGTCAGTCAGGCAGCGTTCGCCGAGCAGGCCGGCAAGGTCCTCAAGCGCCCGGTGTGGTTCCACATTCCCGCCGCGCCAGTGCGTGCATTGGCAGGGGAAATGGCTCAGCTGTTCTTCGACGGTCAGCGCGTGGTGCCGCAGCGTTTGACCGAGGCTGGCTACACATTCCGTTATCCAACCCTCGACGCTGCTCTGCGCGATCTGACCTGAGGATCGTCCATGAGCAAGCCCTTGATGTATCTGCTGGCCGGCAACGGCAGCGCCGCCGATTGGTGGGATGACGCGCTGCCGCACTTTCAGCGCTACGACGTGGTGCCGCTGGAGTTGCCGGGCTTCGGCGCCAATCCGCAGCCGCCCTGCGAGGATCTCGCGGACTACGCGCAGACTTTGCTGGCGATGACGCAGCAGGGCAGCGCGATCATGGCGGTCGGGGTCAATGCGTTGCTGGTGCTGCACGCGTTGCAACGGCGGCCGGGACACTTTTCTCGCAGCGTTTTGCTGGCGCCGGTCGGCGCGTTTTTGTGGCAGCGGCGCTTGCCGGCACTGATGTCGCCGCTGCCGATCCGCAAGACCATCCACTGGCTGCTGTCGAACAAACCCGCGCTGTTCGCGCGCAAGTTTTCCAACCAGACCTGGACACCCGCGCAGTACCAGCGCATGGGCGACGGCTATGCGTGCTGCCGTGCGTTTGTGCCGCATTGGGATCTGATCCGCGCTGATACTGCGTTGCCGCTGCTGGAGTGGATCAGCGATCCGGTCGAGTTGGTTTGGGGCGATCAGGACGCGGTGCTCGGCATCGAGCAAGCGGCGGCATGGTCGGCGATTCTCGCCCGCGCTGATCTGACCATCAGCCTGAAGCCCGGTTGGGGTCATTACCCGTGGATCGACTCGCCCGCGCAGTTCGCGCAGTGGCTGGAGTCGGGCGAGCGCGGGTTTGTCGCGCACACCAAGGGCGGGCGTTTGCACTTGGCTGAGCTGGCGCGGCAAGCGGTGCCGGCGGCGCTGACGATCAACGATTGCAGCGATCCGCGTCTGCCGACATTTCTTGCCGCCCAACCTGATGTGACATGGGCGGTGCGCTCCTCCAGTTACGGCGAGGATCAGGCAGATTCGGCGAATGCCGGTTTGAGCACGACCTATCTGCGCGAGCCGTCCGCCAATGTGCCGAAACGCATCGCCGAACTGACGGCCGAAGGCGTCGAGGAAGTGGTGGTGCAGCGCTTCATTACGCCGGTAGTGTCCGGGATCGCTTTTGTGCGACATCTCTCGGTAGAACTGGAATGGGTTGAGGGCCATCTCGAATCGCTGGCCGACGGTCAAGTCAGCCCCTCGCGGGCAACGCTTTCGCGGGTTGGCGATGCCTGGCGTAGCGGCGCGTTCACGCCATCCCACGGCTTGACCGAAGAGCGGCTATGGCAATTTCTGCAAGACGTGTTGCGGGTGTTCCACTACGTGCCCGGCGACGTCGAATGGGCCTGGGACGGCACGCAATTGTGGCTGCTGCAATACCGGCCGATCAGCGATTACGGCTGGCGTCGGCACCTGACCGCCGCCAACATTGCCGAGATTCTGCCGCCGCAACCGAGCGTTTTTGTGGAGTACGCCCAACGCCGCGCGGCGGCGAGTATCCCGGCGATCATGGCGCGCTGGGATGCTCGAGTGTTGCAGGACAATGAGCCGTTCACCGCCGTGTTCGGCGGCGCGTCCTACATCAACAATGACCTGTTCCTCGCAAGGCTGGCCGACTGGGGCATCAGCGCCGATAACTACGCCGGTGAAGTCGGCGGCGCGACGCCGCATCTGCCGTGGCAACCGCTGAAGATGCTGCGTTCGTTGCCGCTGTTCCTGCGTATGCAGCGCATTGCCCGAGGTCATCTGCTGACGCTTGAGCGTGGTTTGCAGCGTTTCGATCAGGAGTTGACCGACCTCGTCGCCCAGGGTGCCGACGGCCAACAACTGGCTGACTGGTTCACCCGGTTTTACGTATTCGTGGTGCAAGGCAATCTGTGCATCGCCACGGCGCTGGCCAGCAGCGGCGGCGATTGGCTGGGGCGCCCGCCGACCGCTTACGACAATCTTGAAAACAGCCCCCATCGACTGCCATGGGAAACCGATCCGGCCACCCCTAGACCCGCGTCGAGTGAGCTGCCATTACAACCATTCCCGCAATGGTCAGGGCTGATCCGCCTCGCTCATTCCACCGGCATGCCGGGTCTGCGCGGCTACTACCTGCAAGTGCGCGAGTGGTATCGCGACAACCTCATGCGCATCTTCTTTCGTCTGCACCACGCCATGCCGCTGGCGGATCGCGAGCACTGGTTTGCACCGCATCCCGACGTTCGCACTCGAGACGGCAGCTTCTGGCAGGACGGTCGCGAAGGTGCGGAGCAGGCGACTGGGTTCATGATTTATCCGGGGCAGGTGCAAGGCATCCTCGGCGAGGACATCTTGCTCGAAGACACCCTTGATCCGGGACGGCATGCGCACTATCAAGCCGCGCGGGCGGTGATTGCGCGGATGGGCGGGCGGCTGTCGCATGGTTCGACGTTGTTGCGGGAGCTGCGCAAGCCGTCGGCGGTGATACCGCAGGTGGATCAGGCGTGGGTGGGGTGTGAGGTGGTGTATCGGGATGGTGAGTTGGAATTGATTAATTCGAAGGATGCGAAGTGAAACTACGATACCTCCGCGAATTGATCTTTGGTCTGGTCGCGTTTTTACAGGTGGATTATGTGACTGCCGCAGGTCCTGTATTGGTCGGTAACGAGCCCGGCCAGTCGCCGGTTGCGCAAGGCCCGACCGAGACAGTTGTAGACATGGGTTCGTGTCGGTTCTCCATGCCGCTGCTGCAGAACCAATGGCTGAAGTTCGACGATTTCTATTCGGTATTTATCGCAGCCAAACAACTGCCCAAACCGTCCAGCGCCCCCAGTTTGTGGCAAGCGCAAACGTCGAGTGGTGCCGACTGGCACTTCGAGAAACACGGTGACCTGAGCCAGCCGTGGTTTGGTTTGATGTGTGAAAACTCGGAGTACTTTTCGCTTCTCACCGACTGGAAACCCCCGGTAGACGATGCATTTGCGGTGCAAGTCCTGCGTGACGACAACGACCGCAGGTGCCCGGCGACCCTTACCGATCAGGGCTGGGTGCCCAATTCGCTGGCCGGTCGTGCGAACACCTACACCTTTGAGCAATGGGGCGAGGAGAACTCTTCGGGATTCATTTTCGGTTTCCACGACAAGTCACGACGGCAAATTACCCGCATCGCTTTTTGCTTGCTGCGAGGTAAAGCCGTGCTGATCGGCTCGGCGGAATCGGGCTCATCCGCCTCGTTGGCGATCAGCAACGAAGGATTCGAGCAAATCAAGAAAGCGGTGCGCGGCATTGTCTTCGAATGAACACACCCACAATGACTTGCGTCGATGGAGTTACAGCGTGAAAGGATTTTTGGTTCTTCTCGGCAGCTTGATATTGGCTGCTGCGTCCATGGCATTCGCTGCCGATCCAGCCTTCAAGGATTACACCGTCACGCCAGTTTTCACCGGTCCCAATCATAAATTGGTACCCCAAGAAAACAGCAGTCCAATGATGGATCAGGCGCGGGCACAAGCTCTGAAAGGCAAGGTCAACTTCGCCGGCCATTACATCCTGCACAGGCTCGGTTGTGGCGGTAGCGCGATTTGCGGCGAAGTGCTGGACGCTCAGACTGGGGAAGTCGTTGGCGGTCTGCCGAATGCTTACGACGGCAGTACGTTCTGCATGGTTTACCAGCCCAACAGCCGCTTGATCATCGTCTCCGGCATCACGCTCGACGGTGAAGAGGACGCCCAAGGGAATGCGTTGGAAAGTGGTAACCGGGACCGTTACTACGAATTTGTGAACAACGAATTCCGGCTGCTGAGCATGATCGATGTGGAATCGTCGCCGATGGATGAGGAGTGAGTGGATGAACCGTCTTCTCGCGGGCAGCCTTAAGCGGATGATGATTGTCATGAGCCTGTCAGCTTCAGCCAATGCCTTGTCTGAAAATATTCAGATCGTGGGGGTTGGCGGGAACTTAGTGACGCTGAATGACAAGACATGGGGCAGGCCTGCTGCGGAGTCGGCGGTCGCCTCGTTTACCGCCAATGGAAAAACTTTTCCCCTCTATGTACCCGCGGTGGGTACTGAAACGCATGAGGCTTGGTTAAGTCCCGACAAGAAAACATTGCTCCTCCTTCAGACTCTTTATGGCGTTGTCATTGGCCAGGAGGGTGAAGAAATCCCGACAGAGGAAACTGGTTGCGGGGTCATTTCGATGGAGACCGGTTGTGTGCTCAGTCAGCCCGCAGCCAGGTTTTGCTACGGCAAGTGGGAGGGCAATCGGTGGACTTCCGGGGAAGAGGATGCGCCTGATCTCGTCATGCAGACGCCGTCTCCAAAGGACTTATTGAAGCAGGTCTCAAATATTGAGATGCCGCAATCTCGCGTGGAAGAACTCGAATTTAATCTTCGCACTATAAGTCCAGAGTCCTATATGGCTTGTCACCCACCGGCGCGCAATGTTCAAGCTTTCAACGACCTGGCTTTCTACTTGGCCGAGGGCGGTAGAGATGAACTGGCGCTGAAGTTTTATCGCGGCGTTGAGGTCGTCGGTAAACGCACGGTGCTGATGTTGAACATCGCCGATTCACTCTGGCGCCTTGATCGCAAAGATGAAGCGCAGCGCTATTACAGCCAGTACCGCGACGCGATGAGCGCCGCCGGCAAGGCGCAGAAAATACCTCAACGTGTAGTTGAGCGATCCGTCATTCAGGGAATAAAAAATTGAACATGTTTGCGCGTTTTATCGCGTTGTCCTTTGGATGCCTGTTTGCCTCCTGCGCGATGGCCGAGGACGACTGCAAAGAAATCACCGTGAGCGCCCAGGTCGATCGGTGCGTGGAGGCAGCCCGCAAGGAAGCCGACACGCAACTCAATGCCAGCTACAAGAAACTGCTGGGACGGTTTGAGGCTCAACAAGCGCGTGACCCTGAGCAGGGTAAAGCGCTGGTCGCCATGGCCAGAGAATCCCAGCGCGCCTGGATCAAGCTACGCGACACCACCTGCCCGCTTGAAGCCACGGAAATCGAGCCTGGGGTGGCAGCGCATGTCACGACGATCAACAACTGCGTGGCCAGAATGAGTCTGGAGCGTGCGGCTTATCTGGACACGATCGTCGCTGATGAGCCGGGTAATGTAGTTGATCTCAACAAGGTGTACCTGTCCGGCTCCCAGCGCTTCGGCGATGTCGTGGCACGTTATGTCAGCACCTTTGGCAGCCCATGCCTGACGGTCCAGATACTGGCGCCCAACGGCGGTTGGAGGGTGCTGTCCTCCAAGCGTTTTTGCAGTTTCGAGGGCAAGGCATTTTGGACGGACTATGCCGATGCCGGGTTTGAGGATCATGCGTTTGCCGAGGATGGGTTGCACGTGACGCTCAGTTTGACGGAGCTTCGTGGGCTCGGAGAGAGGCGCCTTGCCTGTGTGATTCCGATTCAGAGCGAGCAAATCAAAGAGCTGAAGTGTGGCGCGCTTGAGCCTGGTGCATAACAGGTTTGAATAGTTTGCTGATACCCCTGAAACCGCTAAAGGAATGTTCGGTTTGAAATTTTCGTCTGCATTGTTTTCTGCGTTGCTCGTTTTCGTTCCTCTGGCGGCTCATAGCGAGGTCACGACCGAGGTTTTTTGCTTCCGCTCCTACGAAGGCAAACCCATAAATTTTGAATTCAGAACCTATTACGACTCTGTCGCCAAATGGAGCGGTGCTGGCGTCAAGTACAGCAAGTCGAAACAGGCTATTGGGCTGGTTCATCGCAGTACTGAACAAGAAGAGCTCGTGTATGGCCGGCCCTACCAGTACACGACAACTTGGGTTGAAGTAGTTGATGGCGCACTGACAGGTGAGTATCAGATGGTCACTCAGGGTGGCCGGGTTGATGCGATGTCGTATACGAATTACAAATCCGCAAAGAAGTATTCGTTTGAAAACGATTACAACGTGGATGCGAAACCTGAAACAGGTTGCGAGTGGTGAAGCAGGGAATATTCAGAAAGGGGACTTAACGTCCCCTTTGTTTATCCGCAAATCTCGCTACGGCTTGGCCGCCATGCTCTTCGCTTCAATGTGATCAAGCATCCCTTCCACCATCAATCGCACCCCGTCCGCCATTCTGCTCAGAGCCAGTGCCACTGAGCGGCGGGAGCCGGGGAGGTCGTCGGCGAGGTCGCAGGCGATGACACTGATGGACAGCAGGTCTTCCGAGGCGTTGGCCATGAGAGCCTCGGCGTCGGTGCCAGGGGAGAGGCTGAAGAGGCCCGTTTCGCGTTTGGTATGTGGTTCGGTGGGCGGCTTGAAGTGATGGTCGAGGGCGCGCTCGGCGGCTTCGTGGAATTTCTTCGAGTTTGGGGATTCGTAGGGCGAGGTTGATTCAGTGCTGAATGTTTCATCGGTCATCGGTGTAAATCCTGAGCAGTTAATTGATTTCCCCGAGTTCGGACTTGCACATCCGGCCACCGATTTTGCGGCGACCCACAGAGCCTATCCACATCGCACCAACTCGCCTAGTTCATGGACAGCCCGGCACTTTGCAGGAAATTTCCCATAGATTCGCGGGCCGGAAGATCAAAAGATTGCAGGCTTCGCCAGCTCCTACAGGGAAGTGTTTCAACGGATGTAGGACGTTGCTTGCAGAATCGTGACTTGGTGGTCATCGTGCGGGAAATGACCAGCATCCTCTTCCAACAGCGGCAGATACTGGCGTTATCGTCCGAATCCCTTACACTCCCCCGGCCGTTCATTTTCCTTTTGAGGCTGTGCGCATGAAATTTCGTTTTCTTCTGTGGATGATGGGTTTGTTGATGGGTAAGGCCAGTCGGACAAATCCTGCGTTCCAGCAGCAGTTGGGTGACAAGGATCTGGTGTTTCAGCTGCAGACGCTGGACGGGAAAGTGGCGCGGCATTTCGTGGTGAAGAATCAGCGCATCACCAGCAAGTCCGGTGTGGTGGCGGAGCCGGCGTTTGCGATTGCGTTTAAAGATGCGGGTTATGGCTTTGCCACGATGCAGGCGAAGAACAAGCAGCTGGCGTTTATGCAGGGGATTCAGGACAAGTCGATCCAGCTGAAAGGTAATCCGGCGCTGGTGATGTGGTTTCAGGGGTTGATGAAGTATTTGAAGCCGAGGAAGGCAAAGCCCAAGGCTTGAGTCTGTTATTCGAACAGTGGAAATGGAGCAAAGCTTTTCGGCCGCAGGACAATCCCCCACTTGGTTAAGTAGGGGATATGACTGGTGGATGTTAAAAGCTTTGCGTAATAGTTTTTTGCCATCGTGGACGCTGTTGACCGTTAGGCAATCTCATCATCTTCGAGATTAGTAGCGCGTTTTTCATCGATGTGTTGTAGGAATTTTCCTTTCATTACTGACCTTTCGTTATTCGACGAGCCGCGAAGTACGTTAAATGCCTCGCCAATACAGTCTCTTATAGCATCTAGTGAGCTACTTGGTGCTTCAAAATAATACAATGTCAAGAGCCTAATGAACAACGCCTGGGTGGTGATGTTGTTGTTGCCAGAGTCTTTGAGAAGTTTTCGTATTGCTTTTATACTGTGCGTGTTCAAATTTTCTATTGTTAGCATTGTGGATAGGAAGCTAATGCACTGACTCGGATTATTAGTTTCTGTCAGAATAAAGCTTTCAAGCTTCGGAGTGGCTAAAGATTCCGCCATCAAAGAAGAAACCAGTTGCGGGATCATCAGTTTTGCAAAAACTTTAAACTGGCTGGGTGTCAGCGAGCCATGTGTCTGTATTTCATCTGGAAGGTCTTCCGCTGTCGTTCCATTTAAGTAGTTTGTTGTTGAAACAATAATTTTTGACCACATAGTTAGAACGTCATTGAGACAAAGCTTTTTGAGCTCAACGTCATCTATTAATTCGCTATTTCTTAATATATTTGAGTATGCTCTCAATGCGCCAATGAAGTGCATTTGACTAGATAGTGGTGCAGCAGGATGTCTTTGTCTCGCATGATCATGGTCAATGGACGCTTTCGATGGGACTTCTGTCTCTTCGATAAATTTTGCCCTGTCGTCGTCATCCATGGGTACGTTTAAAAAATCGTCCTCAATTTTTGTTAAAGTTTCCTCTTGGTTGAAGATGCCCAGTTCTTTGCCGTGGGTTTCAAATAACGAGATGTCAATTTCGAATTCAGATGAAGCTAGTAATTGATGACAGCACTCTCTTGCTAAATTAAGAATGTCTTTACGGTCTCGATGTAGGCCTGTTAACAGATCGAGTTCCGTTGTGTACTTGGCGATAGATGTTGGTGTCAAAACTTTTTCTAATGTCTCTTTACTGTCCGCAAGCTTATTGGCTAAGAAAAAAGCTCTAAAGCAGTCAAATTTAAAAGTGATTTTTTGATTGCTCTCGTATAACAAACCTTTTCTTAAAAGTTCTTCGGTAAATCCTCTCGAAGGATCGGCTAAGCCGCGTTTTTTAAAATAAGACGAAACAAATATTTCAAACTCATTAGAATCTTTCCATTCAATATTTTCCTCGTCCATGGTAGTGGAAAGCTCGGAAAGAAAGTGTGATTGTATATTCGAATCATAGTTGGATCTGGATTTTGATTCTGTAAATTTTTCCAATAGTCCGAAAATTAAAGCTTCAATCGCTGAGGCCTGATTTATCAGCTTTGCAGAGGGTTGTTGCTCTATAACCCACAACAGAATGGATACTAGGAAAGGTGTCTGGGGGACATTAAGTTTTGATAGTAACTTCTTTACTAGGGCAAATTTTTCTTCAGAATTTTGGTCGTGCTCACCAAACCATTTTCGAACTAATTCTTTGGTCTGTTTTCTTTTGAATGAATGAATATATATCGGAGTAGGGTTTTTGCTTAATGATGGTAGTTTTTCGAGAGTTAGGTTGTCTTGGACTTCTTCGTTAGTCGCCAGTATATAACGTGGGGCTGGATATTTATCTCTGAACTCTTCAATGAGTTTTCGGTGTGATGCATTGTGGATATTGAAGCTGTCAAAAATCACAAGAGCTTCACCATTATCTAATAAGCTGATGAGTTCTCTTTTAGTGATTTCATTACCTATGAATTCAATGGCCTGAGTGATAATGGCTGCGATTGTAAGCTTGGCAAGAACTGAAATGTCAATTAATAGACCGATCCTGGCATTGCCATGAAATTCCATGAATCGGTTTACAGCAATGTAGTTAAGTAGGGTTGATTTGCCTGACTCCCTCTTTCCAATAAACATGATGTCTATTTTTTCTTGAGATAGACTGTGAAGGCTTACAAACTCATCACTGTTATCCGTATCTAAACTTTCACTGGTCGCTATTTTTTTTTCGCTTCTTTTTGCCAGTGGCGGCTCGACAAAAATTGAAGACAAATGTTTAGGGGCGACATCGGATGCAGAGAAAGATAATAGTTTGGAGTTAGCCTTTTCTAGCGCCGCATTTATTGCCATGCTTGAAATTGCTGTTTTTTGTGCGCCATGCTTTTTTGAAAAATCGAACTCAAAAATGCTGTTTTCAGCGAATCTAGGTGAGATGTCAAATACATTTCGTTGGCTGTAGTATTCTCGGGCCTCTATTCGCCAAGTGTTGGTTGCGCTGCAGATATCAATAATAGAGTAACCGTTATAATGATCTCTGCTTTCGTAAATGCATCCAGTGTTACTAATGAATAGGTTTCCTAATGTTGATGTCGTATGTCCTGCGTTGTTGTTGTGATTGTGTCCGCAAAGTAAAGCATCAAAATTTGTAGCTAATGTTCTTTGGATTCTATTCTTTTCGTCGGGTGCAAGCCAGTCTAGGGTATGGTGCATGAGAGCAATTTTTATGTCGCAGTCATGTATTTCGTTTAATGCGAGTTCGATTTGTCTTTCACCTAAGTATAGATTATTTCTATCTTTGTTTCCGCCGCCGAAAGTGCGCCATGTGCTGTTTAGTGAGGCTATCCCAACTTTCAGTGATTTGAATTCTAAGGCTTTGGTAGTGAAAAGTATGTTGTTTTTATATGATGTAGGGTCGATTTTTTTTGATAGCTCGATATAACCATCTAAATGCCCCCAAATAGCTTTGTTGCCTTTGTTGAGTAGGTTTTCAATTAGCTTGTTTGCATCTTCGGAGTTTTTTAAACTTGAAAATATAGATTCGTAAATATCTTCTCTAGCTTTTAAGTTTATATCGTGATTCCCTGGGCAGCAAATAAATTCTACGGACGTGTTCGCAGAGTTAAGTATCTTCTTTATTACTGTTTCTTGGGCAGCTATCGCGGATTCGGATGTGTCACCTCTGTTAGCTATATCTCCGGTGCACAGTATCGCGTCAATATTTTTTTTGTTGTTTTCCGCCGTTATGTCTTTGCATAACGCGTCTATAGTTCTTGCGTGATCTGCGCTATTGGTTATATGTAAGTCGGAGATATGGAGAATTCGCATTTTCTATTCCTTGATTGAATTCAGATTGTTATTTTTTTTTGCCGGCGTTTTAATTTTTTGCGTGTTTGTAATTAAATTGATTTCGTAGTTTATGTTCTAATTGATAGCTTAGGATGTCGCTGGAGCAAGCTGTATGATTTTCTAGGTTCGACACAAGGTCTAGTTCGGTTTTTTTCGAATAGTTCGATAAGCATGAAATGTTCATATCATTACCTATTCAATGTTTTTGTTTTTCTCCGATTGAAGCGAATTTTCGTAAAACGTTGTAAGCCGTCAAAATGTCGACGTGCAGCTGGCGTAATGCCGCTATCCAAAGAGTAAATTACCTAATGGGCGGTGAATAACGCAAGTTATTCATAATGTGCTAAAGCCATAGACCTCGGATTTAGGATTTTTTGTGTTGAACGTCGGTGTTTCGAGGAAAAGAAACCGGCGTTTATGCAGGGGATTCAGGACAAGTCGATCCAGCTCAAGGGCAATCCGGCGCTGGTGATGTGGTTTCAGGGGTTGATGAAGTATTTGAAGCCGAGGAAGGCCAAGCCTAAGGCTTGAGTAGAAGGGCTGTTGTGGCGAGGGGATTTATCCCCGATGGGCTGCGCAGCGGCCCCAAAACCTGAGACCTCGATATATCTGACACACACTGTTGGCTGGGTTTGCGACTGCTGCGCAGCCGGTCGGGGATAAATCCCCTCACCACAGGTTTTGTGTCAGACAGGTAAATTGGGTTGGATTCATCGCGGGCAAGCCCGCTCCCACAGGGATTGTGTTGATCTTGTGGGAGTGAGGCTTGCCCGCGATGCGTTTAGGCCTGGCTGAACTGCGAGGCCAGTTCGCGCAGCAGAACTTCGGCTTCGAGGACTTTGCTGACCACGTCGTTGGCTTTGTCGCGGGTCAGGCCGACGCGTTCCAGCAGGGCGTCGGGGATGTCTTCGTCGGGGCCGGAGCCGATGCCGCGACCGCGCAGCAGGCGTACGGCCAGGCAGACGAGGTTCGGGTATTCGGCATAGGCGCCGTCGTAGCTTGGGTCGTGCTGGAAGCGCAGGGCGGTGGCCAATTCGTCGGGCATGTCCCAGTAGCGCATCAGCCACGAGCCGATCTGTTCACGGCTGATACCCAGCAGATGTTGCTCGATGTAGCTGTGGCACAGGTGCGGGTTGACCTCCAGGTGACGGCAGATCAGCGAGAAGTGCGGCGGGAACACGTGGGCCAGCAGCAAGTAGCCGAAGTTGTGCAGCAGGCCGGCCAGATAGGTCAGGCCGGCTTCCGGGCGCTGGGCACGCGGCATGGCGCGGGTCAGGCCTTCGATGACGGCGGCGGTGTAGATCGACTGCTGCCAGTACGGTGTGGTGTGTTGCGGGTGGTCTTTGGGCAGGCTCAGGGTCTTGCCGAGGGCCAGGCCCAGCGCGAGGTTGATCACCAGATCGAAACCGAGCACGCGGACGATCGCGTCTTCCACCGAACGGATCTTGCCCGGCGAGGCGTAGTACGGCGACGCCGCCCAGCTCACCACTTGCGCGGCCAGCGCCGGGTCGGTTTCAACGACGCCGGTGATGTCGTCGATGGTGGCGTTGGGGTCGACGCGCAGCTTGATGATTTTTTGCGCGGTTTCGGCCAGCGGTGGAATCTCGATGGTCGCTTCCAGACGCTGCTGAATCCGCCGCGCGGTGAACGCCTGCACGGCCTGGGTGATTTCCTCGCGGTCATCGTCCGGGCGGTCGAGGTTCGGGCGGATGCTGCTCAGGGCTTCGCCAAAGTTGGCGGCGCTGGCCTTGGTCAGCATGGTCTTGAAGTCTTCGCTGGCGATTTCCAGCAGCAGGCCCGGCTCGCCGGAGTTGATCAGCAACTTCGGCTCACGCAGCAGGCTTTCTTCGTAGAGGCACGGCGAACTGGTCAGTGCCGGCAGGCCCGGCAGCAGGCTCAGGCTGTGTTTGCCGAGCATTTTTTCCAGGCGATCGGTCGAGACGGCGGTCAGGCGACGGCCCGTGAGTTCGGCGAGGCGGTTGAGGTCCAGCAACTGGCTCTGCGGAAACAGCACCATCAGCGCGCCGACGGCATCGTCCAGCAACACGGCTTGTACCTTGCGCGAAGCATTGAGACCGTGGTGGTCGAGCACCTCTTCGTAGGCGATACCCAGCTTGCCGAGCAGCAGCCGAATTACAGACGGCGCGTGCGGGAGTTCGGGGGCGAGGGCTGCGTCAGTCATGGTCTGTATCCGTTTTTGAAACAATTGCAGGAGTATAACCAGCTTGGTTGGAACGGGGGTTCAGAAACTGCGACGGTGCTCACACTTGGCCGTATTGCTGTCCGTGGCGCAGCCAGCGGTCGAGTAACGGGCTGACGTGGGTCGGCCAGCGTTCCAGCAAGGCTTGCGCGGCGTCGCGGACGGCAGGGAGCAGGTCGGCGTCGCGCATCAGGTCGGCAACCTTGAATTGCAGCAGGCCGGTCTGGCGGGTGCCGAGCATTTCGCCGGGGCCGCGCAGTTCGAGGTCTTTTTCGGCGATGACGAAACCATCGTTGGTCTCGCGCATGATGCCCAGGCGCTGGCGACCGATCTGTGACAGCGGAGGATGGTAGAGCAGCACGCAATGGCTGACCGCGCTGCCCCGGCCAACCCGGCCGCGCAGTTGGTGCAGTTGTGCGAGGCCGAGGCGCTCGGGGTTTTCGATGATCATCAGGCTGGCATTGGGTACATCGACGCCGACTTCGATCACCGTGGTGGCGACCAGCAGTTGCAGGTTGCCGGCCTTGAATTCGGCCATGACTGCGGCTTTTTCCGCAGGTTTCATACGCCCGTGGATCAGCCCGACTTTCAGCTCGCCGAGGGCGGCGGTGAGGTCTTCGAAGGTGGTTTCGGCGGCCTGACAGGTCAACTCTTCCGACTCTTCGATCAGCGTGCACACCCAATAGGCCTGACGCCCTTCGGCACAGGCGCTGCGCACCCGTTCGATGACTTCGACGCGGCGGGTGTCGGTGACCAGCACGGTGTTGACCGGGGTGCGCCCGGGCGGCAATTCGTCGAGGATCGAGGTGTCGAGGTCGGCGTAGGCGCTCATCGCCAGCGTGCGCGGAATCGGCGTGGCGGTCATGATCAGTTGATGCGGACACATGCGCCCGCCAACGCCCTTCTGCCGCAGTGCCAGACGTTGCTGCACGCCGAAGCGGTGCTGCTCGTCGATGATCACCAGTGCGAGGTTCTTGAATTGCACTTCGTCCTGGAACAGCGCGTGGGTGCCGACCACCATCGGTGTGCCGCTGGCGATCTGCTCCAGCGCGGCGACGCGGTTCTTGCCCTTGAGCTTGCCGGCCAGCCAGGCGACTTCAATGCCCAGCGGTTCGAGCCAGCGCTTGAAGGTGATGAAGTGCTGTTCGGCGAGGATCTCGGTCGGCGCCATCAGCGCGACCTGATAACCGGCCTCCAGCGCTTGCAGGGCGGCGAGGGCGGCGACCACGGTTTTACCGGCGCCGACGTCGCCCTGAATCAGCCGCAGCATCGGTTCGTGCTGGCTGAGGTCGTAGGCGATTTCGTTGCCGACACGCTGTTGCGCGCCGGTCGGGTTGAAGCCGAGGTTGGCCAGGTATTTCGGCGGCAGCTTCGTGGCTTTTGGCATCGCCGGTGCGCGCAATGAACGCATGCTTTCACGCAGGCGTTGCTGGGACAACTGATGGGTCAGCAGCTCTTCGAAGGCCAGGCGATGCTGGGCCCAGTGATGACCGAGGGCCAGTTCATCGACGTCGGCATCGGCGGGCGGGTTGTGCAGGTAGCGAATCGCATCGGCCAGCGGCGCCAGTTGGTAGTCGCGCGCCAGTTCGGTCGGCAGCCAGTCGGGCAGGGTGGCCGGCTTGAGCATCGTCAGCGTTTGCATGCACAACTGGCGCAGACGCGCCTGGGTCAGGCCTTCGGTGAGCGGGTAGACCGGGGTCAGGGTTTCATCCACGGGCGGCGGTTCGTCACCGGTGATGGCGCGGTATTCCGGGTGGTAGATTTCCAGCCCTGAAGCGCCGGGCCGGGCTTCGCCGTAGCAGCGAACCCGCGTGCCGCGCTTGAGGCCTTCTTTCTGCGCGTTACTGAAATGGTAGAAGCGCAGACTCAAGCCTCCGGTGCCGTCCTGCAAGCGCACAACGAGGCTGCGACGGCGACCCATGACGACGTCGGCACCGCTGACGGTGCCTTCGACCACGGCGTCCTGACCCGGCCGTAACGCACCGATCGGCACCACGCGGGTGCGATCCTGATAACGCAGCGGCAGGTGGAACAGCACGTCCTGCAGGTTCTCCAGGCCGACCTTGGCCAGTTTCTCGGCCATGGCTTCGCCGACACCCTTGAGTGCCGTCACCGACACTTGCGACAGCTCCGTCATGACGCTCGCTTAACCGGCGGTGACCGGTGCCGCTGGCTTGGCCACCGAACACAGGCGAATGGAATCGGCGAGGATCTCGATGGCTTTCGGCCGCGGGAAGCTCGCGCGCCAGGCGATGGCCACGGTGCGGAAGGGTACCGGTGGTGACAGCGGACGCACTTCGATGACGCCGGGGGCGTAGTGATGGCTGTCGACGGCCGACAATGGCAGGATCGAGATGCCCAGGCCGGAGGCGACCATGTGCCGAATGGTTTCCAGCGAGCTGGATTCGACCGTGGTGTGCTTGGCGCCGTCGTTGCCTTTGGTCAGGGTCGGGCAGGCTTCGAGCACTTGATCGCGGAAGCAATGACCTTCGCCGAGCAGCAGCAGGCTCTTGTCGTTGAGCAGGCCGGCGTCGATGGTTTCTTTCTGTGTCCACGGGTGCTGGGCCGGCATCAGGACGTAGAACGGCTCGTCGTAGAGCGGCAGGGTCAGCACGTCGGCTTCGTTGAACGGCAGGGCGATGATGATCGCGTCGAGCTCGCCGTTGCGCAGTTTGTCGCGCAGCACGTGGGTGAAGTTTTCTTCGATGTACAACGGCATCTGCGGGGCGACCCGGTGCAGTTGTGGAATCAGGTGCGGGAACAGGTACGGCCCGACGGTGTAGATCGCGCCGACTTTCAGCGGTGCGGTCAACTGGTTCTTGCCGGCCTGGGCCAGTTCACGAATGCCTTGCGCCTGCTCCAGCACCTTTTGCGCTTGGGCGACGATGCCTTCGCCGACCGGGGTCAGGCGCACGGCGCTTTTGCTGCGCTCGAAAATCAGCACACCGAGTTCGTCTTCAAGCTTTTTCACGCCCACCGACAGGGTTGGCTGGCTGACGTGGCAACGCTCGGCGGCGTGGCCGAAGTGCTGCTCTTGGGCGAGGGTAACGATGTAGCGTAATTCAGTGAGGGTCATAGCAAGCGTCCATGAAGATGCAGGCCAAGCATACCGGCTGCAATTGATAGACGCACGTTATCAGACTGAGTGAGGAATGCGACACCGGCCAATGTGGGTTTGCCACGTGCAGATACGCAAAAGGCACCTTTCGGTGCCTTTTTGGCTGGCTATTACATCATCCTGTGGGAGCGAGCTTGCTCGCGAATGCGGTATGTCAGACGAAACTGCTCTGACTGACCTGGCCCCTTCGCGAGCAAGCTCGCTCCCACAGGGTATTGCGGTGTTTCTTAGCGGCGGCGATCGAGTGAGTACACAAACGGCGCCACAATTTCGATCGAGCCATTGGTCAACATGTCGGCCGGTGGCTTGGGCAGCGGTTGCGCGCGGCGGATCATTTCCAGGGTGGCCCGGTCCAGATCGGCGTTGCCGGAGCGGCTTACCAGTTCGAACGACAATACGTTGCCTTCGCCATCGACCACAAAGCGCAGACGGTTCAAGCCCTCCTTGCCGCGAGCCTGAGCACTTTGCGGGTACTTTTTGTACTTGGCCAGGTGTGCGAGCAGGGTGCCTTGCCAACTGGCCTTGGCCGCCAACTGTGCCGGCGACGGGCCCGGCGCAGGCGCAGCGGATTTCTCCGTCGGTGCCGGGGTCGGTGGCGTATCGGCCGGTTTTTCCTCGGAAGGTTTTTCCTTCGGCGGATCAGGCAGCTTTTTCTCGACCGGCTTCGGCGGTTTAGGCTTTGGCTTCGGCTTGGGTTTCTGCACCGCGATTTCGGCTTTCGGTGCTTCAGCCAGTTTCGGAATCGGCAATTCTTCCACCGGAGCCGGCGGCTGCGGCGGTGTGACGACTTTCGGCGGAGCCGGCGGTGGCGGTGCCGGAACCGGTGCCAGTTCGACCATCATTGCCTGCGGTGGCAGTTCGATGGGCGGGCGGGCGGTCCAGTTCAGCGCCAGCGCGATGGCCAGCGCATGCACGCCCAGCACCACGGCCAGGCTACCGCCGTAACGCGTCAGCTTATGGCGCGTCGTGATCATTTCTTGGCAGCCGTCTCAAGCCCGACCAGACCGACCTTCAGGTAGCCGGCGGAGCGCAACTTGTCCATCACGCTCATCAGGTCACCGTAGTCCACGCCTTTGTCAGCCTGGAAGAAGATGGTGGTGTCTTTCTTGCCTTTGGTCTTGGCATCGAGCGCGGCGCCAAGGGTGTCGGCTTTGACTTCGTCGTCGCCGATGTACAGGCGCTGGTCAGCCTTGACGCTGAGAAACACCGGTTTCTCCGGGCGTGGCGCCGGTTTGGCGGTCGAGGCTGGCAGGTCGACTTTGATATCGACGGTGGCCAACGGTGCGGCCACCATGAAGATGATCAACAGCACCAGCATCACGTCGATGAACGGCGTGACGTTGATTTCGTGGTTCTCGGCCAGATCGTCGTCTGCGCCTTCTTTCAAATGCAGGCCCATGGCCGATTACCCCACTTTCACCATGTGCGGTTGCGAGCTGCTGCGCTCAGGCTGGTGGTCGAGGTCGCGGCTGACTAGTAGCAGCACCTGCGCCGAGGCATCGGACACCTGCGCTTTGTAACCGGCAATGGAGCGGGCGAACACGTTGTAGATCACAACGGCTGGAATCGCTGCAACCAGACCCAGTGCAGTGGCCAGCAACGCCTCGGCGATGCCCGGCGCGACGACGGCAAGGTTGGTGGTCTGGGTCTTGGCGATGCCGATGAAGCTGTTCATGATGCCCCACACGGTACCGAACAGGCCGACGAACGGCGCGGTGGAACCGATGGTGGCGAGCACGCCGGTGCCGCTGCTCATGTTGCGACCGCAGGCGGCGACGAGACGTTCGAGACGGAAGCTGACGCGTTCCTTGATGCCTTCCTTTTCGCGGCTGTTGACCGACAGGCGCATCTCTTCGAGGGCGTCATGCACCAGCAGGTTGGCGAGGGTGCCTTCCTTCGCCGCCGTGGCGCTGGCTTCTTTAAGGGTGGCGGCTTTTTTCAGGGCGGCGATTTCGCCACGCAGACGACGCTTGGCGCCCATCAGCTCGAAGCCTTTGGCGATCCAGATGGTCCAGGTGAGGATGGAAGCGATGGCCAGACCGATCATCACGATTTTCACGATGATGTCGGCGTTCTGGTACATGCCCCAAGGCGACAGGTCGTGGGCCATGCCCAGGGAGTTGTCGGCTTCGAGGACTTCAGGGACATCGGCAGCATCGACAGCCTGCACCGGATCGGTAGCGGCCGGGGCAACCGGAGGGGCGGCAGGTGCGCTTTGCTCGGTGGCGGCTGGAGTGGCGGGTGCCTGAGCGTCAGCGAAAGCGGCGGTCGGTGCCAGCATCAGGCTGAGCAGCAGAGCCGCTACGGTGCTCCAGGCGCGAGGTCGATTGGTTGGCGAAGCGGAGGTTTGATTACGTGTCATGCTGGCCGGACCTGAGATAGAAAAACGTTGCTGCTCTTCCAGGCCTCGTGAGGCCGAGAACAAAAGTGGCGTGCATTATTGCAAGTAATTCTTGTTAACAAAAGTAATAGAGTATCTTTTTTTCCTCGATTGCTAGCCGTTCGTCCTTCGCCGGGGCTAGTCTGTTCCTTTCCGATGGGAGTTTTCTGATGTCCGCGCCTTCTGTTTTGATTGCCGGTTGTGGTGATGTCGGCAGTCGTCTGGCTACGCAATTGTTGAACGCCGGCTGGGAGGTTCATGGCCTGCGCCGCAACATTTCGCGCCTGCCCGACGGCGTGATCGGCGTCGCGGGTGACCTGTTCAGTGAAGATTGCCCGGCGACCTGGCCGGTGGGTGCGGTGGATTACCTGGTGTATTGCGCAGCCGCCACCGATCACGACGAGGCCGGTTATCGCGCGGCTTACGTCCAGGGTTTGCAGAACGTGCTGAGTTGGTTGGGCGACTATGGTCAGGTGCCGGAGCGGCTGATTTTTGTTTCCAGCAGCAGTGTTTATGGCCAGCAGAATGGCGAATGGGTGGACGAGCATTCCGCAACGCTTGCGACCGGTTACTCGGGGCGATTGATGCTCGAAGCCGAGCAAGTGGCGCTCAACAGTGGCATTCCGGCCAGCGTCCTGCGCCTGACCGGCATCTACGGCCCGGGCCGTGAGTGGCTGTTGACTCAGGTGCGTCGCGGTTATCGCGTGGCGGTCGAGCCGCCGCTGTATGGCAATCGGATTCACGCTGACGACGCGGCCGGATTGCTAGCGTTCCTGTTGGAGAAGGATCGGCAGGGCGTGAAACTCGAGGATTTCTACATCGGCGTCGACGATGCCCCGGCACCGTTGGCCGAGGTGGTGGGCTGGCTGCGTGATTATCTTGGGGTTACCGAATGGGCGGAAGACGCCAGCGTGCGTCGCACCGGCAGCAAGCGCTGCAGCAATGCCCGGGCCAAAGCGTTGGGCTGGACGCCGACGTATCCGACTTATCGCGAGGGCTATGCCGCGATTCTTGAAGGTCAATGCTGACATCTGAACACCACACACGACTGTGGGAGCGGGCTTGCCCGCGATGGCGGCTTGGCAGTCAACTAAAGTGTTGAGTCTGTTGGCCTCATCGCGGGCAAGCCCGCTCCCACAGGATTATGTGTTGCTCCCAGGTGCGGTTACTGCTTTTCGAGCAACCACTTGCGCTCACCGGGGGTGAACTGCGGCATTTCATCCGCCAATGCAGTGTTCACTGCCTGGAAAATCTCCAGTGCCCTGCCTTTGCGGGCAAAGATCCAGTTGTTGCCCTGGCCGTTGAGTTGCAGCCACATGCTGTCGTGGTCGCTGTTCATCGAAGCGCAGTCGCCCGCCAGGCATAGCGCATAGCGGTCAGCGCCGGGCAGGCCGGAAACCTGGCCGTCAGCCTGGAACTGCACGGTGTTGCCTTCGCCGTCGCCACTGGCAATCTTCCAGCTGCCGCCCAGATACGCCGAATACAGTGCGCGTTCGAAGCTGGCGCCGATTGGCGCGCCTTCCGGCACCGGGATTTGCGCGCGGTCGAACAATTGGTCGGGCTCGTTCTCGGTGGCCGCTTGTTTCATCCGGCCGCCGTCGCGTTTCAGCTCACTGCTGGAGCTGCCATAGAAGTCGACTTTCCAGGCGCCGGACTGTTCGCCCTGCAGCCGTCCTTCGACGTTCTCGAAACCGTTGGTGTAGCGGGCCTGGCCGGCCTTGGTGTTGATGTCCCACTCAAGGTTCGGGCCGTAAGCCTGAAGCGCTTCGCGCAGGGGGCCGCCCTTGGCAGCGGCATCGATCGCCACCTGATTGATCCAGGTGCCGCTGATGTCACGGTCGGCAGGGTTGCTGGCGCAGCCGCCGAGGAAAATGGCGAGCAGCGGGAGAGCTAGCGCTTTGCGCATGGTGGAATCCTTTCAAAACCTTTTCTTGCTGAGCAGTCGGCGCGGCGTATCAGGCCGCGCCGTGCGCATCACTCGATGACCAGAATGGCATCCATTTCAACCTGCGCACCCTTTGGCAGGGCAGCAACGCCGATGGCGGCGCGGGCCGGGTATGGTTGGTCGAAGTACTTGCCCATGATCTCGTTGACCTTGGCGAAGTGGCTCAGGTCGGTGAGGAAGATGTTCAGCTTGACGATGTCCTTGAACGAACCGCCAGCGGCTTCAGCCACGGCTTTGAGGTTCTCGAACACCTGGACGGTCTGGGCTTCGAAACCCTCAACCAGTTCCATGGTTTTTGGGTCCAGAGGAATCTGACCCGACATGTAGACGGTGTTGCCGGCCTTGATCGCCTGGGAGTAGGTACCGATGGCGGCTGGGGCCTTGTCGCTGGTGATAACGGTCTTGGTCATGTATGACTCCTTGTTAGGTGTGAGTTATGCACGCATGCGGGTGATGCGAATGACCCCGGTCAGGGCGCGCAGCTTCTTGATCACGCGGGCCAGGTGCACACGGTCGTGGACGCTGACCACCAGTTGCACGACGCTGATGCGACCATCGCGTTCGTCCATGCTGATTTTTTCGATATTGCCGTCGGCCGCGTTGACGCTGCTGGCCAGCAGGGCGATCAGGCCGCGCTGGTGTTCCAGCTCGACGCGCAGTTCGACGTTGAATTCGCCGGTGACATCCTTGGCCCACGAGAGCTGGATGCATTTTTCCGGGTTGTGTCTGATTTCGCTGATGTTGCGGCAGTTGTCCAGGTGCACGACCATGCCTTTGCCTGCCGACAGATGGCCGACAATCGGGTCGCCCGGGATCGGTGTGCAGCACTTGGCGTAGCTGAGCACCAGGCCTTCGGTGCCGCGAATCGCCAGTGGGCCTTCCGGGCTTGGCAACTGTTCGCCTTCGCCAAGCAGGCGGCGGGCGACCACATAGGCCATGCGGTTACCCAGGCCAATGTCTTCGAGCAGATCTTCGATCAGTTCGAGACGGTACTCGGCGAGCATCGCCTTGACGCGCTCGGCGTGGATCTTCTCCAGCGAACTGTCGAAGCCGTTGAGCACCTTGTTCAGCAGGCGCTCGCCGAGGCTGATGGATTCGGAGCGGCGTTGCAGTTTCAGCGCATGGCGGATGTGCGTGCGCGCCTTGCCGGTGACCACGAAGTTGAGCCACGCCGGATTCGGCCGTGCGCCCGGTGCGCTGACGATCTCGACCGTGGAGCCGCTTTGCAGCGGTTCGGACAGCGGCGCGAGACGACGGTTGATCCGGCAGGCGATGCAACTGTTGCCGACGTCGGTATGCACCGCGTAGGCAAAGTCGACCGCCGTGGAGCCTTTCGGTAGCTCCATGATCCGGCCTTTTGGCGTGAACACGTAGACCTCGTCCGGGAACAGGTCGATTTTCACGCTCTCGATGAATTCCAGCGAGTTGCCGGCGCGTTGCTGCATTTCCAGCACGCCTTTGACCCACTGACGGGCGCGGGCATGGGTGCCTTTGGGCTGCTCGTCACCACTGGACTTGTACAGCCAATGGGCAGCGATGCCGTTGTTGGCCATCTCTTCCATTTCGCGGGTGCGGATCTGGATCTCGATCGGCACGCCGTGCATGCCGAACAGCGTGGTGTGCAGCGACTGATAGCCGTTGGCTTTGGGGATCGCGATGTAATCCTTGAAACGTCCCGGCAACGGTTTGTACAAATTATGTACAGCGCCTAGTACGCGGTAGCAGGTATCGACCTTGTCGACGATGATCCGGAACGCATAGACGTCCATGATCTCGTTGAAGGCCCGACGCTTGCCGCGCATTTTCTTGTAGATGCCGTAGAGGTGTTTCTGACGACCGCTGACTTCGCCCTGGATGCCGTCGATAGCGAGGCAGTGGCCGAGGGATTCTTCGATCTTGTTGACGATTTCCTTGCGGTTGCCCCGGGCGCGCTTGACCGCCTGGTAGATCCGCGCGGAACGCATCGGGTGCATGGCCTTGAAGCCGAGGTCTTCGAATTCGATACGAATGGCGTGCATGCCCAGCCGGTTGGCAATGGGCGCGTAGATCTCGAGGGTTTCCTTGGCGATGCGCCGGCGCTTTTCGCCGGACAGCACTTCCAGCGTGCGCATGTTGTGCAGGCGGTCGGCGAGTTTGACCAGGATCACGCGAATGTCGCGCGCCATGGCCATGGCCATTTTCTGGAAGTTTTCGGCTTGGGCCTCGGCCTTGGTCTCGAAGTTCATCTGGGTCAGTTTGCTGACCCCGTCGACCAGTTCGGCCACGGTTTCACCGAACTGCGCTTGCAGCGCTTCCTTGGCGATACCGGTGTCTTCGATCACGTCATGCAGCATCGCGGCCATCAGGCTCTGATGGTCCATGTGCATGTCGGCAAGGATATTCGCCACCGCAAGAGGATGCGTGACGTACGCCTCGCCGCTGCGACGGCGCTGACCGTCATGGGCTTGTTCGGCGTAGAAATACGCTCGGCGGACCAGGTTGACCTGGTCATTGCCGAGGTAGGTCGATAAGCGATCGGCGAGGGCGTCTATGCTCGGCATGATGACTCCTGCCGTAGGCTGTGTTCCCGCGCCGTGCTACGTCGACCAGGCATAGGCTTAGACGGCCTCGTTGGACTCGTCCTCGAACGCGGCGAAGACCGGGTCTTCATGGACAATTTCCTGCTCGGCGATGAACTCGTAGCTCATCAGGCCTTCAGCGATTTCACGCAGGGCGACAACGGTCGGCTTGTCGTTTTCCCACTGGACCAGTGGCTCTTTGCCGCCGGTGGCCAGTTGACGGGCACGCTTGGTGGACAGCATGACCAGTTCAAAACGGTTTTCCACGTGGTTCAGGCAGTCTTCAACGGTTACGCGGGCCATGGTATTCCTCGGAGCGAATGCAATATGCGCGCTGCCCGGGTGGGCGAGCGGACTGAGCAGTTTAAAAAATCACCAGCGATTAGGGAAGCGCTGATTTTTTGACCAGACCCTTCAACGCGCTGCAAGCACCAATGTAAAGCCCTCGCAGCAGTTTTGGGAAGTGCTGTTTCAGCCCAGCAGTTCGGCCAGTAACTTGCCGAAACGCACCTGTTGGCGCTTCTGTTGCAGCTGATTGGCGCGGAAAATCGCTTTCAGGTCGTCCAGCGCGTGGGCGAAATCGTCGTTGATGATCAGGTAGTCGTACTCGACGTAATGGCTCATCTCGCTGACGGCTTCACGCATCCGGCCGTCGATGATCTCGTCGCTGTCCTGGCCACGATTGGTCAGGCGCTGGTGCAGGGCCTGCAGCGATGGCGGCAGAATGAAGATCGAGCGTGCCTGCGGCATCAGCTTGCGCACTTGCTCGGCGCCTTGCCAGTCGATTTCCAGGATCAGGTCGTGACCTTCGTCCAGTGTCTGCTGCAGGCGGCTTTGCGAGGTGCCGTAGAAGTTGCCGAAGACTTCGGCGCGCTCAAGGAAGTCGCCGTGTTCGCCCATCTTCACGAACTCTTCGCGGGTCACGAAGTGATAGTTCACGCCGTCCACTTCGCCCGGGCGCATGGCGCGGGTGGTGTGGGAGATCGACACGCGAATCTCCGGGTTGGCGTCGGTCAAAGCCTTGACCAGGCTGCTCTTGCCCGCGCCCGATGGCGCGGAAATGATGTACAGGGTGCCGGTGTTGTGGGTCATGTCGGGGTAGCCTTACTCAATATTCTGCACTTGTTCGCGCATCTGCTCGATCAACACCTTGAGGTTGACGGCGGCTTGGGTGCTGCGCGGGTCGAAGGCCTTGGAGCCCAGTGTGTTGGCTTCGCGGTTGAGTTCCTGCATCAGGAAGTCCAGGCGGCGTCCGGCCGCGCCGCCGGATTTGAGCACCCGGCGCACTTCGATGATGTGGGTGCTCAGGCGATCCAGTTCTTCGGCTACGTCGCTCTTTTGCGCGAGGATGACCATTTCCTGTTCCAGACGCTGTGGATCCAGTTCGGCCTTCATGTCGGCGAAGCGGTCGAGGACTTTCTGGCGCTGGGTGGCGAGCATCTGCGGTACCAGTTCACGCAGGGTCACGACGTCTTCTTCAATGGACGTCAGGCGCTCGTTGATCAGGCGTGCCAGCTCCGCGCCTTCGCGCTCGCGGCCGGCTTTCAGTTCTTTCAGGCCTTGATTGAACAGGCCCAGCGCCTCGGCATTCAGCGCCTGCGGATCGGTGGCGTCAGCTACCAGAACGCCCGGCCAGGCCAACACTTCCAGTGGATTCAGTGCGGCAGGGTTCTTGATCAGGCCGGCAACTGTCTCGGCGGCGGCGACCAGTTGCGCAGCGCGCTCGCGGTCGACTTGCAACGGCTTGCCGGTGCTTTCTTCGGTGAAGCGCAGGGTGCATTCCAGTTTGCCCCGCGACAGGCCCTGACGCAGCGCTTCACGCACGGCGCCTTCGAGGTCGCGAAACGACTCCGGCAGGCGCAGGTGTGGTTCCAGATAGCGGCTGTTGACCGAGCGCAGCTCCCAGCTCAGGGTGCCCTGGACGCCGGCTTTCTCGACGCGGGCGAAGGCGGTCATGCTGTGCACCATGGCGGTGACCTCGCAATGCAGATCGGCGCGAAACGTCAGTTCCGCAGGCTCGATATGAATGAATTAAAGCCGACTGGCAGCAAAGGCGCAGGATTGTAGCGCAGTGCGGCGAATGCGCCCAAACACACGGTGTGACAAAGGGCTGCAGGCCGTCGGTTATGCGTGTTCTAGCGCCTTCGGTCGTCACCCGGAATTTTTAACGAGTGCTCAGGTGCGGTGCAGCGCTCTATAATGCTCGGCAGTTTTCCGTCCCCAGTACAGGTATTCCCTATGAAACGTCCAAGTGGTCGCGCTGCCGATCAGCTCCGCTCGATCCGCATTACCCGCAACTACACCAAACACGCCGAGGGATCCGTACTGGTCGAATTCGGTGATACCAAGGTCATCTGCACCGTCAGCGTCGAAAACGGCGTGCCGCGTTTCCTCAAGGGCCAGGGCCAGGGCTGGCTGACTGCCGAATACGGCATGCTGCCGCGTGCGACCGGCGAGCGTAACCAGCGCGAAGCGAGCCGTGGCAAGCAGGGCGGTCGTACTCTGGAAATCCAGCGTCTGATCGGTCGTTCCCTGCGCGCTGCACTGGACATGTCCAAGCTGGGCGACGTCACCCTGTACGTCGATTGCGACGTGATTCAGGCTGACGGCGGCACCCGCACCGCTTCCATCACGGGTGCCATGGTTGCGCTGGTCGATGCACTGAAAGTGATCAAGAAGCGTGGCGGCCTGAAGGGCGGCGACCCGCTCAAGCAAATGATCGGCGCAGTGTCGGTCGGCATGTATCAGGGCGAGCCAGTGCTGGACCTGGACTATCTTGAAGATTCCGCTGCCGAGACCGACCTCAACGTCGTGATGACCAGCACCGGTGGCTTCATCGAGGTGCAGGGCACTGCCGAAGGTGCACCGTTCCAGCCTGAAGACCTGAACGCCATGCTGGAACTGGCCAAGAAAGGCATGAACGAAATCTTCGAACTGCAACAGGCGGCATTGGCCGACTGAGCAGGTTCGTAACCCGCAAGGAGGACGCGATGAGTGATGAGCAAGAGTTGCTGCCCAAACCGAGCCAGGAGGTTCGTCAATGGGCGATGTTTTGTCACTTGTCCGCCTTGCTGGGCATCTGGATTCCGTTCGGTAACCTGATCGGGCCGTTGATCCTGTGGCAGATGAAGCGCGAAACCGATCCGTTCATCGACGCCCAGGGCAAGGAAGCGCTGAACTTTCAGATCACCGTGGCGATTGCTGCAGCGATCTGTCTGCTGCTGATGGTGTTGATCATCGGCTTCTTCCTGCTGGGCCTGTTGGCCATTGGCGCACTGGTGCTGACGATCATTGCCGGGGTGAAGGCCAATGACGGGTTCCCGTATCGCTACCCGTTCACTTGGCGATTGATCAAGTAATAACCAATTGCGGTTTTTCCTGTGGGAGCGGGCTTGCTCGCGAAGGCGGTGGATCATTCAGCATGAGTGCTGGCTGATACCACGCCATCGCGAGCAGGCTCACTCCTACAGAAAGCAAAAACCAGCGCGCACAAAAAAGCCGACAGCGATGTCGGCTTTTTTGCATCCGCGAATCGACGCTTAGATGGTCAGCGTCCAGTCGTAGTCGACGATCAGCGGCGCGTGCTGCGAGAACCGTGGCTGACGCGGCAGGCGTGCGCTGCGTACAAAGCGGCGCAGGCCCGGAGTCAGGATCTGGTAGTCGAAACGCCAGCCCAGATTGAGCATCTCGGCCTGTTCGTTGTCCGGCCACCAGCTGTACTGGTCGCCTTCGCGGCTGACTTCGCGCAGGGCATCGACATAACCCATGTTGCCGACAATCTCGTCCATCCAGGCCCGTTCCGGCGCCAGGAAGCCCGGGGATTGCTGGCTGTCGCGCCAGTTCTTGATGTCGAGCTTCTGCTGCGCAACATACAGCGAGCCACAATAAATGTACTCGCGACGTTTGCGCCGCTGTTTGTCCAGGTACTTGCCGAAGTCGTCCATGAGCTTGAACTTCTGGTTCAAGTCCTCATCGCCGTTCATCCCCGAAGGAAGCAGCAAGGTGGCAATACTGACTTTGTCGAAATCTGCTTGCAGGTAGCGCCCGTAGCGGTCGGCCGTCTCGAAACCGAGACCGCTGATGACAGCCTTCGGTTGCAACCGCGAATACAAAGCCACGCCACCTTGGGCAGGGACTTCAGCATCGCAGGCATAAAGGAAGTAGCCATCCAGTTGGAAGGCTGGGTCATCCAGTTCAAAGGCGGAGGCACGGGTGTCCTGCAGGCAGATGACGTCGGCATTCTGTGCTTGCAGCCAACTGAGCAAACCACGCTCGACTGCAGCCTGAATACCATTGACGTTCACACTGATGATCCGCATAAATGGCCCCAAAAATCGCGTGCGTGTATGATACACGGCGTCAAGCTAATTAGCTAAATCCGTGGTATTTGGGGTTTTTTTCATGCAAGCGTATCAGCGCGATTTCATTCGTTTTGCCATCGATCGCGGCGTTTTGCGCTTCGGTGAGTTCACCCTGAAGTCCGGGCGCACCAGTCCTTACTTCTTCAACGCCGGCCTGTTCAACTCGGGTTCGGCCCTGGCGCAGCTGGGGCGTTTCTACGCGGCAGCCATTGCCGAAAGCGGCATTTCTTTCGATGTACTGTTCGGCCCGGCCTATAAAGGCATTCCGCTGGCGGCCACCACCGCTGTCGCGCTGGCCGAGCACCACAACCGTGATCTGCCTTGGTGCTTCAACCGCAAGGAAGCCAAGGCCCACGGCGAAGGTGGCAGCCTGGTCGGCGCGCCGCTGACCGGCGATGTGCTGATCATCGACGACGTAATCACTGCCGGCACCGCGATCCGCGAAGTGATGCAGATCATCGCCTCCCAAGACGGCGCCAAGGCCGCCGGCGTGCTGATCGCCCTCAATCGTCAGGAGCGTGGCAATGGTGAGTTGTCCGCCATTCAGGAAGTCGAGCGCGATTTCGGTATCCCGGTGATCAGCATTGTTTCGCTGAATCAGGTGCTGGAGTTCCTCGCTGACGATCCGCAGCTCAAGCAGCATCTGCCAGCCGTGGAGGCCTATCGCGCCCAGTTCGGCGTCTGACCGACTGGTGCAAAACCTGTGGGAGCGAGCTTGCTCGCGAATGCGGTGATTCAGCTTGCATCAATGTTAAATGTGCCGCCGTCTTCGCGAGCAAGCTCGCTCCCACAAAGTTTGCGATGATAAAAAAGACCCCGCTCAGCCAGGCTGAGCGGGGTCTTTTTGTTTGTACGCCGGCTTACGGACGCTTGCGATTGCTGATCAGCGTGCCCACACCGGTGTCGGTGAAGATTTCCAGCAGGATCGCGTTCGGTACGCGACCGTCGATGATCAGCGAGCTGCCGACACCGCCCTGAACCGCTTCCAGCGCGCAACGGATCTTCGGCAGCATGCCGCCGTAGATCGTGCCGTCGGCGATCAGGTCGTCGACCTGCTGGGTGCTCAGGCCGGTCAGGACGGTGCCCGACTTGTCCATCAGGCCGGCGATGTTGGTCAGCAGCATCAGCTTCTCGGCTTTCAGCGCCTCGGCAACTTTACCGGCCACCAGGTCGGCGTTGATGTTGTACGACTCGCCGTTCTCACCCACGCCGATTGGCGCGATCACCGGGATGAAATTGCCTTTGACCAGCAGGTTCAGCAGTTCGGTGTTGATACCGACGACTTCGCCGACCTGGCCGATGTCGATGATTTCCGGCTGGGTCATCTCCGGGGTCTGACGGGTGACCGTCAGTTTCTTCGCACGAATGAGCCCGGCGTCTTTGCCGGTCAGGCCGATGGCGCTGCCGCCGTGACGGTTGATCAGGTTGACGATGCTCTTGTTGACCTGACCACCGAGGACCATTTCCACCACGTCCATGGTCGCGGCGTCGGTGACGCGCATGCCGTCGACGAAGTGGCTTTCGATCGACAGGCGCTTGAGCAGATCACCGATCTGCGGGCCGCCGCCGTGAACCACGACCGGGTTGATGCCCACGGCCTTCATCAAGACGATGTCGCGGGCGAAGCCGGTTTTCAGCTCCTCGCTTTCCATCGCGTTGCCGCCGTATTTGATCACCAGGGTCTTGCCGACATAACGTCGGATGTAAGGCAACGCTTCGGACAGGACCTGGGCGGTGTGGGCGGCGGCTTCGCGTTCGAGGGTCATTCAGGGCTCCGGGTGAATCAGAACGGTAGTTGGAGATCAGGTGCAACGCGTTTCAGTTGGGCGTGGAACACATCCTTGATGCGCTGCAATTCAGCCTCGTCATCGGCCTCGAAGCGCAGCACCAGCACCGGTGTGGTGTTGGAAGCGCGCACCAGGCCCCAGCCTTTGGCGTAATCGACTCGCACGCCGTCGATGGTGGTCAGGTCAGCGCCTGCGCCCCATTGTGCGTCGTGCAGTGCATCAATGATGCTGAATTTGCTCTCTTCGGTCACATGGATATTGATTTCCGGCGTAGAAATATCATTCGGGAAGGTCGCAAACAGCTCCTCCGCGGTGGATTTTTCCTTGCTGAGGATCTCCAGCAGCCGCGCGGCGCTATAGATACCGTCGTCGAAACCGAACCAGCGCTCCTTGAAGAAGATGTGCCCGCTCATCTCACCGGCCAATAGAGCACCGGATTGTTTCATTTTCTTTTTGATCAACGAATGACCGGTCTTCCACATTAGCGGACGACCACCGTACTCCTTGATCAGCGGCACCAGGCGGCGGGTGCATTTGACGTCGAAGATGATTTCCGCGTCCGGGTTGCGCGCCACCACGTCGCGGGCGAACAGCATGAGCAGGCGGTCCGGATAGACGATGCTGCCGGTGTTGGTCACCACACCGACACGGTCACCGTCGCCATCGAAGGCGAGGCCGATATCGGCGTTGGTTTCCTTGACCTTGGCGATCAGGTCGACGAGGTTTTCAGGCTTGCCCGGGTCCGGGTGGTGGTTGGGGAAGTTGCCGTCGACTTCGCAGAATAGCGGGATGACTTCGCAGTTCAGCGCTTCGATCAGTTGCGGGGCGATCACCCCGGCTGCGCCGTTGCCGCAGTCGACCACGACTTTCATGCGTCGGGCCAGTTTGATGTCCTGGACGATTTCGGTGGTGTAGCGGTCGAGGATTTCGACCCGCGTGACGCTGCCCTGACCGCTGGTCAGGTCATTGCTCCTGATGCGCTCGTGCAGCACCTGGATCTGCTCGTTGGCGAGGGTGTCGCCGGCGATCACGATCTTGAAGCCGTTGTAGTTCGACGGGTTGTGGCTGCCGGTGAGCATCACTCCGGACTTGCCGGCCAGCACGTTGGCCGCGTAATACAGCGCTGGCGTCGGCACCAGGCCGACATCGCTGACGTGGCAGCCGCTCTCGGCGATACCGCGGATCAGCTCGGCCACCAGTTCCGGGCCGGACAGGCGGCCATCGCGGCCGACCGACACGTTCGGTTCGCCCTGGGCCAGGCTCTGCGAGCCGATGGCGCGGCCGATCCAGTAAGCGGTTTCGGCATTGAGGAATTCCGGCACGGTGCCGCGAATGTCATAGGCGCGGAAAATGCTGTCGGGCAGCTTCGGGGCAATCTTGGCTGGGGTGCTCATCTGCACAAATGCTCCATCTCGAAAGTGGCGGGACAGACCGACGATTCACTCGGCGGCAGGCTCAAACTGAAGGGTATGACGGCGTTTTCCACAGAGAGTTCGTGGTGTGAAAGAGCCATGACGCCTCAGCTGGCGTGGCTTGTGGCCGACAAAACCCTGGTTTTCGGTGCTAAAACCTGCTGCAAAAGTTGCGCAAATTTTGTGGCGTTACTTGGTGCCGGTATGGCCGAAACCGCCCGCGCCGCGCTCGGTTTCGACGAACTCTTCCACCATTTCGAAGTGCGCCTGGACCACCGGCACCAGCACCAGTTGCGCCAGACGTTCGCCAACGGTCATGGTGAAATCGCTCTGGCCACGGTTCCAGCAGGACACCATCAGCGGGCCCTGGTAATCCGAGTCGATCAGGCCGACGAGGTTGCCCAGCACGATGCCGTGCTTATGGCCCATGCCCGAGCGCGGCAGGATCAGCGCGGCGAGGTTCGGGTCGCCGATGTAAACCGACAGACCGGTAGGGATCAGCACGGTTTCACCCGGCTTGATCACGATGTCCTCTTGCAGCATGGCGCGCAGGTCGAGGCCGGCGGAGCCCGGGGTGGCGTATTGCGGCAGCGGGAATTCAGTACCGATGCGTGGATCGAGGATCTTGGCTTGCAAAGCGTGCATGTAAATTAAACCTGGTTCAGACGTTCGGCGATAAAAGTGACCAGTTGGCGAGCGATCTTGCTCTTGCTGGTCTGGGCGAAAACCGTGGCGTGCAGCGCACGGTCAATTACGCTGCAGGCGTTTTCTTCGCTATTGAAACCGATGCTCGGATTGGCCACGTCGTTGGCGACGATCAAATCGAGATTCTTGTCCTTGAGCTTGCGTGCAGCGTAGTCGAGCAGGTGTTCGGTCTCGGCGGCGAAGCCGACACTGAACGGACGATCGGGACGGGTCGCAATGGTGGCGAGGATGTCGGGGTTGCGCACCATTTGCAGGACGAAGCCGTCGCCGCTTGTAGGGTCTTTCTTGAGTTTTTGCGGGGCAACGACTTCCGGACGGTAGTCCGCGACCGCTGCCGAGGCGATGAACACGTCGCAAGGGATGGCCGACTCACACGCGGCGAGCATGTCGCGGGCACTGACCACGTCGATACGCGTCACGCGATCCGGCGTTGGCAGGTGCACCGGGCCGCTGATCAGGGTCACGCGGGCGCCGGCTTCCACTGCCGCTTCGGCGAGGGCAAAACCCATTTTTCCGGAGCTGTGGTTGGTGATGTAGCGCACCGGGTCGATGTTTTCCTGGGTCGGGCCGGCAGTGATCACTACGTGCTTGCCGGTCAGTGCCTGGCGCTGGAAGCAGTCTGCCGCGCACTGCGCCAGATCGGTGGCTTCCATCATCCGGCCCATGCCGACGTCGCCGCAGGCCTGGCTGCCCGAGGCCGGGCCGAAGGTCTTCAGGCCGCGGCTTTCGAGGAGTTGCAGGTTGGCCTGGGTCGCCGGGTCGCGCCACATCGCCTGATTCATTGCTGGCGCGACTGCCACAACGGCGTCGGTGGCCAGCACCAATGTGGTCAGCAAATCGTTGGCGATGCCTTGGGCCAGGCGGGCGATCAGGTCGGCGGTGGCCGGGGCGATCAGCACCAGATCGGCCCACTTGGCCAGCTCGATGTGGCCCATCGCGGCTTCTGCGGCCGGGTCGAGCAAATCGAGGTGAACCGGGTGGCCGGACAAGGCCTGCATGGTCAGCGGGGTGATGAACTCAGCGCCGCCATGGGTCATGACCACGCGCACTTCGGCGCCCTGGTCGATCAGGCGGCGAACCAGATCGGCGCTCTTGTAGGCAGCAATGCCGCCGCCGACGCCCAGAACGATGCGTTTCCGATACAGCCGCTGCATAGGTCTGCCTTTCATTTCGTGGGTGACATACGTGGCGAAACCCCCTCCCCAGGGTGAATTCGCCCGCAAAAAAGATGGGCTACGATATCACAGCGACCGCTACGGAACAGCGGCGCCCACAGACAAGGAATGTGTATGAGTATTCGCGATTGGCCTGCGGCGGAACGGCCGCGGGAGAAGCTGCTTGAACAGGGATCGGGAAGCCTTTCCGATGCTGAATTGCTGGCGATTTTTCTACGTACCGGGGTGTCCGGTAAAAGCGCGGTGGATCTGGCTCGACACCTTTTGAGCCAATTCGGCAGCCTGCGGGTTTTGCTCGAAGCCGATCTTGCGACGTTCAGCGAGCAATTGGGCCTGGGGCCGGCAAAGTTCGCCCAGCTGCAAGCGGTGCTGGAGATGGGGCGCCGACACCTGGCTGAGCGAATGCGCAAGAAACCGGCGCTGGAGAGTCCTCAGGTGGTCCGCGATTACCTCAAATCCATGCTGCGTCACGAGCCGCACGAGGTGTTTGGATGCCTGTTTCTCGACTCCAAGCATCAAGTGCTGACCTTCGAGGCGCTGTTTCGCGGCTCGATCGACAACACCAGTGTGCACCCTCGGGAGGTTGTGAAGCGCGCGTTGGCCAATAACGCGGCGGCGGTGATCCTCTGTCACAACCACCCGTCGGGGAACAGCGATCCCAGTCAGGCGGATCGCCAGCTGACCAAGCGTTTGCAGAAGGCTCTGGAATTGATTGATGTGCGAGTGCTGGATCACTTCATCGTGGGCGAAGGCGAGCCACTGTCCATGGCGGAGTGCGGCTGGATGTAACTCTCGGGAACGATGCAAATCCCTGTGGGAGCGAGCTTGCTCGCGAAGGCGTCGTGTCAGTCAGCATCCGTTTACTGACCGACCGCTTTCGCGAGCAAGCTCGCTCCCACAGGTTTGATTGCATCCACAGGGTTTCGTGTCGGGCAGGTTATTTGAGGTTGACCTTGGAGTAGTCCTGCCGGCCAAACGGGCTGACCGAATAACCTTGCACATCCTTGCGCGTCAGCGCGAAAGCGGTCGGATGCGCCAGTGGCAACCACAGCGCCTGTTGCTGAATCTGCGTCTGCGCCTGCTCATACAGCTTGGTGCGCACGCCTTGCTCGCTGGTGGTCTTGCCGGCGCTGATCAGCTTGTCCAGATCGGCGTTGCAGTAGCGCGCGAAGTTGGTGCCCGATTTGACCGCCGCGCAGGAAAACTGCGGCGTGAGGAAGTTGTCCGGATCGCCGTTATCGCCGGCCCAGCCCATGAACAACAGGTCATGCTCGCCAGCCTTGGCGCGGCGAATCAGTTCGCCCCACTCGATCACGCGGATTTCCGCTTGAATGCCGATCTCGGCCAGGTCCGATTGCAACAGCTGGGCGCCGAGGCTCGGGTTCGGATTGAGCAGACTGCCCGACGGACGCGTCCAGATCGTGGTCTGGAATCCGTCCTTCAAACCGGCCTTGGCCAGCAGTGCCTTGGCTTTTGCCACATCGTGTGGATAGCCCGGCAGGTTCTTCGCGTAGCTCCAGGTATTCGGCGGGTACGGGCCGTTGGCGGGTTCGGCGGTGTCTTCGAACACGGCTTTGATGTAGTTGGCCTTATCGAACGCAAGGTTGATTGCCTGGCGCACTTCCGGCTTGTCCAGCGGCGGGTGCTGGCTGTTGATGCCGACGAAAGCGGTCATGAACGCGTCAGTCTTTTCCACTTTCAAGGTCGGCTCTTTCAGCGCGGCCTGTACGTCCAGTGGCTTTGGTGACAGGGCGATCTGACACTCGTTACGCCGCAGCTTTTGCAGGCGCACATTGGCATCCGGCGTGATCGCGAAGATCAGCGGATCCACTGCAGGCTTGCCGCCGAAGTAATCCGGGTTGGCCTTGTAGCGGATCGACGCATCTTTCTGAAACCGGGTGAACACGAACGGACCGGTGCCGATTGGCTGGCTGTTGAGCTTGTCCGTGGCGTTGGCCTTGAGCAGCTTGTCGGCGTATTCGGCGGAATAGATCGAGGCGAAACCCATGCTCAGGGTGGCGAGGAAGGTCGAATCCGGGTGGTCGAGGGTGAAGCGCACGGTCAGCGGATCCAGTGCGTCGATTTTCTTGATCAGCGCCGGCAACTGCATCGACTGCGCATGCGGGAAGCCGCTTTGCGCGACCTTGTGCCATGGATTGGCCGGATCGAGCATGCGGTCGAAGCTGAATTTGACGTCTTCGGCGGTCAGCTCGCGGGTCGGTTTGAAGTATTCGGTCGTATGAAACTTCACCTGTGGATGCAGTTTGAAGACATACGACAGCCCGTCGGTGCTGACTTCCCAGCTGTCGGCCAGGCTCGGGACCACTTTGCCGCTGGCGGTATCGAAGTCCACCAGGCGGTTCATCAGCACATCGGCCGAGGCGTTGGTGGTGGTCAGCGAGTTGTATTGCACCACGTCGAACCCTTCCGGGCTGGCCTCGGTACAGACGCTCAGGGCAGCGGCCTGGGCCAGAGGGCTCAGCAGGAGCGGGGCGAGCAACAGGGGTAGGGCAGCGAGGCGCATGGTCGGTTTCCTTTTACAGATCGAAGGCCCATCTGCAAGTGCAGTCTGGAAAAGGCCTACCCTAGAGGTCGCGATTGCAAATGACTATCCCCTTTTTGCATTTTTGGGGCAGGGCTTATGCAATTTCGACTGTCTGCTGGCGCCTGCAAAGGCGTGATACCCTTCGCGGCCGGTTTTCTGCGACGAGCGGTAAAAGGCGACGGCGGCCTTTGTGTAAAGCGCTCGCAGCCCGAATTTGCGCCTTTTTGCTGATTGATTGCACACCGATTGTTGTTGCTCCCCGGTCTTTCTGGTATAAAGCAGCGCTCTTTTCTAGGGGCCCGGTTCCTTCACTGTAGGTGTAGCCGGTAAGACCTCTAAAGAAACGCGGCGCCTGGCGCCAAATGACTGAGAGATTAAGCGGCCAACCCATGCCGGGTTGGGCATGTGGTTTTAGAGGGCTGAGGCATGTCTAGAGTATGTCAAGTTACCGGTAAGGGTCCGGTAACCGGGAATAACATTTCCCACGCAAACAACAAAACCCGTCGTCGTTTCCTGCCGAACCTGCAGCATCACCGCTTCTGGGTTGAAGAAGAGAAACGTTTTGTGCGTCTGCGCGTATCTGCCAAAGGCATGCGTATCATCGACAAGCGTGGCATCACTGTCGTGCTCGCCGAACTTCGCCGCGATGGCAAGATTTAAGGGAGCTAATCATGCGTGAATTGATTCGTTTGATCTCGAGCGCCGGTACTGGTCACTTCTACACTACCGACAAGAACAAGCGTACTACCCCGGACAAAATCGAGATCAAGAAATATGATCCGGTTGTTCGCAAGCACGTGATCTACAAGGAAGGCAAAATCAAGTAATTGATTTTTCCCGACTTACAAAAAAGGCCCGTATCTCACGATACGGGCCTTTTTTGTTGCCTCGGGTTTCTGTGGTTTCTGGCCTGGCCTCATCGCTGGCAAGCCAGCTCCCACAGTGATCGCTGGTGTTCACAAAATTTGTGTTCACCGCAAAACCTGTGGGAGCTGGCTTGCCAGCGATAGGGCCGGATCAGTCGGCGACAATCTCAAGCCTTCTGTTCAAAGATCACATAGATCTTGCGGCAAGCCTCAAGCACTTCCCAGGTTCCACGAAACCCTGCCGGAATCACGAAGCGATCGCCCACGCGCAAGGTCTTGGCATTGCCATCGCTGTCTCGCAGCACCGACACCCCCTGCAGGATTTCGCAGTATTCATGCTCGGTGTAATTCACTGTCCACTGACCGACCGCACCTTCCCACACACCGACATTCATTTGCCCGCAAGGGCTGTCGTATTGATTGAACACCGCTTGCTCGGGATCGCCCTTGAGCACTTTGGCCGGGTCCGGGCGATAGCGTTCGGCTTCGCTGCTGGTCAGGCTGATGTCGACGACGTTCTGGATGTTCATTGTTGTTTTCTCCCGTGATGACGGCGCGGTGGTTGGAAAGGGCCAAAGTCTATGTTTATTAAATTGAACACCGCAAGGCCGTATAGCCGGCTTATGTCAAATATATTGAAACAACCCCGGCCGCTGGTTTAGGGTGGCGGGTGCCTTGGGCCGAAAAGCAGGCTGGCCGGGCAGCATTCCTGAAGACGACCGCGAAGACCGCGGCGCTCTATTCAACAAGAGGAGGACACTCGAATGACCACCCTGACTCGTGCCGACTGGGAACAACGCGCCCGCGACCTGAAAATCGAAGGCCGCGCCTACCTCAATGGTGAATACACCGACGCCGTCTCCGGCGAGACTTTCGAGTGCATCAGTCCGGTCGATGGCCGTCTGCTGGGCAAGATCGCCAGCTGTGACGCCGCTGACGCTCAGCGCGCCGTGGAAAATGCCCGCGCCACCTTCAATTCCGGTGTCTGGTCGCGCCTGGCGCCGACCAAACGCAAAGCTACCATGATTCGTTTCGCCGGCCTGCTCAAACAGCACGCCGAAGAGCTGGCCCTGCTCGAAACCCTCGACATGGGCAAGCCGATCAGTGATTCGCTGTACATCGACGTGCCGGGTGCTGCGCAAGCGCTGAGCTGGAGCGGTGAGGCGATCGACAAGATCTACGACGAAGTCGCCGCCACGCCGCATGACCAACTGGGTCTGGTGACCCGCGAGCCGGTGGGCGTGGTCGGCGCCATCGTGCCGTGGAACTTTCCGCTGATGATGGCCTGCTGGAAGCTGGGGCCGGCGCTGTCCACCGGTAACTCGGTGATCCTCAAACCGTCGGAAAAATCCCCGCTGACCGCCATCCGCATCGCTGCGCTCGCGGTAGAAGCCGGCATTCCGAAAGGCGTGCTCAACGTGCTGCCGGGTTACGGCCACACCGTCGGCAAGGCGCTGGCGCTGCACAATGACGTCGACACCCTGGTGTTCACCGGTTCGACCAAGATCGCCAAGCAACTGATGATCTACTCCGGCGAGTCGAACATGAAGCGCGTGTGGCTGGAAGCCGGTGGCAAGAGCCCGAACATCGTGTTTGCCGACGCACCGGACCTGCAAGCCGCTGCCGAATCCGCCGCCAGCGCCATCGCCTTCAACCAGGGCGAAGTCTGCACCGCCGGTTCGCGTCTGCTGGTCGAGCGTTCGATCAAGGACAAATTCCTGCCGATGGTGATCGAGGCGCTGAAAGCCTGGAAACCGGGCAATCCACTGGACCCGGCGACCAACGTCGGGGCGCTGGTCGACACCCAGCAGATGAACACCGTGCTGTCGTACATCGAGTCCGGCCACACCGACGGCGCCAAACTGGTGGCCGGCGGCAAGCGCATTCTTCAGGAAACCGGTGGCACCTACGTCGAGCCGACGATTTTCGACGGCGTGAGCAACGCGATGAAGATCGCCCAGGAAGAAATCTTCGGCCCGGTGCTGTCGGTCATTGCGTTCGACACCGCCGAAGAAGCGATTCAGATCGCCAACGACACGCCGTATGGCCTGGCCGCTGCGGTGTGGACCCAGGACATCTCCAAGGCCCACCTGACCGCCAAGGCCCTGCGTGCCGGCAGCGTGTGGGTCAACCAGTACGACGGCGGCGACATGACTGCGCCGTTCGGCGGCTTCAAGCAATCGGGTAACGGTCGTGACAAGTCGCTGCATGCGTTCGACAAGTACACCGAGCTGAAAGCGACGTGGATCAAGCTGTAAGCCTTTAGCGGGAGCCTGGCTCGTTCAGGCTTCCGAACTACAGAGATCCCCCTGTGGGAGCAAGCTTTTGTGGTGAGGGGATTCATCCCCGATCGGCTGCGAAGCAGTCGCAAAACCAGTGCATGCGAGGGTGCAGGTTTTGAGGTCGCTGCGCGACCTGTCGGGGATGAATCCCCTCGCCACAGGGTTTGCTCCCACATTTGGTTTTGTGGTGCACATAAAAATAATCCACAGGAGCGTGGACCATGCGTTGGGCGACGTATTTCGCCGTGTTGGCGTCTGTCTTGAGTGTCGGCCTGGCCCTGGGGGTCAGCATGCCGCTGGTGTCGTTGCGCCTGGAGGGCTGGGGCTATGGCTCCTTCGCCATCGGTGTGATGGCGGCAATGCCGGCGATCGGCGTGTTGCTGGGGGCGAAGATTTCCAGTCATCTGGCGGCATGTTTCGGCACGGCGAACCTGATGCGTCTGTGCCTGTGGGCTGGAGCACTGTCAATCGGCTTGCTGGCGTTGCTGCCGAGTTATCCAGTGTGGCTGGTGCTGCGCCTGATGATCGGGGTGATCCTGACCATCGTGTTCATCCTCGGCGAGAGCTGGATCAATCAACTGGTCGTCGAAAACTGGCGTGGTCGCCTCGTCGCTCTGTATGGCAGCAGCTATGCGCTGAGCCAACTGTCTGGTCCGTTGCTGCTGGGCGCGCTCGGCACTGAACACGATTATGGGTTCTGGGTCGGTGTCGGGCTGCTGACGGTTTCGCCTTTTCTGTTGATGGGCCGCAGCGGTGCGCCGAGCAGCGAAGCGAGCAGTGTGACCTTCGGCGACCTGTGGGGTTTTGCCCGCGAGTTGCCGGCGATTGCCTGGGCAGTTTCGTTGTTTGCCGCGTTCGAGGCGATGATCCTGACGCTGCTGCCGGTGTATTGCCTGCAACAAGGCTTCAGCGCCGAGATCGCGCTGGCAATGGTCAGCACGGTGGTGGTCGGCGACGCGCTGTTGCAACTGCCGATTGGCGCGCTGGCAGACTATCTGTCGCGGCGCACATTGTTCACCGGCTGCGCAGTGGTCCTGATGCTGTCGAGCCTGGCGATCCCCATGCTGATCGACACGCTGTTGATCTGGCCATTGTGGGTGCTGTTCGGTGCCAGCGCCGGTGGGTTGTTCACTTTGTCACTGATCCTGATCGGCGAGCGTTATCGCGACGATGCGCTGGTGCGGGCCAATGCACACATTGCGCAGCTGTGGGGTGTCGGTTGTCTGATCGGGCCGTTGATGGCGGGGGCGGGCAGTCAGTGGATCAGCGGGCATGCGTTGCCGTTGTTGATGGCAGCGGGGGCGCTCGGGCTGGTGATTTTGCTGATGCGCCAAGGTGCGTTTGGCACCGTGTCCGAACCTGCCTGACCTGATTCCGATCCGAGTAATGAAAGTGTGGTGCGACGGTTCGCTAAATCCCGTCGCCACAAAAGCCCGTCACAGCATTGACCTGTGTTTGTTTACAGCATCCGTTCAAGACCAATCGTGGTGCTGAACCATGCATTGAAGCGTCGCCACCAGCTCCCCGGTTCCTCGGTCAGCGTGTGCAGCTGGCCGTTGTCCTCGGTCACCCAGACGAGCTTGCCATCCTGCAGTTTCGCCTGATAACTCAGCGCTGGCGCCATGCCTTGCAAGGCCAGTTCGCGCACGTGCTCGGCCAGTTCCGGGCTGTCCACCAGCACGCCGACTTCAGTGTTCCATAGCACCGAACGCGGATCGAAGTTGAACGAGCCGATAAACGCTTTGCGCCGGTCGAAAATCATCGCTTTGCTGTGCAGGCTGGAATCCGACCCCCGAAACGACTTGCTGTAGAACAGGTGCGGGCCGCTGCCGTAGTTATCTCCAGGCTGGCGACGCAATTCATACAGTTTCACCCCGTGTTCCAGCAGCGCCTTGCGGTACGGCGCGTAACCGCCGTGCACCGCTGGCACGTCGGTGGCTTCCAGCGCATTGGTCAGCAGGCTCACCGCGACCCCGGCGTCGGCGCGTCCGGTGAGGTACACCAGGCCCGGCTGGCCGGGCACGAAGTACGCCGAAATCATGATCAGCTCTTTGTTGACGCCTCTCAGCTCCGGCGCCAGTTGCGTGGTCAGCAGCAGTTGCGGGTCCGGCTCGTTCTTGGCCAGCACCTTGCTTGGGGCATCCCACAGCGCCTGGTTCCAGGCCCAGATCAACTCCTTGCGCCAGATGTCCAGGCGCGGTGCGGTCTTGAACCTCATCAGCTGTTGGTACAGCGCGTGATTCTGTTTGCGGGTTTCATCCAGTGACTCTTCCAGGCGCGTGCGGGTGTTCTGCAAGTCCTTGGCGGTCGGTTTGCTGGAGAGGAATTCGTCGATCGGCTTGCTCAGTGCGCTGTTCCAGTATTGGTCGAAGCTGTGTCCGAGTTGCTCGGCCACAGGTCCGACGCTGAGCATGTCGATGTCGGTGAAATTCAGGTTCGGCTCGGCGTCGAAATACTCGTCGCCCAGGTTGCGCCCGCCGACGATGGCCACGCTGTTGTCCGCCAGCCACAGCTTGTTGTGCATGCGCCGGTGTTGCAGCGACAGGTTGAACAGGCGCCCGGCGGCGCGGGTGACGCCGGTGCTGCGGCCCAGGTGCAGCGGGTTGAACAGGCGGATCTGGATCTGTGGATGCGCAGCGAGGGTGGCGATGAGCGTGTCGAGGCCGTCGCTGGTGGTGTCGTCGAGCAGGATGCGCACGCGCACGCCACGGTCGGCGGCCTTGAGCAGTTCTTCCACGAGCATCCGCGTGCTGACGCCGTCATGGACGATGTAGTACTGCAAGTCGAGGCTGGTTTGTGCCTGGCGAATCAGCTCGGCGCGGGCGGTGAAGGCCTCAGTGCTGTTGGACAGCAGGCGAAAGCCGGAGCGGCCCTGATAGGGCGCGGCCTGGGCCTGAATCGAGCGGCCGAAACTGGAGTTCGACGCCGGCAAGGCCTGGCTCGGTTCACGCGGCACATCGAGGCTGGCGCAGCCGCTCAGGAGCGAGGCGAGCATCAGCAAAGCGAGTAGGGGCTGTCTGAAGCTCACGTAGGTTCATTCCGGTCGGCAGCAAAGGTCGGCATATGGACGCTGATCACTCGAAAAAAGTCAGTCGGCTTCGGCCAGTAATTTGATTGCCGCTGCACCGACCTTGCGCACCGCCTCTTCGATCTGCGGTGTCGGTTTGGCAGCGTAGTTCATCCGCAGGCAATTGCGGTATTTGCCCGAGGCGGAAAAGATGCTGCCGACGGCAATCTGTACGCCCTGGTCGTGCAGCGCCCGATTCAGTTTTAGCGTATCGAAACCTTCCGGCAGTTCGACCCACAACATAAAGCTGCCCTGTGGACGGCTGGCGCGGGTGCCGACAGGAAAGTAGCGGGTCACCCAGTCGATCATGACGTCGCGATTACGCTGGTATTGTGAGCGCATCCGCCGTAAATGCGGTTCGAAGTACCCGGATTTGAGGAATTCGGCAATCGCGATCTGCGGCTGCGGCGCAGTGGAGCCGGTGCTGATGTATTTCATGTGCAGCACCCGTTCCAGATAGCGGCCCGGCGCGACCCAGCCGATGCGCAATCCCGGCGCCAAGGTCTTGGAAAACGAACTGCACAGCAACACGCGGCCGTCCTCGTCGAAGGACTTGATCGTGCGTGGACGCGGGTAGGTATAGGCCAGTTCGCCGTACACATCGTCCTCGATGATCGCCACGTCGAAGCGCTGCGCGAGGTTGAGCAGCGCGCGTTTGCGCGACTCCGGCATGATGTAGCCCAGTGGGTTATTGCAGTTGGGCGTGATCTGGATGACCTTGATCGGCCATTGCTCCAGCGCCAGTTCCAGTGCTTCGAGGCTGATGCCGGTCAGCGGATCGGTGGGGATTTCCAGGGCTTTCATGCCCAGGCCCTTGAGCGTCTGCATGGCGCCGTGAAAGCTCGGCGAATCCACCGCGACGATGTCGCCGGGCTCGCAGATCGCGTGGATGCTGGTGGATAGCGCTTCGTGGCAACCGGTGGTGATGACCAGGTCGCTGGCGCTCAACTGGCAACCGGAATCGAGCATCAGCCGGGCGATCTGTTCGCGCAGTTCGAGGGTGCCGTGGATGTTGTCGTAATACAGACCGGGCATGTCCTGGCGGCGGCTGATTCGCGCCAGTCCGCGCAACAGCGGTTTCATGGTGGGCGTGGTCACATCGGGCATGCCGCGGCCCAGTTGCACGACGTCCTTGCGGGGCACCGCACGAATCAGCTCCAGCACCTGATCCCACTGCGAAATCTCCACCGGCCGCTGCGCCGGACGGCCGACCGCCGGCAGCTCCGGCAGCTCGCGTCCGACCGGTACAAAGTAGCCGGACTTGGGCTTCGGCGACGCCAGACCACTGTCTTCGAGCATGCGATAAGCCTGCTGCACCGTGCTGAGACTGACGCCATGTTCTACGCTCAAGGCGCGCACCGACGGCAATCGGTCACCCGGACGGTAGAAACCTTGTTCGATGCGCGTGCCGAGCAGCTCGGCGAGATTCACATAAAGCGTCATGGCAGGTGCCTCGATGCAGGAGTTTCGTTAAACCAGTACAGATGCGGCGAAAATCGACAATTCAGTGGCAGAAACGGCAAATCTGTATGGAGTTAATACAGATCGGTTGAATCTGTAATGCTTTTGCCGGCCCGCGCATCATGGAATCTCTGGCGACCCAAGTAAACAGGAGCGACAAAAATGAACGGCTTGAGCGATGTGCGGCTGACGTTACACAGTCAGGAACTGGTGACAGGGCAGGAGGATGGTGCATGGAATACGGCGCTGCGCAACGCGCCGTCCGGCCTCAGTCGCTGGGGCCTGTTCTGGCATCGTCTGCACACGCGCAAGGCGTTGCTGGCGCTTACACCCGAGCAGCTCAAGGATGTCGGGCTGACCCGGGAGCAGGCGCAAGAGGAGGGGTTGAAGCCGTTCTGGCGGATCTGAAGGAGGGCGGTGCTCTTGGTGGCGCCATCGCGAGCAGGCTCACTCCTACAGGGGAACGCATTTCAACTGTAGGAGTGAGCCTGCTCGCGACAGGGCCTTCAAATCCCCTGCAAATACATCAGACCAGCTCTTTGAGCCGATGCCACAACATCCCCAGCGCTAGCAACGGCGAGCGCAAATGCTTGCCGCCCGGGAAGGTGATGTGCGGCACCTTGGCAAACAGATCGAACCCGCCACTGTGCTGGCCGCTGATTGCCTCGGCCAGCAGCTTGCCGGCCAGGTGCGTGGCATTCACCCCGTGCCCGGAATACGCCTGAGCGTAATACACGTTCGGCTGATCATTGAGCCGGCCAATCTGCGGCAAGCGGTTGGCGCCGATGCCGATCATTCCGCCCCACTGATAGTCGATCTTCACCCCGGCCAGTTGCGGAAAGACGTCGAGCATCTTCGGCCGCATGTACGCGCCGATGTCCTTTGGATCGCGTCCCGAGTAATGGCAGGCGCCGCCGAACAGCAGGCGCCGATCCGCCGAGAGCCGGTAGTAATCCAGCGCCACCCGCTGGTCGCAGACCGCCATGTTTTGCGGCAGCAGGGCGTGCGCCTGTGCCTCGCTCAACGGTTCGGTGGCGATGATGTAGCTGCCGGCGGGCAGGACTTTGCCGCTGAGTTGTGGATTGAGGTCATTCAGATAAGCGTTGCAGCCCAGCACCAGTGTCTTGGCGCGCACCGAGCCTTGCGCCGTGTGTACCTTCACTTCGAGGCCGTAGTCGATGCGAGTGACGGCCGACTGTTCAAACAGTTTGACCCCCAGTTGTTGCGCGGCAGCGGCTTCGCCCAGCGCCAGGTTCAGCGGGTGCAAATGTCCCGAACCCATGTCGATCAAGCCGCCGACATAACGCTTGGAGCCGACCACGGTGTGCATCTGGTCGGCTTGCAGCAAGCGGGTTTCGTAGCGATAACCGAGGCCGCGCAGTTCGTCGGCATCTTCGGCAAAGCCTTCGAGGTCGGCAGGTTTGTTGGCGAGGTCGCAGTAGCCCCAGGTCAGGTCGCACTGGATCTGGAAACGCTCGACGCGCTGGCGAACGATTTCCACCGCTTCCAGGCCCATGAGTTTCATCTGGCGTACGCCGTCGGCACCGATGACGTTGGTGAACTGATCGAGGCCGTGGCCGACCCCGCGAATCAGCTGCCCGCCGTTACGGCCGCTGGCACCCCAGCCGATCCGGTGCGCTTCCAGCAACACCACGCTGAGGCCGCGTTCGGCCAGTTCCAGCGCGGTGTTCAGCCCCGAGAAGCCGCCGCCGACCACGCAGACGTCCGCTACCACCTCACCTTGCAACTGCGGATGATCAGGCTGTGGCAGGCTGCTGGCGGCGTAATAAGAGGCAACGTGTGGTTGGCTCGCGGTGATGTGGGCGCGGGCGATCATGGGCGTCATCCAACGGCTGAGTGTCGAGAAAATTTGACGGAGGATAAGCCGCACGCCCGAAATTGGGCAACATTGGTCGGCCTGCGGTGTCTGGATCAGGGCTTTTGCGGCACAATCGTCGCCTATTTCCCGTCGGTCACCGCTTCGATGAGCTGCAACAGCCAGAAAATCCGTACCCTGCGTCAGCAGATCCCCTCGTTCGACTGTGTGCCGGGCTGCCATGACTGTTGCGGGCCGGTGACCACCTCGCCGGAAGAAATGGCCCGCCTGCCGCGCAAGACCCGCGCCGAGCAGGATGCGGCGCTGGAAGCACTGAACTGCGTACACCTGGGGCCGAATGGCTGCACGGTGTATGAAGAGCGGCCACTGATCTGCCGGTTGTTCGGCACCACCAAAACGCTGCCGTGCCCGAACGGGCGAGGGCCGGTGGAGCTGATTCATCCACGGGTTGAAAAGCAGGTCTTCGAGTACATGGCTTCGAATCGGCAGGTGCTGGTCTAACGGGGCGGCACTCGGAACCGAGTCGGCGCCATCGCTGACAAGCCAGCTCCCACAGGTTCGGCGGCGAGCGGGGGATTTTGTGAACACCCGCACTCATTGTGGGAGCTGGCTTGCCAGCGATAGGGCCGGGTCAGGCCCAAAACATCTCAATCCGGAATCGGCAGGCTCAGGCTCTCTTTCACCTCTTCCATCACGATGTAGCTCTTCGATTCGCGCACATGCGGCAGCTTCAACAGAATGTCGCCGAGCAACTTGCGGTAAGACGCCATCTCGGAAATCCGCGCCTTTACCAGATAGTCGAAATCCCCTGACACCAGGTGACACTCCAGCACGTGCGGCAATTTCAGCACCGCGCGTCGGAACTCTTCGAAAGTGTCGCCGGATTTGTAGTCGAGGCTAATCTCGACGAACACCAGCAGGCTACCCTTCAAATGCTGCGGGTTGAGCCGGGCGTTGTAGCCCATGATGATCCCTTCACGCTCCAGACGTCGCACCCGCTCCGTACACGGCGTGGTGGACAGACCGACCTTCTCCCCGAGTTCGGTAAACGATATCCGCCCGTCCGCCTGCAGGATCCGCAAGATGTTGCGGTCGATCTTGTCCAGCTCACGTTTGGTCTGAGTGTTGGTACGCATAGGGGATGCGCCTCCGTGAAAAGGGTTTTTGCCGAGAATTGTCGCCAAATATAGGCGCTTATACAGTGAAAAGCACTGGCCATTCTTTTTTACACTGCGCGCATCATTGCTCTAACAACAGACGTACGCGGCCCTGCCGCGATGAGGGATACAAAAATGCGCGTAATGGTCTTGGGTAGCGGCGTCATCGGTACCGCCAGTGCTTACTATCTGGCCCGTGCCGGGTTTGAAGTGGTGGTGGTCGACCGGCAGCCAGCCGTCGCCATGGAGACCAGTTTCGCCAACGCCGGCCAGGTGTCGCCGGGTTACGCCTCGCCGTGGGCCGCACCGGGCGTGCCGCTCAAGGCGATCAAGTGGTTGCTGCAACGCCACGCCCCTCTCGCGATCAAGGCCACCGCTGACATTGACCAGTACCTGTGGATGGCGCAGATGCTGCGCAACTGCACCGCCAGCCGTTACGCGGTGAACAAGGAGCGCATGGTGCGTCTGTCCGAGTACAGCCGCGACTGCCTCGACGAACTGCGTGCGGAAACCGGTATCGCCTATGAAGGCCGCAGCCTCGGCACTACGCAACTGTTCCGCACCCAGGCGCAGCTCGATGGCGCCGCCAAAGACATCGCCGTGCTGAAAGAGTCCGGCGTGCCGTTTGAAGTCCTCGACCGCGCCGGCATTGCCCGCGTCGAACCGGCCCTGGCCAATGTCACCGACATCCTCGCCGGCGCCCTGCGTCTGCCGAACGACCAGACCGGCGACTGCCAGATGTTCACCACCCGCCTCGCCGAAATGGCGGTGAAACTGGGAGTGGAATTCCGCTTTGGCCAGGACATCCAGAAGCTCGACTACGCCGGTGACCGCATCAACGGCGTGTGGATCGACGGCAAGCTGGAAACCGCCGACCGCTACGTGCTGGCCCTCGGCAGCTACTCGCCGCAACTGCTCAAGCCGCTGGGCATCAAGGCCCCGGTGTATCCGCTCAAGGGTTACTCGCTGACCGTGCCGATCACCAACCCGGACATGGCTCCAACCTCGACCATTCTCGACGAGACCTACAAGGTCGCGATCACCCGTTTCGACAACCGCATCCGCGTGGGCGGCATGGCCGAGATCGCCGGTTTTGACCTGTCGCTGAACCCGCGTCGGCGCGAAACCCTGGAGATGATCGTCAACGACCTTTATCCTCAGGGCGGCAATCTGGCCGAGGCGAGCTTCTGGACCGGCCTGCGTCCGACCACCCCGGACGGCACGCCGATCGTTGGCGCCACACCGTTCAAGAACCTGTTCCTCAACACCGGTCACGGCACCCTGGGTTGGACCATGGCGTGCGGTTCCGGTCGTTTGCTGGCCGATCTGATGGCGAAGAAAAAGCCGCAGATCAGCGCCGAAGGCCTCGATATTTCCCGTTACGGCAACAAGCCTCAGGAGTCCGCAAAACATGGCAATCCAGCGCCAGCTCACCAATGAGCGCATGAGTCAGATCGTCACCCACAATGGCATCGTGTATCTGGCCGGACAGGTCGGCGATGACTTCAACGCCGGGGTCGAACAGCAGACCCGCGACGTGCTCGCCAATATCGAGCGTTTGCTGGATCTGGCCGGGACTGACAAGCAGCATCTGCTGTCGGCGACGATCTACCTCAACGACATCGAGGCGCACTTTGCCGGGATGAACTCGGTGTGGGACCAGTGGCTGCCCAAAGGCGCCGCGCCAGCCCGCGCCACCGTCGAAGCGAAGATGGCCAAACCGAGCATCCTGGTGGAGATTTCCATCGTCGCCGCGTTGCCGTAACCGTTTCAAAGATCCCTCTCCCGGCGCTGTTGGCGGTTCACGTCGTCAGTCGGCGCCGGTTTTTCTTCCCATGACCGCCTAGAAGTCTGCCGCCATGCGTCCTGCCCGTGCCCTGATCGACCTCCAAGCCCTGCGCCACAACTACCGAATTGCCCGCGAAATCACCGGCGCCAAGGCGCTGGCCGTGATCAAGGCCGATGCCTATGGTCATGGCGCGGTGCGTTGCGCCCAGGCGCTGGAAGCCGAGGCCGACGGGTTTGCCGTCGCCTGCATCGAGGAAGCGCTGGAGCTGCGCGCCGCTGGCATTCGTGCGCCAGTGTTGCTGTTGGAAGGGATTTTCGAAGCCGATGAATTGGCGCTGATCGTCGAGCATGACTTCTGGACCGTGGTGCATTCGCTGTGGCAGCTCGAAGCAATCGAGCAGGCGGCATTGGGCAAACCGATCACCGTGTGGCTGAAACTCGACTCGGGCATGCACCGCGTCGGTTTGCATCCCAAGGATTACGCGGCGGCCTATCAACGCCTGCTGGCCAGCGGCAAAGTGGCGAAGATCGTGCTGATGAGCCACTTCGCCCGCGCCGATGAGCTGCACGAGCAGAGCAGCGCCGATCAGGTCGCGGTGTTCGAAGCGGCGCGTCAGGGCCTGGCGGCCGAAGTCAGCCTGCGCAACTCACCGGCCGTGCTCGGTTGGCCGCAGATTCACAGCGACTGGGTGCGTCCGGGCATCATGCTTTACGGCGCGACCCCGTTCGAAGAAGCCAACGCCGTGGCCGAGCGTCTGCAACCGGTAATGACCCTCGAATCGAAAGTCATCTGCGTGCGCGAACTGCCCGCCGGCGAGCCGATCGGCTATGGCGCCAAATTCATCACCGACAAGCCGATGCGCGTCGGCGTGGTCGCCATGGGGTATGCCGATGGCTACCCGCGTCAGGCACCGACCGGTACGCCGGTGTTGGTCGCCGGCCAACGCAGCCGCATTCTCGGTCGCGTGTCGATGGACATGCTGTGTATTGACCTCACCGATGTGCCGGAAGCCGGCCTTGGTTCGACCGTCGAGCTGTGGGGCAAAAACATCCTCGCCAGCGAAGTGGCGAAGTGGGCGGACACCATTCCATACCAGATCTTCTGCAACCTGCGTCGTGTGCCAAGGCTCTATTCCGAGGGCTGACGCCGCTGCGGGGGCCAAGTGTTGTAAATACTGAACGCTGTCGCCATGATAACGCTCAATATTCTTACAACATCAGGAGGCTCCCGCCTTGGACGTCGGTGAACGACTGCAATCGATCCGCAAGCTCAAAGGGCTTTCCCAGCGTGAACTCGCCAAGCGCGCGGGCGTTACCAACAGCACCATTTCGATGATCGAAAAGAACAGCGTCAGCCCTTCGATCAGTTCGCTGAGGAAAGTGCTGGGCGGGATTCCCATGTCGATGGTCGAGTTCTTTTCCGAAGAGATCCTGCAGGAAGTCCCGACCCAGATCGTCTACAAGGCCAACGAGCTGATCGACATCTCCGACGGCGCCGTGACCATGAAACTGGTCGGCCGCGCGCACCCTAGCCGCGCTATCGCCTTCCTCAACGAAATCTACCCGCCGGGCGCCGATACCGGCGAAGAAATGCTCACCCATGAAGGCGAAGAAACCGGGATTCTGGTGGAGGGTCGTCTGGAGTTGGTGGTGGGTCTGGAAACTTTTATTCTCGAAGCCGGCGACAGCTACTACTTTGAAAGTACCAAGCCGCATCGTTTCCGTAATCCGTTCGACACGCCGGCGCGACTAATCAGCGCAGCCACGCCGGCGAATTTTTAACGATAGAGGCGCCAGGCCATGACGGCGAAGGCATCCGAATAGTTTTTCCACTGCGCGGTATAACCCCTTCGACTATGGGGTTGTTTCAGTGTGGCGGGCTACCCGCTATACTTGCGCCCGCCTGCGAACCGTGGCCGCAGGCGTGAATAGCCACCATTGAGGGTGAACGCGTGAACCTAATTATGAAAATGCTGGCCGCACCAGCAACCGTACTGGCCCTCTGGGCTGTCAGCGCTCAAGCTGCGACGAATGACGACATTGCCAAGCGCCTCGAGCCGGTCGGCCAGGTGTGCGTTCAGGGGCAGGAATGCAAAGGAATGGAGGTCGCTGCCTCCGCTGGCGGCGGCGGTGGTGCGAAGACACCGGATGAAGTGATTGCAAAACATTGCAACGCTTGCCACAGCACCGGGCTGCTGGGCGCACCGAAAATCGGTGACACCGCCGCCTGGAAAGAACGCGCCGATCACCAGGGCGGCCTCGACGGCATCCTGGCCAAAGCCATCACCGGCATCAACTCCATGCCGCCAAAAGGCACCTGCGCCGATTGCTCGGATGACGAGCTGAAGGGCGCGATCCAGAAGATGTCCGGCCTGAAGTAAGGCGCGCTTCTGATGAAAAAAACCGTCTTCGGACGGTTTTTTTATGCCTGCGATTCAGTGGCCCTCATCGGAACGCCGCCCGTCCAGCCCTCTTCCGGAGGGAGAGGGAGCCGACCGTAATGTCTTTCGCTATACATCGACCTGAAAGACCTTAGCGATTATGGATTCAGCACATCACTTTCACGTCGGCGTATCTTCACGGCAACCCCCAACTCAGTCCCCTCTCCCTCCGGGAGAGGGCTAGGGTGAGGGCAACAATTTCGAGTCGGAAAAGGACTTCACGAACAGCGCACATTCACTCTGAAGCTGTTCATTGCAGCAAACAACCGGCAATCTCGGTCTACCCCTATTCACGGAACGGGCAGGAGGCTTCAGATGGTGCAGTTGTGTTCGATCGAACAGGCAGTGGACGAGGTGCTGGCGCGTTTGCCCGCGCATATCCACATGGGCATGCCGCTGGGCCTGGGCAAACCCAATCACTTCGTCAACGCGCTGTACCGGCGGATCAAAGGCCTGCCCGAGCGGCAACTGACGATGTATACCGCGCTGTGCCTTGGCCGTCCGACGCTGGGGGATGGTTTGCAGAAGCGCTTTATCGAACCCTTCGTCGAGCGGGTGTTCGGCGACTACCCGGAATTCGATTTCCTCGCCGACCTGCATCACGACAGCCTGCCCGCCAACATCCGTATCGAACAGTTTTTCATGCAGCCCGGCAGCCTGCTCAACAGCGCGCCGGCCCAGCAGGATTACGTCAGCAGCAACTACAGCCACGCCGCCCGTGACATCAACGCCGCCGGGCTGAACCTGGTGGCGCAACTGCTGGCCAGCAGCAGTGAACACCCGGACCGTCTGAGCCTGAGCTGCAACCCGGACATCACCCTCGACCTGTTGCCGATGATCGCCAAGCGCCGCGACGCCGGGGAAACCATTTTGCTGGTCGGCCAGGTGCACACCGATCTGCCGTACATGCCCGGCGACGCCGAAGTCGATATCGACACCTTCGACCTGCTGATCGACGCGAAGGACAGCAGTACGCTGTTTTCCACGCCGAACATGCCGGTGGGGTTTCAGGACCATTTCATCGGTTTGCACGCCAGCACGCTGGTGCGCGACGGTGGCACCCTGCAGATCGGCATCGGCTCGATGGGCGATGCCCTGACCGCCGCATTGCTCGCACGTCAGGCGGATAACGTCGGATACACAGCGTTGCTCGATGACATCAACCTCAGTCAGTGGGCGCAGTTGATCGAACGGGAGGGTGGCACCGCGCCGTTCGCCAAGGGCCTGTACGGCTGCAGCGAAATGTTCGTCAACGGTCTGCTGGTGCTGGCGGATGCCGGGATCATCCGGCGCAAGGTCTATCCCGACGTGCAGACGCAGGAACAGGCCAACGCTGGCACCCTCGATGAAGCGGCGCAGACTGACGGCATCTCGGTGCATGGCGGTTTCTTCCTCGGCCCGCGCAGTTTCTACGAGCGCCTGCGCGAGTTACCGCAGAGTAAACGCCTTGAATTCAACATGACCCGCATCAGCTACATCAACGAGCTGTACGGGCAGGAAGCATTGAAGCGCTTGCAGCGACTTGATGCGCGGTTCATCAACACCGTGTTCACCATGACGTTGCTGGGTGCGGGCGTCGCGGATCAATTGGAAGACGGGCGGGTGCTCAGTGGCGTCGGTGGGCAGTACAACTTCGTTGCCCAGGGCCATGCGCTGCACGATGCGAGGTCGATTCTGATTCTGCGCAGTTGGCGTGAGTCCGGCGGCGATGTCAGCTCGAACATCGTTTGGGAATACGGCCACTGCACGATCCCACGGCACCTGCGCGACATCGTGGTCACCGAGTACGGCATTGCCGATCTGCGTGGCAAGACCGATGCGGTGGTGATCGAGTCGTTGCTGAACATCAGCGATTCCCGTTTCCAGCAGGGGCTGATCGAGCAAGCGCAAAAGGTCGGCAAACTGCCAAAGGATTTCCGTCTCGATCCGCGTTTCGCCGAGAACACCCCGCAACGCTTGCAGGCGATTGCCGCGAAGCATCCAAACCTGTTTCCGGAGTATCCGCTGGGTTGTGATTTCACCGCGATCGAGCGCGATCTGCTGCGAGCGCTGAACTGGCTGAAGAGCAAGTTCAAGCTGAGCGAAATCCTCGAACTCGGCAAAGCCGCCCTCGATGCCCCCGAGGCATCGCTATACCCCGAACACCTCGAGCGCATGCAACTCACAAACCCGGAAGGCCTGAAAGAAGACCTCTTCCAGCGCCTGCTGCTCACTGGCCTCAAAGCCACCGCGCAGTAACAAGCGACAAAAAAACCTGTGGGAGCGAGCTTGCTCGCGAAAGCGGTTAGTCAGTCACTGAAGAGGGGACTGATCTGACGCCTTCGCGAGCAAGCTCGCTCCCACAGGTATTACGGTGAGCTTGCGGCTTTCAGCTGTTATTCGATGAAGGTAACGACGCCATCCTTCAGCGATTTCACGCGGGCCAGCGATTCAACGCGATAACCCTGCGAATCCAGCTCGGCACGGCCGCCCTGGAACGACTTCTCGATCACGATGCCCAGGCCGGCCACGGTGGCACCGGCCTGCTTGATGATCGAGATCAGCGCTTGCGAGGCCTTACCGTTGGCCAGGAAGTCGTCGATGATCAACACGCGGTCGCTGCTGGTCAGGTGACGCGGGGAGATGGCCACGGTGCTTTCGGTCTTCTTGGTGAACGAGTAAACGGTCGCCGACAGCAGGTTTTCGGTCAGGGTCAGGGACTGTTGCTTGCGCGCGAAAATCACCGGCACACCAAGGTTCAGACCGGTCATGATTGCCGGGGCGATGCCCGAGGCTTCGATGGTGACGATCTTGGTGATGCCCGAATCCTTGAACAGCGTGGCGAATTCGTCGCCGATCAGCTTCATCAGGGCCGGGTCGATCTGGTGGTTCAGAAAGGCGTCGACTTTCAGGACCTGGTCGGAAAGCACAATGCCTTGTTCGCGGATTTTCTGGTGCAATGCTTCCATGAAGCTGTCCTCATTTGGCGCTTGGTGCGCCGAAGGTCTAGTAAAAAGGGGTCAATTCTAGCGCTTTAACATCGCGCGTATATCGGCCAATGCGTTGTTGCCGCGCACGGCTTTGACTTCGGTCGGTGTGTCGTCGTTGCCTTCCCACGCCAAGTCGTCCGGCGGCAGCTCATCGAGGAAGCGACTCGGCGCGCAGTCGATGATCTCGCCGTACTGTTTGCGCTTGGCGGCGAAGGTGAAGGCCAGAGTCTGACGGGCGCGGGTGATGCCCACGTAGGCCAGGCGGCGTTCTTCTTCGATGGTGTCGGCTTCGATGCTGGAACGGTGCGGGAGAATTTCCTCTTCCATGCCCATGATGAACACGTAAGGGAATTCCAGACCCTTGGAGGCGTGCAAGGTCATCATCTGCACGCCTTCGGCGCCGTCCTCTTCCTCCTGCTGACGCTCGAGCATGTCGCGCAGGACCAGTTTGCCGATGGCGTCCTCGACGGTCATTTCGCCTTCTTCGTCTTTCTCGAGGGTGTTTTTCAACGCCTCGATCAAGAACCAGACGTTACCCATCCGGTAATCGGCAGCCTTGTCGCTGGAGCTGTTGGTGCGTAGCCAGTTCTCGTAGTCGATGTCCATGACCATGCTGCGCAGCGCCGAGATCGGGTCTTCGCCGGCGCACTGCTCGCGGACCTTGTCCATGAAACGCTTGAAGCGCGCCAGACGATCGGTGAAGCGGCTGTCCAGGTGTTCGCCCAGACCGATTTCGTCGGTGGCGGCGTACATCGAGATTTTGCGTTCGGTGGCGTAGTTGCCGAGTTTTTCCAAGGTGGTCGAGCCGATTTCCCGGCGCGGCACGTTGATCACGCGCAGGAAGGCGTTGTCGTCATCCGGGTTCACGATCAGGCGGAAGTAGGCCATCAGGTCTTTCACTTCCTGACGGCCGAAGAAACTGTTGCCACCGCTCAGGCGGTACGGCACCTGGTGGTGCTGCAGTTTCAGTTCGATCAGCTTGGCCTGGTAGTTGCCGCGATAGAGGATCGCGAAATCGCTGTACGGGCGGTCGGTGCGCAAGTGCAGGCTGAGGATTTCCATGGCCACGCGCTCGGCTTCGGCGTCCTCGTTGCGGCAGCGGATCACACGGATCTCGTCGCCGTGGCCCATCTCACTCCACAACTGCTTTTCGAATTCGTGCGGGTTGTTCGAGATCAGCACGTTGGCGCAGCGCAGGATGCGGCTGGTGGAGCGGTAGTTCTGCTCGAGCATTACCACTTTCAAGGACGGATAGTCGTCCTTGAGCAGCATCAGGTTTTCCGGCCGCGCACCGCGCCAGGCGTAGATCGACTGGTCGTCGTCGCCCACCACGGTGAACTGGTTGCGCTTGCCGATCAGCATTTTCACCAGCAGGTACTGACTGGCGTTGGTGTCCTGGTACTCGTCGACCAGCAGGTAGCGCACCTTGTTCTGCCACTTTTCGAGAATGTCGGCGTGCTCTTCGAAGAGTTTTACCGGCAGCAGGATCAGGTCGTCGAAGTCCACCGCGTTGAACGCCTTGAGCGTGCGCTGGTAGTGGGTGTAGACGATGGCGGCGGTCTGTTCCTTGGGGTTGCGCGCATTCTCCAGCGCCTGGGCCGGCAGGATCAGGTCGTTTTTCCAGGCGCCGATCATGTTCTTGATCTCGTCGACGCCGTCGTCGCCCGCGTATTCCTTCTGCATGATGTCGGTCATCAGGGCTTTGACGTCGGTCTCGTCGAAGATCGAGAAACCGGGTTTGTAGCCCAGCCGCGCGTGTTCCTTGCGGATGATGTTCAGACCGAGGTTGTGGAACGTGCAGACGGTCAGGCCGCGACCTTCGCCGGCACGCAGCAGGGTGCCGACCCGCTCCTTCATCTCGCGCGCGGCCTTGTTGGTGAAGGTCATGGCGACGATGTACTGGGCGCGGATGCCGCAGTTCTGGATCAGGTGCGCGATCTTGCGCGTGATCACGCTGGTCTTGCCGGAGCCAGCGCCGGCGAGCACCAATAGAGGGCCGCCGACGTAGTTCACGGCTTCTTGCTGCCGGGGATTGAGTCGGGACATACGAAAATTCGGGAGTCGTTGACGAAATGGGCCGGCATTTTAACAGGCTCAGCGATTTGTGCTGCTCTGTCCGACTTGTGACGCACCACGCGATTCAAATTTGCCGGTTTTGTTACTTTCGCGGAGGATGCACGGTGATTTTGCGGCTAATGTTCTCATTCGTGACACAAAATAACGTTCTGATAACCGTTGTCATTTGGTCATTGAACATCGCAACGGCATAATGCCCCGCCCACATCATTGCAGAGTCTAGGGAGCTAGCTTGTCTACGCCTGTCGAACCCTTGCGTTTGCTGCTACTGGCCGAAGCGCCAGCGTGGACAGCGTTATTGCGTGAGTGTCTGGCTCCGATGGGGAGCGCGGCGGTGCTGATCAGCGCGCCGAGCTGGGAGTCGGTCAGCCGTTTGTTCGAAGACAACCGTCACGCGGTGTTGTTGACCGTACCCGCGTTGCAACCGGCCCCGGGCCGTTGCAGCCTGCCGACGGTATTGCTGCTGGAACACGAACCGGCCACTGCGCCCGTTGGCGTCAGCGACTGGCTGGTGTTCGACACCCTCGACGCCGGCATGCTGCGGCGTTGCCTGCGTCATGTGCGCGAGCGCGGCGTGCTCGAAAACACCTTGCAACGTCTGGCCGAACAGGATCCGCTGACCGGCATCGCTAACCGTCAGGGTTTCCAGACCCTGCTCACGGCGCGCCTTGCGGAAAACGACGGGCGTGGCCTGGCCCTCGGACACCTCGACCTCGACAACTTCCGTCACGCCAACGACGCCCTTGGCCATCAGGCCGGCGACCGTTTGATCCTGCAAGTCGTCGCACGGCTGAAAAGTCAGCTCGAAGCCGGTGATCAACTGGCGCGGCTGGGCAGCGATGAATTTGCCCTGCTGATCGACACCCGCCGTGCACCGCAACGCGCCGAGTGGATGGCCGAACGTATCACCGAAGCCTTGTCCGAACCGTATTGGGTCGATGGTGAAAGCCTGTTGATCGGCTCCAGCCTCGGCATCGCCCATGCCCGCGCGCAGGGGGGCGCCGACCCGCTGATGTGGCATGCGCACATTGCCATGCAGCAGGCCAAGAGCACCCAGGGCTGCACCTTCCATATCTTCAACGAACGCATCAACCGCAACGCACGGAGCATGGCCGACCTCGAAAGCGAGCTGCGCCGGGCCTTGCGTCGCGACGAGCTGGAACTGCATTACCAGCCACGGCTGAACATGGCGGACGGGCAGATCGTCGGTCTCGAAGCGCTGGTGCGCTGGCGTCATGGCGAGCGCGGTTTGCTGCCGCCGAGCGAATTCGTGCCGCTGGCCGAGCAGAGCGGCTTGATCGTGCCGCTGGGGTACTGGGTGATTTCCCGGGCCCTGCGCGACATGCAGGCGTTGCGCGAACGTGGGCTGCCAGCGCTGCACATGGCAATCAACTTGTCGTTTCGCCAGTTTCAGGACAGCCAGTTGCTGCCGACCCTCAGCCGTTTGATCGCCGAGCGTGGTGTTGAAGCGCAATGGCTGGAATTCGAACTGACCGAAACCGCCGTCATGCGTCGCAGCGATCTGGTCAAACAGACCATGGACGCCCTCGGCCGCCTCGGCGTGCGTTTTTCGCTGGATGACTTTGGCACCGGGTTTTCATCGTTCGTGCACCTCAACAGCCTGCCGATCACTTTGTTGAAAATCGACAAGAGCTTCGTCGGCGGCATGGAGCAGCGTGAAGAGAACCGCAAACTGGTGCACGCGATGATCAATCTCGCGCACAACCTGCACCTGGAAGTGGTGGCGGAAGGGGTCGAGACGCCGGAGCAACTGGATCTGTTGCGCGGGTTTGGTTGCGATCAGGTGCAGGGTTATCTGATCAGCCGGCCGTTGCCGCTGGCGGAACTGGTTGAGTACCTGACCTTCGGCGCCAGCCAGCAGCCCGCACTGGAAATCGTCAGCTAAATCCATAACTCAATTTGGAACAACATTGTGGCGAGGGGATTTATCCCCGTTCGACTGCGAAGCAGTCGCAAGACCATAGCTCTGGACACATCTGATAAACCCCAGCTACCGGTTTTGGGGCGGCTTCGCCACCTATCGGGGATAAATCCCCTCGCCACAAAGGCTCACTCCTACAAGGGATCTCAGTCGGTCTGGGCGACTGTGTATTGATTGGATGACGCAGGCTCCCGCCGAATCATCCGCTTCATCTTCCACTCAAACGCCAGGGTCAGGCTGATCGCCGCACACGCCAGGCCCAGCGCCAGCCCCCACCAGACGCCCGTCGGCCCCCAGTTGAGGTGGAACGCCATCCACCACGCCGCCGGCGCGCCGATCAACCAATAGCAACCGAGCCCGACCAGAAACGTGGTCTTGGCATCCTTGAGCCCACGGATGCAGCCCATGGCGATCGTCTGGGTGCCGTCGAACAGCTCGAACCACGCAGCCACCGCCAGCAGGCTCACGGCCAGGCGAATCACCTCGGCAAACGCCGGATCATTGTGATCGAGGAACAACCCGACCAACTGATTCGGCAACAACCAGAACACCATGGCAAAACCCAGCATCACCACCGCGCCGAAGGCGATGCCGACCCGTCCGGACATCCGCGCATCGTTCAACTGCCCGGCGCCGTAATGCTGGCCGACGCGCATGGTGATGGCGTACGACATGCCCGCCGGCACCATGAACGCCACCGAGACGATTTGCAGGGCGATCTGGTGCGCGCCCATCTGCGTGCTGCCCATGGTGCCCATGCACAAAGCCGCAAAGGCAAACAAACCCACTTCCACCGCATAGGTGCCGCCAATGGGCAGGCCCAGGCGCCAGAGCTCCTTGAGGTATTGCCGGTTCGGCCGCGACAGCCCGGCGCGCAGCGGGTAAGCGTCGTAAGCCGGATGCCGGCGGATATGCCAGGCCAGCGCCAGTGCCATGCAGCTGGCTACAATTGCCGTGACCAGGCCGATGCCGGTCAAACCCAGTTTCGGCAGGCCGAACATGCCGGTGATCAGTGCGTAATTGAGCAGGAAGTTGGCCACGGTGCCGCCCAGGCTGATGACCATCACCGGGGTGGCCCGGCCAATCGCGCTGGTAAAGCCGCGCAGGGCCATGAAACTCAAATAGCCGGGCAGGGCGAAGGGCAGGGCAATCAGAAATTGCCCGGCGGCAATGACGTTGGTTTCGGTCTGGCCGAACAGCAGCAACAGCGGTTTGAGATTCCACAGCAGCAACCCGGCGCCCAGCGCCATCAGCCACGCCAGCCATAATCCGGCCTGAGTCAGGCGTGCCGCGCCGATGATGTCGCCGGCACCCTGACGGATCGCGACCAGCGTGCCGACCGCTGCAATTACACCAATGCAGAAGATCGACACGAACGAATAACTCGCCGCCCCCAGACCGCCACCGGCCAGTGCCTCGGGGCTGATGCGCGCCATCATCAGGGTGTCGGTCAGCACCATCAACATGTGCGCCAACTGAGAAGCGATCAGCGGCCCCGACAGCCGCAGGATGGCCCAGAGTTCGGTACGCACAGGTTGCTGCATGATCTTCACCACTCATTAAAAGAGGGAACAGGGAGCCGTCGATTCTCGGCGCTCAAACGGTTTCGCACAAAGGGATAAAAAGGATGGGTGGCATGAGTCAAACTCATCCAGGGCAGATTCTGCTAAGTTGGCCGCATCCCGCTATAGGAGCTTTCCGAATGTCTCGTCGTCTTCCTCCCTTGTATGCCTTGCGCGCATTCGAAGCGGCGGCGCGGCACAGCTCGTTCACCCGCGCCGCCGAGGAGCTGTCGATTACCCAAAGCGCGGTCAGCCGGCACATTCGCACCCTCGAAGAGCATTTCGCCTGCAAGTTGTTTCATCGCAGTGGGCGCAACCTGCAACTCACCGAGTCGGCACGGATGCTGTTGCCGGGGATTCGCGAAGGTTTCGCCGCCCTCGAGCGAGCCTGCAATACCTTGCGCGCCGAAGACGACATCCTGCGGATGAAAGCGCCATCGACCCTGACCATGCGCTGGCTGCTGGCGCGGCTCAGTCGATTCCGGCACTTGCAGCCGGGCAACGAGGTGCAACTGACCAGCGCATGGATGGACGTGGATTCGGTGGACTTCAACAACGAGCCTTTCGACTGCGCGGTGCTGCTCAGTGACGGGCACTTCCCGCCGGACTGGGAGGCCAGTCTGTTGTTTCCCGAAGAGCTGATTCCGGTCGGCGCGCCGAACCTGCTCAACGACCAGCCCTGGGACGTTGCGCGCCTGGCCTGCACCGAGCTGTTGCACCCGACCCCGGATCGGCGCGACTGGCGCAGCTGGCTGGAGCACATGGGGCTGTCCGATCAGGTCTCGCTCAAGGGCGGTCAGGTGTTCGATACCCTGGAACTGGGGATGATCGCGGCGGCGCGTGGTTACGGGGTGTCGATGGGCGACTTGCTGATGGTCGCCGAAGATGTCGCTCAGGGGCGCCTGAGTCTGCCGTGGCCGACGGCCGTCGCCAGCGGGCTGAATTATTACCTGGTGTGGCCGAAAACCCGCCCGGGAGGTGAACGTTTGCGCCGTCTCAGCGATTTCCTCCAAGGCGAAGTGCGAGCCATGGAGTTGCCGGCGGTTGCACGCTTGAGCTGAAACGTTAGAGCCGCCACAATGCCGGCCTTGTGCCATAACCTTGTTTTCCGCTCAAGTATTCGGATCCACCGCCGAATACGTGCTTGTGGCACCGTCGTGCCGGTGTCCACGATTCACCCCCACAACCAGAAAAATTTCCGAGTCGAGATCAAGGAGGATCACGTGGCTCGGCCAGGAGCTGCCCATGTCTCAACCTCGCGCCCGGATCGCCTCGCAGCTGGGCCTCGCGCTCGCCGTGATACTGGCGATTGTCATCAGTGGCAGTACGGTGTTCGCCCTGCGTTCGCTGGATACCGCCAACCTCGCCACCCGTGAAGAGCATCTCGCCAGCGAGGCGCGACTGCTGGCCGACCAGTTGAGCACTTTTCACGGCACGCTGCGTGAAAGCACCCAACGCCTGAGCGGGTTGTTCGAGAAGCGCTTCAGCAGCGGTCTGAGCATTCACCCGGATGAGCCGGTGACCGTGGCCGGTACCCAGACCCCGGGCCTGCACCTGGGCGACGAAGTGTTGAACAACAACTTCAAGCAAGTCGACGAGTTCAAGCAGATGACAGCGGGCGTCGCCACGCTGTTCGTGCGCAGCGGCGAAGACTTCGTGCGGGTCAGCACTTCGCTGACCAAACAGGACGGCACGCGCGCCATCGGCACCTTGCTCGATCATGCGCACCCGGCTTATGCGAAGTTGATGGCGGGGCAAGGTTACGTCGGCCGTGCCTTGTTGTTCGATCGCTCCTACATGACCCAGTACACCCCGGTGCGCGATGGCAGCGGCAAGGTGATTGCGGTGTTGTTCGTCGGCTTCGATTACACCGATGCGCAGAACATCCAGTTCGACAACCTGAAGCGCTTCCGCATCGGCCAGAGCGGTTCGCTGGCGTTGCTGGATGAGCAAAACAAATGGCTGGTCGCGCCGGCGGGGGTGCAGGCGCTGGATCAAGCGGTTCCGGTGATCAAAGGTCTGGCTGCGAAACCGGGCAAGGGTGAGTTCTGGAGCGACACCTCCGAAGACTTCTACAGCATCGCCGTGCCATTCGATGGCGGGCCATGGTCGGTCGTGGCGAGCATGCCGAAAGCCGAGATTCGCGCTGTGACCTGGAGTGTCGGTACGCAACTGGCCATTGGCAGTCTGTTGGCGATGCTGCTGGCCGTGGGTTCGGTGGTCTGGCTGCTGCGCAGCAAACTGGCGCCGCTGAGTGATCTGGTGCGACAAGCCGAAGCCTTGGGCGCCGGTGATCTGAGCGTGCGCCTGAACGTGTCGAGCAACGACGAAATCGGTCAGTTGTCCCGCGCGTTCAACCAGATGAGCCAGGCACTGTCGACCATGGTCGAGCACATCCGCCGCGCCTCGGAGGAGGTCAACAGCCGGGCACAGGCGCTGTCCGGTTTGTCCGGTGGCGCGTACGAAGGCATGGAGCAGCAGTCCGGGGAAATCACCAGCATGGCCGGCGCCGTCGAAGAGTTCAGCGCCACCTCGCTGAACATCGCCGACAACATGGGCAACACCCAGCGTCTGGCCCAGGAAAACGCTCAGCAAACGCAGATCGGTCGTAGCTCGATGGAAGAGGCTTCTTCCTCGCTGGAGCAAATTGCTGGCGCACTGAACACCACTGCTACCGTGATCAACACCCTCGGCCAGCGCTCCCAGGAAATCGGCGGCATTGTCAGCGTGATCACCTCGATTGCCGAGCAGACCAATCTGCTGGCGCTGAACGCTGCGATTGAAGCGGCGCGTGCCGGTGAACAGGGCCGCGGTTTTGCCGTGGTGGCGGATGAGGTGCGCAGCCTGGCCTCGCGCACCCGTCAGGCGACCGATGAAATTTCCAGCATGATTCACAGCATCCAGCAGGAAACCGGCAACGCAATCAGCACCATGGAACAGGGCAATGTGCTGATGCAGGAAGGTTTGTCGCGTAACGCGAATGTTGCTTCGGCGCTGGCGCGGATCGACGAGCAAAGCCGTTCGGCGGGGCAGCAGTTTGCGGCGATTACCACGGCCACTCAGGAGCAGAGCAGCACTGCGACTCTGTTGAGCAGCAATTTGCAGAGCATCGCACTGGCCAACAGTGAGCAGCGTGAGGTTGTGTCGAACCTGGCTGTTACCGCCAAGGAGCTTGAGAAGCTGGCGGCGGATTTGCGTTCCGAGGTTGATCGCTTTCGTTGATGCGCGGCTGAAATAGCTTTCGCGAGCAAGCTCGCTCCCACATTTTCCGGGGTAGCTCACAAATTATGTGAACACCCGAAAACCTTGTGGGAGCGAGCTTGCTCGCGAAGGCATCCCTGCCAATTCTTGATAAATCACACGATCGCAAGCTCCGCTACACTTGCTGAAACGTTTCCGCAGCGCTATAAAAATGGCACAACTCCAATAAAGGCTGCTGCCATGACCCCGCTCAAACTCGCCGTCGCCCTCGGCGCATTCTCTACTGCTTCCCACTCCATGGCTTGGGATTACGTCCTTCTCGATACCAACAAGCCTGCGCAAAACTGGAGTATTACCAGTGAGCAGCTCGGGGTGAAAACCGACAAACCCTTTTCCGTGAGCCTGCGTACCTTGCACGGTGGGCGGCAGGAAGGGGTCAGCATCGTGGATATTGATAACGGCACGATGAAACTGTCCGTGGTGCCGACCCGGGGCATGAATGTGTTGCAGGCCTCGGTCGGCAACGTGCGCATGGGATGGGATTCGCCGGTCAAGGAAGTGGTCAACCCGGCCTTCATCGAGCTCAACGGGCGCGGCGGGCTGGGCTGGCTGGAAGGTTTCAATGAACTGGTGACCCGCTGCGGGTACGAATGGGTCGGCCATCCTGGCATGGACAATGGCGAGCTGCTGACCCTGCACGGGCGCGCCGCCAACATCCCGGCCAGCAGCGTCACCCTGCACATCGACGAAAAGCCGCCCTACGCCATCAGCCTGCGCGGCGAGCTGAAGGAGCAGGCGTTCAAGAAAGTCGATTTCTCGGTCGTCACCGAGCTGGTCACCGAACCCGGCACTGCGCGTTTCGCCCTCAATGACACGCTGACCAACAACGGCGATTATCCGAAGGAATACCAGGCGCTGTATCACAGCAATTTCAGTACGCCGTTCCTTGAGCAGGGCGCACGTTTTGCCGCACCGGTAAAACAGGTCTCGCCGTTCAACGACAAGGCCAAAGCCGAGTTGGCCGACTGGCAGACCTATCGTGGGCCGACCAAGGACTACGATGAAACGGTTTACAACGTTGTGCCCTACGCCGACGACAAAGGCGAAACCCTGGCCGTTTTGCACAACAAGGCCGGCAGCCTCGGCATCTCTGTTAGCTTCAACACGCAGCAGTTGCCGGTCTTTTCCCTGTGGAAAAATACCGATACCCAAGGGCAGGGCTATGTCACAGGCCTTGAGCCGGGCACCAGTTTTTCCTACAACCGCCGTTATCAGCGTCCGCTGAATCTGGTGCCGACCATTGCGCCAAAGGCCAGCCAACAGTTCCAGATCAGCTACAGCTTGTTGGCGGACAAGGGCGCTGTGGATAACGCCTTGAAGCGCGTGACCGAGATTCAGGCCGGGCGTGAAACCGAAGTGCGGCAGAAGCCTTTGGTTGATTTGACCGAACATTAAGGTGTCGCCGGCCGGTATTGCAGCGCCTCGGCCAAGTGCTCACGCTTGATTGCATCGACTTGCTCAAGGTCGGCCAGTGTCCGGGCGACTTTGAGCAGGCGATGCGCTGAGCGCAGCGATAGCGTCAGTCGTTCACAGGCTGATTCCAGCCATTTCTCATCGGCTGTGGATAACTTGCAGTGCCGCTTCAATCCCGGCAGATCGAGAAACGCATTGGCACAATGCTGACGCTTTTGCTGGCGCTCCCGGGCCTCGGCCACCACGGCTGCCGCACTGGCACTGTCCTCTCCCGGTTTCATTGTCGGACTCAGCGCGGTCGCCTCTCGCGCCACTGTCAGGTGCAGATCAATTCGATCCAGCAATGGCCCCGACAGTTTGTTGCGATAGCGCTGCACCATGTCCGGCGTACAGGAACACTTGCCGCTCGGCTCGCCAAGATATCCACAGGGACACGGATTCATCGCCGCCACCAACTGGAAGCGCGCCGGAAAGCGCACGCGATCCTTGGCTCGGGCGATCACGATATGCCCGGACTCCAGCGGCTCGCGCAGCACCTCCAGCACCTTGCGATCAAACTCCGGCAGTTCGTCGAGAAACAGCACGCCGTGGTGGGCTAGGGTGATTTCGCCGGGTTGCGGTTTTGAACTGCCACCGACCAGGGCCGGCCCGGATGCCGAGTGGTGCGGTTGACGGAAGGGACGCTGCGGCCAATGGGTCAGCGGCACGCCGCTGGCGACCGATTGAATCGCCGCCACTTCCAGTGCTTCGCATTCAGACAGCGGCGGCAGCAGCCCCGGCAAGCGACTCGCCAGCAAGGTCTTGCCCGTCCCCGGCGGCCCGCTGAACAGCAGGTTATGCGCCCCCGCAGCGGCAATCAGCAATGCCCGTTTCGCCGCCACTTGCCCCTGCACTTCATTCAAGTCGGGATAAGGCTTGCTGGCATGCATCAGCCCGTCAGACACATACGGCTCAACCGGTGTATGCCCATTGAAATGCGCCACCGCCTCCAGCAGATGATCCACCGCAAACACCTTCAACCCCGAAGCCAAGCAGGCCTCCTCGGCATTCGCCCTCGGCACCACCAGCGCCCGTCCGGCCTTGCGCGCCGCCAGTGCTGCCGGCAAAACCCCGCGCACCGCTCGTACTGCGCCGGACAACGCCAGCTCACCGAGGCATTCCACATCATCCAGCGTCAGACACGGCACCTGCACACTCGCCGACAGAATCCCCAAGGCAATCGCCAGATCAAACCGCAATCACACCTGTTACATCTATGGGCATGGACATCAGCTTGAGCCCTTAAAAATGGAGGGGGCAGGCGTCATGATCCATGTCCATGGTTTCGTGGTGTTTTCGGACAGCTTTCAGCGCCTTATGTACATGAATAGTACTAATGCGCCCACGAGGGTCACGATCAAAAGGACTGCCGTTCCTCCCTACAGTTGAATGTTTCTTAAGATTTAAAGACATCCGGATTCGTCGTTGCGACTAAAGCTGGCTTTAGCCGGCTGATTTTGCAAGCAAAGCTAAGTGTGGTGGCGCCTCAGTAATTGCACTTACTTGACCAGCCATTTGCATCGGACTTAACCAGCGCGCTTCTTGACCAAGGTCGGCAGAGAAGGGCAAAAAAGGCATCATGCAACTAGTAGATACGGCGCGATTCAGCACATCCCACTTATGAGTTTTCAGACAATTCCTACAGATCCCGCATCGAAGTTTGGTGTAAGCTAATTTCGCCTGTAAACGCTTTTAGCCTCCACTCAAGCTTTTATATTTTTCCTCAAGGATGATGAATGACTCCCTCCGCTCGCTTGGGTGACAAGCATGTTTGCCCAATGCCCGGTCATGGCACTACTCCAATCGCTTCCGCCAGTGGCGACGTAAATATCAACTTCATGGGATCTGCTCGTGTGGGAGACACCTGTGGCTGTGGGGCCGTAATCACAACAGGCTTTCCATCGATTCAAGTGAATGGGCGTCCTATGGCTCACCTGGGAAGTCCTACGAGTCATGGCGGAACCATCATTACGGGGTCTGGTGATGTTGGCGGCGGCTTTGTCATGGGGGACGCTGGTGGTGCAACAATAATCAACTTCATGGCGCTCGGAGTCTTCCGGCCAGATGGCACTGTGGACGATGAGAAAATGGCGACCTTATTGGCTGACCCTAAGCTCGAGGAGAAAGCTTTAGCGGCGAACGCCTTAGTGGACCCTAAAGCAGTCTCAGCGGAACCGAAAGAGAGCGCAGAGCCAGAGTCACAGCCCGCCGTTTGTAATGATCCAGATAGGATGGAAGAACTGGCGAGCTATATTGCTGGCGAGATGAATCGTAATATTCACGATCCGGCTGTTATTAAAATGAAAGAGCTGCTGAGCTACGACGTTGCAGCAGAGACTCGCAAGCAAATGGATTTGCCTTGGTATGCCCAGATTGGAACAACGAGTCCTCAAGCGATAGGGGCTGCAAATGGTGCGGCTGCTATGGCCATATGGACAGAGCGGGTTGGACAGAATCGCCCTTGGGATCACAAACCTATCCTGCTCAAACTCTTCGGTGGTGTTTGGTTCAAGCAAGGAGCCCACGACTACTTTTACGACATCTGGTCAAACGTCCATTACGGGTATGTAGGCATGGCTGGCGGTCTTTCTGAGAGCGCTCTTTCAGACGGTGCGGGCCTTGAGCAAATTGCCTCGGATTCCCTGCGGAAGGCGAAAGAAAAATTTGTAGAAGTGCTGACGCAACAGACGCCTGAAAAACCACTTCCCGGCCCGCACCGCTCAGGAAATGTTGAAGGACTTCGCGCCTTTGACGATGCTCCCGACCGAATATCGATTCAAATAGGTGTGCAGCTCTACAAGGAGCACCCGAATGGAGGCATCACAGCCAAAATGGTGATGGAAAAAGTTTTGGCAGTGGCGCCAGCGGAATGGGGAGATGGTATACGTGAGCATAAATGTGAAACCAATTAGATACCGGCGGATCTTTGTTGTCTTCTTACTGATGCTCTCACCGTTTGCATTTTGGTATGTCGCAACGCCAACTGTAACAGTTCACTATTCAAAGGAAGCCACAGAGAATCTTGGGGTGGTTTGGAATACCGAGAACAGGATCTACAGAAGTGGTCGTGGGGGGCTGTACCCTGGCGAAACCTCAATGGATTTCGGCCACATATTTCCAGACGAAGGCTTTTTTATGGAGTTTTACTGGTGGGGAAAAAAGACTCGTAACCATTGTGTCAACGTCACCCCAAAATGGCCGTCCACGCATATCTTTCTAGATGCGAACGGCGACATCGATAGCAGCGAAGATAGTGGTACGGATACTGATCGCTTGAAGCAGTGCGTCACGGACAAGGCAAAGCCCTAAGTTGTTATTTCCAGAAACTGGCTCCCGCCGTTTTGGAGTGTTGCACGGGGTGTGGTCGGTTTCTTCTGATCTGGAAAAATAAGCTGGTGGCCCACCCGCACCTCTGGACTGTCCCCAGAATTCCGGTGCAGGCGAACACCGCGCCATTATATCAATGGCGGACTTTCCGGCGAAGTGGTAATGGTGCTTAGCGGGGAGCAGCTGGTGCCATCGGAGGCCCGATATCCAAAAATTAAATCTGACGCCCTTCAGCACACTCAGAAGCTGTTGAAGCCCCCCTGTCTAGTAGGCACTTTCAAATAACTGCTTTGGTTTGTGAACAGACGAATCGAATGTCTGCTCCGAGTCGATGACTGCATGTCGCGAACGGAAGCAATGGGCAGCTATTAAAGTCGGATGGGATCGGTGGCCTAAACAAATACGAAAGGCTGCACAAATGCAATGCAAACGAGTGGTTAGCACCGATGCAGTCAGGTGGCCAAATGGAGTACGATTTCGCAGGTAACACCATTTAGGGTGGGTTTTACCATGGCAGCCCTGTGCGTGAGGGGTGGGCAACTCCGTGTTTCTTAGTTGCTGGAAGGCAAGACACGGCCAGCAAGCTTGCCCACAGGCTCTAAGTCCGGATTTGACCTGACAGCATTATCCAGAAAGCGACCTTGTAAGCTCTTATCCAGCACGGTTAGAGCCTCTAGGCGCAAGCGTGATTGGATTAGCCATTTTGTTGTTTTATGTTTTCTTCGGCCTTTCATCTTCGCTCCTGTACTTCGCGATACTTGAGAAGAGTTCCTTGTAGCACTCCAATCCTAATGTTGGATTCTAAATTTGTATACCGTTTCTTTCAAAGAGTCGTTCTATTCGGAATGGAATGGCTGTGAATTGCATTAAAAGATCATTTGGATCTAGGAGATCCGATGCTTAATGTTCGCGATAATTACCAGAGGATTAGTATGCATTCAAGGATAAGATTAGCCTCGCTATTCAATAGAAAGAACTAAGGCGCTCCAGTTACGTCTTTTAACGAAATGAGAGTCCTGACATGTATTACGCAGGCTAAAACCTCAATAGGTCGGGTAAATTTAGCCTCCAACATTGATGGTCTGTTGTCCCTCCATTTGATGGTTGGGCATGAGTTGCGTGCATGCATCAGAAGCAGGCAGCGCTTTGTGCCAATCAATAAGACCTTGATCTGTGCGATCAGCTTAAGTGATGGCTCCATGCCCGCTTAGCCGAAGGCAACGGCTAGCAGCGGGGGAGCGGGACGCAGCTTCATTGAGGCGGCTTACATTCGCACCCTGCCAACCACACGGTCCTTGTAAATCGTAACGCTACAGAAGACAATGAACCTTTAAAGAATACGAGCAATCCAATCATGGTCGCAAACACCGTTGCGGAAAGGCCTCCTCATCCCGGTGGGTATGTTAAAGGTATCATTGACAGCATGGGCCTCTCGGTAACCATGGCCGCGGAAGCGTTGGGAATTACTCGGCCTGCACTATCAAAACTATTAAATAAGCGCGCAAGACTTTCGTCCGATATGGCGCTGCGAATTGAAAAAGCGTTCGGTGCTTCAATGGACTCGCTAATGCAGATGCAGAGTAACTTTGACGTGGCTGAGGCGAGACAGCGTGCTCATATGATTAAAGTCGCGCCTTATAAAGGTAGGCCGCTGAAAATGCAAAGTACGCAAGCGTAGAGGCTACGATGACAAGATTTTTGGGTATGTGTGATAGCGAAACCGATCTGGTAGCCCTGACCTTAGCTTTGGGTGCAGAAGGAGCGGGGGGTGTTTTAAGTGATGAAGAGTCTGCTTTAGCTAACACTGCCTCTCATCAGTTGGTTGATAACTCTAAATTAAACGAACTTCGGGACTTAATAAAAAAAGGTGAAGATCCGCTGGGTGACATATTTTCCCTTCTGCGTAGCTCTGAGGTAAGGCGAGAGCGGGGAGCGACGTACACCCCCATGCCGATAGTTCAAGCCATGGTGGACTGGGCTGTTGCTAATAAAAAACCCACACGAATTATTGATCCTGGTGTTGGCTCTGGACGTTTTCTAACACGAGCAGGATTAGCTTTTCCTAAGGCTAAACTGGTCGGTATTGATGTCGATCCACTTGCTGCACTTATGGCTCGCGCAAATCTTGCAGTATTAGGGCTGGGCAAACGCTCGAAAGTTATACTTGGCGATTATAGGTGCTTCTCTGAGAAAATCGATGGAAGTACCTTGTATATTGGTAACCCACCATACGTACGCCATCATCAAATTCCTCAGGAATGGAAGAACTGGTTAGCGGAAGAAGCCGCGAAGCTGGGACTAAACGCAAGCAAGCTTGCGGGTTTGCACGTGTATTTCTTTCTGGCTACCGTATGCCATTCTCAAAAGAATGACTACGGAACATTTATAACAGCAGCAGAATGGTTGGACGTCAACTATGGGGCACTCGTTCGTAAGTTGATGTTGGCCGAGTTGGGAGGGCAAAGCATCACCGTTGTAGATCCGAAGGCGCAGCCATTTCCTGATGCGGCGACTACGGCGGCAATCACCACTTTTGAAATTGGCTCGGATGCGAAGTGTGTTTCGTTCCAAAGGGTTGAAACATTAAACAATTTCAAGACTCTTGGCATTGGGCGGGAAATAAGTCGTGATCGTCTCGCTGCTGAGAGTCGATGGTCTCACCTTATACATGCACCTGTCAGCGTGCCAGAAGGCTACGTCGAACTTGGGGAGCTTTGCAGAGTGCACAGAGGAACTGTGACTGGGGCAAACGGGGTCTGGATCGCCGGCGAACACAGCCTCGGACTGCCAGAATCTGTACTATTCCCGACTATTACTAAAGCAAGAGAAGTCTTAGACGCAAGAGGGTTGCTATCGGATCCTGCCCGCTTGCGATGTGTCATAGATATTCCTGTGGATCTGGATGAACTGGATGCAGTCGAGCGTCGGGCAGTAACTAAGTTTCTGAAGACGGCGAAGGCAATGGGCGGCGACAAGGGGTATGTCGCGAGTCATCGCAAGGCTTGGTGGTCTGTTGGGCTCCGTGCAGCGGCTCCGATCATATCCACTTACATGGCGCGCCGGCCACCTGGTTTCATTATAAATCAGGCTGATGCTCGTCATATTAATATTGCACATGGTCTTTATCCTCGTATACCTCTGACCGAGGAAGCGAAAAAAGCACTAGTAGAATATCTGCACGGTAACATATCGCAGCGTTCTGGCCGGACTTATGCTGGGGGGCTTACGAAGTTTGAGCCTCGTGAGATGGAACGTTTAATCGTGCCGAGCCCTGAATTGTTGATCGCGGGAGCGGCAGTGTGATCGAGCCTCCAGTTTGGACCAAAGAGCAGCTTTCTTTAGATAGCAAAAAAGCAAGCGCAGCCTTCACCAAGGAGCGGTTAGAAGAGCCGCTTGAAGACTACCTCGAAGCATTCGATGAATACCAGGGTCACATTGAGGAAGTTTTAGAAACTACAGTTGATTTAAGTCATTTAGAAGCTTCAGCGCTTGAAGTTCTTAGTGAGGAGCACCTTCTTCATGTTTTCAGATATCTAGCGGCTCCGCCGATTTCCCAAGATGATTTAAAAGTTTTGGCAGACGCAAAATCGCTGACTAAAGGGACCCTTAGAAAGTCTCCAGAGCTAGTTCAAAGGCTGACCTCGGTCGTTAGACAAGTTTTAGATCGGCGTCGATTTTCATGGGTTATTGACGGAAGGGAGCCCACTGAGTCAGAACGCTATGCGGCGATTATGGCTTCAGCAGCGCTGATGGCTGCAAGTCGTACGCAGACTAAGAGAAGAAATGTTGGGAAGGATCAGCAAGAAGCGCGCGTTAAGGCAGCGTTGATAGATTTAGGATTCAAAGAGGTGCCTTCACGTCGAATCCTGAATACGTCATATGCGCCAGATGTCGGTGAGTTTTGCGGTGAGAGCTATTTGGGTACCAGGAAAGGTGATGTCATAGTTCGGCTTTGGGATCAACGAATTATGCCTATCGAATGCAAGGTATCAAATTCCGCTACCAATTCAGTCAAGCGGCTAAATAACGATGCCGCGGTTAAAGCCGTTAGCTGGAAAGAAGACTTCGGACGAAGACAAGTTGTGCCAAGTGCTTTGCTCAGCGGCGTGTACAAGCTGCACAATCTGGAAGATGCGCAAGACCGTGGGTTAACTATATTCTGGGCTCATGATCTGAAAGCTTTAGTAGATTGGATAGATAAAACCAGGCCCGGCCGTTGATCGGTTTTTAACAGAAGCTACGAAGCAATTATATCTTCGAAGTGGATCCTTCGCCCGCTAGCCAGTTCATAGTAATTGGCGTTGATGCTAATTTGGTTGTCAAAAAATATGATAGCGATCCAAATTAGCTTCCACGCCAATAGCGGTTTACCGTTGACTTGGCGAGGCCGAGGGTGCGCACTACATATGCTTGCGTATGGCCTTCAGATTTTAATTTAAGAATCTTCGTTGCGTTGTCGCGATTCAAGGGTTTTCCGCGTGATCTTCGGATAAGTTTTCCATCGTCGAACTGCGCTTTGATGAGTTGCTCTCCACCACTATCCAAGAACTGGTCAAGGACAGTTGTAGCCCGCTCCAGCGTGGCCCTGGGAGATTCATTGTTTGAGAGTGCAACACAGAGCGTAATCAGCGTTACCAAATCAAACTGCAATACCGACGCTAGCTCGGCTAGTTTGTCCACTGAGATGCTGACTTTAGCTTGCTCCAATGCGCTGATGCTTCTCTGGACCCCTACAGCACTCAGGTCTTCGTACGGCATCCCGCGTTTGGTGCGCAAAACCCGGATTATCGCAGCCACCTCTTCGGTCAGCATTTTACCGTCCTCAAAACCGAGGATGGAGCCACATTGTGAAGTTCCGATAAATGCAATACTATGCTATTTACGTGGCTGAGTAGGGGTATGCTTTCGCCTCAATGTGCTACGCAGATCGCATACTTTGCCGACCGATTAGGGGTAATCGCCGTTTACGATTTAGGTAAAAATCGAAATGTTCAAAACCATACGCGATGCGGAGCTGATACTTAAAAGGAAAACTCATCCTCAAGCTCAGTTCTGGCAATATGTTGAATTAGGCAATTATTGGCCTTGGTTTTACGTTGTGCTTGTCCAGAAACATAAGCAGGCGCTCCATCAAAGCTTTGTTTTTGCCCCTTCAATATCTAGCTTAGAGGCGCTGCTTTCTAACTCCAGTCAAAGCGCTTGGATCGATAAAGTTTATGTCGCTACGCCTGGAAATCTGAACGGATCCGAGGATTGGAAGATGGAGTTGCTTACAGAGTTACTTGAGGTGCGAACACTTGAAGGCAGCCTGGTCGGGCATCTATTCAATATTTCAGATGGGCGTGTATACACTACTGCCTCGTTAGAAATGATGAGGACACAAAGCCATTCAGTTGTGATATTTTCCGATAGTCAACATCTGGGTCCTAAAATATAAGCTACCTTACCTATAACGATGATATATAAATATTTTTCGCTGGGTGTGAAGTTATTGAGGGATGTCGAGCTTGGATGAGTCACCTAGAACTGTCTGGAAGGTGAAGGCGAATGAGGATTTACAACAGTTACATAGCCTTAGCGGAAAGTGATTTCACATGTTGGAGTATAGAGCATTTGGAATATCGGATAAGGCTCTCCGAAATTGAATGTAGGGCTTGTAAAATCTTAGGGGATAGGACTGTCGCTAGTCGATGGGTTTTCTCTAGAGCGCGTGGTTTAGGGTACCTAGCGCCTTGCCTCTTGGTTTCAACTAACTCTGGATATTATCAAGTCTCGGCTTTGCTGGATTCAATCGAGCATTGCATATACATCTAGTTTTATCGCGGTTGAGTATGCCCGCGCAAAGACCCCGGCACAGCTAAGTTGTGTTTTTTATTAATATATATTAAGCAGCCGATGCCCTGGGTTGGGCATCGGCACTGCGATCGAAGTTAACTGCTAGCGCGTTGAACTGCATCCTCTAGCCAACGAAGTGACTTGCGGTAATGTGCGATATCGGCGCCATCTGCATCTTTGGCATGAGTATCCGGTCGCTCATTTACTAGAGTGGTGTGCTCCTTAAAAAGTCGAAGATCGTTAAATATAGGAAGAAAGAGATCCCACTCTTTTTCCACTAGTTTAGCTAATTCTGACCAGAGGAGTTTTTCAATCAAGTCATCTGGTGGTAGATGTTGTAGCCTTTCTACCCGACCTTTTTCTATACATCTCTGAATTCGCGCGGAAGGTGTTCCTTTCGATTTGTCTTGAAGGCATGAAAACTTTATAAAGTTTAACGCTAGGCTACGTAGCCTCTTTTCCAGCTTGTTACGACTAGCGTTTATAGACGCGAGTTCATCTGCCCACTCGTCAAGCGTGAGCAATAAATTCGGAGCGCTTGGTATTTCGGTGGTTGGGGCGACTGTGGCGGACGCTCGTTTAGCCTCATAAAGCTTCAAGCCTTCCTCGATCATCATGCTGCCCAGCTGGATCTTGCCACCCTTCTCTTGGAGCACACCGTATCGTAATAATGTGGATATCAGGGGGTCCGATTTAGAAAACGACTGTCCGCCCAGTACATGTTTAGCAGGAATATAGACTTCTGGATGAACCCTAAACAGATGATTCAGGGCGACCTCAGCGATAGCCGCACCCTCTACCTCTACAAAGTCCAATATCAAGCGCTCAACGGTTTCTTTCTGAACTTGGCAGGGCCTTTCTCTAATATCAATGTAGCGGTGAATATAAGAGCACGCTTTACGAGTCCAATATGGCATGTTGCCGCATGCATTTCCGATCCATTCGGCGGTATCGTCATCAAATGATAAGCCAGCTACTTTGGATGTCGCTCGGATCATTGCAGCACTTGCGTTGGGTGCTAATGGTGAGAGATATTCATCGGGGATGAAAGCCAGAACAGCGTTCTCAACGCCATTAATCGATTCTTCTTTAAACCACTTGCTCGAGACACCGCACACAAATAATGATAATTTTTTGTCAAGTCGAGCACATTCTTGAACTACTACTCGTAGATTACGCCAGAACGGGTTGAAATCGTTTGTCCATGCTTCCTTAGCGGTTGGGCTCCCAGGCGTAATATAATCTACTTCATCGAAGAAAATAATTACCGTCTCAGAAATTTTCTCAATGGCGCTTAATAAAGAGGCTCGAGCATCAGTTATGGTCGCACGCACATTTCGCGCACGACTCGTTTCTGCATACTTTGGCGTGCTACTAGCGGCTGTATTCACGGATTCAGATATAGCGTGTAGAAGCTGAGCTGCGCTCTGTTCCCAAACATCATCCTTAGAGCAGTCAATCATCACACAGACGCAATCCTGATGTGTTCTTGCCTCATGGAGAATCCGATTTAAGATTGAGGTCTTTCCAATCTTGCGGATGCCCAAGGAAGATCTGATCTGCCCCCCTCTCAACTGTCGGGCAATATCTAAGGCTTCTGCACGGCGTCCAAAAAAACGAGCATCATCTGACACTGGACCCGTTACATCAAACGGATCATTTGAGAAAAAGTCTTGTAGAAGATCCCGCTCAAAGGTTGCAGGATCACTCATTTCGTCGCGAGCAAAAATAGGTAAAATAGATAAGCCTTGTTCCCGGCCCCAATTTTTTAATTTCCGGTTGCCGTCGGGATCTCCGTGTACAACAATTGCCAGAGTGACTTCCAAACGTCCTTGCGACTCCGAAATCTGTGTCTTAAGTGCTTGAATCGTTCGCTGCTGCTGTTCTTTAAAGTTACTTATGAGAACAATAACCTCTCGGTCCGTTGAGAAAATTTTTGCAAGCCGCTTGTTTGGCTTCAGAAGCAATACACCGTACATTCCATTTTCAAACTCAAAGGTAGACAGCGGTTTCGTAACAGATACAAGTCCTGCTGAAGCTCGCTCAAATTGCTCGGATAGTTCTACTATCTTTTGCTCAATTACTCTGGCCAAGTGTCCTTCCTCGTGCTGTTCAAAGGGTAATGCTTGGAATGTTAACATGTTTCGTGCGAAGTGCTAATAAAATTAATCGTCTTGCATTTTTTTCACTTACTTGCGATAACTGAGCATTGAAGTTCGGGTGTGGGTAGTTGATGAGCTGCCAACTGTCATTACCGATCCTTAGACTTGAAGGGTTTAACATTGTCTGGAAGCGTCCTAGTCTGAAGCCGTTCGATTTCCATTGTTAGTTCGAGGATTTTGGCATCCGCGTCGGCAAGCATTGAAAGTGCAATGGCGCATGTTTGCTTTGTATCTTTTAATCTCTCCGCTAATGTTCGATTCCTTAAGCGCTGTTTATTAAGGCGCTGGTTTTTTGAATGTTTTACGCCATTTCCTTGGCCTTCTATCCACACCTGTATTTCTGCAATCAATGCAGGGTAGCGCTGCTTTCGTAATGCAGAGGGATCGCAGCCGGCCTCCCTGGCTATATTATTTTGTGAAACCGATGAACCTTTATTAAGAATTTGCGGTGAATCGGATTTCAAGCGTTCAAAAGCTTGTCGAAATAAATGTTCAGCGTGCATTAGTCTATTCCTCTACAGACTCTATTATCTTTAAAGCATTTTCAACTGATAGTTTCTGAGCGTGAAGCGCCTGTTTGTAAGGAGAGTTTCCTGTAGTGGATGAAATCCGCTCGTCAACCAAGTTTCGATACTGGATGATTTTGCCTCTATTTGATTTATCGATTAAGAGTTCTGGGCAAGGTCCTTTTCCATCTCCACCACAACAGCGTGCAATATTGTCAACGCCACCATATTCGCAAAATCCTTTGTACGTACACCCGCCTAATAGAGTCATCCGCCAAGAAATTTGCCCCTTTTTTGCAGCGTCCATTAATTTTTTATGGTCTGACTCGCTAACGGTGCGCAAGATCTGATTCTTCCGTTCGCTGCCATAAGGGCTAATGAACCTGGGTAATTGAAGCGTCTGCATTTCACGAGCAAGAATTTCGTACATTGTTTGTATGAACTGAGCTCTTGCGCTTTGACTTAGGCGTAAGTGTGAATAACCTCTGCCATAATATCGCGACATTGCTCGTGTTCTGTGTTTGAGTTGATATTGTATGCTGGAGTCACTCACCAATCCTGAAGCTTGCATGTTGACCGCCCCGGTCCGGCGCAATTGATGCCAAGCCAGCGGCCATATTTCACCTTCCCGGATGCGGCTAGAGTCAAGGGTCGGGGTAATGAGCTTAGCTATCTCCATATCCTTCGTAGTAACGATCAACTCGCTGGTATTTAGTAGTTTCGGGAAGTAATCTAAGAAAGTACTGTATGACGGTGGGATGTGCCTGACACCACGAATTTGTTGGCTCATGCCAGCCCAAGGCTCCTGTGATCTCACAAACAGAAATTGTTTGGTTCTGAGAGATTGACTATCCACAATTTTGCTATTTGATTTCTCGCACATAGACCTCAGTTCAGCAACGCATGTTGCAACCTCGACAGCTTTAGCAACATTTGGTGAGGTGATCCAGCGAGCATCATCGTCGTTTATTGTCTTTGTTGTAACTCCTTTCAGAATATGAATTGTGCCAACTACATCATCATTTTCAATTTCAAGGCAGTCAACGGTAAGAGACCATGCCTCACTGATTCTCATCAGGGAGAAGTTCAGTATGTACGCCAAACATGATGCATTTGCCATTGAAAAAAATTTAGAGAGAGTAATGATTCCGCGACCTCTGCCATCAAAATCCTCACCGTCAGGAATTACCCACTTTTTCAGCAGTTCTGCGACGCCAAACCGCATGGCAACTTTTGAAAATCGACCTACATATCCATTTATTTGGCTGGTTTTTAGGCGAAAAGGGCGAACTTATTCGTGTTCCTCTCTTTCCACTGGTGCAAGCTGCTTCTATCGAACCGTAATATTCTATGTACGCGTTTAGGCAGAAATTAAAGCATTCCTTTAATAAGTGTTTGTGTGCTAGGAAATCGGAGATAAACTCTTCAAGTCGTGTGGCTTGATAGTCCCAAATACGTGGGGGTATGTATGCTGTTTGGGAGTCAAGGAAAGAAGGGATCAACGAGGAGAACTTACGGATAGCCATCTCGTCCATAATCGTAAACCCAACGGAAACTGAGTCGTGATGTAAATTATGAAGCAGATAAATCGAGGACGCCCCGTACCTTGATGGTAATTCTTTGGCGCACGTCTCGATTACTTTCGGATACTTTGAAAGTTCAGTGATCAGTATCTTCTCTCTTGAGGCGATTCTAAACAGCCCTTTAATCGAGGTTATTTTACGTACCAATGATGCGGCGCATCGAACGGGGTCGGGACCGTAAATTAGCCACACTGCAACCAATCTAAGTATATTACCGTTCTCTTTAGATATCGACGCAGGGCGGTTTCGATGGGGTTCATCCAAAAAATTTAAAATCAGGGTTTTATCGCACCAAGGCCATAATTTCCAAACGCTATCGGAAAAGCGACTAACGACTTTACCGTTGCGATCTATTACAATAGGGAAGTCATCACCGGGTGGCCAACTATTTAGTTTATAGTTTTGAGTGTAAGGGGTCGCTACATCGGTAGTAAGACCAAATATTGAATTGGTGATATCAAAGCTGTTCATGATGCTTCCAAAATTCTAATGAATACGTCCCATTGCGGATGATAATCTCCCTCGGTTACTCGATCAGTACTTTCGTCTACCCATCTACGATGCTCAACTCCAAGTTCTGAAAGCGCTTGGAGTTTTTCTGACACTCGATTTATCGTTTGCTCCGCCGGGGACGGTGTGCTGTCAGGCGAGGAGAGCATCGCTTTGTGGGTTAATAGCATTTCTGTCTGATAACGCTGGTAAGTTTTAAGTGACCATATATGGTCAAAACTTTCTATGTCTCTTTGGTGTACACAGAATAGGCATCCTGCTGGGTTAATGCAGTTTGGCTCTAAGCCATAATCATTGTGACTTTTGACTAATTCATCTTCAGTCCTTAAACATAGGCCAGGACCAGGAGCCAACAGTTCGGCAGCTCGTTTAGAATTGAAATTAGTAATTTCGGCCGTTGCGAGTTGGTGATGCGGCATCTCATACGACGTCATTAAAGTGCTTGTTGTATTCTGAGCTATCTCTGCTACGAGAGTTAAATCTTGAGATTTCCGAATCAACCAGTTGATTCGTGTTTTACGTAACTCTCGAGGACCCACATACCTTATCCCAGATGCACTACAGCGATCTCGAATTCGTTCGAATGTGGGAAGAGCCGCTGTAGAGGTATATTTTGGCGACTTTAGTGGGAATAATCTGTCATCATCTTCGATCGTGAATATTGTACCGAGCCACTTAAGGTACTTTTCAAAAAACACCCTGTATTCGCTGTAGATTTCGAATTCAACCTCTCCGCCAGCTCTCGGTTTATATGCACGTTTTACCAAGTATCCGTCATTGTGGCTTGCATATCGGAAGCTTTCTCTCTTCAGTCGATGGGCTTGAGATAGATTGATGCCAGTTTGGGAGATAAAAATTAATAGCTCCGCTTCTATCCTTAGATTTATAAGCGGGTAACGTGTTCGCCAAGTATGGTCCGATTGCCATCGCTCGCGTCGTGCCAACACACGCCTAAGATAGCAAGCACGTTCCTTCGCTGTAGCGGTATCGAGTGCGTCGCTTTCGGGTTTCAATCCAGACCACTCTTCCAGTTTTTTGTTGTCATTAAGCTCGATAACTAGTGGGAGTTGACTAAATATTTTTTCATTAGTTAGTGCTTCAGCTATTTTAAGAAGGAATTGACCATAGCTAAAGGTTTCGTGTAAATGCTGTTTGTCTGCGTTGGTACCTAAAACATTTTTTTTAAGTGTCGGCCTTCTTACTCTAGACCTCGTGGTCAGACCTGTGGATCCGATAGTTTCTTCAATCAGTGACCCGATGCCAGACGCTAAAGAATGAGCAGTTTTCTCATTAATTTCTTTCAAAAAACGCGTTCTATTGAGAAGGTGTTCTGTCCATTCAATATATTTTTCAACAATGTTGTTGGTGTCAAAGTTATAGCCTTTGCTATCGCCCCATTTATAAAATACCCGAAGGTGTTGGAATTTTCCTCTAACAGTATATCGTGATACCCCGCCTTCCAGTTTCGAACACAACACTTCATGAAATTTTATAACGAGATTTAATCGATTGATTTGCAGGCATCCAAGTTCGCCGCTGTCAATTTTCTTGTTTGCTTCTCGTATGTTGCAGTCGCTACCGCCAATAAATAGCAGTGGTTTCAGATCCCAAGTAGACTCAGTATCACCATAGTCAACATTTAATAGCTTGAGATTGCCGTTCATAGTTAGCTCGTTGGTTCAATATTCGCTTTGAGGAACGAACGAGTGAACTCGTTCGCAAAGGCAGCTTTAGCAGGAGCCTTTTCCACGAATTTGATATATTTTAGCGTCGTGGCCTCGTCACGATGCAGTAACGCTTCTTTAATGATGGCAAGAGCGTTAATTGATCCTGAAATCGGTATAAGGATTTTTGCGAGTTCAGTTGCGAAAGTGCACCTCGTTTGATGGAAGTGGAAGTGCTTTAGGCTTTTTATGTTTTGCTTTGCCGCCTTCTTGCGGAGATTGAACATCTCTACGTTAATCGCGGAATTTTGAGCTCCATCAGGCCTAATATAGGGTTTTCCATACCGAGTAAGAAAGACTAACGTTTTATCTCCTGGAAGTGCTTTGGCTTCCCTAAGTAACCTGCGTGGATTATAGTAATATTCTAGTACTGCATCGCGATGGCGTCTCGTTATCCAGACTTGGCCGGTAACGCTGTATTTGGTAGATACCTTTGGCACTGCCCCTGGTCCCACAGTCAATCTATATAATTCTTTAGTTGTAGGGTCCGGAGTTGCATTATTTATTGTTTCTATCCTAAGGTCGCAAAGAGTTCCGATTCGCATCCCTGTATAGAATCCAAGTGTTAGTAGCAGGTGTAATTCTATACTTCCGTGCCGCGCGGCGAAGTTTAAAATAATATCTCTGTCCGCGCTTGAAACTGGTAGTAAACCATCTTCCAATCGGTCACCAGGGCGACGCCTATTTTTGATCGCCAAATCAGTGGAAGGAATTGTCAAAGTCCTTTCGAAGCCATACTTATTGTTTACTATGATTGTGGCTTTTTTTTCCATCCACATCGGCCATTCGGTAACTAGCAGTCGGGAAGAATCTAACCACCTATAAAATGATATTGTATCTCGCATTCTTTTGGTGGCTGTAGACGGCGATAAAACTCCACTATCTCGTTCTTTTATCAACGAACCTCTGAATTTTATTAAGCACCGCTCATCCTTCCTTGCAGGGAAATCCCACCAATTCATGCCTACAGCCTCGAGCCAAGTGGCGTAGTACACCAATGAGCTGCATTGGGAGATTACGGTCTTTATATCGACCTCATTTGACTTCGCTCGCTGAATCGCCCACAGATTCGCCTCTCGCCAAGGCTTGCCATCCCTCCACATAATCTGCGGTAGCCGTTTTATAAAAGAATCTACTGGCTCAAATTTACGAGCAAGCTCACCTGCATTTATCGTTATTTCGCTAGGCGAATATTCGATGTATTCCACACGTGCCATTTATGACCAATCCAGCAATAGTCCGAGCCCGTACCCCTATGGTGCAAGCAATAGCTCAAGGGTCGGATAAGTGGGTGTGTAATTTCCACTCAACTAGGTGCAGTTGCTCTCACCTTTGAGCAGGCGGGGTTAGGGGGGCAGTCAGTAATGTCCATGGCGCCTAACACATGGTTCGCATGTCCATACCAGTAAGTAATCCGTACCCGCCATCCTTGGGCAAATCCGCCGGCGCCAGATTCAAGGTGATCCGCCGCGCAGGAAACTGCAGCCCGGAATTGATGATCGCGCTGCGCACCCGATCCTTGCTCTCCTTCACCGCCGCCTCGGGCAGACCGACCATGGTCAGCGACGGCAGACCGTTGGCCAGATGGACTTCGACAGTGACAGCGGGAGCATCCACGCCTATCTGGGCGCGACTGTGGACGATGGAGAGGGACATGGTCGTTCCTTGAGCTGAATCGGGGAGCCGCTTCCTGCGGGTTTTTTAAGAGTAGTTGGGAGAGCGAGTCCAAGTGGCATGGATGCGAGGGCAAACCTTCACTGGATGTTGCCAAGTTGCCCTCCCAAGCCCAGTAGAGGCGCCACATTAGTTTTCTTGTTTGGGATTTTTTATTTGGCTTCCTCCCCCGGCCAGCCAACCATCCGGTTCGAGTTCTTTACCGTACTTGGCCGCTACCTCAATAAAGCGACGCTGATTGGCTGAAATACCTCCGGCGAACCGAAGGGCTTCAGCGTGATATCCAACAATCTCTTCTAACTTTGCCCTTCTCTTTTTGTCTTTCATTGAGGCCTCGTTTTTTGGGTGACAAATGCTTTGTTGGCCACCGTAGTACAAGGAGGAAGGGTGCGTAATCAGGCGCAGACGCCGATTTTTGTAGGGCCCTGCCCTATTAGTTGTAGGACGCCGGCGAAACGGTTTCGATGGCTTGCTTCCCTGAACCGGATGCTCCAGTTTGGCCACTCAATGCAGCCTCTGGAGGCGAAAAATGGACCGCAATGGTATGCGCCCGATTCATCCGGGCGAGGTTCTGAATAAGGAATTCATGGAGCCGTTGGGCATGACCGTCATGGATCTGGCCATGCCCACGAAATGGCCCGAAAGTGAGATCGAAAAGCTTGTGAATTGCCAGCTCAGGATCCGCGCCGATCTGGCAATCAGACTTGCCATTCATCTCAACACTACGCCTGAGTTCTGGATGAATCTTCAGTCGACTTACGATTTGCGCAGGGCTCAGCTCCGGCATGCGGTCTTATAGCGATTGCAGCATCCGCGAAGCTCTTTTCCACCAAGGCCCCGTTACTGGGCGCTTCGGCTCTTCCCGTTCCACCACCATCAGCGGCACATCCTGCAACCGTATCCACGGCTGATTATTCCAGTGCAACAAACTCAACGTCATGTCCGGCCAATTGAGCAGGCTCAGTTGTGGGCGTTCGCTTGTGGTGGGGTGTTGGGCGTCGCGAAGGGTGGGGATGACCTGGTGGGTGAGCCATTCGCGCAGCGCTCGGTATTCGGGGCAGTAGTGGTAGACGAGGAGGGCGTAGATGCCTGATTCGCTGATCAGCAGGGTGTTTTCGATCTGGTTGTGGATCAGGGTTTTGCGGGTTTGGTATTGGTCGGGGTCGAGTTTTCGCAGCATGCGTTCGTTTAGGTAGATGTGCAGCAGGCGGCTCAGGTCTCGGGCACAGAACCAGGGTTGGTTCTGGATGAGGAGGGCGTGGAGGGGGAGTTTGTGGCGGGTGAAGATGTGCGGGCTTAGATAAGTCTCTTCTTGAATCATTGAGCAGTTCCTCTTGCTTAAGGGGCTGCCCTCAATCGTCGCCAAACGATTGGGTGGCAGTTGTACGCGGGTTGGCGAACCGGAGCAAAAGGAACCCGGCAGACCCGAAGGTCTCCCACGCACAACCGCCATGAAACGATGTGGCGGTAAATGTAGCCGCCATCATGGTCGTCGTGCGCCTTAAGCTGTTCGGGTCGCCAAACCCGGTGCTGAACATTCAGCATCGGGTGAGCTTAGAAACTTGGGCTTTTCGGCGCAATCGGACGGCGGTGGTGCAAGTTGTAGGACGTTGCCGGGATGGTTGAAGGGCTGAAGATCAAAAGATCGCAGCCTTCGGCAGCTCCTACAGGGGGAGTGGATTATTCAGCCGGCGGTGTCAGCTTCGCTTCCATCTCAGCCACCTTCGCTTCAAGGCTTTCGAGGCGGGCACGAGTGCGCGCCAACACAACCATCTGACTATCAAACTCTTCACGGCTCACCAGGTCGAGTTTGCTGAAGGCGCTCTGCAGCAGCATCTTGAACTGGCTTTCGATTTCGGCTTTCGGCAGCGGGGTGTCGCCGCTGAACAGGCGGGAGGCGGTGCCGCTCAGGGCGTCGAGGAAGTCTTTGGGCGCGAGCATGGGGAATGTCCTGAAAACAATGGCGGGCAGTGTATCACGCAGTGTCTATAGTCAATCCCGTGGTCAGGGATGCACGCTTTTCGCGCAAGGGGACGGACGGCGACGCACCGTTGTTGTGCGTATCCACAAGGCCTTTTGCACGGGATGGCTTGCGGCAGCGGCCAAGGGATTGAAATCAGAGGTTTTTGGCGAGATGGCAAGGTTTCTGCTTAGTCACCTTCGACCCATGCACTGATGCAGTCGCTGTGACGAATGCAGTGCGGCAGACGGAGCGGGGAGTTTCGTCAGCAGCGGTTAGCTGGCGTCAGTCGGGCAGGTAAGGCCGACGATGCGTTACAAAGCCAGGCACTGCGCTTAGACTTGAGTCGGGTTTGTTTTCCTGGGGCAAGTCCACCAATTCGGGAGAGAGTTTCATGAAGCTAGTCACTGCCATCATCAAGCCGTTCAAGTTGGACGACGTGCGCGAGTCGCTGTCCGAAATCGGCGTGCAGGGCATTACCGTTACTGAAGTCAAAGGCTTCGGCCGGCAGAAGGGTCACACCGAGCTGTATCGCGGCGCGGAATATGTGGTCGATTTTCTGCCCAAGGTGAAAATCGACGTGGCCATCGACGACAAGGATCTGGATCGGGTGATCGAGGCGATCACCAAGGCGGCCAACACCGGCAAGATCGGTGACGGCAAGATCTTCGTGGTCAATCTGGAACAGGCGATTCGCATCCGTACCGGCGAAACCGATACCGACGCGATTTAAGCCGCCACAAACCCCAACGCCCCAGGAGAAAACAATATGACTCTGCGTAAATTCGCAGGGCTAGGAGCCCTGTTGTCCATCGTAATGCCCAGCCTCGCTATGGCGGCAGACGAAGTGGCGGCCCCAGTCCTCAATTCTGGCGACACTGCCTGGATGCTCACCTCGACAGCCCTCGTGCTGTTCATGACCATCCCGGGCCTGGCGCTGTTCTACGGCGGCATGGTTCGCTCGAAAAACATTCTTTCCGTGATGATGCAGTGCTTCGCCATTACCGGTCTGATCAGCATCCTGTGGGTCATTTATGGCTACAGCATTGCGTTCGACACCACCGGCATGGAGCAGGGCGTCGTCAACTTCAACTCGTTCTTCGGCGGCATGGGCAAGGCGTTCCTCGCCGGTGTCACGCCTTCGAGCCTGACCGGCCCTGCGGCGTTGTTCCCTGAGGCGGTGTTCATCACCTTCCAGATGACCTTCGCGATCATCACCCCGGCGCTGATCGTCGGTGCGTTCGCTGAGCGGATGAAGTTCTCCGCGATGCTGATCTTCATGGCTATCTGGTTCACCCTGGTTTACGCGCCAATCGCGCACATGGTCTGGTCCGGCAACGGCGGTCTGATGTGGGACTGGGGCGTGCTCGACTTCGCGGGCGGCACCGTGGTGCACATCAACGCCGGTGTGGCCGGTCTGATTGCTTGCCTCGTACTGGGCAAGCGTAAAGGCTTCCCGACCACCCCGATGGCTCCGCACAATCTGGGTTACACCCTGATGGGCGCGGCCATGCTGTGGGTCGGCTGGTTCGGCTTCAACGCCGGTTCCGCTGCAGCGGCCAACGGCACCGCCGGTATGGCGATGCTGGTCACCCAGATCGCTACCGCTGCTGCCGCACTGGGCTGGATGTTTGCCGAGTGGATCACCCACGGCAAGCCAAGTGCACTGGGCATCGCCTCGGGTGTGGTTGCCGGTCTGGTAGCAATTACTCCGGCTGCTGGCACCGTGGGCCCGATGGGTGCACTGGTGATCGGTCTGGCGGCAGGCGTGGTGTGCTTCTTCTGCGCCACTACCCTGAAACGCAAACTCGGTTATGACGATTCCCTGGACGCGTTCGGCGTACACGGTATCGGCGGTATCCTCGGCGCGATCCTCACCGGCGTATTCGCTGCACCGTCGCTGGGCGGCTTCGGCACCGTGACCGACATCGCCGCGCAAGTGTGGATTCAGTGCAAAGGCGTCGGCTTCACGGTGATCTACACCGCGATCGTCACCTTCATCATCCTCAAGGTCCTGGACGCTGTGATGGGTCTGCGTGTGACCGAGGAAGAAGAGTCGGTAGGCCTCGATCTGGCACAACACAACGAACGCGGCTACAACCTGTAAGTACGCGCAGCAAAAAACTTGCCCGGCTTGCCGGGCATTTTTTTGTCTGGAGTTTGTCGCAGAGAGAGCAGCTGAAAGGATTTTTCGTACGTCTTTGGTCGTGTTTACGGCGAGCGTTTTTCTGCGGCCAATCGCTTACAACATTGCGGGAATATTAGGGCCTTTGTTTTTTCCCAGAGCGCGCTAGAATGCGCCCCGAACGTGCGGAGAACTGTATGTGGCAACAGACTCTGATAACCCTGCGGGCACGGCCCCGGGGCTTTCATCTGGTAACGGACGAGTTACTCGCCGGGCTGCCTGAACTCAGGCAGTGTCGGGTCGGTCTGTTGCATTTGTGGCTGCAGCATACCTCGGCGTCGTTGACCATCAACGAGAACGCCGATCCGGCGGTCCGTCGCGACTTCGAACGATTTTTCAATCGTCTGATCCCACAAGGAGCAGACGGCTATGAGCATAACGACGAAGGCCTGGACGACCTCCCGGCGCACTTCAAGGCCAGCGTGCTTGGCTGCCAGATCAGTCTGCCGGTGTCGGCAGGTCGACTGGCTCTGGGCACCTGGCAAGGCGTTTATCTGGGCGAGCACCGTGATCATGGCGGTGCCCGTAAAGTCCTCGCCACCTTGCACGGTGAAGGGGCGTAAACCGTTGGTCATCAGCGGTTACCGATTTTTTTACGGCGACTTTCGACAGTTGCCAAAGCTGGTCTATAACTAATCTGCTTTTCGCAAGTCATGAGGTAGAACATGAGCGACGATGATCTGGAAAACGACGACCTCGAAGTAGGCGACGAAGACGAGGCCGAGGATGGTCTGGAAGCAGCAGCGGAAGACGTTGCTGAAGACGATGGCGGTGACGATACGCCGGTCCCGGCTGCCAAAGGCAAAGCCAAGGCTGCGGTGTCGGTAGACGAATTGCCGAGCATCGAAGCCAAGAACAAGGAGCGCGACGCCCTGGCCAAGGCCATGGAAGAGTTCCTTGCGCGCGGCGGCAAGGTGCAGGAAGTCGAGGCCAACGTGGTCGCCGATCCGCCCAAGAAGCCGGACAACAAGTACGGCAGCCGCCCTATCTGAGGCGTGCCGCTTGCTTGCTGAAAAAGCCCGCCGTCGCTGCGGGCTTTTTCATGTCTGGAATAAACAGGGACGCCCTATAAGAGAGGCCTGTGTGGCGAGGGGATTTTTGTCAGGCCTTGGCATTCCAGCGTGCGAGAACGGCTGGCAGGTCAGTCAGGCTGCGGATCTCGGCATCCGGCAAACGATCGGCTTCCCAGACCTTGCCCGCCGGGTTGTACCAGATCGCGCGCATGCCCGCTTGCTGCGCCCCGGCGATGTCATCGCCCGGATGATCGCCAATGTGCACCGCCACGTCAGCGCTCACGCCGCCGCGCTGCAAGGCCTCGTGGAACAGCCGCGCATCCGGTTTGGCGATGCCGATGTCTTCGGCGCACAACGCAAACTTGAAGTAGTCCGCCAGCCCCAGCCGACGCACATCGGCATTGCCATTGGTGACCACGCCAAGCGCGTAGTGGTTGGCGAGGATTTCCAGGGTCGGTTCGACTTCGGGAAACACCGTGATCTGGTGCCGCGCATGCAGGAACACTTCAAAGCTCTTGTCCGCCAGATCGGAAGCTTCGCCATGGGCGTAACCCGCGTCCTCCAGCGCATGGAACAACACCCGCCGACGCAATGCGCTGATGCGGTGTTTGAGTCCCGGCTCATTAGCCAGCACCCGCTCGCGAATCGCCCACAGATGCTCCACCGGCACCGTGCCCAGATTCGGTGCGTGTTCGCTCAGCCACTCGCGCAATACCGCTTCGGCGCTGACGATCACCGGGGCGGTGTCCCACAGAGTGTCGTCGAGGTCGAAGGTGATCAACTGGATGTTCATGAATCGTCGCCTTTGCTGCGTTTGGCCCGTGGGTGGGCGCTGTCGTAGACCGCCGCCAGGTGCTGGAAGTCCAGGTGGGTGTAGATCTGCGTGGTCTTGATGTCCGAGTGGCCGAGCAGTTCCTGCACCGCGCGCAGGTCCTGCGAGGATTCCAGCAAGTGGCTGGCGAAGGAGTGCCGCAGCATGTGCGGGTGCAGGTTCTGCCCCAGTTCGCGCTCGCCGGCCAGTTTGACCCGCACCTGAATCGCCCGCGGGCCGAGGCGCCGGCCTTGCTGGCTGACGAATACGGCGTCGTCGGCCGGGTTGGTCATGGCCCGCAACGGTAGCCATTGTTCCAGCGCTTCGCGGGCCTTTTTGCCGATCGGCAGGAGGCGGGTCTTGCTGCCCTTGCCGAGCACCTGAACCATGCCGTCGGCGAGGTCGAGTTGATCGAGGTTGAGTCCGGTCAGTTCGGACAGGCGCAGGCCGGAGGAATAGAACAGCTCAAGAATGGCTTGATCGCGGCGGGCGAGAAAATCATCCTCGACCGCACCTTCCAGTAGCTGCAACGCACGGTCGGTATCGAGGGTTTTCGGCAGCCGCCGTTCGCCTTTTGGTGGCGCCAGACCTGTCGCCGGGTCGTGGTCGCAGAGGCCTTCGCGATTGAGATAGTGATAGAGCCCGCGCACTGCCGAGAGCAGGCGGGCGAGGCTGCGTGAGGACTGGCCCTGGGCATGCAGGCGGGCGATCAGGCTGCGCAGGCGCTGGATATCCAGTGCGGCCCAACTGCCGACGTTCTGCTTGATGCACCAGCCGAGGACTTTATCGAGGTCGCGGCGGTAGGCCGACAGGGTGTGCGGTGACACCTGTCGCTCACTGCGCAGGTGTTCGCAGTAAGCGTCCAGTTGTCGTTCCATGTTCAGCGTACCGAGCGCAGGGAGCTATTGACCCGTGGCAGCACGCGGCCCATGACTTCGGCGATGTAGCTGAGGAACAGCGTGCCGACCGAACTCTTGTAGTGCTGCGGATCGCGGCTGGCGATCGCCAGAATACCGTGGATACCTTGATGGCTGATGGCAACGACGGCGGTGGAGCCGATTTGCTTGCGCTGCTCCTCGCCGAACAGGAAGTCCAGCTCATGTTCACGCAAGGTGCCGCTGACGCTTTTGCCTTCGGTCAGCAGGCCGCCGATCGCGGTTTGCGCGTCGGCGTGGGTGACCCAGCGGCCGACCGGTGCCGGGTTGTCACCCAGCAGGATCAGGCTGACAAAAGGCACCTGGAAGTCCTGGCGCAGGCTGTCTTCAACGCTGATCACCACGTCTTCGAGGCTGGCCGCATCCATCAGGGACAGGATCAGGCGGCGGGTCTTGTCGAACAGGCGATCGTTGTCGCGGGCCACGTCCATCAACTGCGAGAGGCGATGACGCATCTCGATGTTGCGGTCGCGCAGAATGGTCATCTGCCTTTCGACCAGCGATACGGTGTCACCGCGTCGGTGGGGAATGCGCATTGCCGGCAGCAGTTCTTCGTGCTCGACGAAGAAGTCCGGATGAGCCTCCAGGTACGCGGCAACCGCTGCCGCCTCCAGGCTCTCGGACGCTGATTCGTCGGACTGTCGGGCGGGTACCTGAGGCTTATCGGTCATGGCTTCTGCTCACTCAAAGACGCACTTGTCCTTCGTATACACGCACTGCCGGACCGGTCATCAGCACCGGTTGGCCAGGGCCTGCCCATTCAATGGACAGACGCCCGCCGGGCAGGTCGATCAACAGCGGCGAATCCATCCACCCCTGACTGATTGCCGCGACAGCCGCAGCGCAAGCGCCAGTACCACAGGCCTGGGTTTCCCCGGCGCCGCGTTCCCAGACGCGCAGTTGCGCACGGTTGCGGTCGATGACCTGGAGGAAACCGACATTGACCCGCGCCGGGAAGCGCGGATGGTGTTCGATTTTCGGTCCCAGCTCATGCACCGGTGCACTGTTGATGTCCTGCACACGCAGCACGGCATGGGGGTTGCCCATCGACACGGCGGCCAGTTCGACCGTGGTGCCGTCGACTTCCAGCTGATAGCTGGTCGCCTGCGCTGGCGCTTCGAACGGAATGTCTGCCGGCACCAGGCGCGGCGCGCCCATGTTGACGCCGATCTGGCCGTCGTTACGCACGTCCAGTTCGATGATGCCACCCTTGGTCTCGACGCGGATCTGCCGTTTCGCCGTCAGACGCTTGTCCAGCACGAAGCGCGCGAAGCAGCGTGCACCGTTGCCGCACTGTTCCACTTCCGAGCCATCGGAGTTGAAAATCCGGTAACGGAAATCCACGTCCGGGTTGCTCGGCGCTTCAACAATCAGCAACTGGTCGAAACCGATACCGGTGTGCCGGTCGCCCCATTGCTTGGCGTGCTTGGGCTGAATATGCGCGTGCTGGCTGACCAGGTCGAGAACCATGAAATCATTGCCCAGGCCATGCATTTTGGTAAAACGCAGCAGCATGGGTTACTCCGGCAGCAGGCTTTCGCCGGCAAACAGCTCGGCCACAGTTTCGCGGCGGCGCACTTCAAAAACCTGATCACCGTCTACCAGCACCTCGGCAGCACGGCCGCGGGTGTTGTAGTTGGAACTCATCACGAAACCGTAGGCACCGGCGGAATGCACGGTCAGCAGGTCGCCTTCTTCCAGCGCCAGTTCACGGTCCTTGGCGAGGAAATCACCGGTTTCGCAGATCGGGCCGACAATGTCGTACTTGCGCGCGGCGGTATCACGCGGCTTGACCGCAGTGACGTCCATCCACGCCTGGTACAGCGCCGGGCGGATCAGGTCGTTCATCGCCGCGTCGACGATGGCGAAATCCTTGTGTTCGGTGTGCTTGAGGTACTCGACCTGGGTCAGCAGTACGCCGGCGTTGGCGACGATGAAGCGGCCCGGCTCGAACACCAGTCCCAGATCACGGCCGCTCAGACGCTCGCGCACAGCCTTGATGTAGTCGCCGGCCAATGGCGGCTCTTCATCGCGATAACGCACGCCCAAACCGCCACCGAGATCAATGTGGCGCAGGTGGATGCCGCAATCGCCGAGACGATCGACCAGATCCAGCAGGCGGTCGAGGGCATCGAGGAACGGTGGCAGGGTGGTCAGTTGCGAACCGATGTGGCAATCGACGCCGATCACTTCCAGGTTTGGCAGGTGCGCAGCGCGCACGTACACGTCTTCGGCGTCGGCAATGGCGATGCCGAACTTGTTCTCTTTGAGACCGGTGGAAATGTACGGGTGGGTGCCGGCATCGACGTCCGGGTTCACACGCAACGAAACCGGGGCGCGAACGCCGAGCTCGGCGGCGACCACTTGCAGGCGTTCCAGCTCGTCAGTGGATTCGACGTTGAAGCAGTGCACGCCGACTTCCAGCGCACGGCGCATGTCGTCACGGGTCTTGCCGACACCGGAGAAGACGATCTTGTCAGGGCTTCCACCTGCGGCGAGCACGCGTTCCAGTTCACCACGAGAGACGATGTCGAAACCGGCGCCGAGACGGGCCAGGACATTCAGAACGCCGAGGTTGGAGTTGGCTTTGACGGCAAAGCAAACCAGGTGCGGCATGCCGGCCAGCGCATCGGCGAAGGCCAGATACTGGGCTTCAATGTGTGCTCGCGAATAAACGTAGGTGGGCGTGCCGAAACGGTCGGCGATGGCGGACAGAGCCACACCTTCCGCGAACAGCTCCCCGCCACGGTAATTAAAAGCGTCCATGGCGATCCCTTAGTAAACGTCGTGCTTGTGTGCTTTGGAAACCGGTTGCTTTTGCGAAGACTGGGCTTGTTCGGCCGGGTCCTGATCGTCATCCGGCAGGTACAGCGGGCCTTTTTGACCACAGGCCGAAACGAGGCAGGCAACCGCGACGAGCGCAGCAAGGGAAGAGATCAGGCGCTTCATGGCGAAATCCTTGAAAATGCGTTAATTGCGCCGGAGTATACCGGCCACCCGGCAGCTTGCCTATGCGAGGGGCTTCCCGTCCGGCGGGGCTCTCTGGATACCGGTTGGATACAGGTAATTCCTGTGGGAGCGAGCTTGCTCGCGAAGAGGCCGGTACATTCGATATGTTTGCTGGCTGACACACCGCTTTCGCGAGCAAGCTCGCTCCCACAGGGGCCAGTGCTGGATGGGAAACGGTGCTTGGTCGTTAATCTTTGCAATCGGCCGGCAGCGTCCGTATCTTTCGGCGCTTGAGCCTGATCAGACATTTTTTGAGGTTGCCACAATGAGTTTGTCCGAAGCCCGTTTCCACGATCTGGTCGATGCTACCCAGCAGACGCTGGAAGATATCTTTGATGACAGCGACCTGGATATCGACCTGGAAAGCTCGGCAGGTGTCTTGACCGTCAAGTTCGAAAACGGCTCGCAACTGATCTTCAGTCGTCAGGAGCCCCTGCGTCAGTTGTGGCTGGCAGCGGTGTCCGGTGGTTTCCACTTCGACTACGACGAAGAGAGCGAGCGCTGGATGTGCGACAAGAGCGAAGAGCAGTTGGGCGAGATGCTCGAGCGCATCGTCAAGCAGCAGGCTGGCGCTGAATTCGACTTCGAAGGTCTGTGATTCCGTGACTGACACTGCTCCTGTTCGTCCGCCCAAACCGCTCTACAGCAACATCAGCCCGGCAGTGCCTTCGCCGTGCAGCGGTGTGTGCCGGCTTGATGAACAGAAGGTTTGTCTCGGCTGCTTCCGCCATGTCGAGGATATTCGCGAATGGCGCTCGGCGGATGATCAGCGCCGTCGGGTCATCTGCCAGCAGGCTGCCGCACGAAAATCCCTGAGTTGATTCGCTACAGGGGTTCTTGCCGGATCAAAATCGGGTGACTTGTATATTTTTTGAGCTGTGATAGTGTCCGGACACGCCTCAACCCATCGAGGCCTGGTGAAAACCCCGTCTTTTTTGGCGGGGTTTTGCTTTTTTTGTGTGCAGAAGAAAGGAGTCTGCCCGGATCATGACCGCACCTTCCATCACCCTTACCCGTCTGGACGTGCAACGTCTGGAGCGCCTGATCGACAGCCTGGATGACACGCTGCCGGGCGTGATCGCGCTGCAAACCGAACTGGACCGCGCCGATACCGTGGTCGGCCACGAAGAAGTGCCCGCCGATGTCGTGACGATGAATTCCCGCGTGCATTGCCGCGAAGAAGGCAGTGGCAAGGACTATCACCTGACGCTGGTCTATCCCAAGGATGCCAACGCCGACGAAGGCAAGATCTCGATTCTGGCACCGGTCGGCAGCGCGCTGCTGGGCCTGAAGGTCGGTCAGCACATCGACTGGCCGGCTCCCGGCGGCAAGACCCTGAAACTGACCTTGCTGGAAGTCGAATCGCAGCCGGCCAACGGCGGTGATTTCCGCGAATGACCCCGCCTCAGACCTGTTCGAGCGCCTCGTTCAGGGCGCGCTCCAGGTCGGCCTTGTAGCGCAGATACAAATTGCTTGAACTCTGCGCATCACCGAGCAGGCCTGACAGGTCCAGGTCGGTGATGTAGCAGCGATAGCGTTCGCTCTCGCGGCGCTGCTCGACGATCTCCCGGGCGACCACGCTGAACAGCTGGTCGCCATGTTCCAGCTCGCTGAATTCCCGTTGATTGCAATACAAAGTGACCTGCACTTCCCCCGGTGCGGCTTTGCCGACAATCGCCTGCACGTCGTAGAACGGCTTGTTGACCGGCGTTTGCGGTGCTGGTCGTGGTTCGACGCGGCGGGCTTTTCCCGGGCCTGACGGCAATAACTGGTAATACAAAGTGTCGAGGCTGGCCGAAGGCGCGGCGTCCATCGGCAGCAAGGCTTCGCGCCGGTACTGGATCGACTGCAGGAAGCGCTGTAATGGCACCAGCAGGCTCTGTTCGTCGTGATACGGCAGATACTGTTGCCACAGGGCGTTGAATTCATCCAGCACGTACAGCTCGGCCTGCTGTTCGCTGATCCGGTAGAACACCTGAATGCAATCCGGCTGGCCCATTGGCAGGATCAGGGCGAGGTCGTGATCCTCCAGCGCCATCGGGTCCAGGTGCAGCGGGCTGTAGCGCGGTTGTTCTTCGCCGAGGTACTCCAGCAACGCTGGCAGGGTGGCGAGGGCGACGTGGTTGACCTGGCCCGGGACCAATTCGAGTACGTGATAGTGCTGTTGCACCTGAATCAGGTAGCGATGATTCAACTCACTGAGCAGCAGGTTTTGCGCGGTATCGACTATCTCTTCAACGCGACGGGCGATGAATTGTGCGCGGTTGTGGCAGAAGCAGCGCACTTTCAACGACGGCTGCAGCGGCCCGCGCGGCAGGTTGTTGAGGTAGTCGCGCAGGCAGTCGAGCAGGGCGTGCGGGCCGTCGAAGCGGTTGACCAGCACTTCGTTCCAGCTGTTGAGCGTGACCTGATCCAGGGTCAGCACGAGGTTTTCCCGGACCCCGGCGTAGCTCAGCGAGTCGGTGCGCTCGGTGGTCATCAGAATATTCAGGTCGCGGTGATGCTTGAGCGGATCGACGCCGACGTTGACCAGAATCAGCACTTCGCTCGGCACGGCCGCACGCAGCAACGGTGCTTCAGCCACCGTGGGCAAGGGCAGGGCGATGCACTGTTGCAGGCTGCCGAGCAGGTTGAATAGCTCGAACTCGCTCAGGTCGCTGCTGCCGGGATGCAGGGCCAGCCGGGTGCTGCTGTCGATCACGCCGTTGCGGTGGCACCAGGTCAGCAGTTCGAGCAATTCGCGGCTGCGCTTGATCGGCGCGAAGTGCTCCCATTCCAGTGCGGTGAGGCTGCCGTTGTACAGGCCCCATTGGGCTTGCCCCGGTTCTTTCTTGTTGCGTGACTGCACCAGGGTCAGGGTGTCTTCGGCCAGATCCGGAGCGATCCCGGGGTTGATGAACTCGACCTTGTCGGCCTTGCGCTCGAACGCGGCGTAGAGGCGGCGGCCGAGGACGTTGAGATCGCGTTTGTTGATCAGGCTGACGGTCTGCTCGGTGCGGGCAAACTGGGTCAGGAAGCGATAGCTGTAATTCAGTTCGTTGACCAGGGCACGGCGTTCGGCGCTGACCTGGCGGACTTTCCACTGGCTGCGGCTGTCGAGCAGCGCCAGTTGACGCTGATCCCAATGCCATTCGCTGGCCAGCCGTTCAAGCAGGGCGCGTTGCCAGCCCTGGCTGCGGCTGTTGCCGGTGAGCTTGCGGTTGACCTTGAGGTACAGCGCGCGGCGCACCAGTTCCAGACGCTCCGGTTCGTTGCGCGCGGTGAGGTATTCCTCGATACGCCGGTACACGACCATGTACGGGTCCAGCTCGTCCAGATCCAGCTGGTTGGCGAACACCGCTTTTTTGAAGCGCAGGCTCAGGCACTGCACACGGGGGTGTTCGCTGGCATAAACCTCGGTCAGCAACAGTTTGAGCACCGACTTGTACGGTGACTCGATGCCCTTGAACAGCTGCCACAGCCCGGCGCCAATGAACTCGCCCGGCGGAATCGCCGCCAGGTGACCGAGGTCGAGGGTTTCGTCGGCACGGATAAAACGCTTGGACAACAACGTGTCGGTGTAAAGGTTGTAGGCGCCTTCCTCGTAAACCGGCACCAGCCACCAGATCGGTGTGCGCCCGGCCAACCAGATCGCGGTGCGATAAAACTCGTCCAGCAGCAGGTAATGCTGAGTGCTGCCGCAGTTCTCGGAACTCAGTTGGGTGTCGCGTTCGCCTTTGACGAAGCGCACCGGGTCAATCAGGAAGAAATGCGCTTCGGCGCCCTGGCTCGCGGCCCAGGTTTCCAGGAGCTGACATTTTTTGCTCAGCTCGGCCAATTCGCTTTCGCTCAGGTCCGGCGCGTGGCAGACCCACACGTCCATGTCGCTCTGATCGGCCTGGGCCAGCGTGCCCAGGCTGCCCATCAGGAACAGCCCGTGAATCGGCCGTGGCGGGTTGCTGCCGTGGCGCGGCTTGTAGGAGAACGAGCGGGTCAGGCGCTGGGCTTCGGCGAGGGTAGTGGCGTCCGGTTCGTAGTTGGACAGGCCCGCCGGGGTACTGCCGGATACATAGCCGGGCAGCAGCGGATGATTGACGTGGAAGAACAGCGGCAACAGCGTCAGTACGCCTTGCTGGCGCGTCGACAGACCCTCCAGTGCGCGACTCAGGCGACCTGCATTGAGTTTGAGAAAGCGCGCACGCAGTTGGCTGAGCACCTTGCGGTCGATGCCTTCGTCCAGATCGGGGCGGATTTCATGGGTGCGCGTCATGTCAGCTCAAACCGGCTCGCAGGCTCGGACGAAGAGGGTCTCGGAATGGGAGGCAGTTTAGCCTCTGCGCAGCGGGACTTTTAAGCTGAATTTGTTTTTTTGACGTCAGATTTTTAGCGTGGGGTGATCAAGCGAGCCCGCGGAAATCCCGTGGCAGGAGTTCCCGTGGGCAAAGACGGGAAAATCAGGCGGTTTCCTGCTCTCTCAAAATGGTCAGTACGGTCTGCACATTTTGCGCGGCATCACGACCCAGGCTGGTCAGGTAGCCGCCATCGGGCTGGTCGGTGAGTTCTTTTTCAAAGAGGCGTTGTGCAGCAGCGATGTGTTTCGGGGCAGCGGTCTGATGAATTTTCAAACCTTCCTGGGAACTGTCCAGGTTGAAGAGTGCGAGGACTTCCAGTTCGGCAACCAGCTCAGGGGTAAGCGACATAAGGACTCCAGACTTTCTAGTAATTGGACGACAGCGCCCCTAAGGTGAACCCGCTTTTGCGGCATGTCCAGTGCTCAGATCAGGGATTTTGTCTTGAGGCGGATTCCAGTGTAGTCGGGGCCCGGAAGTTGGCTGGCTGGATACGTTACAAACATTGTAGGCCTTCGCCTGCTCGCGATAGAGGAGTGCCTGTCAGCATATTCTTCACTGACATCACAGAACGCTATCGTGAGCAGGCTCAGTCCTGCACGAACGGGGGCTTACTGCTTTTCGGGCGGCAGCTCTGGCAATGCGCGCAGCGCCGCTTCGTACCATTCGGTATCGAAGGCACGGTCTTCATCGAGCATGGCGTCGATTTCATAGGCCAGCACGTGCGCCATCAGGTTGAGGATCTTATCGCGCTCGAAACCCACCAGTGTCAGCTTGTTGAAGGTCGCTTTGGCCGCTGGCGGGTTGTCGTTTTCAATCTGATTTTCGATCGCTTCAATCAACGTGTTCTCGGCGAACTCTTCTTCGTCGTCAATCTCGATGTCTGTCGGCTCGCTCATGGCAGGCTCCTCAAGGAAAGGCGCCAGTTTACCTGCATTCAGCGAGGTGATGCTGCTGGCAGGATCGCGTCCGGCGATCTATAAACATGGACTGCCCACCCCGCACGGCCCGGAGGCTATGTGATGCTCAAGCTCTACGGATTCTCTGTCAGCAATTATTACAACATGGTCAAACTGGCGCTGCTGGAAAAAGGCCTGCCGTTTGAAGAAGTCACGTTCTACCCGACGCCAACGCCGCAATCGCTGGCCATCAGCCCGCGCGGCAAAGTCCCGGTGCTGGGCGTTGATGCCGGTTATATCAATGAAACCGGCATCATCCTCGAATACCTGGAACAGACCCAGAAGGGCACACCGCTGTTGCCGAGTGACCCGTTTGCGCGAGCGCAGGTGCTGGCGATTGCCAAGGAGATCGAGCTCTATATCGAGTTGCCGGGTCGCGCCTGTTACGGCGAAGCGTTCTTTGGCTCGCCGGTGCCGGAGGCGATCAAGGAGAAAACCAAAGCCGAATTGCTGCTGGGTTTTGCGGCGCTGGGGCGTCACGGCAAGTTCGCCCCGTATGTGGCGGGCGACAGTCTGAGCATCGCGGATCTGTATTTCCTCTACAGCGTGCCGCTGGCGTGCGCGGTCGGGCAGAAGCTGTTCGGGATCGATTTGCTGGCCGAGATGCCGAAGGCCAAGGTGCTGCTGGAGCGGCTTGAGCAGAGTCCGCATGTGCAGAAGATTGCGGCGGACAAAGAGGCTGCGATGCCGGCGTTTTTGGCGATGATCGCGGCGAAGAAGTAGATTTTTTAGCGTTCTGGAGTCAGTCATCGCGGGCAGGCACGCTCCCACAGGATTTCGCGCTGAAACACCCTTGTGTGTTCGACGCAGAACGTGTGGGAGCGGGCTTGCCCGCGATGCTTTTAGCGGCTGGCGATCAACGCCTGACCGCGAGCTGCGGCAGCCTTGACCTGCGCCGGCGCGGTCCCGCCGATGTGGTCACGGGCATTCACCGAGCCTTCCAGGGTCAGTACGGCGAACACGTCCTGCTCGATCTGGTCGCTGAACTGACGCAGTTCTTCCAGGCTCATCTCGGCCAGATCCTTGCCAGTGTCGACGCCGTACTTCACCGCGTGACCGACGATTTCGTGGCAATCACGGAACGGCAGGCCACGGCGCACCAGGTAGTCCGCGAGGTCGGTCGCGGTGGAGAATCCGCGCAGCGCCGCTTCACGCATGATCGCGTGCTTCGGCTTGATTGCCGGGATCATGTCGGCGAAGGCACGCAGCGAGTCGCGCAGGGTATCGGCGGCGTCGAACAGCGGTTCCTTGTCTTCCTGGTTGTCCTTGTTGTAGGCCAGTGGCTGGCCTTTCATCAGGGTCAGCAGGCCCATCAGTGCGCCAAACACGCGACCGGTCTTGCCACGTACCAGCTCCGGCACGTCAGGGTTTTTCTTTTGCGGCATGATCGAGCTGCCGGTGCAGAAACGGTCCGGCAGATCAATGAACTGGAACTGCGCGCTGGTCCACAGCACCAGCTCTTCGGAGAAGCGCGACAGGTGCATCATCGCGATGCTCGCGGCCGAGCAGAATTCGATGGCGAAATCTCGATCGGACACGTTGTCCAGCGAGTTGCCGCCTACGGCATCGAAGCCGAGCAGTTGCGCGGTGTATTCGCGGTCGATCGGGTAGGTGGTGCCGGCCAGTGCAGCGCTGCCCAGGGGCATGCGGTTAGTGCGCTTGCGGCAGTCGACCAGGCGCTCGTAGTCGCGGCTGAGCATTTCGAACCACGCCAGCATGTGGTGGCCGAAGGTCACCGGCTGCGCGGTCTGCAGGTGGGTGAAGCCCGGCATGATGCTCGCGGCTTCGCGCTCGGCTTGTTCCAGCAGGCCTTTTTGCAGGCGGGTGATTTCGGCGAGGATCAGGTCGATCTCGTCACGCAGCCACAGGCGGATGTCGGTCGCGACCTGGTCGTTGCGGCTGCGGCCGGTGTGCAGTTTTTTGCCGGTGATGCCGATGCGGTCGGTCAGGCGGGCTTCGATGTTCATGTGCACGTCTTCGAGGTCGACGCGCCAGTCGAACTGGCCGGCCTCGATTTCGCCCTGAATGGTCTTCAGGCCATCAATGATGCTGTCGCGCTCGGCATCGGTCAGCACGCCGACCTTGGCCAGCATGGTGGCGTGGGCGATCGAGCCCATGATGTCGTGGCGATACAGGCGCTGGTCGAAAGTGACGGAGGCGGTGAAGCGGGCGACGAAGGCGTCGACGGGTTCACTGAAGCGGCCGCCCCAGGACTGATTGGTCTTGTCAGTGCTCATGAATTCGCTCGTATCGGCTTGAAGAAAAGTGGCGTGAAACGCTGGCGCGGATAATAACAGGGTTGCCAATCCTGTCGCTGACACTGGTCGATACGTTTTTTTCTCATCGCGTCAGCCATAGTGGCCGCTGGTGCCGGGGGATTTGCGCAAGGATATTTTTCGATTGAGCAATATCGGCCCGGCGAGCGTCTACAGTTGGACATAAGGGTCGGTGAGCGCGGATTGTGCAAAGGTCCGGTCGCCGACTATAAGAAGTGGGGGTGGGTTATGTCCTTGGACAAAACCCGTGAGAAACGCGGGAAACAGCGGGCTTCGAGCAGTACGACCCGGACACTGGCAAATATTGCTGGCCGACGTACGGCACTTTTTGGCGCTCGGGCTAGTCTTAGCGTGGATCGCGGTGACGGACGTCACTCCACCTGTCTACGCTATCCTTGTGCGAGACTCACGCAGGAATCCAGCGCAATATGAATGTCCTGATCGTTGATGACGAACCACTGGCTCGCGAGCGCCTCAGCCGAATGGTGAGTGAGCTCGAGGGTTACACAGTCCTGGAGCCCAGCGCCACGAATGGCGAGGAGGCGTTGGCGCTGATCGACAGCCACAAGCCGGATATCGTGCTGCTCGATATCCGCATGCCTGGCCTGGATGGCCTGCAGGTCGCTGCCCGTCTGTGCGAACGAGAAACGCCGCCCGCCGTGGTGTTTTGCACCAGCCCCGATGAATTTGCCGTGGAAGCCCTGCAGGCCAGCGCCGTGGGCTATGTGGTGAAACCCGTGCGAACCGAACATCTGCATGACGCCCTGAAACGGGCTGAACGTCCCAACCGGGCCCAGCTCTCGGCCCTGACCCGTCCCGCTGCCGAAAGCGGCAACGGCCCGCGCAGTCACATCAGCGCCCGTACTCGCAAAGGGATTGAACTGATCCCGCTTGATCAGGTGGTCTACTTCATTGCCGACCACAAATACGTGACCCTGCGTCACGAGGCCGGCGAAGTGTTGCTGGACGAACCACTCAAGGCGCTCGAAGACGAATTCGGTGAACGCTTCGTGCGTATCCACCGCAACGCACTGGTCGCCCGCGACCGCATCGAACGGCTGCAACGTACGCCGCTGGGGCATTTCCAGCTGTACCTCAAAGGCCTCAACGGTGATGCGCTGATCGTCAGCCGTCGGCACGTGGCCGGTGTGCGCAAGATGATGCAGGGCCTGTAACCCGATCGTTTCGGCGGGTTTCTGCTTTTCTTCACCGGGCATCGCAGGCCAGGGAGGCCACGTCGTTTCTGATTCAGGTCAAAGTGGATTTGGCTGAGCTGTTATTATCCGCCGTATCTATTCAGTACGGATTGATCCATGTCCTCTCGCGAAATCCGCATCGCCACCCGTAAAAGTGCGCTGGCCCTCTGGCAGGCCGAATACGTCAAAGCCCGTCTGGAGGCGGCCCATCCGGGCCTGCTGGTGACGCTGGTGCCCATGGTCAGTCGCGGCGACAAGCTGCTCGACTCGCCACTGTCGAAAATCGGCGGCAAAGGCCTGTTCGTCAAGGAACTGGAAACCGCGCTGCTGGAAAACGAAGCCGACATCGCCGTGCACTCGATGAAAGACGTGCCGATGGACTTCCCCGAAGGTCTGGGCCTGTTCTGCATCTGCGAGCGTGAAGACCCGCGCGATGCCTTCGTATCCAATACCTTTCAAAGCCTCGATGCGCTGCCTGCCGGCGCCATCGTCGGCACCTCCAGCCTGCGTCGTCAGGCCCAGTTGCTGACGCGCCGCCCGGATCTCGAGATCCGCTTCCTGCGCGGTAACGTCAACACGCGCCTGGCCAAGCTCGATGCCGGAGAGTACGACGCGATCATCCTCGCGGCGGCCGGCCTGATCCGCCTCGGTTTCGAAGACCGCATCACCTCTGCCATTAGCGTCGACGACAGCCTGCCGGCCGGTGGTCAGGGCGCCGTCGGCATCGAATGCCGCAGCGCCGACACTGAAATTCATGCCCTGTTGGCACCGCTGCATCACGCCGATACGGCTGCGCGGGTCAGCGCTGAACGCGCCCTCAACAAACATCTGAATGGCGGCTGCCAGGTGCCGATCGCCTGCTACGCCGTGCTCGAGGGTGAGCAGTTGTGGCTGCGTGGTCTGGTCGGCGAGCCGAGCGGTGGCAAGCTGCTCAGCGCCGAAGCGCGGGCGCCGCGTGCCGATGCCGAGGCGCTGGGGGTGAAGGTCGCTGAGGACTTGCTCGGCCAGGGTGCCGACGACATCCTCAAAGCGGTGTATGGCGAGGCAGGTCACGAGTGACTGGTTGGCGACTGCTGCTGACGCGCCCCGCCGAAGATTGCGCGGCGCTCGCCGAGACGTTAGCAGGGCAGGGGGTTTTCAGCAGTTGCCTGCCGCTTCTGGACATCGTGCCGCTGCCGGTCTCTGACAAAATCCGTCAGGCGATTGCGCAGCTGTCGGGCTGCAGCGCGGTGATCGTGGTCAGCAAACCGGCAGCGCGCATTGCGGTCGACCTGCTCGATGCCGGTGGCCCGCCCTTGTTGGCGATGCCGTGGTTCAGCGTGGGCGCGGCGACCGCGCAGATTCTGCGCGACCGTGGCCTGGACGTGCACTGCCCGGACACTGGTGATGACAGCGAAGCGTTGCTGCAGTTGCCGCGTCTGCGCGAGGCGGTCAGCCAGTCCGGTGCGCGAGTGCTGATCCTGCGCGGCGAGGGCGGCCGCGAGTTGCTCGCCGAGCGTTTGCGCACGCTTGGTGCTAGTGTCGAGTATCTGGAATTGTATCGTCGTGAGCTGCCAGCCTATGCCGCGCAAGAATTGCCGCGGCGGATTGAAGCGGAACGCTTGAACGGGCTGGTGGTCAGCAGTGGACAGGGTTTCGAGCACCTGCGCCAGATGGCCGGCGATGCCTGGCCGGCGATAGCGCAGTTGCCGTTGTTTGTTCCAAGCCCAAGAGTCGCCGAGCTGGCACGTGCCGCCGGGGCCCAAACAGTTGTGGATTGCCGTGGCGCGAGTGCCGCGGCTTTGCTGACGGCGTTACGGGAGCATCCCGTGCCCGTTCTCTAATGCAAAGGATGGATACGTGAGCGAAACAGCCTTGCCTAAAGATGATGTCCAGCCTGTGATCGAGACTCAGGTTGAAACGCCACCGCCGGCCACCGAGCCGCGCCGAGGCAATGGATTGGCGATCGTCGCCTTGTTGCTCGGCGCCGCCGGCGTCGCGATTGGTGGCTGGGGTGTCTGGCAGGTACGTCACCTGCAGACCAATACGCAACAACAGTCGGGCCAGGTGCAGGCGTTGAACGATCAGGCACAGAGCCTGAAACTCAACGAACAGCGCCTGACCGAACGCCTCGCGCAGTTGCCGGGTGCCGATGAACTGGCTGATCGACAGCGTCTGGTGACTCAACTGCAGGGTGATCAACAGCGCCTCAATCAGCGTCTGGAAACGGTCCTTGGCGCCAGTCGCAAGGATTGGCGCCTGGCTGAGGCCGAGCACTTGCTGCGTCTGGCCAGCCTGCGTCTGTCGGCGTTGCAGGACATCAGCAGCGCACAGGCATTGGTACAGGGCGCCGATGAAATCCTGCGTGAGCAGAACGACCCCGGATCGTTCGCCGCCCGTGAGCAAGTGGCGAAAACCCTCGTCGCCCTGCGCAGCACCGAGCAGCCGGATCGCACCGGATTGTTTCTGCGTATTGGTGCCCTGCGCGATCAGGTCATCAGCCTCACCGAGCTGGCGCCGGAGTACAAGGATCGCGGTGAGTCGCTGCTGGGCCTGACGTCCGATGGTGACGGCGCCAGTCGCTGGGCACAGTGGTGGGATCAGATCTCGCGCTACATCCGCATTGATTTCAACGCCGACAAGAATGTGAAGCCATTGCTGGCCGGTCAGAGCCTGAGCCAGGTCCGCCTGGCCCTGAGCCTGGCGCTGGAGCAGGCGCAGTGGGCCGCGCTCAATGGTCAGGCGCCGGTTTATACCCAGGCGCTGGCCGAGGCGCGTGACGTGCTCAAGGGCAATTTCAACCCGGACAATCCGCAGAGCAAAGTGATGCTCGAACAGGTCGCCGAGCTGAGCAAGGCACCGGTCACGGTCGCCACGCCGGATCTGGCCGGCACGTTGAGTGCGGTTCAGGCTTATCTTGAGCGGCGTAACGTCAACGCCGAAGAGTCGGTGAAACCCTTCGCCAAACCTGCTGCCAGCACTGCGCAGGAGGCCACGCCATGAAACGCCTGTATGTGATCGTGTTTCTGGTGATCGCCGCGACGGCGGCGTTGGGGCTGGCGATTGCCGAGCATTCCGGTTACGTGCTGGTCGCCTACAAGAGCTTCCGCTATGAGTCGAGCCTGTGGGCGACTCTTGCAGTGATCGCAGTGTTGTGGCTGGTGATCTGGGGGATCAAGGCACTGGTTGAACTGGTCATGACCTCCAGCGGCGTGGTCAACCCGTGGTCGCGACGCAACCGCAGCCGTCGCGTGCAAGTGGCGATCGAACATGGTCAGCTGGATCTGGCGGAAGGTCGCTGGGCCAGCGCGCAGCGTCATCTTTACCGCGCCGCCGAAGCTGAACGCCAACCGTTGCTGTACTACCTCGGCGCGGCCCGGGCGGCCAACGAGCAAGGCCATTACGAGGAGTGCGATCGCTTGCTGGAACGGGCGCTCGAACGCCAACCTCAGGCTGAGTTGGCGATTGCCTTGAGCCATGCACAGTTGCAGACCGATCGCGGCGATACCGAGGGCGCCCTGGTGACCCTGCAAGCGATGCACGAACGTCATCCACGCAATGCGCAGACGTTGCGGCAATTGCAGCGTCTGTATCAGCAACGTGGCGAATGGTCGGCGGTGATTCGTCTGTTGCCGGAGCTGCGCAAGGACAAAGTCCTGCCGCCGTCCGAACTGGCTGAGCTGGAACGCCGCGCCTGGGGCGAAAACCTGTCGCTGGCGGCGCACCGTGACGAGGACGGCAGCGTGGGCCGGCAGTCGCTGCAGCGGGCCTGGGAACAGCTCACCTCTGCCCAGCGTCAGGAGCCACCGCTGGTGCTGGCGTACGCCGAGCAGTTGCGTCAGTTGGGGGCTCAGGTCGAGGCTGAAGAGGTCCTGCGCACGGCGCTGAAGCGCAAGTACGACAGCCATCTCGCCCGGCTTTATGGTCTGGTGCGCGGCAGTGATCCTGCGCGCCAGCTGCAAACCGCCGAAGGCTGGCTCAAGGAGCATCCGGGCGACCCGAGCCTGCTGCTGACTCTGGGACGTCTCTGCCTGCAAACCAGTCTGTGGGGCAAGGCCCGGGATTATCTGGAAAGCAGCCTGCGCGTGCAGCGCAATCCGGAAACCTGTGCCGAGCTGGCCCGCCTGCTTGCGCAACTGGGCGATACCGAGCGCAGCAATCAGTTGTTTCAGGAAGGGCTTGGTCTGTTGGATGAGCGCTTGCTGGCCGCGCCGTTGCCGGCTCCGGTGCATGCCTGAAGACACGAGGGAGGCCTCTCCCTCGTTGACCGTTTACGACCGAAATTCAACTTCAGTCAGCGCCCTGGATAAAGTCCTACAGAGGGCTTCATCCTTTCCTCTTGAACCTGTCGGGTTTTCCCTACACCTCTGGTGAACTGTCGTCAGGACCTCGTCTTGAAAGGCTGACACGCTTTCCTCTACCGTTACAGCCTGTCTCCACTGTTACGGAAAAGCCATGTCGTTGGCCTGCTCACGCTCCTTGTTTTTCATGGCTTTCACTGCGGGGGCCTTTGCTCTGGGAGCTTCCTATTATCTTGAATACGCGGTCGGTCTGGCGCCGTGCAGTCTATGTCTGGTGCAGCGGTTGTTTCTTACGCTGCTGTGCGTGTGCTGCGGTCTGGCGGCGGTGCATGGCCCCAGGCGTGTTGGCTTGTGGCTTTACTGGCTGCTGGTGCTGTGCGCGAGTCTGGGCGGCACTACGGCGGCCTGGCGCCAGGTGCTGATACAAAGCGATCCGGTGCTGCAACTGGACAATTGTGCCCCGGCGGCCGAGACGCTGTTCAGTGGATTGTCGTGGATCTGCGCATTGCAACGAATGTTTAACGGCGGCACTGATTGCGCGGAAATTTCCTGGACGCTGTTCGATCTGAGTCTTCCGGAATGGAGTCTGTTGTTCTTTGTCGCGGTGTCGATTCTTGCGGTCTATCAAATGTTACGGCTGGTCTGGGGCGCTCTGCAGCGACCGCTCAGCGGCGAAGCGTCGCACCGGGGGGGGCTGCGGGATTAAACACTTGTATGAACTTTATCTCCTGCGTACCTTGAAGCCATAGGCGTGCGGGCATAATCTGGCCCGCACGTGTCATTGGATTTATGTTGCTCGATGACGCTCTGCCCGGCCGTCCCCCAAGCCAAAACCAAAAGCGGGGCGCGGGTGTAGAGCAGCATGACCCACAAGGGAAGAGAGATTGCCATGCTCGAAAGTTGTCAGAATGCTCAGGAACGTTGGGGTGGAGTTCATCTGCTGATCGACCGCTGGTTGCAGGAGCGTGAGGAGCTGATTGGCGCCTACGACAAACTCGGCGCGCAGCCTGAGTCGTTGTCCGAGAGCCGTAAGCCTTTGCAGGAATTCTGCGGCGTGCTGGTTGATTACGTGTCGGCCGGGCATTTCGAAATCTATGAACAGCTGACGGGCGAAGCCAAGGCGTTCAACGACAAGCGTGGCCTGGAACTCGCCGAGACGATCTACCCGCGTATCGACGTCATCACCGAGAAGCTCCTCGCGTTCAATGATCTGTGCGATGCCGGCAAATGCGTTGCCGAGAAATTCAAGGAGCTTGGTGGCCTGCTCCACGAACGCTTCGAACTTGAAGACTGCCTGATTGAAGTGCTGCATACGGCACACAAGGAAGAGGATCCGGTTCAGGCCTGATCCGAACCCTGATCAAAAAAACGGTGCGCCCCAAGCGCACCGTTTTTTATTGCCTGATCAACTGGTCGCGCCGCGTAATTCCACTTCAAACACCAGTGGTGTAAACGGTGCGATCAAGTCGCCGGCGCCATCAGCGCCATAGGCCTGATCCGATGGAATCACCAGTCGCCATTTCGCCCCTACCGGCATGTTCTGCAACGCGGTGCGCCAACCGGCAATCACGCTGTCGAGGTTGAACCATTGCGGTTGAGTGTTCTGATCGAACACGGTGCCGTCCGGCAGTCGACCGACATACAGCACCTGCACTTTTCCATCGGGGCCGGCCTTGGCGCCAGTGCCCGGCGTCAGCTCGGTGAGCAGGATGCCGTCAGCCAGTTCCTTCACACCCGGTTTGGCTTTTTCAGCGGTGAGGAAACGTTGTTCGTTTTCCATCGCGACGTCGCTGGAGTTCTGTGAGGCGTGCTCGGCGTTTTGCGATTCATGATCGGCAAGGATCTGTTCGATGCGCGCTTCGCTCAGCGCCAGCGGCTTGCCTTGATAAGCCTGCTGCAAGCCTTCGACCAGTGCCTGAATCTGCAATTGCGGGACTTCCTGGCGTAGCCGTTCACCGAGGCTGGCACCCAGGCTGTAAGCCAGATCGTGAGCGTCATTCGCGGTGGTTTTTTCGTCAGCGTGGACTGCGGAAAAAACCAGGCAGAGGGATAAAAAAAAGTAGCGCGACATGGGCACTCTCCGTCCTGAGATGCGGTGGATTATGCCAGCGCAAACGACTGCAACGGTGAACTGCTTTTGCCTTTGCGCAGAACATTTTCGCTTCGGTGCAACGCAACGCAAACGATACTGTCAAGATGCCCTAGCGGCGGTAACTGCAGAGGTCTAGTATGAGCCGCACCCACGTCAGCCAGGAGGTAAACCATGTCGGCCACCAAGAAGCCTGTAAATACTCCGTTGCACTTACTCCAACAACTCTCGGGCAGCCTGCTCGAGCATCTGGAAAACGCTTGCTCCCAAGCCTTGGCTGATGCTGAAAAACTGCTCGCCAAACTGGAAAAGCAACGCGGCAAGGCGCAAGAAAAACTGCACAAATCCCGCACCAAATTGCAGGACGCAGCCACTGCCGGTAAAGCCAAGGCACAGAACAAAGCCAAGGCTGCGGTGAAAGAACTGGAAGACCTGCTCGATGCTTTAAAAGAGCGTCAGTCCGACACTCGCAGCTACATTCTGCAACTCAAGCGCGATGCTCAGGAAAGCCTGAAACTGGCCCAGGGTGTGGGTCGCGTCCAGGAGGCAGTGGGTAAAGTGCTGACGTCCCGTGCAACCAAACCCGCAGCAGCACCGGCGAAGAAAGCCGCAGCCAAACCTGCTGCAGCTAAACCTGCTGCAACCAAGGCGCCAGCGAAAACGGCTGCTGCCAAACCGGCGGCTAAAGTTGCTGCAAAAGCACCCGTGAAAGCGGCTGCCAAACCTGCTGTGAAAAAACCGGCTGCGGCCAGCGCTGCGAAGCCTGCTGCTAAAACCACCGCTGCAAAACCAGCTGCCGCTAAACCGGCTGCTGCCAAACCAGCCGCTGCCAAAGCCGCTCCGGCGAAAACCGCCGCTGCCAAACCGGCTGCCAAAACCGCTGCGGCAAAACCGGCTGCCAAGCCTGCCGCCAAAACTGCAGCCGCCCGTCCTGCTGCCAAAGCCGCCGCGAAACCGGCCGCGAAGCCTGCGGCAAAACCCGCTGTGAAGGCCGCTGCCAAACCAGCAGCCAAACCAGCAGCCAAGCCAACTGCTGCAGCCAAACCGGCAGCGACCGCCGCCAAGCCTGCTGCGGCTAAACCTGCTGCCAAGCCGGCCGCAAAACCAGCCGCAAAACCAGCCGCGAAAAAACCAGCTGCTGCCAAACCAGCTGCCGCCAAACCGGCCACGGCTCCAGCGGCCAAGCCTGCCGCACCGGCAACCTCGCCAGCGACCGCTGCGCCGGCCGCTACGGCCTCGACCACCACGACTGCGCCAACGCCGGCCGCTGCGTCGAGCGTCACCAGCAACCCAACCAGCGCTTCCTAAGCGCGGGTGACCGCGTCGCGCAGCACTTGCAGCGCGTCGCGGTTCGGGCTGGCGCCCATCAGGCTTTCCAGCCACTCATTCGACGCTGATAGCGCCTGCGGCCAGTTCTGAGCCACCTGCTCCAACTGCCACAACAGATGCCGTTCGGCCTCCAGTTCCAGCGCCTTCATCTGTTCGCGCAACCCCTTGAGCACCGGATCTTCCGCCGCCAGGGTTTTCCATTGCATGCGTAATGCCCGCAGCGGTTGCACCACCTCGATATCCCAGGGACCCACCAGCATTTGCAGTTGCTGCACGCGTTGTTCGTTGCAGGCAATTGCGCGTTGTTCCAGCCACAAACCGCACAGCAGCAGGCAGACATTGGCCCCCGTCGATTGCAATTGCAGGCAAGCGTCTTCCACACCCGGGCGGGCGTAGGTGGCAAGGGAAAAGCTCCACAGGTCAGAGGACATCGTGCTACTCGCGCCAGTTGTGAGCGAAGCTGGTAGACTCCGCCGCCATTATGATCCGACTTCAGAACCTGACTTTACAGCGTGGCCCGCAACGTCTGCTAGAAGACGCCGAGCTGACCCTGCACGCCGGCCACAAAGCCGGCCTCATCGGTGCCAACGGCGCCGGCAAATCCAGCCTGTTCGCCTTGTTGCGCGGCGAGTTGCACCCGGACTCGGGCGATTGCCTGCTGCCGGCCGACTGGCGGATCGCGCACATGCGCCAGGAGGTCGACACTCTCGAGCGTCTGGCGGTCGACTATGTGCTCGATGGCGACCTGCGTCTACGCGAAGTGCAGCGTGACCTTGCCGTGGCCGAAGAGGCCCACGACGGCGCCGCTCTGGCGCGTCTGCACGCCGAACTCGACAGCGCCGACGGTTATACCGCTGACGCACGCGCTCGCAAGTTGCTGGCCGGGCTCGGCTTCACCAACGAGCAGATGGATCGCCAGGTCGGCGATTTCTCCGGTGGCTGGCGGATGCGTCTGAACCTGGCGCAGGCGCTGATGTGCCCGTCGGACCTGTTACTGCTCGACGAACCGACCAACCACCTGGACCTCGACGCGATCATCTGGCTCGAAGAGTGGCTGAAAAGCTACCCGGGCACCTTGTTGCTGATTTCCCACGACCGCGACTTCCTCGACGAAGTGGTCGATCACGTGGCTCACGTCGATCAACGCAAACTGACCTTGTACCGTGGCGGCTACACCGCGTTCGAACGTGCGCGTGCCGAGCGTCTGGCCCAGCAGCAACAGGCCTACGAGAAGCAGCAGGCGCAACGTGCGCACATGGAAAGCTACATCGCCCGCTTCAAGGCCCAGGCCACCAAGGCCCGCCAGGCGCAGAGCCGGATCAAGGCACTGGAGCGCATGGAAGAACTGTCGGCGGCCCACGTCGATTCGCCGTTCGATTTCGTCTTCCGCGAGTCGACCAAGATCTCCAGCCCGCTGATCGACCTGTCCGATGCGCGTCTGGGTTATGGCGACAAAACCATCCTCGAGAAGGTCAAGCTGCAACTGACCCCGGGGGCGCGGATCGGCCTGCTCGGGCCGAACGGCGCGGGTAAATCGACCCTGATCAAGAACCTTGCCGGTGAGCTCGAGCCGCTGGCCGGGCGCCTGACCCGTGGCGAAAACACCGTGGTCGGCTACTTTGCCCAGCATCAGCTCGACTCGCTCGACGCCAAGGCCAGCCCGCTGCTGCACCTGCAGCGTCTGGCGCCGACCGAGCGCGAGCAGACCCTGCGCGACTTCCTCGGCGGTTTCGACTTCCGTGGCGCGCGCATCGACGAACCCGTACTGAATTTCTCCGGTGGTGAAAAGGCGCGTCTGGCCCTGGCGTTGATCGCCTGGGAGCGACCGAACCTGTTGCTGCTCGACGAACCGACCAACCACCTGGACCTGGAAATGCGCCTGGCGCTGACCATGGCGCTGCAGGAGTTCAGCGGCGCGGTGCTGGTGGTGTCTCACGATCGCCACTTGCTCAAGAGCACTACCGACAATTTCTACCTGGTCGCTGACGGCAAGGTCGAAGAGTTCGATGGTGATCTCGAAGATTATGCCCGCTGGCTGGTGGAATACCGTCAGCGCAACGCGCCGGTCAGCAACACCCCGGTCAACCCGGACAAGACCGACAAGAAGGCCCAGCGTCAGGCTGCTGCTGCGTTGCGTCAGCAACTGGCACCGCACAAGCGTGAAGCCGACAAGCTCGAAGCCGAGCTGGGCAAACTTCACGAGAAACTCGCCAAGGTCGACGCCAGCCTCGGCGACAGCGACATCTACGAGCCGGCGCGCAAGAACGAATTGCGTGATCTGCTGGCCGAACAAGCCAAGCTGAAAGTGCGCGAAGCCGAGCTGGAAGAGGCCTGGATGGAAGCGCTCGAGACGCTGGAAAGCATGCAGGCGGAGCTGGAGGCGCTGTCCTGATGGAAGCGTTCAAGCTGCCGCTGCCGGCGGAGTGGGTCGAGCCGGTCTGGTTTGGCGTGCAGATTCTGCTGATCCTGCTGGCCGGTTATCTGGCCCAGCGCTTCGTCGCCAAAGGCCTGACCCGACTGGGTGAGCGCTATCCGTTCCCGCCGCAGTTGCTGATGCCGCTGCGTGGCGCGCTGCGCTGGTTGATCATGGGCAGCGCGCTGATCTTCGTGCTGGAACGCCTCGGGGTGTCGGCCACCGTGTTGTGGACGGCCCTGTCGGGTTTCGTCGCGGTGGCGGCGGTGGCGTTCTTCGCGATGTGGAGTGTGCTGTCGAACCTGCTGTGCGCGATCCTGATCTTCACCGTCGGGCCGTTTCGCCTGGGCGATGTGGTCGAGCTGGTCGATACCACTGACAAGCCTGGCGTCAAAGGCCGGGTGGTGGCGATCAATCTGCTTTACACCACGTTGATCGAGGCTGAAGAACTGGGCACCGGTAGTGCGATGGTGCAGGTGCCGAACAGCCTGTTCTTCCAGCGTTCGGTGCGGCGCTGGCGCGGCAGCGATGTGTTTCCTTCCAGCGGTTTCGAAAAATAGATTCCCCGGACATCTGATCTGACGTCTTTGCGGGCAAGCCCGCTCCCACCGTAAAAATCGGTAGTCATCCGCCCCAAACCGCATTAGCTTTGACGTTTGTCACGAGCATGAGTCGAGGTGTGCGATGGAGCTACAAACATGGCTGGCGTTTTTCGCCGCCTGCTGGGTGATCAGCCTTTCCCCGGGTGCGGGCGCCATTGCGTCGATGTCCAGCGGTTTGCAATACGGTTTCTGGCGCGGCTACTGGAACGCCCTCGGCCTGCAAATCGGCCTGGCTGTGCAGATTGCGATTGTCGGCGCCGGTGTCGGTGCGATCCTCACTGCTTCGGCCACCGCGTTCCATGCGATCAAATGGTTCGGTGTGGCGTATCTGGTTTATCTGGCTATCAAGCAATGGCGTGCGCTGCCCATGGACATGAGCGATGACGCGGCGGTACGGCCGATCGGCCGGCCGCTGGCGTTGGTGTTCCGCGGCTTTCTGGTGAACATCAGCAACCCCAAGGCCCTGGTGTTCATGCTGGCGGTGCTGCCGCAGTTCATCAATCCCCATGCGCCGTTGCTGATTCAGTATGTGGTGATTGGTGTGACGATGATCTTCGTCGACCTGATTGTCATGGCGGGCTACACCGGGCTGGCGTCGAAGGTGCTGCGCCTGTTGCGTACACCGCAGCAGCAGAAGCGCATGAACCGCACGTTTGCCGGGCTGTTCATCGGTGCAGCGGCGTTTATGGCAACGTTGCGCAAAGCGGCGGCGTAAACCTTCCAGGCAGAAAAAAGGCGACCTCGTGAGGTCGCCTTTTTCATTTCTACCGAGACATCGGGGCAAGCGAGCTTTTGTGGCGAGGGGATTTATCCCCGTTGGACTGCGCAGCAGTCCCCATCTTCTTGAATCAAGAGCGAGGGCCGCTTCGCGACCCAACGGGGATAAATCCCCTCGCCACAGAGCTCCTCGCCACAAAGGCCTCAGAACCGGCTCAGTGCAAAATCACCGGCGCGGTATCACGCGGCAGATTGTTGCGCTGTGGTGCTTCGCGCGGCTGCTCGTAGCCGCCACCACCGAGCTGCATGCTCAGTTGCCCGGCCACGTCTTCCCCCAGCGCTTTCGACACCTCACGCACCACCCGAGGGCGGTTCAGCGAGATCTTGATGTCGCGGCCGTTCACCAGTTTGGTGTCCTGCGCTTCACCCATCGCCGTGAAGGCCGAGGTGATCTCGTAGGTCTTGGTGTTGATCAGGCTGAAATCCGCCACCAGCGTCAGGCCCAGCACCGCCGAATAGCTGTCGGTGTGCGCCAGCTCGTTCATGTCCTGGGTGAAGTCGATGTCCGACACGGTGCCGAACAGCACATAGTCGGCACCCTTGAAGTTGCCGGCCTTGATGCGCTTGATCACGTCGTAGATGTCACCCTTGGACGACGCGGTGTACGGCGTGCCCTGCACCAGCTGGAACATGCCGGTGCGCAGGATTTCACCCTTGATGTCGCCGGTGAATTTACGCAGTTCACCCTGTTCGATGTAGCTGGTGGTCGCTTCCAGCTCGTTGTAGTTCGAAGAACCACTGGAGCTGTAATAACCCTCGCGGTAATTGCTCTGCGCTGAAACGATGTGGATGTATTGCTCCACGCGCTCCTGATACGCCAGATCCGTCACCGCGACTTTCGGGGCCGCTTGCACGCTGAACGCGCAAGCCAGGGCCATCATGCCAATCCATGTGCGCATTGATTAACGCTCCGTGGTTTTGCGGATCTCTTTTTCGTCCATCCACTCGGCCAGACCGCTTTCGACGTCGATCAGTTGCAGGCTGAATTTGTAGAAAACGTCCTTGTAGTCGCTGCTGCGCTTGACGATCGAGCTGATCGAGCCTTCGATGCGGTACTTGGCGGCAACCATGTTGCCAGTCTTGGCCACGGTGCTTTTCTTGTACAGGCCGCTCTGGTTTTGCAGCTTGAGCTGGTCAACCTGGCTCTGCATGGCGTTGTTGTCGCTGGCGAAACGGGCCACGCCGGTTTTCATCAACTGGGTCTTGATGCTGGTGGTGATCTCACGCGTGTCGATGTACTCGCTGGTCTTGTTCTTCACGTCGTAGACCTGAACCACCGGGCGACCCTGCAGGATGCCGGACTGGGCCAGGGAACGGGTCATCGACTCGGCAATCATTTGCAGGTCGGTCGAACCGAATTCGTTGGTCACGGTTTCAACCGCCTTGGTGTCGCCGTAGCTGATGTTCTTGCTGCCCAGGGTCGGCGAAGTGTTGGCGCAACCGGAGGCCAGCAGGGCGAGGACGGCGATGCAGGAAAAGCGTGCAAACATGGGAATGCTCTCTCAAACAGAAATAGGGTGGCGGACTTAAGGCGTCTTGAGTTCCAGACGGAAATCCACGGCTTTCGGCGTCGGTGCGATGCCCTGGATGAAGCTGGTCTGGGCGCCGTACATCATCTGGCTTTTCCAGACTTCTTCCTCGGCGATCGGGAAGCCTTCCGCGCCAAGCCAGGCGAAGCGGTAGTAGAACGTCTTGTTGCTGTTGAGCGTGTTGCTCAACTGCACATTGACCGTCATGAAGCCGTTTTCGCGGGCGACGCGCATGGCGCCGACGACGATGTGTTTCTGCGGCCCCATGGCCACGACTTTGCTCGCGGCGCTGCCCGGCTCTGGCGGTGGCGGGGTGGCGCAGCCGCTCGCCAGGACGGCGAGGGCGGCAACGGCGATGAGTTTGAAGCGCATGCAAAGACTCCGTTCTTAAGGTTGTTTGAGGCTGGCGACGTTGGTCGCGCCGGCGCTCGGGATCACGTGGGCGGCGATGCCACCGGCGAATACTTGATTGCCCACGGCGCGCAGGCTGATCACCTGATAACGCTGGTCGACGGTGACCTTGACTACCGAACCGCCCACGGCGCTCGGCAGGCTGACTTGGTGCTCGCCTTTCTTCAAGCGCAGACGCACCACCTGGGTGTTGTCCGGCAGGGTGCGCCACGTACGGGTATCGGCACCTTCCAGCACAGCTGAAGAGATACCCACGGCCAGACCCGCGAGCGGGTTGGTTTCGTTGATCTTCTTCTGCGCCACACCTTTGGTGATTGCGCGCACGGTGGTGCGCACGATGATCCCCGGCATGTCATCGCGCAGGGCGCGGCGGGACATGGCGGTGGTGCTGTTGAGGGCGGTCAGGTTGACTTGCTGGCCATCGACGCCGATCTGCGCGAACGGCGCAGTGGAGGTGTCAGGCTTGATGATCGGGAACGACAGCGGAGTGATCACCACGTTGTTGGAAATCGGCAATGGCAGCGGTACGCGGATCGAGTCGCGCGACGGCGCCAGGCCGCTTTGCACCACGATCAGGATGTCGCTGTCGTCAGACTTGGACGGCTTGTCGAGGTTGACCAGTGCCTGTTCCAGCAACGGTGTGTTCGGCCGCAGTTCGGCCGCTTTGCGATAGCCCGGTGCAGCCAGATCCTTTTCACCCAGGGCTTCGTAGACGAAACCGGCCAGGTAATGGCTGAACGCACTCTGGTAGCTGTTTTTCAGGCTGACCACTTCCGGCGCATCGAGGCTGGCGACCGGGTAACCCTGCAGATCCTTGTACTGGGTCTTGATCCCTTCTTTCTCGGCCTCTTCTTCGCTTTTCAGGTATTCCTTGTCGCGCAGGTCGGCGATCACCGCTTCACGTTCGTGGGTCTTCTTGATCGCGGTGCGGGCGCCGTCGAAGTCATTGACCGCCAGCAGGTTGAGGGCCATCTGCGTGGTCAGCATGACTTTTTCGTAGTCGTAGCCCTCGTAGCGACGCACCTTGTCGTTGACGATGAAGCTGCCGAACTGGGCCAGGTATTTGGCGCTGTCGAGCTTGACCGCATCTTCCCACTGCCCGACCACCTGATCGGCGCTGGTCCAGGCGTTCTGGCTGCCGGACAGGTCGCCTTTGGCGCGCAGCAATTCACCTTTCTCGAAGTAATAGAGCAGGTCCTTGTCGGGGCCGGTGTTGTTCTTTTCCAGCAGGGTCAGGGCGGCATCGACGTTGCCGCTGGCCAGTTGCTGGTTGGTCTGGGCCAGTTCCGAGTCGTAGTTGCGAAACGCTGAACAGCCGGATAGCAGGGTGACGGCGCTGAGCGCGATCAGAGTGGGGGCGCGGAATGCCATGGGGGTACTTCTTCCCTGGAGTAAATGCAGCCGCGAATGCTGGTCGGGCTGAGGTGACCCATCGACAGTGGCGCTGGCCTCCTGCCAATTCCTCATAACAAGAGGAGCTTTAATGCCTCATCGCAATAACGAAGGCGCGGCATTATAGGCGGGCGGTGCTGGCTATGTAATAGCTTTTTAATCGCACTTGTTAGTTTGGTGCCATCATTCTAAGCATTATCAATCGTCCTGCGTTCATGGCGTTTCAGGCAGGACCAGTGCGGAACCCACGAAATAGTTTTTGCCCATGAATACCCGCAGATTGAACACTTGATGGTTCTGGTCGACGCGTACCGTGAACCCGTCTTCTGCGCGAAAATACGGAAAGCGCACGCGGTGCAGGCCTTTTTTCAGGCGCAGACGGGCGACCAGGGTTTTATCCGGCAGTGTGCGCCAGGTTCGTGTGTCAGCTTCCTCGAAAGGATCGTGATCGGTCACCACCAGTGAAGCCTTGGCCGGATCGCGTTCGTTCTTTTGCGCCTGGCTGATGGCGGCCATGTTGGCGCGGAACATGGCGCGGGAAATGATCGCCGGCATGTCATCGCGCAAGGTGCGCATGGCCATGTCCGTGACGCTGTTGATCATCGTCAGCGGGTATTGTTTACCATCGACGAGCACGCTTGGAACCGGAGGTGTGAGCGTGTCGGGCACCATCACCGGGAACGAAATCGGGGCGACAATCGTCAGGTTTTCGTTCAGGCGCACCGGGATCGGCACTTGCACCGAACTGCGTGCCGGGGCGAAACCGGCCTGCACGACGATCAGAATTTCGCTTTCATCGGCTGCCGGCCCGGGTTTGTCCAGATTGCGCAGAGCGTTTTCGAGAAACCGCAGGCCCGGGCGCAATTCGATCGCCTGTCGATAGCCGGGTGCCGCGAGCGTACGCTCGCCCAAGGCTTCATAGGTGAAGCCGGCCAGATAATGACTGAACGCACTCTGGTAGCCATTCTTCAGCGCGATGACTTGCGGAGCGTCGAGGATGGTCACCGGATAGCCTTGCAAGTCTTTGTAATGCAGCGTGATCCCTTGGCTTTTGGCTTGCTCTTCAGCTTCTTCGTATTGCCTTTCGCGCTGGCGGGCGATCAGGGTTTCGCGCTCGTGGGTTTTCTTGATGTCGGCCCGGGCACCGTCGAAATCGTTTTCCGCCAGTTGGTTGAGCGCCATCTCGGTGGTCAGCATGACTTTTTCGTAGTCGTAGCCCTCGTAGCGCAGCAGCTTGTCGTTGACCAGCATCGTGCCCATTTCGTTGCCGAAGCGGGTCAGCAGTTTGATTGGGGCTGAGGGGGTGGTCTCTTCACGCTGGAAAATCATCCGGTCGGCACTGCGCCAGGCTTCCTGGCTTTTTGGCAGGTTGGTGCCGGCGCTGAGAATCGCGCCGCGTTCCAGGTAATACAGCAGATCCTTGTCTTCCCAAGGATTGTGCAGCTCCATCAGGTAGAGCGCTTCGTTCAGATTGCCCTGCGTCATCTGGTCGATAGTCTGCTGCATTTCCTGATCGTAATTGCGATAAGCGGCGCAACCGCTCAGTTGCACGATGAGGCTGAGCAGCAGGCAGAACGGCAGACAATGGCGCATGGAGACGGGTTCTTCCTTGAACGGCAAAAGCACGGGGATGACGCATTATAGGGGCGCTTTGCTGCTGCCGGGTGGGTAAGCATTACGCTAGGCTTGCGCGCTCAGCGATCAACAAGTCGGGGACTCTCGATGAATCAACTGCAAGCCATGCGCGCCTTTTGTTGCATTGTCGAGTGTCGCGGATTCAGCGCCGCTGCCGAGCGACTCGACACCACCCACTCGACCATCTCCCGGCAGTTGCAGCAACTGGAAAGCGAACTCGGCACGCGCCTGATCAACCGCAATACCCGCCGTTTCAGCCTGACCACGGCGGGGCAGCAGTATTACGCGGCGTGCGTGGACATTCTCGAACGTCTTGATCAGGCTGCGCTGGCAGCGGGGCAGGCTCACGAAAGCCCCAGCGGTGTGCTGCGCATCAGCGCGCCGATGGTCATCGGTACGCTGGAGCTGGCGCACTGGCTGCCGGCGTTTCAACAGCGCTATCCCGAGATCGAGGTGGACCTGTCCTGCGATGACCGCTTCGTCGACCTGATCGCCGAGGGCTTCGACGTGGCGTTGCGTATCTGCGGGCTATTGGCCGACTCGTCATTGGTGGCGCGCCTGCTGACCGTTTCGGACATGTTGCTGGTGGCGTCACCGGGCTACGTCGCCCGTCATGGCCTGGTCCGTCAGGTGCGCGAGCTGACCGGACATCAGTTACTGGCGTTTGCCGGCGGCAGCGACTGGCTGCTGACCGATGCGCGTGGGGGCACCAGCAGCGTGCGCGCGCAAGGCCGGTTCAAGGCCGACTCGATCAGCTCGTTGCACGCTGCGGCGCTGGCCGGTGTCGGGATTGCCGCGTTCACCCGAGCTACGGTGCAGGATGATCTGCTGGCGGGGCGGCTGGTGCAGATCCTGCCCAATTGCAGCCTCGGTCAGCGCCACTATTACGCGCTCTATCCCCATGCCCGACACGTGGCGCTCAAGGTACGGGTGTTTGTCGAATTCATGCTCGAACACTACCGAAACGCGTCGATGCCATTGCGCTGAACCGGTTCTCCGTCGACAAAGCTTGAGTGAAAGGCGTTCGAAGTGAACAATATGTAACTTCGCATTTCCATTTGAGAATTCTTCATGACTGCCGCGTCCCGTTTCCTGGCCTGGCTGGCGTTTCCGTTGCTTGCCTTGAGCAGCTTCAATCTGCTCGCCGATACCGTGGAAGGCGCCCCGCAGGCGCTGCACTTGCTCGATTACATCAGTGCGGACTACCCGCCGACGGTGGCGGCGGGCAAGGTTGTCGACGACGGCGAATACCGCGAGCAACTGGAATTCACCCAGGTGCTGCAAGGCCTGATCGCCGGCATGCCGGTCAAGCCGGAGAAGGCGGCGCTGGAGCAAGGCGTCGCGGCTCTGCACGCCGCTATCAGCGCCAAACAGGACGGCGCCGAAGTCGCCCGTCAGGCCCGGCAGCTGGGGGCACAACTGGCGGTGGCGTATGAAGTCAGCCAGGCACCGATCATCACGCCGGATCCCATCCGCGGCGCGCCGCTCTACGCGCAAAACTGCTCGGTTTGCCACGGTGAAACCGGGGCCGGCGACGGCCCGGCAGGTCTCGGCATGTCGCCGGCACCGGCCAACCTGCGCGATGCCGCACGGATGGATCACCTGAGCCTGTACGCGATCTACAGCACCCTCGGTCAGGGCGTCGAAGGCACCGACATGCCGGCCTTCGCCGATCAACTGGATGACCGTCAGCGCTGGGACCTGGCGACCTACATCGCCGGCTTCAGTGCCGACCCGGCAGCGGCCAAATCCGACAAGACCTACAACATCGCCGATCTGGCCCGCCAGACCCCGGCCGAAGTACAGGCCGCCGAAGGTGCGCAAACCGCCGCAACCTTCCGCGCCCAGCGCGCGCAGCCGCCGCAGGTCAAGCGTGGCCCGGCGCAGTTGCTCGACTACACCGCTGCGACTCTGGACAAGAGTCTCGCAGCGTATCGTGCCGGCGACCACGATCAGGCGTATGACCTGTCGGTGGCGGCCTATCTGGAAGGTTTCGAGTTGGTCGAAAGCTCGCTGGATAACGTCGACGCCACTGTGCGCAAAGACACCGAAAAATCCCTGATGGCGTATCGGCAGTCGTTGCAGGACGGTTTGCCGGTCGAGCAGGCCGAACAGCGTCTGGATGCCGCCAAGGCCAGGCTCAAGGAGTCCGCCGGGTTACTCGGCAGCGATGGCTTGAGCTGGTCGCTGAGCTTCATTTCCGGCCTCCTGATTCTGCTGCGCGAAGGCCTGGAAGCGATTCTGGTACTGGCGGCGATCCTCGCGTTCCTGCGTAACACCGGCCAGCAGTCGGCGGTGCGCAGCGTCAACATCGGTTGGGGCCTGGCGCTGTTGGCCGGTCTCGGCACCTGGGCGCTGGCCGCGTACGTGATTGATGTCAGCGGCTCGCAGCGTGAGTTGCTCGAGGGCGCGACGGCACTGTTCGCCAGTGTCATGGTGTTGTGGCTCGGCGTGTGGATGCATGACCGGCGCCACGCCGCAGCCTGGCAGGATTACATCAAGCAGAGTCTGGTGGGCGGCGGGCGTTTCGGCTTCGCCATCCTCGCGTTCTTCTCGGTGTACCGCGAATTGTTCGAAGTGATCCTGTTCTACGAAACCCTGTGGTTGCAGGCAGGCCCCGCCGGGCATGACGCAGTGCTGGCCGGTGGTGCCACCGCGCTGGTGCTGCTGGTCGGTCTGGCCTGGGTGATCCTGCGCGGCTCGGCGAAACTGCCGCTGACGCTGTTCTTCAGCATTAACGCCGGTCTGCTCTGTGCGTTGTCGGTGGTGTTCGCCGGGCATGGCGTGAAGGCGTTGCAGGAAGCCGGGATCTTCGGCACGCGGCCGGTGGCGTTCTTCGACTTCGACTGGCTGGGCATTCATGCCGATGCCTATTCGCTGACGGCGCAGGCGCTGGCAATTCTGGCGATTGTCGTGCTGTATGGGCGGAGCCGGATGGCGGAGAAGAAGCGGATGACTGCTTAAGAGCATTCGCTGCGCTCATATTCGCGGGCAAGCCCGCTCCCACAGGTTAGCGTTAACCTTGTGGGAGCGGGCTTGCCCGCGATGCTTTTAAAAGAGGAAAAAAACATGCGTGTATGGATTGATGCCGACGCCTGCCCTCGGGCCGCCAAGGATCTGGTGGTGAAGTTCGCCCTCAAGCGCCAGTTCGAAGTGGTGCTGGTGGCCGGGCAACCGCAAACCAAACCGGGGCTGGCGATCGTCAAATTGATCGTGGTGCCGAGTGGCCCGGATGCGGCGGACGATTATCTGGTCGAGCACGCGGTGCCCGGTGAACTGGTGATCTGCAGCGATATTCCGCTGGCCGATCGTCTGGTGAAGAAGGGAGTGGCGGCGCTGGACCCGCGGGGCAAGGAGTTCGATGCGCAGAACATGGGCGAGCGGCTGGCGGTGCGCAACCTGTTCACCGACCTGCGCGAGCAGGGCCAGATCAGCGGCGGCCCGGCGCCATTCGGCGAGCGCGAGAAGCAGGCGTTTGCCAATGCGCTGGACCGTATCCTCACGCGCCTTGCACGCCAGTCCTGAACCAGGCAAGGATCCCCTGTAGGCGTGAGCCTGCCCCCGATAGCGGTAGAACATTCAACAAAATTGTTGCCTGTACCGCCGCCATCGCGAGCAGGCTCACTCCGGCATCAGAACGCGTCAGGCATCATTTTCGTGGGTCAGTTCGAGGACGCGGTCGACCAGTTTATTGATCCCCGCAGCCGCTTCACTGATGTTCTGGGCCAGCATGTACGCCGGAGTCGTCACCAGCTTGCGCGCCTTGTCTTCGATGATTTCCGTCACCGCGCAGTCTTCGTGGGTGGCGCCCATCTTGTTCATCGCGGTCGCCGTGTCGGCGTCGTTGCCGATCGTGCAGGTCACGCCCGGGCCGTAGATCTTCGCCGCCAGCGCTGGCGAGATGCACATCAGGCCAACCGGTTTGCCCGCCTCGGCAAACGCCTCGGCCAGTTCCAGCACTTGCGGCTGGACGCTGCAGCCGGCGCCTTCGACGGCGAAGTTCGAGAGGTTTTTCGCCGCGCCGAAACCGCCAGGCACGATCAGCGCGTCGAAGTCATCGACGTCGGCTTCACGGATGTCCTTGATGTTGCCCCGGGCGATCCGTGCCGACTCCACCAGGACGTTGCGCGTTTCGGGCATTTCTTCACCGGTCAGGTGATTGATCACATGCAATTGCGCGATGTTCGGGGCGAAGCACTGCACTTGCGCGCCGCGTTGATCCAGGCGTAGCAGGGTGATGACGCTTTCATGGATCTCGGCGCCGTCGTATACGCCACTGCCGGACAGGATCACTGCAACTTTTTTGCTCATGGGGTTCTCTCCAGATTCATGGCGCTCAATGTCCACTAATTTGCCGTGCGTTGCCATAGGCTCAAGTGCGGCGGCACCTGCATGGAACGCTTACTACATGGATCGCAACAACGCCGGGGTGTTCATTATTCGGGATGGTCTGTTGCGTAGGGAGCGGCTGATTCTGGGCGTGAGAACGCCGCTGGCGAACGGCAATCCATTAAAGCAGGTGGGATGAGTGACATTCCCGACTCAAAGAGTCGTTCAGTCCGGATGTAGCCTGTTCAGTGGTGTCGGGCTGTATGCCTGTCGCCAGTGAGTCACTCGGTTGGCGGCTTGGGTTCGGCAGCGTTGGCCTGCTCGGCCTGATGCAACTGCGCAGCTTTTGCGGCTTGCTCGTCGGCATAAACCTGCCTGGCCAGCCGCGCATTCTTGAAGCGGCGGCGCAGCCAGAGGCCGACGCCCAGCAGCAAGAGCGCACCCAGCACCCACAGTTCATATTTCTTGATGCTGCCGAGCATGCCTTCCAGCACCGCGCCGAAGTGGTAAGCCGCCGCAGCCAGCGCGGTGGCCCAGATCGCCGCGCCAATGCCGTTGAGCAGCAGATAACGTCCCGGCGGATAACCCGACAGACCGATCGCCACCGGCATTACCGTGCGCAAGCCATACACGAAGCGGAAGCTCAGGACCCAGATGTCCGGGTGCTTGCGAATGTGCTCCAGCGCGCGGTCGCCCATCATCTGCCAGCGCGGTTTGCGCGCGAGCAATTTGCGCCCGTGCTTGCGCCCCAGGAAGTACCACAGCTGATCGCCGGCATAGCTGCCGAAGAACGCCACGACGACCACCAGGTTGATGTCCATGTATCCACGGAACGCGAGGAAGCCCGCGAGCACCAGGATGGTTTCGCCTTCGAAGAACGTGCCGAGGAACAAGGCAAAGTAGCCGAAGTCATGCAGAAATTGTTGGAGCATTGTCTGGGTGCTGGCGAAATGAACGCGCAGCCTAACCCTTCGTACACATTCAGGAAAGTGTCCAAATGTGTCTCGACGTGAACAATTCCTACACTGACAATGGAATGCGGCTACATGTCACGGGGCACGCACAACTGTAATCTGTTCGTCATAATGGCCGTCTATAACTGTCACGCTCGCCCGTTTGCGCGGGCTCAGGAGTCTGCCGTGAGCTTTACCCCTGCCAACCGTTTGTTCCCAGCCACCCGCCTGCGCCGCAATCGCCGTGATGATTTTTCGCGTCGGCTGGTGCGGGAAAATGTGCTGACGGTCGATGACCTGATCCTGCCGGTGTTCGTGCTCGACGGTGAAAACCGCCGCGAAGCCGTGGCCTCGATGCCGGGTGTGGAACGGTTGACCATCGACCTGCTGCTCGAAGAAGCGGCGAAATGGGTCGAACTGGGGATTCCGGCGCTGGCCCTGTTCCCGGTCACGCCTGCAGCACTCAAATCCCTCGACGCCGCTGAAGCCTGGAACCCTCAAGGCATCGCCCAGCGCGCCACCCGCGCCCTGCGTGAGCGCTTCCCGGAGCTGGGCGTGATCACCGACGTCGCGCTCGACCCGTTCACCACCCACGGTCAGGACGGCATCCTCGACGAAGACGGCTATGTGCAGAACGACATCACCGTCGACGCACTGGTCCGTCAGGCCCTGTCCCATGCCGAAGCCGGTGCCCAGGTGGTTGCGCCGTCGGACATGATGGACGGTCGCATTCAGGCGATCCGCGAAGCGCTGGAAGTCGCCGGCCATGTCAACGTGCGGATCATGGCCTACTCGGCCAAGTACGCCAGCGCCTATTACGGCCCGTTCCGCGATGCAGTCGGTTCGGCCTCGAACCTCGGCAAGGCGAACAAGGCTTCTTATCAGATGGACCCGGCCAACAGCGACGAAGCGCTGCACGAAGTCGGCGCCGACTTGTCTGAAGGCGCGGACATGGTCATGGTCAAACCGGGCATGCCGTACCTGGACATTCTTTTCCGGGTAAAAGATGCCTTCAAAGTGCCGACCTTCGTCTATCAGGTCAGCGGCGAATACGCCATGCACATGGCGGCGATCGAGAATGGCTGGTTGAGCGAGGCGGTGATTCTCGAATCACTGACCGCCTTTAAACGTGCCGGCGCTGATGGCATCCTGACTTACTTTGCTGTCCGCGCCGCTCAATTGTTACGAGAGCAGAAATAGCCCTCCCAGGAACATTCGATGAATACCGAAGGACTCACAGAAGTTGCAGTAAAAGAAGCTCAGCCGGTGGTCGAGCAAATCACCGAAACGCCGCCGGAACTGGAGCCTGCGCCACCCGCGCCGGTCACCGAAACCGTCGCGGCGGCGCCAGTGATTGCGATCCCGGGCCTGGATGACAGCAGCCTGTATATCCACCGCGAGCTTTCGCAACTGCAGTTCAACATCCGCGTGCTGGAACAGGCGCTGGACGAGTCCTATCCGTTGCTGGAGCGGCTGAAGTTCCTGCTGATCTTCTCCAGCAACCTCGACGAATTCTTCGAAATCCGCGTCGCCGGCCTGAAGAAGCAGATCACCTTCGCCCGTGAGCAGGCCGGTGCCGACGGCCTGCAGCCGCATCAGGCGCTGGCGCGGATCAGCGAGCTGGTCCACGGCCACGTTGACCGTCAGTACGCGATCCTCAACGACATCCTGTTGCCGGAGCTGGAAAAGCACCAGGTGCGCTTCATCCGTCGCCGCCACTGGACGACCAAGATCAAAACCTGGGTACGTCGTTATTTCCGCGACGAGATCGCACCGATCATCACCCCGATCGGCCTCGACCCGACGCACCCGTTCCCGCTGCTGGTGAACAAGAGCCTGAACTTCATCGTCGAGCTGGAAGGTATCGACGCCTTTGGTCGCGATTCCGGTCTGGCGATCATCCCGGCGCCGCGTCTGCTGCCACGGATCATCAAGGTGCCGGAAGAAGTCGGCGGCGCTGGCGACAACTATGTGTTCCTGTCGTCGATGATCCACGCCCACGCCGACGACCTGTTCCAAGGCATGAAGGTCAAGGGTTGCTACCAGTTCCGCCTTACCCGAAACGCCGACCTGTCGCTCGATTCCGAAGACGTCGAAGACCTTGCGCGCGCCCTGCGTGGCGAGCTGTTCTCGCGGCGCTACGGTGATGCGGTGCGTCTGGAAGTGGCCGACACCTGCCCGAAACACCTGTCGGACTACCTGCTCAAGCAATTCAACTTGAGCGAGACCGAGCTGTATCAGGTCAACGGCCCGGTCAACCTGACCCGCCTGTTCAGCATCACCGGTCTGGACAGCCATCCGGAGCTGCAATACACGCCGTTCACCCCGCAGATCCCGAAACTGCTGCAGAACAGCGAGAACATTTTCAGCGTTGTCAGCAAACAGGACATCCTGCTGCTGCACCCGTTCGAGTCGTTCACCCCGGTGGTCGACCTGCTGCGTCAAGCGGCGAAAGACCCGCATGTGTTGGCGGTGCGCCAGACCCTGTACCGGTCCGGCGCCAACTCCGAGATCGTCGATGCGCTGGTGGACGCCGCGCGTAACGGCAAGGAAGTGACCGCGGTCATCGAACTGCGCGCGCGCTTCGACGAAGAATCCAACCTGCAACTGGCCAGCCGTCTGCAAGCGGCCGGTGCAGTGGTGATTTACGGCGTGGTCGGCTTCAAGACCCACGCCAAGATGATGCTGATCCTGCGTCGCGAGGCCGGCGAGATTGTGCGTTACGCACACCTGGGCACCGGTAACTACCACGCCGCCAATGCCCGTCTCTATACCGACTACAGCCTGCTGACTTCCGATGACGCCCTGTGCGAAGACGTCGGCAAACTGTTCAGCCAGTTGATCGGCATGGGCAAGACGCTGCGCATGAAAAAGCTGCTGCATGCGCCGTTTACCCTGAAGAAGGGCATGCTCGACATGATCACCCGCGAGACGCAGTTTGCCCTCGACGGCAAACCGGCGCACATCATCGCCAAGTTCAACTCGCTGACCGATCCGAAGATCATCCGCGCGCTGTACAAGGCCAGCCAGTCCGGCGTGCGCATTGATCTGGTGGTGCGTGGCATGTGCTGCCTGCGGCCGGGCATCGCCGGGGTTTCGCACAACATCCACGTGCGCTCGATCATCGGCCGCTTCCTCGAGCACACCCGGGTGTTCTACTTCCTCAACGGTGGCGAGGAGCAAATGTTCCTCTCCAGTGCCGACTGGATGGAGCGCAACCTCGACAAGCGCGTCGAGACTTGCTTCCCGGTCGAAGGCAAGAAGTTGCTGACCCGCGTCAAGAAAGAGCTGGAGCTGTACCTGACCGACAACACCCACAGCTGGAGCCTGCAGTCGGATGGCCGCTACATCCGCAACACGCCAACCGGTAATCAGAACCCGCGCAGTGCGCAGGCGACGTTGCTGGAGCGTCTGGGCAGCCCGATTCTGCCGGTGAGCAGTTGAGGCCTTGAAAGTCGAAAGCCCCTCACCCTAACCCTCTCCCAGAGGGAGAGGGGACTGACCGAGGTGTTTCGAGCTATACGTCGACCTGAGCTGCCGAGTCGAACTCAGGCCTTGAAGCCAGCGGAGATCGGCTCCCTCGGGAGAGGGCTGGGGTTAGGGTTAACCTCCGTCCCCAAGTCGAACCGAATAAAAAAGGCGATCCAGAAGGATCGCCTTTTTTGCACCTGAGATTTAACTCAGTGAACGGTGAGGACAATCCCCACCCGCGTCAGCCACTCGGCCTCAAGCCCGAAATCCGCCTGAGTCAGCTGGTTTTCATCCAGCCAGTTTTCCGGGAATTCCACATCAAGGCTGTCGCCCTTGGCGTGCAATGCCACTTGCGGCATCGCCTGGGTGCCCCGGATGTGGTGGAACAGGATCGCAAAGCGCAGCAGCACGCAGAGGCGAATCAGCTTGTCGCCGTCGTCACCGAACTCGGCGAATTTATCCTTGGGAATGTTGCGGCGATGGCCACGCACCAGCAGGGCGAGCATTTGCTGGTCTTCGCGGGAGAACCCGGCGAGGTCCGAATGCTCGATCAGGTAAGCGCCATGTTTGTGGTAATGATAGTGAGCGATGTCGAGCCCGACTTCGTGCACTTTCGCCGCCCAGCCCAGGAGTTCGCGCCAGATACCGTCATCCAGCTCCCAGTCGGCCGCGACCTGATCGAAGGCATGCAGCGCCTTGCGTTCGACCCGCGCCGCTTGTTCCAGGTCGACGTGATAACGCTCCATCAGCGAGGTCAGGGTGCGTTCGCGCACGTCTTCGTGGTGATGGCGACCTAGCAGGTCGTAGAGCACGCCTTCACGTAAGGCACCGTCGCAGTGATCCATGCGTTGCAGTTCGAGGGCGTCGAAGATCGCTTCGAGAATCGCCAGGCCTGCCGGGAAGATCGTCCGGCGATCAGGCTTGATGCCTTCGAAATCGATCTTGTCGACATCGCCGAGCTTGAACAGGCGGCGCTTGAGCCAGGCCAGGCCTTCGGCGTTCACTTCGCCCGTGCCATGCCCGCCGGCCTTCAGCGCCAGGCCGATGGCGCGGATGGTGCCCGAGGAGCCGATGGCTTCATCCCAGGTCAGGCGGTGCAGGGCGTGCTCGATGCTCATGATCTCCAGTCGCGCTGCGGTGTACGCCTGGGCGTAGCGGGCCGGGGTGATCTTGCCGTCCTTGAAGTAGCGTTGGGTGAAGCTGACGCAACCCATCTGCAGGCTTTCGCGCAGCAGCGGTTCGAATCTTTGCCCAATGATGAATTCGGTACTGCCGCCGCCAATGTCGGCGACCAGTCGTTTGCCCGGGGTGTCGGCGAGGGTGTGCGAGACGCCCAGATAGATCAGGCGCGCTTCTTCACGCCCGGAGATGACTTCCACCGGATGGCCGAGAATTTCTTCTGCGCGGCGGATGAATTCGCCACGGTTGCGGGCCTCACGCAGGGCGTTGGTGCCGACAATGCGCACGGCGCCCAGCGGCATACCGTTGATCAGTTGGGCAAACCGCTTGAGACAATCGAGGCCGCGCTGCATCGATTCTTCGTTGAGATGGCGCTCATCGTCGATGCCGGCGGCGAGCTGAACCTTCTCTCCGAGGCGCTCCAGGATACGGATTTCACCGTTCTGGGCCTTGGCCACGACCATGTGAAAGCTGTTGGAGCCCAGGTCGATTGCGGCGATCAGGGACAGATTCTTGGCTTGGGATTGCGGCATGGTCAGGGGGTCTCGGTCGATAACCCCGACATCGTGCCACGATCAAACGCTGGCGCCAACGCGCACGGTTCAAACCCTTGATTCAGCGCAGAAAGTCTGGAGATCGCGGCGCGGCCATTGGCGAGCAGGCTCGCTCCCACAGGTGAGCGCATTCCAATGTGGGAGCGAGCTTGCTCGCGAAGAGGGCATCACTGCCTAAGAAGATCTTCAGGCTGTCGCTTCCACCGTGCCAATAAAGTTCGCCAGCTCCGCCGTCTGCGGATTGGCAAACAACACCTTCGGATCCCCCACCTCATGCACTTTGCCGTGATGCATGAACACCAACTTATCCCCAACCTCCCGGGCAAAGCGCATTTCATGGGTGACCATGATCAGCGTCATGCCTTCCCTGGCCAGTTGCCGCACCACGCTGAGCACTTCATTGACCAGCTCCGGGTCCAGCGCCGACGTGATCTCATCGCACAGCAGCACCTTGGGCGACATCGCCAGCGCCCGGGCAATCGCCACGCGCTGCTGCTGACCGCCGGAGAGGCGATCCGGAAACGCATCGAATTTCTCCCCCAGGCCCACGCGTTCGAGCATCTTACGCGCCAGTTCGGCCGCCTTGGCCTTGGGCACTTTCTGCACCACTTGCGGCGCGAGCATCACGTTCTCGCCCACAGTCAGGTGGGGGAACAGGTTGAACTGCTGGAACACCATGCCGACTTTCTGCCGCAGGCTGCGCAGGTCGGCGCGGGCAGCGTCGAGGTATTCGCCGTCGACTTCGATCACCCCGTCATTGATCGACTCCAGGCCGTTGAGTGTACGCAGCAGGGTGGATTTGCCCGAGCCGCTGCGGCCGATGATCGCCACCACCTGACCTTCTTCGACGCTGAGGTCGATGCCTTTGAGTACGTGGTGGTCGCCGTAATATTTATGCAGGGCGGAAATTCTAAGCAGAGGCATGCAGTCTCCTTTCCAGGTAGCGCGCACTGAGCGACAAGGGGTAGCAGAGCAGGAAGTAGCCGAGGGCGACGAGGCCGTAGACCATGAACGGTTCAAACGTGGCGTTGGCGAGCATGCCGCCGGTCTTGGTCAGTTCGGTGAAGCCGATGATCGAGGTCACCGCCGTGCCCTTGACCACTTGCACCGAGAAGCCCACGGTCGGCGCCACCGCAATACGCAGGGCTTGCGGCAGGATCACGTAGCGCAGTTGCTCCAGCGGATTCAACGCCAGGCTCGACGAGGCTTCCCACTGGCCATGAGGAATCGCTTCGACACAACCACGCCAGATTTCCGCCAGATAGGCACTGGTAAACAGCGTCAGGGCAATCGCCGCCGCCATCCACGGTGAAATCTCGATCCCGGCCAGTGCCACGCCGAAGAACACCAGAAACAGCTGCATCAACAGCGGCGTGCCCTGGAACAGCTCGATCCAGGTGCGGGCGATGTTGCTCGACAGCGGGCTTTTCGAAATGCGCATGACCAGAATCAGCAGCCCGACGATCCCGCCGCCGATGAAGGCCACCAGCGACAACGCCAGCGTCCACTGCAGGCCGGTGAGCAGGTTGCGCAGGATGTCCCAGAAGGTGAAGTCGCTCATTGGCTGCTCCTCGAGAGATAGCGGCGCCCCAGCCAGTTGAGCAACTGGCGGATCAGCAACGCCATGCACAGGTAGATCAGCGTGGTCAGCGCATAGGTTTCAAAGGCGCGGAAATTGCGCGACTGAATGAAGTTGGCGGCAAAGCTCAACTCTTCGGTGGCGATCTGCGAACACACTGCCGACCCGAGCATGACGATGATGATCTGGCTGCTCAGGGCCGGCCAGACCTTGCCCAGCGCCGGCAGCAGGACCACGTGGCGGAACGCTTCGAAACGGCTCATTGCCAGCGCCGCTGCGGCCTCCAGTTGCCCGCGCGGGATCGCCTGGATGCCGGCGCGGATGATCTCGGTCGAATACGCACCGAGATTGATCACCATCGCCAGCACGGCTGCCTGCCATTCGGAAATCTGCACGCCGAGGGACGGCAGGCCGAAGAAGATGAAGAACAGTTGCACCAGAAACGGCGTGTTGCGGATCAACTCGACGTAGACGCCGAAAATCGCCGAGAACGGGCGGATGTTCCACGCCCGCACCAGCGCGCCGACGATGCCCACGCCGACCCCGAAGAATGCGCCAATGGCCGTCAGTTCCAGGGTAAACAAGGCGCCGCGCAACAGCAGGTCGGTGTTTTGCAGCACCGGAATGAAATCGAACTGATAAGCCATGTAGGTCTCCCGCGCAGTCGATCAGAGATCGGCCGGCAGCGGCTCTTTCAGCCAGGTCTGTGAATTCTTTTCCAGTGCGCCGTCAGCCTTGGCGGTGGTCAGGATGTCGTTGACCTTGGCCAGCAGCGCCGGCTCGTTCTTGTTCACGCCGACGTAGACCGGCGAATCCTTGAGCTTCACTTTCAGCGCCGGCACGCGTTTCGGGTTCTTTTCGCTGATCGCGACCATCACCACGTTGCCGCTGGCGATCAGGTCAACCTGGCCGGCGAGGTAGGCGGCGATGGTCGAGTTGTTGTCTTCGAAGCGCTTGATGGTCACGCCTTCGGGGGCGACTTTGCTCAGTTCGATGTCTTCGATGGCGCCACGGGTGACACTGATGGTTTTGCCTTTGAGGTCGTCGAGCGTGGTGATGGCGGCATCAGGCGGGCCGAACACGGCGAGGTAGAACGGGGCGTAGGCACGGGAGAAGTCGATGACTTTCTCGCGATCCGGATTTTTACCGAGGCTGGAGATCACCAGGTCGACCTTGCCGGTAGTGAGGAACGGGATGCGGTTGGTGCTGTTGACCGGGGTCAGTTCGAGTTTGACCTTCAGTTGATCGGCCAGCAGTTTCGCTGTGTCGATGTCCAGGCCACGGGGCTTCATGTCCGGGCCGACCGAGCCGAACGGCGGGAAGTCCTGGGGCACGGCGACTTTCAATGTGCCGCGTTTGACCACGTCATCCAGCGCGTCGGCGTGGGCGGGGATCTGGCTGAGCAACAGGCTGGAAAACAGGGCGGCGAGGAGGGCGCGGTAACGCAGGGTCATGGCAAATCTCCGGATCGGCGGGAAGTGATTTCTGCGATCGGACAGAGCATGGGGCGTGCCAATACTCGGGTTTCCCCCGCGCAGGCCGCGGTTTTTGCGGATTTGTTCGGTCTTACTGGTCTGAACAGTCAGGTTGTTTTTCGCACTCCGATAGCGCATTGGTGTACGGCGCCGAACCCTGCTGGGGCACGACTTGCCGGCGTCAGCGAATAGCTTTACAACTAGCCGCACCTTGGCCTGGTTCGTCTGGAAAACCATGAACTCGATCTCCCGTGCCGTACCCGAAGTGGCGCTGCAAGCCATCCGCAAACTGATCACCGAACAGGGTTTCGGTGCGGGCGATGCGTTGCCGTCGCAACGGGACCTGGCCTTGCAGTTGGGCGTCAGCCGGGCTTCATTGCGCGAGGCGCTGTCGTCGCTGAGTGCGCTCGGTGTGGTCAGCATTCAGCCGGGCAAGGGCGTGTTCGTTCAATCGCCGGTGGAATTGCCGCACGGCAGCCAGGCGCCAGGCTGGCCCTTTGCGGCACAGGCTTCGCCGCTGGATATCTTTCAACTGCGCTATGCGCTGGAAGGGTTTGCCGCCGGGCTGGCGGCGGTCACGCTGAGCACGCTTGATCTGGATGCGCTGGAGGACAACGTTGCCGCGATGCGCGAGCAATTGAAGGCGGGTGATTTCGAAGCGGCGGCGAAACTCGACTTCGACTTCCACCGCCGCATCCTGCTGGCCAGCGGCAACCAGGCGATGCTGAGCATCCTCACCGCCAGTGCCGAAATCTTTCTCGAGAGCCAGAAGCTACCGTTCATCCGCGCCGAACGGGCGATGGAAACCTGGCAGGAACACCGCAAGATCCTCCGCGCCCTGGCCCGCCGGGCGTCCGCTGCCGCCCAGAAAGCCATGCAGGAGCACGTGCGCAACGCAGCCCTGCGCACCGGAATCGCCTTCATCGCCCCCGCCACGGCGTGACTTGAGCTATACCCAGACTCATGAGGCGCCATAGCAAGACTCAATCAACTGCAGCTTCCTGAACAAGGGAAGGGCGGCTATGATGGGCCACGTTTTTTTGCTTACAACCTGGAGAATTCCATGAGCAGCGATCTGATCAAACACGTTAGCGACGCCAGCTTCGAAGCCGACGTACTCAAGGCCGAAGGCGCTGTCCTGGTCGACTACTGGGCTGAATGGTGCGGCCCTTGCAAAATGATCGCTCCGGTTCTGGACGAGATTGCCGAGACTTACAAAGGCAAGCTGACCGTCGCCAAACTGAACATCGACGAAAACCAGGAAACCCCGGCCAAGCACGGCGTGCGTGGTATCCCGACGCTGATGCTGTTCAAGAACGGCAACGTTGAAGCGACCAAAGTCGGCGCCCTGTCGAAGTCGCAACTGGCTGCTTTCCTCGACGCCAACATCTAAGCGTCGCGGTAAATCGCTGAAAAAAAGCCCCGCAAATTGCGGGGCTTTTTGCGTATTCAGGGCTAGACGCTCCGAAACTCAGGTGGTACATTCGGCCCCGCACTGGTTTCTCCACTGCCCCCTGCTAGCCGTCGCCGACGCACTCCTTTTCGAACAAGTTCGCGATCCTGTCGCCTTCTCCGCGGCGCGGCCTCATTAAGCCAAAAGCTTAATTTCCCCCCTCCATAAATGATTACGTCATTCCTATATGAATCTGACTGAACTCAAGCAAAAGCCGATTACCGAACTGCTCGAATTGGCCGAACAGATGGGCATAGAAAATATGGCCCGTTCGCGCAAGCAGGACGTGATTTTCTCCCTGCTGAAAAAGCACGCGAAAAGCGGCGAGGAAATCTCCGGTGATGGCGTGCTGGAGATTCTCCAGGACGGCTTCGGCTTCCTGCGCTCCGCTGACGCTTCCTATCTCGCCGGCCCGGACGATATTTACGTCTCGCCGAGCCAGATCCGCCGTTTCAACTTGCGCACCGGTGACACCATCGTTGGCAAGATCCGCCCTCCGAAGGAAGGCGAGCGGTATTTCGCCCTGCTCAAGGTCGACACGATCAACTTCGATCGTCCAGAGAACGCGAAAAACAAGATTCTCTTCGAGAACCTGACCCCGCTGTTCCCGACCGTGCGCATGAAGATGGAAGCCGGTAACGGTTCCACCGAAGACTTGACCGGTCGTGTGATCGACCTGTGCGCCCCGATCGGTAAAGGCCAGCGTGGTCTGATCGTTGCACCGCCGAAAGCCGGCAAGACGATCATGCTGCAGAACATCGCCGCGAACATCGCCCGTAACAACCCTGAAGTTCACCTGATCGTGCTGTTGATCGACGAACGTCCGGAAGAAGTGACCGAAATGCAGCGCACCGTGCGCGGCGAAGTGGTTGCCTCGACCTTTGACGAGCCGCCGACCCGCCACGTCCAGGTGGCTGAAATGGTGATCGAGAAGGCCAAGCGCCTGGTCGAACACAAGAAGGACGTGGTGATCCTGCTCGACTCCATCACCCGTCTGGCCCGTGCCTACAACACCGTGATCCCGAGCTCCGGCAAGGTCCTGACCGGTGGTGTCGATGCTCACGCCCTGGAGAAGCCAAAGCGTTTCTTCGGTGCTGCGCGCAACATCGAAGAAGGCGGCTCGCTGACCATTATCGCCACCGCGCTGGTTGAAACCGGCTCGAAGATGGACGAAGTGATCTACGAAGAGTTCAAGGGTACCGGCAACATGGAGCTGCCTCTGGATCGCAAGATCGCCGAGAAGCGCGTGTTCCCGGCCATCAACATCAACCGTTCCGGCACCCGCCGCGAAGAGTTGCTGACCGCCGACGACGAACTGCAGCGTATGTGGATCCTGCGCAAGCTGCTGCACCCGATGGACGAAGTGGCTGCCATCGAGTTCCTGGTCGACAAGCTGAAAACGACCAAGACCAACGACGAGTTCTTCTTGTCGATGAAGCGCAAGTAATACCCCAGCTGTTTAAAAAGAAGCGCCCGGAAGGGCGCTTTTTTTTGCCTCAGATTATTTGTATATGGATTGAAATGTACGCGGCTGATAACTTTCGCGCTTTCCAGGAACTTTGTATCCAGAACGAGAAAGGTTTTTCATGCACACGTTTGGCAATCGCCGTGATATCGACGGATTACGGGCACTGGCGGTTATTCCCGTCGTACTGTTTCATTTCGGATTCACTACATTCAGCGGCGGTTTTGTCGGCGTTGATGTGTTCTTCGTCATTTCCGGCTTCCTGATCACCTCGATCCTGTTCCGCGAAATCAGCGCACAGCGTTTCAGTTTTCTCGACTTCTGGGGCCGTCGTGCCCGGCGCATTCTGCCGGCGTTGACTGTGGTTGTGGTGGTGACGCTGGCTTTAGGCTGGCTGTTGCTGACAGCCAAAGACCTGGCTGAACTCGGGCGGACGATTCGTTACCAGTCGCTGTTCATTTCCAACATTCTGTTCATGCGTGAAGACGGCTACTTTGCGCCGGCGTCGGAGCTCAAACCGCTGCTGCATACTTGGTCGCTGGCGGTGGAGGAGCAGTACTACATCTTCTTCCCGTTGATGATGGCGTTGCTGATGCGTTATGTCCGTCATTGGCGCTGGATGCTGTTCGCGGTCCTGCTGGTGTCGTTTGGCCTGAACCTCATTTATATCGAACGCCGGCCTGAATTCGCCTTCTTCGCGCTGCCGACCCGCGCCTGGGAGCTGCTCTGCGGAGCAATGCTGGCGGTGCTGCCCGCGTCGAAACACGTCGCACGGCCGTGGCTGCGCCAGTCGGTGGGCGTGGCCGGACTGGCGGCGGTGCTGCTGGCGATATTCACCTTTGACAAGTCCACGGTGTTCCCGGGCTGGGCGGCATTGCTGCCGGTATTGGGCACTACCGCGTTGATCTGGTCGGGCGCGCAAGGTGCGACGTGGGCCAGCCGTCTGTTGAGTGTCCGCGTTCTGGTGTGGGTCGGCCTGCTGTCCTACTCCCTGTATCTGTGGCACTGGCCGGTTTATGTGTATGCCAATGCAATTTCCATCGACGGCATCCAGCCGCTGGAGGCGCTTGGCTGGATGGCGCTGGCGTTGGCCCTGGCGTGGTTGAGCCTGCGTTATATCGAGCTGCCCTTTCGTGAGAAACGAGTGTTCGCCAAGCGGAATTCCATGTTGGTCGGTGGTTTGCTGTCGATCACCGTGCTGGCGATTACCGGCTCGGTGATTAACTCGTCAGACGGTGTGCCACAGCGTCTGACCGGCAAGGCGCTGGAATACGCGCAATCGCGGGAGTGGAAGGCCGGGCAAGCGGATTGCATGCAGCTGAGTACGGACAAAACGCTGGACAAGGCCTGTCGGTTGGGCGGCGATGAACAGGTCGCTCCGACCAAGATGTTCTGGGGCGACAGTCACACGGCGGCACTGTTGCCGGCCATCGCCGGCACTCTCGGTCGCGACGCGCAGCCGGTCTGGTTGTACAGCCTGACGGCTTGCCCGCCGATTGTCGAAGACCGCCTGCGCCCTCAATGCCAGGACTTCAACAAACGCAACATGGCGCTGGTGCTCAGTCGAGGGATCAAGGATGTCGTACTGGCGGCGAACTGGAGCCTGTACATTTATGGTCGCGAAGATGGCGACGGCGACAGACAGTTTCTGCTTGAGCGCAAGGACAGTCCGGCGCAAGCCGAACAGCGTCTGGCTGCCGGGCTCAAGGCGCAAGTGGCTGAGCTGCGCGCGGCTGGTGTGCAAGTCTGGCTGTTCAAGGAAGTGCCGCTGCAGCACAAGAGCTACATCGACCGCCTGACCAGCCTCGCGCGCATCGGGCGCTCGGCGCAAGGGCTCGGTCGCCCGCTCAACGAGCATCTGGCGCGCCAGCGGTTTTTCACCGAGCTGTTCGGCTCGATGAGTGCGGCGGATCCCGGCGTGCATGTTATCGACCCGACCTCGCTGATGTGCAAGGACGGACTCTGCGCCATTGATGTCGATGGCCACTCGCAGTACAAGGATGCCGACCATCTGTCGGACGTGGGCAGTGCCAGACTGAGCCCGCTGTTTGCACCATTGCTGCTGGGTACTAGCCACAATTGAGCGATCCCGGGCGCTGACGGGCTGCTGTTTGCCCGTCAGAGCAGGTAGGATGTACGCCTATTTTGAGGGTGCCATCGTCAATGAAATTCAAGGATCTTCGGGATTTCGTGCAGCAGCTTGAGCAGCGCGGAGAGTTGAAACGCATCCAGATTCCCGTCTCGCCGGTGCTGGAAATGACCGAGGTGTGCGACCGCACACTGCGGGCCAAGGGCCCGGCGTTGCTGTTCGAGAAACCCACCGGCTACGACATTCCGGTGCTCGGCAACCTGTTCGGCACCCCTGAGCGGGTGGCGATGGGCATGGGCGCCGAGTCGGTCAGCGAGCTGCGCGAAATCGGCAAGCTGCTGGCCTTCCTCAAGGAGCCGGAGCCGCCGAAGGGCTTGAAGGACGCGTGGTCGAAACTGCCGATCTTCCGCAAGATCATCTCGATGGCGCCGAAAGTCGTCAAAGACGCGGTGTGCCAGGAAGTGGTCATCGAAGGCGACGATGTCGATCTGGCGATGCTGCCGGTGCAGACCTGCTGGCCTGGCGACGTCGGCCCGCTGATCACCTGGGGCCTGACCGTCACCAAAGGCCCGAACAAGGACCGCCAGAACCTCGGTATCTACCGTCAGCAAGTGATCGGCCGCAACAAGGTGATCATGCGCTGGCTCAGCCACCGTGGCGGCGCGCTGGACTTCCGTGAGTGGTGCGAGAAGCATCCGGGCCAGCCGTTCCCGGTGTCCGTGGCCCTCGGTGCCGACCCGGCGACCATCCTCGGTGCCGTAACGCCAGTGCCGGACAGCCTTTCCGAATACGCCTTTGCCGGACTGCTGCGGGGTAACCGCACCGAACTGGTCAAGTGCCGCGGCAACGACCTGCAAGTCCCGGCCACCGCCGAGATCATCCTCGAAGGCGTGATCCATCCGGGCGAAATGGCCGACGAAGGCCCATACGGCGACCACACCGGCTACTACAACGAAGTCGACAGCTTCCCGGTGTTCACCGTCGAGCGCATCACCCACCGGATCAAACCGATCTACCACAGCACCTACACCGGCCGTCCGCCGGATGAGCCGGCGATCCTTGGCGTGGCGTTGAACGAAGTGTTCGTGCCGATCCTGCAGAAGCAGTTCCCGGAGATCACCGACTTCTACCTGCCGCCGGAAGGCTGCTCGTACCGCATGGCCGTGGTGACGATGAAGAAGTCGTATCCGGGGCATGCCAAGCGCGTGATGCTCGGTGTCTGGTCGTTTTTGCGACAGTTCATGTACACCAAGTTCGTTATCGTCACTGACGACGATATCAACGCCCGGGACTGGAACGACGTGATCTGGGCCATCACCACGCGCATGGACCCCAAGCGCGACACGGTGATGATCGACAACACGCCGATCGACTACCTCGACTTTGCCTCGCCGGTCTCCGGCCTGGGCTCGAAAATGGGCCTGGATGCCACCCACAAGTGGCCGGGCGAAACCACCCGCGAGTGGGGCCGCGTGATCGTCAAGGACGACGCCGTCACCCAGCGGATCGATGCCATCTGGAATCAGTTAGGAATAGATTGATGCGTGTAACCCTGCAGCCCTCCGGAGCGGTGCTTGAGATACAGCCCGGTGAGCGGATTCTCGACGGTGCGCGGCGCCTGGGCTACGACTGCCCGCAAAGCTGCCGCAACGGCAACTGCCACGTGTGTGCGGCGTTGCTGGTCGAAGGCCGGGTCGAACAGGCCGGCAAGGTGCACGACCACGGCGAGTTCTACACTTGCATAGCCGAGCCGCTGGAAGACTGCATCCTGTTGTGGGATGGCGTGCTGGCGTTGGGAGAACTGCCGGTGCGCAGCCTGTCGTGTCAGGTCATCGAATGCCGGGACGTTGGCGGTGACACCTGGCGTGTACGCTTGCGGGCGCCGGCCGGTAAACCGCCGCGCTACCACGCCGGACAGTACCTGATGATTGAGCGCGAGAGCGGCGAGAAGTCGGCGTTCTCCATGGCCTCGGCGCCGCACGGCGGGCGTGATCTGGAAATCCACGTGCTGGCGCGTGAAGCCAGTGCGCTGAGCCTGATCGAACAGTTGCAACGCAACCCGCTGGTGCGCGTCGAACTGCCGTTTGGCGACACTCACCTCGCCGAATTGCCTGACGGGCCGTTGGTGCTGATCGCCGCCGGTACCGGCATGGGCCAGATTCACAGCCTGATCGAACACTGCCGCGCCAACGGCTTCAAACACCCGGTGCATCTGTACTGGGGGGTGCGCCGTCCGGAAGACTTCTACGCCATCGAGCATTGGGACGAATGGCTGAAACTGCCCAATCTGTTCCTGCACAAAGTCGTCAGCGACCAGTGCGGTTGGGAAGGGCGCTGCGGGATGTTGCACCAGGCCGTGTGTGAAGACTTTGCGGATCTGAAGCCGCTGCACGTCTACGCCAGCGGTTCGCCGGCGATGGTCTACGGTACGCTGGATGCGCTGGTGGAAGCCGGGATGGATGCACACCAGATGCGCGCGGACGTGTTTGCCTATGCGCCGCGCTCTTGAGCCGCGCGAATTGAGCCGCGCGAATTGAGCCTCACGAATTGAGCCGCACGAGCGTTGAGCCCAATCCCTAGAAACGTACGCCGGTCGTCACCATCGCCGCGTTGGCGCCGAGAAACACCATCTCGGCCGCCAGCGGGCCGTAGTGAGTACCGACGGACGGAATGACTACCGGCGCCACGCCGAAGCGGTTCAACGGGATCTTGTCCTTGTAATCACCGCGATAACCCTGCAACAGGCCGCCGGTGACTTTCAGATACACCGGATACTCCCGGCTGTCATAGCGCTTGCCGACATAGGCATAGTTCGAGCGCTGGCTGAATGAGTTGCGAAAAGTTGCCCCGCCCAATACCCAGCCGGAAGCCTGATTGCGTTCGATGCCGATCAAGTCCTGATGATTATTGTGTTCAGGGTCGGGCGAGTAATGGCGGGTATAGACACTGGTTTGTGCGTACCAGAAGCCATCGTCTTTTTGTGAATCATCGGTGGCCAGAGCCTGGCCGGTCTGAAGCAATAACAATGCGGCCAAAAGCCTGGGTGCGTTCATGTTGCAGCCTCGGTTAAACGGGATGGCTTGCGCCAGAAGAAGGCCGTTATACGTAGGCGTTCAGCGACTGGAAAGACATAAAGTCCGACATTCTAGTAGGAAAATTCCAGCGTTTTCTTGAACCGTTCCTGAACAAGGGAAGGCTTATGCATATTTCATTCGGGTATTTAAGATATTCCTGCAATGGTATTAGGCTATATAAAAGCCGTTAACCGGGACCGCTAATCTCGATTTAACGCTATTGAGCCAGTCATACATCCTTTAGCACTTTTCGTTTTACAGTTACTGCTATATGTTCTATCCAGCGAATTGTGCTTACATCTTGTAATACTTGCGGGGCCGAACATTTCCGTCATGACAGCCATTGAATCTGCTTTTGTGAATCTGGCTTACCCTCCGCGGCTCGATCTGGGGCCGCAGCTGACCCACGAACAACTTCTCGTCTCGATGCAATCGACCATGGCGCGCCACAAGGGCGGGCCGGTTTGGCTGTTCGCTTACGGGTCGCTGATCTGGCGTCCGGAATGTACGGCAGTGGAGCGGGTGCGCGGGCGAGTCCATGGCTACCACCGCGGTTTGTACCTGTGGTCGCATGAGCATCGCGGTACGCCGGAAATGCCCGGGCTGGTGTTCGGTCTGGATCGCGGCGGTTCGTGCAGCGGCTTCGCCTATCGGTTGCCGGAAGAGAACCTCGACAGTGCGCTTTATGCGCTGTGGAAACGCGAGATGCCGTTCCCGTCCTATCGCCCGCACTGGCTCAACTGCCGGCTCGAAGATGGCAGTCAGGTTCAGGCGTTGGGGTTTGTGCTGGAGCGACACCTGCCCAGCTACGCCGGCAACCTGCCGGATCACGTGCTGAGTCAGGTGTTCGCGAGCGCTTGCGGGCGCTACGGTACCACTCGCGATTATGTCGAGCAGACCGCCCACGCCCTGCGCAGCCACGCCATGCCAGACCGCAATCTGGAGGCGCGGCTCAAGCGTTGTAAATCACAAAGCGATCAAGCGACGGCTTCGCGGCTCTGACTGGCGACTTGCTTGTGCCATAGCGTCGGGGCCAGGAAGGCCATCGACAGCAGGCAAGCGCCCACCAGCAGCACAAAACCACCGTCCCAGCCAAAGTGGTCAACGGTGTAGCCCATCGCCGCACTCGCCGCGACCGAACCACCCAAGTAACCGAACAGACCGGTGAAGCCCGCAGCAGTGCCGGCGGCTTTCTTCGGCGCCAGTTCCAGCGCCTGCAGACCGATCAGCATCACCGGGCCGTAGATCAGGAAGCCGATCGAGAACAGCGCGATCATGTCCACGGTCGGGTTGCCGGCCGGGTTCAGCCAGTACACCAGCGTTGCGACGGTCACCAGCGCCATGAACACCATGCCGGTCAGGCCACGGTTGCCACGGAAGATCTTGTCCGACATCCAGCCGCACAGCAGCGTGCCCGGAATACCCGCCCACTCGTAGAAGAAATAGGCCCACGAGGTTTTATCCACCGTGAAACCCTTGGCTTCCTTGAGGTAGGTCGGCGCCCAGTCCAGCACGCCGTAGCGCAGCAGGTAGACGAAGACGTTGGCCAGGGCGATGTACCAGAGCATTTTGTTGCGCAGCACGTATTTGACGAAGATTTCCTTGGCGCTGAATTCGTCTTCGTGGCTGGCGTCGTAGCCTTCCGGGTAATCGTTCTTGTACTTCTCGATCGGCGGCAGGCCGACCGATTGCGGGGTGTCGCGCATGGTGATGAAGGCAAACACCGCCACGCCCAGCGCCACGGCTGCGGGCACGTAGAACGCTGCGTGCCAGTCGTTGAACAGGCCCATGCCGAGCAGGAACAGCGGACCGATCAGGCCACCGCCGACGTTATGCGCCACGTTCCACACCGAGACCACGCCGCCGCGTTCCTTCTGCGACCACCAGTGCACCATTGTGCGTCCACTCGGTGGCCAGCCCATGCCCTGGGCCCAACCGTTGATGAACAGCAGGATGAACATCATGGTCACGCTGGACGTCGCCCATGGCGCGAAACCGAAAATGAACATCACCCCGGCCGATACCAGCAGGCCGAACGGCAGGAAGTAACGCGGATTGGAACGGTCGGAGACCAGGCCCATCAGGAACTTGGACAGGCCGTAGGCAATGGCGATGGCCGACATCGCCAGACCCAGATCGCCACGGCTGTAGCCTTCGTCGATCAGGTACGGCATGGCCAGGGAGAAGTTTTTGCGCAGCAGGTAGTAACCCGCGTAACCGAAGAAGATACCGGCGAAGATCTGCCAGCGCAGGCGTCGGTAGGTGCTGTCTATTTTTTCTTCAGGCAATGGAGCCTGATGGGCGGCAGGACGAAAGAAAGCAAACATTCAAGAGCTCCAGATTTCTTGTTTTGACTGCGGATGCGAATGTTACAGTTTCGTTACCGAAAATAGCACCGGTTCGCATTGGCAAAACAGCGGAAATGTTGGAAATCGCACTTTCCTTTATGAACCTGTCGCTCAGCTGTAAGAACAGGGCGTTTTCACCACTTCTGAACATCGGGTGGCTTAGACTCGCGGCCAGTTCAACCGATTGATCAGCCGAGATAAGAAATGCCACTGAAGGTTCGCAGATTGATGCCGAGATTTTTGGTGGCAGCGGGTCTTGCCGTTGTATTACTGACATTGATCATCACCGATCATCCGACTCATTCCGGTCTGCGCAACGCCACGGTGCTGATCATTCGACATGCGGAAAAACCGGCTGAGGGGTCGGCGCTCAATGCCCGAGGCGAACTGCGTGCGGCCGCCTACGTCGACTATTTCAATCCGCTGAAACTCGACGGCCAGACGCTCACCCCCCAGCGTCTGATCGCTGCCGGCGACGTCCCGGAGAGTTCACGTTCGCGTCTGACCCTGACCCCGCTGGCCCAGCGTCTGAACCTTGTGATTGAGCAACCCTACGTCAATGGCGATCTTCATCAACTGGTCAAACTGTTGCGCAAAAGCAATCAGGCGCAAACGGTGTTGATCGCCTGGCATCACGGCCACATCAACAAACTGCTCAAGGCCTTTGGTGGTGACCCCACAGCGCTGATGGGCCAGGAAAAATGGCCGGATGATGTGTTCGATTGGCTGATCGTCCTGCGCTTCGATGAGAACGGGCGGCTCATCCCGTCCCGTAGCGAGAAGGTGCAGGAGCAGCTGTTGCCGGGCGACGCGGCATCATCGCCCGGCGGCTGAGACACGCTGCGGTTTCAGCGCACCTGCACCACCACCTTGCCCACAGCCTTGCGCTGCCCCAGATCATTGATCGCCTGCGCCGCGTTGCTCAGCGGATACACCTGCGACACCAGCGGTTTCAGCTTGCCCTCGGCGAACCAGCCGAACAGTTGCTGGAAGTTCGCCGCGTTATCCTGCGGCTGGCGCTGGGCGAAGGAGCCCCAGAACACGCCGACCACTGCCGCACCCTTGAGCAGCGCGAGGTTGACCGGGAACTCAGGGATGCGTCCGCTGGCGAAGCCGACCACCAGCAGCCGGCCGTTCCAGGCGATGGCGCGGATGGCTTGATCGAACAGGTCACCGCCGACCGGGTCGTAGATCACGTCGGCACCCTGGCCGTCAGTGAGGCGTTTGATTTCGTCCTTGAGGCTGGTTTCGCTGTAATTGATCAGCTCATCGGCACCGGCAGCCTTGGCCACGGCGAGTTTCTCCGCGCTGCTGGCGGCAGCGATGACCCGGGCACCCATGGCTTTGCCGATTTCCACCGCCGCCAGCCCCACACCGCCAGACGCACCCAGCACCAGCAGGGTTTCGCCCGGTTGCAGGTTCGCCCGTTGTTTAAGGGCGTGCATCGAGGTGCCGTAGGTCATGCTGAACGCGGCGGCGGTATTGAAATCCATCGACGGCGGGATCGGCAGGACGTTGTAGCCCGGCACCGCGACCTGTTCGGCAAAGCTGCCCCAACCGGTCAAAGCCATGACCCGGTCGCCGACCTTCAAATGGCCGACCTTTTCGCCCACGGCGCTGACCACGCCGGCCGCTTCACCGCCCGGCGAGAACGGGAAGGGCGGCTTGAACTGGTACTTGCCCTCGATGATCAGCGTGTCCGGGAAGTTGACCCCGGCGGCGTGCACCTCCAGCAGGATTTCGTTCTTCTTCAGGGCAGGACTGGCGACGTCTTCCAGCACCAGCGATTCGGCAGGGCCGAAGGCTTTGCACAGCACGGCTTTCATCAGGGCTATTCCTTTGGGAGTGATGGCCGATAAGTGTAGGTGTGTCAGTCAACGGGTCAACGAGCATGCCCGGCCCTGATAGTCAGCCATAAGCTTGTGCTTGCGCGGCGGGTCGTTATGCTAGGCCGCAAACCGGATAAGGAGCGAATTGTGAAAGCGTGGATCATGTTGTTGCTGGCCCTGTCTCTGCCTGTGGCAGCGCTGGCCGAAGAAGCCAAAGAAGGCGAGGCGCCGAAGGTCAACTACATCACCCTGAGCCCGCCGTTCGTGGGCAACTACGGGCTGGACGGCACGCCGAAGCTGAAGGTCTACAAGGCCGACGTGGCATTGCGCGTGACCGGTGAAGAGGCGACCAAACTGGTCAAGGCCAACGAGCCGCTGATCCGCAATCAACTGGTGGCGCTGTTTACCCAGCAGACCAGCGAGGCGATGAGCAGCATCGAAGGCAAGGAAAAACTGCGTCAGGAAGCCCTGAAGCAGACTCAGCAAGTGATGAACGACGAAACCGGCAAGCCGGTGGTTGAAGACCTGTTGTTCAACAACCTGATCATTCAGTAACCACGCTGGCGGCTGTTCAGGACGCCAGGCTCTTGCGAAAGCGTGCCAGGGCAATGAAGAAGAACAGCAGGCCGATGGCCGTCAGCGCCAGCAAGTCCGGCCAGACCACGCTCAGCCCCGCGTCGCGAAACAGAATCGCGGCGCTGAGGCTGACAAAATGCGTGGACGGCGAGCCCTGCATGACCCACTGCAGCCATTGCGGCATGCTGTCCAGCGGCGTGCTGCCGCCGGACAGCAGCAACATCGGGATGATTACCGGAATCGCCAGCAGGCCGAACTGTGGCGTCGAGCGCGCCAGGGTCGCCAGAAAAATCCCCAACGCGGTACTGGCAAACAGATAAACCGCAGTCACCAGCAAAAACAGGCCCATCGAGCCGGACAACGGCACGCCCAATGCGCCTTTGACCACCACCTCCAGCGACAGCCAGGTGCACAGCACCACCACCAGCAGGTTGCTCCAGATTTTCGCCAGCATGATTTCCAGCGCCGTCAGCGGCAGCACCAGCAAATGGTCGAGCGTGCCGTGCTCACGTTCGCGCAGCAGCGCCGTACCCGTCAGGATGATCGCCAGAATGGTGATGTTGTTGACGATCTGAATCACCGCCAGAAACCAGCCGCCCTCCAGGTTGGTGTTGAACAGTGCGCGGGTGGTCAACTGGATGGGCGTTTTGCTCACGGCATCGCCCTGGCCGCCGTAGGTCTGCAATTCACGCTGGAAGATCCGGCTGATGTAGCCGGCGCCCATGAACGCCTGGCTCATCGCGGTGGCATCGACGTTGACTTGAATGGCCGGTTGCCGCGCCGCGAGCAGATCGGTTTGAAACCCTGCCGGAATGTTGATCACGAAGGTGTACTGGCCGCTGTCCATCACCTGATCGAGTTGCGTATAGGGCAACAGCACCGGCGTCTGGAACTCCGGCGGTTGCAGGGCCTGGGCCAACTGGCGCGAGAGGGCACTGTGGTCTTCGTCGACGATCGCCACGCTGGCGTTGTGCACGCCGATCACCGAGCCGGCGGCGGGCATGTAGATCGCCACGGTGAAGGCGTAGAACAGGAACAGCAGCAACACGCTGTCGTGGCGCAGGCTGGTCAGTTCCTTGAGTCCCAGGCGCAGGATGTGCGCGAACTTATGCATCAGGCCTCCTGCTTTTTCAGCATGATCAGGCTCAGCCCGGTGAACCCGACAAAGAACCCGAACAGCGCCAGGCATTGCGGCCACAGTTGCCGCAGGTCCAGCGCTTTGGTGAACGTGCCCACCGCGATGTCGAGAAAGTGTCCTGCCGGAAACAGCATGCCCATCACCGCCGCCGCCCCCTCCAGCGAAGAGCGCGGCACGATCAGCCCGGAGAACTGAATGGTCGGCAGGCTGGTGATGATCATGGTGCCGAGGATCGCGGCGATTTGCGTGCGGGTGAACGCCGAGATCAGCAGGCCCATGCTGGTGGTCGCCAGCACGTACAACAGGCCGCCGAACGCCAGCGTCAGCAGGCTGCCCTTGAACGGTACGCCGAACAGCCAGCGGTTCATCGCCACCAGCAGCGCGAGATTGACCAGACTGACCAGCAGGTACGGCGCCTGTTTGCCCAGCAGAAACTCCAGGCGGGTCAGGGGCGTGGCGTAGAAGTTGGTGATTGAGCCGAGTTCTTTTTCGCGCACGATGCCGAGTGCGGTGAGCATCGCCGGAATGAACGCCAGAATCAGTGCCATGACCCCGGGGCCGATGGCGTTGACGCTGACCACATCCTGGTTGTAACGAAAGCGCGTTTCGAGGCTGGCACCCGCCTGATGATTGATCGCGGGGCTGCTCTGCTCGGCCAACTGTTGCAGGTTGGCCAGGTGCACGGCTTCGACATAATTGCGGCTGGTCTCGGCGCGAAACGGCATGCCGCCATCCAGCCACGCCGCCACTGCAGGCTGGCGCCCGGCGTACAGGTCACGGCCAAATCCGGGGGGGATTTCCAGCGCCAGTTTGATCTCCGAGCGTTGCAGGCGGCGGTGTAGTTCTTGAGCGTCGTGGATGGCCGGGCGTTCATCGAAATAGCGTGAGCCGCGAAAGGCCTCCAGATAGGTTCGGCTCTGCGGCGTCTGGTCCTGGTCGTACACGGCAAACGCGAGGTTTTCCACGTCCAGGGAAATTCCGTAGCCGAAGATCACCATCATGAAGATCGCCCCCGCCAGGGCGAAGGCCATACGCACCTTGTCACGCAGCAGCTCCTTGCCTTCGCGACTGGCCACCGCGAGCAGACGGCCGAGGCTGAAACCGCGCTGCTTGAGTGGCGGCGCGGCGGCCGCTGGCACCGTCGACGATTCGCTCGCGGGAGGCGTTTCGGCCGTGCCCTGGGCCTGTTCCAGGCAGGTCACGAAAGCGGCTTCCAGCGTCTCTCCACCGAACTGCTGTTGCAATGCCGCCGGGGTGTCGCACGCGAGGACTTTGCCGGCGTGCATCAGCGAGATGCGGTCGCAGCGCTGGGCTTCGTTCATGAAGTGGGTGGAGAGGAAAATCGTCACGCCCTGCTCGCGTGACAGTTCGATCAATAGCCGCCAAAAGTCATCGCGGGCTGCCGGATCGACGCCGGACGTCGGCTCATCGAGAATCAGCACTTCCGGGCGGTGCAACACCGCCACCGCCAGTGACAAACGTTGGCGCAGACCCAGCGGCAGGGCCCCGGACGGCTGATCGGCGACGCCGAGCAGGTTGAAGCGCTGAATCAACGCTTCGATGCGTTGCGCGCTTTCGACCTTGGGCAGGTCGAACAGCCGCGCATGCAGCTCAAGGTTCTGCCGCACACTGAGCTCGCCATACAGCGAAAAACTCTGGGACATGAAGCCGACCCGCTTGCGCGTGGCCAGATCCTTGGCATTCACCGGGTTACCGAGCAGCGTCGCGCTGCCCTCGCTGGCCGGCATCAGTCCGGTCAGGACTTTCATGGTGGTGGTCTTGCCGCAGCCGTTGGAGCCGAGAAAACCGAAAATTTCGCCGCGCCCGATGGCGAAGCTGACGTGATCCACGGCGGTGAAGTCGCCGAAACGCAACGTCAGGTCATGGGCCTCGATGGCGATGTCGGTGGTGCTGTCGGTGCGTGGCGGAATCACCAGCGGCTGAGCGTCATGCTGGCGGTCACCCTGGAAATGGGTGAAGGCCTCATCAAGTTTGCCGCTGGGGGTGACGGCCGCCAGTTCACGGCTCAGGCCGGTGGCAATCAATTTGCCGTTGTCGAGCATCAAGCAATGCTCGAACTGTTCGGCTTCCTCCATATACGCGGTGGCGACCAGCAGGGTCAGTTGCGGGCGCTGGCGCCGCACGTCGTCGACCAGTTCCCAGAACCGTCGGCGCGAGAGCGGGTCGACGCCGGTGGTCGGCTCGTCGAGGATCAACAGATCCGGTTCATGGATCAGCGCGCAGCACAGCCCGAGTTTCTGTTTCATGCCGCCGGACAATTTGCCGGCGGGGCGCTCGGCGAATTTCAGCAGGTCGGTGGCGAGCAGCAGGTTGTGCATGCGTTGCTCGCTGTCGGCCTTCGACAGACCGAACAACGTAGCGAAGAACTGAATGTTTTCGCGGATCGACAGTTCGGGATACAGGTTGCCGCCCAATCCCTGAGGCATGAAGGCGATGCGCGCATACAGCGTGTCGCGGTGGCGGCGCTGCTGGATCGGCCCGCCGAGGACGTCCAGTTGCCCTTGCTGCAAGGCTTTCACCCCGGCGATCAGCCCCAGCAGGCTGGACTTGCCCGCGCCATCGGGGCCGATCAGCCCGCAACGGGTGCCGGCGGGCAGGCTGAAGGCGATCTCGCTCAGCGCTTGCTGTTTGCCGTAGCGGTGCGCGATGCCGTTCGCCTGAACCGCGAGGCTGTTCATTGCAGATTGGCCGGCCAGGCGATCGGCGCGGTGCGTACATACCCGGCGCCGGGCATGCCGGGCTTGGCTTGCGGCACGGCGCTGGGTTGGGTCAGGCGCAGCTTGACGCGGAACACCAGTTTTTGCCGCTCGTCGCGGGTTTCCACCTCTTTCGGGGTGAACTGCGATTTGCCGGCGACGAAACTGATTTTTGCCGGCAACGGCTTGTCGGGCAGGGCATCGAGCAGCACCCGCGCTTCATCGCCCACCGCCAGACGTCCGGCCACGGCGGCGGACAGGTAGAGGTTCATGTACTGATCATTGGGATCGATCAACAGCAGGACGCGGCCACCGGCCCCCAGCACCTCGCCGGGTTCGGCCATGCGCAACTGGATCACGCCATCAATCGGCGCGCGCAGGCTGCTGTCGTCGATTTCGCTGGTCAGTTGCGCGACCTGCGCCTGTGCAGCGCCAATCGCTGCACTGACCGCCGACACCTGAGCGCGCGCCGCTGTCACGGCTGCGTTGCCGGTGCCGATGCGCGACTGCAATTGATCGATGACCTGGGCGCTGACGAAACCGTGCTTGAACAGTGATTGAGAGCGCCCGAGTTCCTGCTGGGCCAGCAATAGCTCACTCTGACGCAACTGCACGTTGGCCTGGGCGGCGTTGAGGTTTTCCCGCGCACGCACGACCTCGGCTTCGGCCTGGTTGCGCTGGGCCTCAAGGGTGCGCGTGTCCATGCGCGCCAGCAATTGGCCCTGGCTGACCTTGTCGCCTTCATCGACCAGCACCTCGGCGAGGCGACCGGGGGTCTTGCTGGCGATCTGCACTTCGGTGGCTTCGAGTCGTCCGTTGCCGGCCGACAGGCCCTCGGGCAGGCGACTGCTGATTGACTTCCAGTAACCGAAGCCGCCGGCGGCCAACAGTAAGGCGATGAGCGATCCGGCAAATAAAAGTGAGGAACGGCGGTGCGTCGACATGGGGGCATCCTGCGGCTGTGGCGTCCAGTCTGACGGTTCAAGCGCAGGGGGCGCTTGATGTCAATCAAATGAGCGGCAAGCCTAGACCCTTTTGTCTGCCAGCACTGCGTGACCGGGCGGTTCTCAGCGCAGGCCGAGCACAGCGGCCCATTGTTCGGCGGTGACGGGCATCACTGACAGCCGCGAGCCCTTCTGCACCAGCGGCATTTGCGCCAGCGCGGTCTGCTGTTTCAGGTAATCGAGTTTCAAGACCCGCGCAAAGGTTTCGACGTGCGCCACGTCGATGGCGCTCCAGGCATTTTTCTCCACTGTGGCCTTTGGATCGAAGTAATGGCTCTCCGGCTCCAGTGCGGTGGGATCCGGGTACGCGGCCTGGATGATTCTGCCGATGCCGGCAATCCCCGGTTCCGGGCAGCTGGAATGGTAGAAAAAGAACTCATCGCCTACCGCCATCGCGCGCAGGAAATTGCGCGCCTGATAGTTGCGAACCCCGTCCCAGCGCGCTGTGCCGAGCTTCTCCAGGCCTTTGATCGAAAGTTCGTCGGGCTCGGATTTCATCAGCCAATAGGCCATGGTTTTTTGCTCCTGAAACGGTCATTGGGCAGGTTGTCGGGCAATTTTATGACAAACCGACAGTCGGTTGACGTCAGCGTTTGCGCGCAGGTTCACGTTGTCGCAAAATGCCGGCCTTTAAAGCTTGACGCTGCTGCACGGCCTACGAACGGAAACCGCTGCTGTCATCGTGATGATGTGCCTTGAGGGGGGCAATCGATGAAACGCAAACCGGATTTGCTATGGACTTTGGTCATTTTGTTCGGCCTGGGTGTCGTGACCACGGGTTACGCGCAAAGCCTGTGGTCCAACAAGACCGACGCGCCGATTGAAGTGGCGCAACAGGTGCAACAGTCGACAGCCTTCAAGCGCTGAAACTGCCTTCTCGACGCCGCGTTTTCGTGCGGCGTCCTACCCCGCGACATACCACGCCTTGTCAGTGACCGTGCCCTGCAGCGGTACATCCCAACTGGCTTGCGCCAATCGCTCGACCTTCTGACATTCATGGGCCAGGCCCAACAGCGTGGGCTTGCGCCATTGCTTGCGCCGGGCGAGATACGCCAGGCTGCGGTCGTAGAAGCCGCCGCCCATCCCCAGGCGCCCGCCGACGTCATCAAATCCAACCAACGGCAACAACACCAGGTCCAGTGTCCAGATCTTGCGCTGGCGCGCCAGTTGGGCGCGCGGCTCCAGAATGCGGAAGCGATTGGGTTTGAGTTTCTCCCCGGGACGGATGCGCTGGAACACCATTTTGGTCCGTGGCCAGGCACTGAGCACCGGCAGATAAGTGGCCTTGCCCCGGCGCTGGGCTTCGCGCAGCAGCAGGCGCGGATCGATTTCGCCGTCGGTGGGCAAGTACAGGGAGATGTGTCGGGCCCGGCGAAAGTGCGGGTCTTGTGCCAGTTGGCGGAACAGGCCTTTGGCGGCCTGGCGTTGCTCACCTGGGGTCAGTGAGCGGCGCGCCTTGCGCAGCAGGCGGCGGAGTTGCGGGCGGGGCAGCAGCGCAGGTTCGGTCATGGTTCGGCTTCGGCAGGTGAGGGCGAAAACGCACGCATAAAAAATCCGATGCCGGCAAATACCGACATCGGATTCGAATCAGGCTCCCCGGATGAACCGCTGTCAACTTAGCCCTTGAACCCGAAAGTTCAAGGTGGAAGATGCAGTAGACTTTAAGGCTTTCCGTCTAGCGGACATGCACACCAGCCCAACGTGCAACTTCCAGGGTAGTGCGAATCGGCTCAGGGACATCGTCAACTGGCAAGCACCCCAGGGAGTGCGGCGAGTATACCGCAAGCGGCCGGTTGAATCAGCCCTTGCTGGTGTTCTGATCGTCGGCGAGGACCAGATCGACACGATCGAGCAAGTCGCGCACCTGTTCACGGGTCGAACCGCTGGCCTGGATGTCCGGGCGCTCTTCTTTGTGCAAGAGGTCGTGGGTGATGTTCAGCGCGGCCATCACGGCGATGCGGTCGGCGCCGATGACTTTGCCGCTGCTGCGGATCTCGCGCATCTTGCCGTCCAGGTAGCGTGCGGCACTGACCAGATTGCTGCGTTCTTCCTGCGGGCAGATGATCGAATACTCTTTGTCGAGGATCTGCACGGTGACGCTATTGCTTGAACTCATGAGTCTTGCTCCAGGGCCTTGAGGCGCGAAATCATCGATTCGACCTTACGCCGGGCGATTTCGTTTTTTTCAATGAGGTGAGCGCGTTCCTCGCGCCAGGTCTTTTCCTGAGCTAGTAAGAGTGCATTTTGACTCTTAAGTTGCTCGACTCGGGTAATCAGCAGTTCGAGTCTGGCCATCAGCGCTTGCAGGTCGGTGTCTTCCATTGTGTCCACTGGGTCGGAGTCTGTCTGATGGGATAGCTGGCGGACAGCCTTTAATAGTCTTGGCGAGTCTGTCGATGTAGGATACAAGGCCTTCATTCTAGACATAGCGCCGTCTGGCGCCTAGCTGCCCATGACCATTGCGAATTCCCCGTACCAAGCCTTTGCCACCCTGCTGACTTCCAGCGGCCACAACGTCTCGCCCGCCGAACTGCATGGCCTGCTGCTTGGCCGCAGCTGCGCCGGTGCCGGCTTCGATAACGAAGGCTGGCTGATCGACGCCGCCGAATTGCTCGAAGGCGACATCCAGGACAACGTCCGCAACGCCCTGATCGGCCTGCAAGAGATGGTCAAAGGCGAGCTGACCGGTGACGACGTCACTGTCGTTCTGCTGTTGCCGACCGATGATGCACCACTGACCGACCGCGCCGCTGCGCTGGGCCAATGGTGCCAGGGCTTCCTCAGCGGTTTCGGCCTGAACTGCCGCGACAGCAGCATGCTCAGCACTGAAGCCACCGAAGTGCTGCAGGATCTGGCCGCGATCTCCCAAGTGCAAGATGCCCTGGAAGAATCCGAAGACGGCGAAACCGACTACATGGAAGTCATGGAGTACCTGCGCGTCGCGCCGCTGCTGCTGTTCTCGGAAACCAAGAAAGCCGACGTGCCGCCAGCCGCCAAGCCGTCGCTGCATTAATCGCGTGCCAGGGAAAGCCATCTGCCCATGACCCATATCCCCAAAGCGGAATACAGCCGTCGCCGCAAGGCCCTGATGGCGCAGATGGAACCCAACAGCATCGCGATCCTGCCTGCCGCCGCGGTGGCGATCCGCAACCGCGACGTCGAGCACGTCTACCGTCAGGACAGCGACTTCCAGTACCTCAGCGGATTCCCCGAGCCGCAAGCCGTTATCGTCCTGATGCCGGGCCGCGAGCATGGCGAGTACGTGCTGTTCTGCCGTGAGCGCAATGCCGAGCGCGAGTTGTGGGACGGTCTGCGTGCAGGGCAGGAAGGTGCGATCCGCGATTACGGTGCCGACGACGCGTTCCCGATCACTGACATCGACGACATTCTTCCGGGCCTGATCGAAGGCCGCGACCGGGTGTATTCGGCGATGGGCAGCAACCCCGAATTCGACCGCCACCTGATGGACTGGATCAACGTGATCCGCTCCAAGGCGCACCTCGGCGCCCAGCCGCCGAACGAATTCGTTGCCCTGGATCATCTGCTGCACGACATGCGCCTGTATAAATCGGCGGCAGAAGTGAAGGTGATGCGCGAAGCCGCACGGATCTCGGCCCAAGCCCACATTCGTGCGATGCAGGCCAGCCGGCCGGGGTTGTACGAGTACAGCCTCGAAGCCGAACTCGATTACGAGTTCCGCAAGGGCGGGGCGAAAATGCCGGCCTACGGTTCGATCGTCGCTGCCGGGCGCAACAGCTGCATCCTGCATTACCAGCAGAATGACGCGCTGCTCAAGGACGGCGATCTGGTGTTGATCGACGCCGGTTGCGAAATCGACTGCTACGCCAGCGACATCACCCGCACCTGGCCGGTCAACGGCAAGTTCTCGCCGGAGCAAAAAGCGATCTACGAGTTGGTGCTGGCCTCGCAGGAAGCCGCGTTCGCCGAAATCGACCCGAACAAGAACTGGAATCAGGCCCACGAAGCCACGGTTCGGGTGATCACCGCAGGTCTGGTGCAGCTCGGGATATTGCAGGGCGAGGTCGACGACTTGATCGCGACGGAAGCCTATAAAGCGTTTTACATGCACCGCGCCGGCCACTGGCTGGGCATGGATGTTCACGACGTCGGCGAGTACAAGGTCGGCGGCGAATGGCGGGTGCTGGAGGTCGGCATGGCGCTGACCGTGGAACCGGGCATCTACATAGCCCCGGACAATCAGAACGTAGCGAAGAAATGGCGCGGCATTGGCGTGCGCATCGAGGACGACGTGGTAGTGACCAAGAGCGGTTGTGAAATCCTCACGGGCGGCGTGCCGAAAACCGTCGCTGACATCGAAGCGCTGATGGCGCAAGCACGGGCACACGCGGCATGAGTCGAGTCAACCTGGCAATCATCGGTGGCGGCCTGGTCGGCGCCAGTCTGGCGTTGGCCTTGCAGGCCGGGGCCAAGGCCCGTGGCTGGAAAATCGTCCTGATCGAACCGTTTGCCCCGGGCGACAGCTGGCAGCCGAGCTACGACGCCCGTTCGTCGGCGCTGTCCTTCGGTTCGCGGCAGATCTATCAGCGGTTGGGCGTGTGGCAGGAAATTTCCCGCCGCGCCGAGCCGATCAAACAGATTCACGTGTCTGACCGTGGGCGCTTCTCCACTGCCCGACTGTCGGCGATGGAAGAGGGCGTGCCGGCGCTCGGTTACGTGGTGGAGAACGCCTGGCTCGGCCAGTGCCTGTGGCAGCATCTGGATAAAGACGTGATCAGTTGGCGCTGCCCGGCGGAAGTCGCGCGCATGGAGCCGCTGCCTGACGGTTATCGCCTGACCCTCAACGATGAAACCACCGTCGAGTGCGATCTGGCAGTGCTCGCCGATGGCGGTCGCTCCGGGCTGCGCGAGCAGTTGGGCATCAACGTGCGCAAGCGTCCGTACAACCAGAGCGCACTCATTGCCAACATCACCCCGAGCGAAGCGCACAACGGCATGGCCTTCGAGCGCTTCACCGACGAAGGCCCGATGGCCTTGCTGCCATTGCCGGAAAACCGCTGCGCGCTGGTCTGGACCCGTCTGGGCATGGACGCGCAACGTTTGGCCGACCTCAGCGAGCGCGATTTTCTCAGCGAACTGCAAGGCGTGTTCGGTTACCGTCTCGGTACCCTGAAGCAGGTGGGAGCACGCCATCTGTATCCGCTGTCGCTGGTCGAGGCCGAAGAGCAAGTGCGTTCGCATCTGGCCGTGCTCGGCAACGCCGCACACAGCCTGCACCCGATTGCCGGGCAGGGCTTCAACCTGTCGTTGCGCGATGCCGATGCCCTGGCCGCCGCGTTGCTCGCCAGCGACAAACCGCTGGGCGACTTCGCCACGTTACAGGCGTATCGCGAGCGCCAGCGCCTGGATCAAGACCTCACTGTGGGCTTCTCGGATCAGGTCACGCGATTGTTCGGCAGCACCCAGCCGCTGGTCTCGCTGGGGCGCAACATTGGTTTGCTCGGCCTCGATCTGCTGCCTCCCGCCAAGCGCTGGTTTGCCCGCCAGGCCATGGGGCTGGGGACGCGGCCGGATGCTTGAGCGGCTGGCCGGCACTTTCACTTTCAGGAGCGCGCCGCCCACCGGCGTGCTCGGTAAAACCCTTTACGGGCGGCGCACGCCGCCAGCGAGACAGGCTTAAAGCATGGAAATGCGCGCAGATCTGCTGATTGTCGGGGCCGGAATGGTCGGCAGCGCCTTGGCGCTGGCGCTACAGGACAGCGGGCTGGAAGTCCTGCTGCTTGACGGCAGCCCGTTGAGCGTCAAACCGTTCGCTGTCGACGCACCGTTCGAACCGCGGGTGAGTGCGCTGTCGGCGGCCAGCCAGCGGATTCTCGAACGCCTCGGCGTGTGGGACGGCATCGCCAGCCGGCGCAGCAGCCCGTACACCGACATGCACGTGTGGGACGGCAGTGGCACCGGCCAGATTCATTTCTCGGCGAGCAGTGTGCACGCCGAGGTGCTGGGGCATATCGTCGAAAACCGTGTGGTTCAGGATGCCTTGCTCGATCGTTTGCACGACTGCGATCTGGGCATGCTGGCCAACGCCCGACTGGAGCAGATGCGCCGCTCCGGCGATGACTGGCTGCTGACCCTGGCCGATGGTCGCCAGTTGCGCGCGCCGTTGGTGATTGCCGCTGACGGCGCCAATTCAGCCGTTCGCCGGCTGACCGGCGTGGCGACGCGCGAGTGGGATTACCTGCACCACGCGATTGTCACCAGCGTGCGCAGCAGCAAGCCGCACCGGATGACCGCGTGGCAGCGCTTTACCGATCACGGACCGCTGGCGTTTCTGCCACTTGAGCGCGACGGGCAGCAGGATTGGTGCTCGATTGTCTGGTCGACCACCCCGAGCGAGGCCGAGCGCTTGATGGCACTGGATGAAGCGGCTTTCTGCCAGGCGCTGGAGCGCGCCTTTGAAGGTTGCCTGGGCGAAGTCATCAGCGCTGATCCGCGCCTTTGCGTGCCGCTGCGTCAGCGCCATGCCAAACGTTATGTGGCCGAAGGTCTGGCGCTGATCGGTGACGCGGCGCACACCATTCACCCGTTGGCCGGGCAGGGCGTGAACCTGGGTTTCCTCGATGCGGCGGTGCTGGCTGAAGTGCTGTTGCAAGCCAATGAGCGTGGCCAGCGTCTGGCCGATGTGAAGGTGCTGAGCCGTTACGAGCGTCGGCGCATGCCCCACAACCTCGCGCTGATGGCGGCGATGGAGGGCTTCGAGCGTTTGTTCCAGGCCGATCCGCTGCCAGTGCGCTGGCTGCGCAATGCCGGGTTGAAGATTGTTGAGCAGATGCCGGAGGCGAAGGCGCTGTTTGTGCGTGAAGCCCTTGGTTTGACGGGCGATCTACCGGCCCTCGCCAAGCCTTGATCTTTTCGTTGTTGCTGATGGCCACCTCGCGAGCAGGCTCACTCCTACAGGGGAACGTATTCCAACGGTAGGAGGAGTCGTGCAACATCTGGTAACTCCTTGGAAAAGTGTTCGATTGAGAACCTAAATGTGAGTCCTTATCATTTGGGCCACATTTTCCGACCGAGAGATCACTCCCATGTTGGCACCCAAGCGTCTCCTGACCGCCCTGGCCCTGACCCTGATCGGCAGCACCACCGCCCAGGCCGCCGACGAGGTGGTGGTCTACTCCTCGCGTATTGATGAGCTGATCAAACCGGTGTTCGACGCCTACACCGCGAAGACCGGGGTGAAGATCAAGTTCATCACCGACAAGGAAGCGCCGCTCATGCAGCGGATCAAGGCCGAGGGCGAAAACGCCACCGCCGACCTGCTGCTCACTGTCGATGCCGGTAACCTCTGGCAGGCCGAGCAGATGGGCATTCTGCAGCCGTTCACCTCGAAGACCATCGACGCCAACATCCCGCCGCAATATCGCTCTTCGACCCATGCCTGGACCGGCCTGAGCCTGCGCGCGCGGACCATCGCCTATTCCACCCAGCGGGTAAAACCGGGCGAGTTGACCACCTACGAAGCACTGGCCGACAAGAACTGGGAAGGGCGCCTGTGCCTGCGCACGGCGAAGAAGGTTTACAACCAGTCGCTGACCGCGACCATGATCGAAGTGCACGGTGCCGAGAAGACCGAGAAAATCCTCAAGGGCTGGGTCAACAACCTGTCCACCGACGTATTCTCCGACGACGTGGCGGTGCTGGAGGCGATCAATGCCGGCCAGTGCGACGTCGGCATCGTCAACACCTACTACTACGGTCGCCTGCACAAGCAGATGCCGGAGCTGCCGGTGAAACTGTTCTGGCCGAACCAGGCCGATCGCGGCGTGCACGTCAACCTGTCGGGCATCGGCCTGACCAAACACGCGCCGCACCCGGAAGCCGCCAAGGCGCTGGTCGAGTGGATGACCACGCCTGAAGCGCAGAAGATCTTTGCCGATGTGAACCAGGAGTTCCCGGCCAACCCGGCGGTGGCGCCTTCGGAAGAAGTGGCGGCATGGGGCAAGTTCATCGCCGACACCCTGCCGGTGGAAGTGGCGGGCAAGCGCCAGGCCGAAGCGATTCGCATGATGGATCGGGCGGGCTGGAACTGAGGCTTTTCGTATAACGGTTCATCGTTCAAGATCGCTCCCTCACCCCAGCCCTCTCCCGGAGGGAGAGGGAGCCGACTTGTAGTGTTTTCGAAACCAGAGTTCGACTCGATGTTTCGGGTCGATGTAACTACCTCACCATAGGCTTCTCCCGGGAGGGTGAGGGCAACAATCTCGACTTGAAACCCTAATCCCAAGAACACCCCCTATCCCCCCAGAGTCCAAAAAGTGGCCCACCCCGCCCAACGCCGCTGGTACCCCATCGTTTTCGCCATCGCCGCGTTGGTGCTGTTGCCCCTGAGTGTCCTGTTGCTGTCGTGGCAAACCATCGATCAGCAGATCTGGTCGCACCTGTGGGAAACCCAGATGCCGCGCTTGCTGGGCAACACCCTGACCCTTGTGCTTGGCGTGGGCGTCGGTGTGACGCTGCTCGGCGTCAGTCTGGCGTGGCTCACCAGCCTCTGTGAATTCCCCGGCAGGCGCTGGCTCGACTGGGCGCTGATGTTGCCCTTCGCCATCCCGGCTTATGTGCTGGCGTTCGTCTTCGTCGGTCTGCTGGACTTTGCCGGGCCCGTGCAAACGCTGTTGCGCGAGTGGTTCGGCAGCGGGTTACGCCTGCCGCGGGTGCGCTCCACCGGCGGGGTGATTGTGGTGTTGGTGCTGGTGTTTTATCCCTACGTTTACCTGCTGGCGCGCACCGCGTTTCTCGCGCAGGGCAAAGGCCTGATGGAAGCGGCGCGGGTGCTCGGGCAATCGCCCTGGCAGGCGTTCTGGCGTGTGGCATTGCCCATGGCGCGGCCGGCGATCGGTGCCGGGGTGGCGCTGGCACTGATGGAAACCCTGGCGGATTTCGGTGCGGTGTCGGTGTTCAACTTCGACACCTTCACCACCGCGATCTACAAGACCTGGTACGGCTTCTTCAGCCTGCCCAGCGCGGCGCAACTGGCGAGCCTGTTGTTGCTGGTGGTGATGCTGGTGCTCTACGGCGAACGGCGGGCACGCGGTGCCAACCGGGCAAGCAACGAGCGACCACGGGTCAAGGCGCTGTATCACCTGCGCGGGCTCAAGGCGTTCGCAGCGACAGGCTGGTGCACGTTGGTGTTCGCCTGTGCGTTCGTGATTCCGCTGCTGCAGTTGCTCGTCTGGTTCTGGCAGCGCGGGCGCTTCGATCTCGATGAGCGTTACGCCGGGCTGATCCTGCACACCCTCTACCTGGGCGGCATGGCGGCGTTGATCACCGTCAGCGTCGCGTTGCTGCTGGCCTTCGCCCGACGGCTGGCGCCGACCCGGGCGATTCGCTCCGGCGTCAGCCTGGCCAATCTCGGCTATGCGTTGCCGGGCTCGGTGCTTGCGGTGTCGATCATGCTCGCCTTCAGCTACCTCGACCGCGAACTGGTGATCCCGCTGTCGGGCTGGCTCGGCGGCGCCGGCAAGCCGCTGTTGCTCGGCAGTCTGGCGGCGTTGCTGATGGCTTATCTGGTGCGCTTCATTGCGGTGGCCTACGGGCCGCTGGAAAACAGTCTGGCGCGTATACGGCCTTCATTGCCCGAAGCGGCACGTAGTCTGGGTGTCAGTGGGCCGCGACTGTTTTTCAAAGTGTATCTGCCGCTGTTGCTGCCCGGCACGTTGAGCGCGGCGTTGCTGGTGTTCGTCGATGTGCTCAAGGAAATGCCCGCCACCCTGCTGATGCGCCCGTTTGGCTGGGACACGCTGGCGGTGCGCATCTTTGAAATGACCAGCGAAGGCGAATGGGCGAGGGCGTCGCTGCCGGCGCTGACGCTGGTATTGGTCGGTTTATTGCCGGTCATCGGCCTGATCCGCCGCTCGGCGCACCGAAACACTTAGTCGTCAGTCCTGAATCATGCGGCTACAATGCGCGGCATTCGGTGCGGTTCGTCTGACAGATCGGTACGCTGAAATCGGCTGAGAGCCTTATATTTCAAGGCTTTCAACTGTGCAGCGGCTGTCCGCGCCTTCGCCACGCCCGGAAGGAGAAACCCATGGGACAGCGTACGCCTCTGTATGACCTGCATCTCGCCCTTGGCGCGAAAATGGTCGATTTTGGCGGTTGGGACATGCCACTGCATTACGGCTCGCAGGTCGAGGAGCACCACGAAGTGCGCCGCGATTGCGGGGTCTTCGATGTATCCCACATGACCGTTATCGACGTTACCGGCAACCAGGCCAAGGCCTGGCTCCAGCATTTGCTGGCCAATGATGTCGAACGCCTGCACCGCCCCGGTCGGGCGTTGTACAGCACCATGCTCAACGAGCGTGGCGGCATCGTCGACGACATGATCGTCTATCGCCTCGAAGACCGTTATCGGCTGGTGGTCAACGCCTCCACCCGTGATCAGGATCTGGCCTGGATGCACGCACAACTGGCCGGGTTCGACGTGCAACTGCACGAGCGCACCGAGCTGGCGATGCTCGCCATCCAGGGCCCGCAGGCCCGGCACAGGATCGCCGAACTGGTCACCCAGTCCCGCGCCACGCTGATCCAGCACCTCAAACCGTTCGAAGCCGAAGTCGATGGCGACTGGTTCATCGCGCGTACCGGTTACACCGGTGAGGACGGGCTGGAAATCGCCTTGCCGGCCGAACAGGCGCCGGGATTTTTCAACGATCTGGTCGGTGCTGGCATTTCGCCGATTGGCCTCGGCGCCCGCGACACGCTGCGGGTTGAGGCGGGGATGAACCTCTACGGCCAGGACATTCATCAAGATGTCTCGCCGCTGGCGTCCAATATGGCCTGGAGCATTGCCTGGGAACCGGCCTCGCGGCAGTTCATCGGGCGGGCGGCACTGGAGGCGGAAAAAACCGCCGGCGTTGCGCACAAACTGGTGGGCCTGGTGCTTGAGGAGCGGGGTGTTTTACGCGCCCATCAGGTGGTTCGTATCGCCGATGTTGGCGAAGGAGAGATCACCAGTGGTAGTTTCTCTCCTACGCTGAGTAAATCGATTGCCCTGGCGCGTGTACCGATGGCCACAGCCGACCGCGCCGAAGTGGAAATCCGTGGCAAGTGGTATCCGGTACGGGTGGTCAAGCCGACCTTCGTGCGCCATGGCAAAACCTTGATCTAACCTTTTCCGGCGGGCCTGACCGCTGACATTTTCTTGAGGACACCGAGCATGAGCAATATCCCCGCTGAACTGCGTTTTGCCGAAAGTCATGAGTGGGCACGTCTGGAAGCCGACGGCACCGTTACCGTGGGCATCAGCGATCACGCGCAGGAAGCGCTGGGCGATGTGGTGTTCGTCGAGTTGACCGAAGTGGGCAACAAATATGCGGCTGAAGATCAGGCCGGTGTGGTCGAGTCGGTGAAAGCCGCTTCCGACATCTACTCGCCGATTGCCGGTGAAGTGATCGCCGTCAACGAAGAGCTGAGCGCTTCGCCGGAACTGCTGAACTCCGACCCGTACGGTGCGTGGATCTTCAAGCTCAAGCCCGATAACGCGGCTGATCTGGACAAGCTGCTCGACGCTGCCGGCTACAAGGCGGCCATCGGCGAATAAGCAGACTGTAATACTTCAAAAGCCCCGATTTCTCGGGGCTTTTTTGTAGGCGTCAATCAGGCGTCGCGCAATACCGCTTTCACCGCCGCCACCGAACGCTCGACATCGTCCTTGGTCATGGTGGTAAACATCGGCAACGACACGATCAGCCGTCCGACCCGCTCCGCCACCGGCAACATGCCTTCCTTGAAGCCGCGCTCGCGGTAGAGGCTCAGCAAGTGAATCGGCGGGTAGTGATAACCGATGCCGATACCCCGTGCCTGCATCTGCTCCATGAATGTCGCTCGCGCCGGCAAGCCGTCCTTGCGTTCCGGCAGGACCAGTTGGAACAGGTGCCAGTTGCTGTGGGTGAAGTCCGCAGGCGGCAGTTGCGCGCCATAGGTCGCTTCAAAGTCATCGCCAAAACATTTGAAGTAGTGTCGGGCCAGTTCCTGACGATGGGCGGTCAGCGCCTCGATATGCGCGAACTGACCCAAGCCAATGGTGGCGGCGACATCGGTCATGTTGAACTTGCCACCGAGCACGTCGACGTCCAGACCATCGAAGCCGTTGCGCGTCACGCCCTGCAAACGGTACTTCTCCGCCAGCCGCGCTTCTTCCGGGGTGTTCAGCACCAGGCAGCCACCCTCGGAGCAGGTAACGTTCTTGTTGGCCTGGAAACTGAACGACACGAAATCGCCGGTGGCGCCGATGCGCTGGCCGTTCCAGCTCGAACCCAACGCTTGGGCGGCGTCTTCAACAATGCGCAGATTGTGTTTGCGGGCGATGGCGTACAAGCGCTGCATGTCCACCGGCAGGCCGGCGAGGTACACCGGAATCAGCGCTTTGGTGCGCGGGGTGATCGCCGCTTCCAGTTGGTCCAGATCAATGTTGCGGGTCACCGGGTCGATGTCGGCAAACACCGGGGTGGCGCCCACTTCGAGGATCACGTTGGCGGTGGCGACCCAGGAAATCGGGGTGGTGATCACTTCGTCACCCGGGCCGATGCCGGCGATGCGCAGGGCGATTTCCATGGTGCAGGTGCCGGAGTTGAACGTGCGCACCGGGCGCCCGCCGAAGTATTCCGACAGCTGTGCTTCGAAGGCCTGGACCTTCGGCCCGCTGGTGATCCAGCCGGAGCGCAGCACATCGCCAACGGCGGCAATCGTGGCTTCATCAATGACGGGTTTGGAAAACGGCAGGAACGGCAGTTGGCTCATGGGGACTGGATCATCCGAAAGTTGGACGCCTGATGCAGGCGCTACAGCATGCCCCGGAACCCCTCTGCCGCCAAGCCGTGCGCGGCGGTATCGGCTGCTATGCTGGTTTGACCGTGTTGCATTGACGCCGAGCGCCAGCCAAGAGAGAGCCCGTCATGTCCCAGTTGCCATCCTTGAGCCAGTTACGCGACCCCAAAGCCTTCCTGCGCCGCCATTTGGGGCCCGACGCCGCCGAACAGCAGGCGATGCTCGATAGCCTTGGCCTCGGCAGCCGGGCCGAACTGATCGAGCAGACGGTGCCGCCGGGCATTCGTCTGAATCGGGCGCTGGATTTGCCGCCAGCCCTCGACGAACAGGCGGCGCTCGCCAAGTTGCGCGGTTATGCCGAGCAGAACCAGGTGTGGACCAGCCTGATCGGCATGGGCTACCACGGCACGCTGACGCCGACGGTCATTCTGCGCAACGTGCTGGAAAATCCCGGCTGGTACACCGCGTACACCCCGTATCAACCGGAGATCGCCCAAGGCCGTCTCGAAGCGTTGCTGAATTTCCAGCAACTGACCATCGACCTCACCGGCCTTGAACTGGCCAACGCTTCGTTACTCGACGAAGCCACTGCCGCTGCGGAAGCCATGGCTTTGGCCAAACGCGTGGCGAAGTCGAAGAGCAATCTGTTTTTCGTCGACGAGAACTGTCATCCGCAGACCATTTCCGTGGTGCAGACCCGCGCCGAAGGTTTCGGCTTCGAGCTGATCATCGACGCTGTGGATAACTTGAAGCAACACCAGGTGTTCGGTGCGTTGCTGCAGTATCCCGACACCCATGGCGAGATTCGCGATCTGCGCCCGGTCATTGATCAGTTGCACGCGCAGCAGGCGCTGGCCTGCGTTGCGACGGATCTGTTGAGCCTGTTGTTGCTGACGCCGCCGGGTGAGCAGGGCGCGGATGTGGTGTTCGGCTCGTCCCAGCGCTTTGGCGTGCCCATGGGATACGGCGGCCCGCACGCGGCGTTTTTCGCCAGCCGCGATGAATACAAACGGGCGATTCCGGGGCGGATCATCGGCGTGTCAAAAGACGCTCGAGGCAATGTGGCGTTGCGCATGGCCCTGCAAACCCGTGAGCAACACATTCGTCGCGAGAAGGCCAACTCGAACATCTGCACCGCGCAGGTACTGCTGGCCAACATCGCCGGTTGCTACGCGGTGTATCACGGGCCGCAAGGCTTGAAACGCATCGCCCAGCGCGTGCATCGGCTGACCTGCATTCTGGCGGCGGGCCTTGAGCGCCACGGGATGCAACGGGTCAACGGGCAGTTTTTCGACACCCTGACCCTCGACGTCGGCGGCGCGCAGAGCGCGATCATCGACAGCGCCAGGGCAGCGCAGATCAACCTGCGGATTCTCGGGCGCGGTCGAGTGGGGCTGAGCCTCGATGAAACCAGCGATGAAAGCACAGTGGCCAGGCTGTTCGATGTACTGCTGGGTGCTGATCATGGGCTGAACGTCGAGCAACTGGACGCAGAAACCCTGGTGTCTGGCATCCCCGACACCCTCCAGCGCAAGACGCCTTACCTGCGGCATCCAGTGTTCAATGCTCATCACAGCGAAACCGAGATGCTGCGCTACCTCAAACAACTGGAGAACAAGGATCTGGCGCTCAACCAGTCAATGATCCCGCTGGGCTCCTGCACCATGAAACTCAACGCCACCAGCGAGATGATCCCGATCACCTGGCCGCAATTTGCCAACCTGCACCCGTTCGCGCCGCGGGAGCAGGCGGTCGGTTACACCTTGATGATCGAAGAACTGGAACGCTGGTTGTGCGCGATTACCGGGTTCGAGGCGATCTGCATGCAGCCCAACTCCGGGGCTCAGGGCGAGTACGCCGGGCTGCTGGCGATTCGCAAATATCACGAGAGCCGGCAGCAGGGCGCGCGGGATGTCTGCCTGATTCCGTCGTCGGCTCACGGCACCAATCCGGCTTCGGCGCAGATGGCCGGGATGCGCGTGGTGATCGTCGAGTGCGACGAGGCGGGCAACGTCGATCTCGAGGATTTGAAGGCGAAAGCGGCGGAGGCCGGGGACAAGTTGTCGTGCCTGATGGCGACCTATCCATCGACCCATGGAGTGTACGAAGAGGGCATCAGCGAGATCTGTGACGTTATCCACAGGCACGGCGGTCAGGTGTACATGGACGGGGCCAACCTCAATGCACAGGTCGGGCTGACGCGACCGGCGGACATCGGCGCCGATGTGTCGCACATGAACCTGCACAAGACGTTCTGCATTCCCCACGGTGGCGGCGGACCGGGCATGGGGCCGATCGGCATCCGTGCGCATCTGGCACCGTTCGTCGCCAATCACCCGGTGGTGCCCATCGACGGGCCGCTGGCGCAGAACGGCGCGGTCAGCGCAGCACCGTGGGGCAGTGCGAGCATTCTGCCGATCAGCTGGATGTACATCGCGATGATGGGGCCGCAATTGGCGGATGCCAGCGAAGTGGCGATTCTGGCGGCGAACTACCTGGCGCAACATTTATCCGGCGCCTTCCCGGTGCTCTACACCGGGCGCAACGGCCGCGTGGCCCATGAATGCATTCTCGATTTGCGGCCGTTGAAGGCGCAGACCGGAATCAGCGAAGAAGACGTTGCCAAGCGCTTGATGGACTACGGCTTCCACGCGCCAACCATGTCGTTTCCGGTGCCGGGGACGTTGATGGTCGAGCCGACCGAGAGCGAATCGAAAGCGGAGCTGGACCGCTTTATCGGCGCGATGCTGAGTATTCGCGCGGAAATCACCGAAGTGCAGAACGGCAACTGGCCGACGGAAGACAACCCGCTCAAGCGCGCGCCGCATACTCTGGCGGATGTCACCGGGGTGTGGGAGCGGCCTTACAGCCTCGAACAGGGCATCACCCCCGATGCGCACACCAAGGCGCATAAATACTGGCCGGCGGTGAACCGGGTGGACAACGTTTATGGGGATCGCAATCTGTTTTGCGCCTGTGTTCCGGTGGACGATTACCGCTGATCTCCCTGTGCCCCCCCGCTTCATTGCAGGCTCACTCCTGCAGAGGTTGTGTGGTGAACAGGGAATTACAGGCAAAAAAATGCCGCTCAATCGAGCGGCATTTCTATCGGTGCCAGGCTTACTCGGACGCTACCGCATTCTTCGCCAGAATCGCGTTCGCCAGTTCCATGTCCGTGGCCTGCAGGCCCGGGTTGTCGGCGCGGACTTTCTGCATCGCGGCTTCCAGGTACGGCCCGCGGATACCGCCATCGCTGGCGACGAAACTGCCGGCATCGTCCTGCGCGGCGATGATCAGCTTGTGATCCTTGAAGGTCAGGTAGGTCGAGCCGGTGGTGGCACCGGACGAGATGACGTTACGCCAAAAGCTGTCCGCCATGGCCGAACCAACGGGAAGGGACAGCAAGGCCAGCGTGGCAACAGCAAGTTTGAGACGCATGATGAGGTGACTCCTGGGGGTTAACTACGGCGTTGGATCGTTGTTCCCCGATCCGGTTCCGTGACGGGTTATTTCTGCTCGCTCTGGGGGGTCACCCGCAGCACTTCCTCGATGGTCGTCAGGCCGGCGGCGACTTTCTGCGCGCCGGACAACCGCAAGCTGCGCATGCCTTCCTTGAAGGCCTGGCGACGAATCGCGGTGAGGTCGGTGTCCGGGGTGATGAAGGCTTTGAGGCTGTCGCTCAATTGCATGATCTCGTAGACCCCGGCGCGGCCGTGATAACCGGTGTCGCGGCATTCCGGGCAACCGATGGCGCACTGCGCATTACCCGGCAGCGGCGCTTGCCAGGGCCGGGTCAGGGTTTGCCAGTCCTCCTCGGCGAGTGTCAGTGGCGCCTTGCAGTGTGGGCACAAGGTGCGCACCAGACGCTGCGCCATGACCCCGAGCACCGTGGCTTTGATCAGGTAGTGCGGCACGCCGAGTTCCAGCAGGCGACTGATGGCGCTGGGCGCGTCGTTGGTGTGCAGGGTCGACAGCACCAGATGCCCGGTCAGTGCGGCCTGAATCGCCATTTCGGCGGTTTCCAGATCGCGGATCTCGCCAATCATGATGATGTCCGGGTCCTGCCGCATCAGCGCACGCACCCCGGCGGCAAAGCTCAGGTCGATGTTGTGCTGCACCTGCATCTGGTTGAACGTCGGCTCGACCATCTCGATCGGGTCTTCGATGGTGCACAGGTTGACCTCCGGCGTCGCCAGTTTTTTCAGGGTGGTGTAGAGCGTGGTGGTCTTGCCCGAACCGGTCGGTCCGGTGACCAGAATGATGCCGTTGGGCTGGCGGGTCATGTCTTGCCAGCGGCGCAGGTCGTCGGCGGAAAAGCCAAGCTGATCAAAGTCCTTGAGCAGCACCTCCGGGTCAAAAATACGCATGACCATTTTTTCGCCGAACGCGGTGGGCAGGGTCGACAGGCGCAGCTCGACCTCGCCGCCGTCCGGGGTCTTGGTCTTGACCCGGCCGTCCTGGGGTTTGCGCTTCTCGGCGACGTTCATCCGCCCGAGGCTTTTCAGGCGGCTGACGATGGCCATGGTCACCTGCGGCGGGAATTGATAGACGTTGTGCAGTACACCGTCGATGCGAAAACGCACCGTGCCCTGTTCGCGGCGCGGTTCGATGTGGATATCGCTGGCGCGCTGCTGGAAGGCGTACTGGAACAGCCAGTCGACGATATTGACGATGTGCGCATCGTTGGCGTCCGGCTCCTGATCGCTGGCGCCGAGATTGAGCAACTGTTCGAAATTGCCGAGGTTGCCGCTCTGCGCGTCGGCATTGCTGGCGCCGCTGACCGATTTGGCCAGGCGGAAGAATTCGACGCTGAAACGCTGGATGTCCACCGGGTTGGCGACGACCCGTTTGATCGGCAGCTTCAGTACATGGGTCAGGTCGGCCTCCCAGCCGTTTACATAGGGTTGTGCGCTGGCCACGGTCACCGAATCGCGATCGACCGCCACGGCGAGGATCCTGTGCCGCTGGGCGAACGCGTAGGACATCAGCGGGGTGATGGCGGCGACGTTGATTTTCAGCGGATCAATGCGCAAGTACGGCTGGCCGGCCTGTTGCGCCAGCCACAGGGTCAGGCTTTCCAGGTCCAGGTGTTTGCCCGGACGGCTGAGGTCGTCCAGTTGCTGGCTGGCAATGAACTCCAGTGGATGCATCTGACCCTGAGCGGCGTGGCGACGGCGCGCGTTCAGCGCCTGCTCCGCCGAGTCCTGGCTGATAAACCCTTGGGCGACCAGTTCACGCAAGACATCGTTGAGTTCCAGCCAGCGGTCCTGAGTGGCGAGTTGAACGGACATGCGGGCTCCTTTTGAACGTCAGTTCGCAAAGGATAGCCGTGGCCTCGCAGACCGTTGGGCCACTACCTGACCAAGCCGTTGCCGGATTTGTCAGCCAGCCGCCTGTGCGGGCGCATCCCACGCCCCGTCGGTGTTTTGCAGATTCACCGAGCACACGCTGATCAGGTTACGAAGTTTTTCCCCGATCACCTGGGCGCGATGCCAGCTCAGGCCCCCCATGACGATGTCGATCGACAGCAGATCGTCGAGCCGCTGCACGTTGACCTGTTCGGGGGTGAGGAACTGCAGCGCGAACAGGTTCAGCACACGCACCAACAGATCCGGCTCGGCTTCGGCAAGCAGTTGGTAGTGCGCCAGGCAGTGGGCGTTGTTGACATGCCAGACGTCGGCACGGGTGGGGAGGCTGTTGACGGCTTCGAGGTGCGGCATGGCGGGGCTCCAGAATCAGTGGAGGAATTTTTACATTCGGCGCCGGGCATTTCTTGGCTAAGATCGGTGTTATTGACGATTGATCGACCTGATCAATTCGCAAATTCTTATATCTGAGGTTTTTCTATGCACAGCGAGCTGGACGCCTACGACCGCAAGATACTCGCGTTGCTGCAAGAGGACGCTTCGCTGTCCAGCGCGCAGATCGCCGAGCAGGTGGGGCTGTCGCAGTCGCCATGCTGGCGAAGGATTCAACGGATGAAGGAGGAGGGGATCATTCGTGGCCAGGTGACCTTGCTCGACCGCAAGAAGATCGGGCTGAACACGCAGATTTTCGCCGAGATCAAACTCAACGCGCATGGGCGTTCCAACTTCACCGAGTTTACCGAGGCGATTCGCGGTTTTCCGGAAGTGCTGGAGTGTTATGTGCTGATGGGCGCGGTGGACTTTCTGTTGCGCATTGTTGCGGCGGATATCGAAGCGTATGAGCGATTCTTTTTCGAGAAGCTGTCGCTGGTGCCTGGGATTCAGGAAGTGAACTCGATTGTGGCGTTGTCGGAGATCAAGTCCACGACCAGCTTGCCGGTTTGAGATTGAGCGGTTGTTTGGCTGGCCTCATCGCTGGCAAGCCAGCTCCCACAAGGTTCAGTGTTGGAATGCAGATAGCGTTTCAACACAAGACCTGTGGGAGCTGTCTTGCCAGCGATGGCGGACTTACATGCGCAGCAGCATTTTCCAGGCACGATTCTGGTAAACCGCAATCGCCTGCTGCTTGCGCGCATCGAGCAGTTCGTCAGTGATCGTCGGCTCGTTGGCCAGTTGCGCCAGTTTGTTCAGTTCGCCGTACAGGCGATCCATTTCCGGGATCTCCAGCACGTTACGCGCGTGGTGCAGCCAGACCTGGATGCGCTCGATGCGCGGCAGTTGCTCGGCCAGATCTTCCGGCTGTTGCTGATAGCGCTGCAGTTGCAGGGCCGTGGCTTCTTCGCCCAACAGGCGCGGCAGCCAGCTGTGCAACTGAGCGCCACCCTGACGGTTGCCACGAACGTTGCGCTCGGCGGTCCAGGTGCGGGCCAGCAGCCAGCGCGAGGTGGTCAGCGAGAACAGGCCCCAGCGTGGGTCTTCCAGCTCTTCGAGGAATTGTTCCGGCGCCGCTTTGCGCACGTCTTCGTCTTCGATACCGACCTGAACCAGCGGGCGCCAGTCTTCGAGCAACGCATCCAGCGCCACGCGCAGATCGTGCGTCGACGGTCGCGGCGCAGCCTGGCCGAGGCTGCTGAGCAGGGCACGCATTTCCGCGAGGTTTTCGACCCAGTCCTGCAGCAGGCGCCAGTGGCCGTTGAAGCGATACTGTTCAGCCAGACGCTGACTGCTGCCAAGCAGATGCCAGCAAAGTGCGGCGAAGGCATCGTCGAGTTGGGTTTCCGGGGTCAGTTGCGGCGCCGGCAGGCTCAGCGAGTAGCTGTTGGCGTCGTACAGGCGGTAGCCGCGTTCGGCCTTGCTGATGTCGCACGGCATCAGGGCCAGGGTTTCGGCCAGTTCGGCGGCCAGTTCCAGCAGCGCGGCAGGCTCGCCTTCGCGCAGTTCCAGTTCCAGCTCGCAGATTTCTTCTTTCTGTTTGCCGACCACCACATGACCGAGGTCCAGCGCGGCCTCGATGACCACTTTGGCCTTGCCGCGGCCCCAGGCGATTTCCGCGCGCTCGCGGACGAAATCGGTGGTGAAGATCGGTTTCAGGGTTTTCTTGTCCAGCTCGGCCAGCGACTCGGGCCAGCATTCGCCGTCGAGTTTTTTCACATCGAGCTTGGCTTTGGGCAACTTCCAGTCGTACTCGTTACGCTCGGACAGACCGGCGATGCTCTGGCCGCGCGTCTTGAGGGTCTGAATCACTTCGTCACCGTCCTTGCGCAGGCGCAGGGCGACTTTGGCCTGGGCCAGGTCGCGCTCGGGGGTGTCGAAGTACTGGTTCATCAACTCACGGCGTTCCCAGCCATTTTTGTTGCGTTTTTTCAGTAGCGGGTGCTCGCGCAGGGCGGCGAGGGTTTCGCGGCTGACGCGGAGTTTGATTTCGGTTTCTTTCTGCATGGCCGGAAAATCCAGGATCGGGAGCGCAGCCGGGGGAATGTGTGGCTGCCAAGGTCGTGCAGTGTACAGGACTCAAACTTCCTACGCCCTGCGGCGGTTTATTCCTGGCGCCGGATGGCTCTATGATGGACTTCAATTCGGGAGTTGGAGTCAGCGATGCCTTTGCCGTCCATGAAAGACCAGTTCGCCGCGCTGATTGCCGCGCCGTCGGTCAGCTGTACCCAACCGAACCTGGACCAGTCCAACCGGGCGGTGATCGACTTGCTCGCCGGATGGCTGGGCGAGCTGGGGTTCAGTTGCGATATCCAGCAGGTCAGCCCCGGAAAATTCAATCTGCTCGCCAGTTTCGGCAGCGGCCCGGGCGGACTGGTGCTGGCCGGGCACAGCGACACGGTGCCGTATGACGATGCGCTGTGGCAGACCGATCCGTTGAAACTCACCGAAGTCGATGGCCGCTGGGTCGGGCTGGGCAGCTGCGACATGAAGGGCTTCTTCGCCCTGATCATCGAAGCCGTGCAGCCGTTGCTCGACCAGCCGTTCCGGCAACCGCTGCTGATTCTCGCCACTTGCGATGAAGAAAGCTCGATGTCCGGCGCCCGTGCGCTGGCCGAGGCCGGGCATCCCATCGGGCGCGCGGCGGTGATCGGCGAGCCGACCGGGCTCAAGCCGATCCGCATGCACAAGGGCATCATGATGGAGCGCATCGACATCCTCGGGCAGAGCGGCCATTCGTCGGATCCGCGCCTGGGGCACAGCGCCCTCGAGGCGATGCACGATGCCATCGGCGAACTGCGTGGCCTGCGTCTGTTGTGGCAGCGTGAATTCAACAACCCGCAGTTCAGCGTGCCGCAACCGACGCTGAACTTCGGCTGTATTCATGGTGGCGACAACCCGAATCGCATCTGCGGCCAGTGTTCGCTGGAGTTCGACCTGCGCCCGCTGCCGGGCATGGACCCGAAAGTCCTGCGTGCGGAGATTCTGCGCAAGCTCAATCCGGTGGCCGAACGGCATCAGGTGAAGATCGACTACAAGCCGTTGTTCCCGGAAGTGCCGTCATTCGAGCAGGCTGCAGACGCCGAACTGGTGCGCATCGCGGAAAAGCTTACCGGTCACAGTGCCGAAGCAGTAGCGTTCGGCACCGAAGCACCTTATCTTCAGCGCCTTGGTTGCGAAACCATCGTGCTCGGCCCCGGCGACATCGCCTGTGCGCACCAGCCCGGTGAATACCTTGAAATGTCACGTTTGCAGCCTACCGTGCATCTACTGCGGCAGTTGATTGAACATTACTGCCTGACAACGGGTACAGCTTCGCAGGAATGAAAGTGAACACTTGTAGGAGTGAGCCTGCTCGCGACAGCGGTGAGTCAGTCACCGAAGATATTGACTGAAACTCCGCTATCGCGAGCAGGCTAACTCCTACAAGGGATTGTGTTTTGCCAGACTAAACGCTGTAAATTGCCTGCACCCCAACCCGTATTCATGAGGAGAGCGCGCGTGTCGCCAAGCCTGTTCCGACGATAACCATCAGCCCGCTGTGCGTTTTCCGTTTCGCCCCTATTTCCGGCTGCTATTTATTACAGGCCCAGGTTCATGCCCGAATACGTCAATTGGCTTCGCCACGCGTCTCCTTATATCAATGCCCACCGCGATTGCACTTTCGTCGTCATGCTGCCCGGCGACGGCGTGGAGCATCCGAATTTCGGCAACATCGTCCACGACATTGTCCTGCTGCACAGCCTTGGTGTGCGTCTGGTGCTGGTGCACGGTTCGCGCCCGCAGATTGAAACCCGCCTCGCCGCCCGTGGCCTGACCCCGCATTACCATCACGGCATGCGCATCACCGATGCGGCGACCCTGGAGTGCGTGATCGACGCGGTCGGCCAGTTGCGCATCGCCATCGAAGCGCGCTTGTCGATGGACATGGCTTCTTCGCCAATGCAGGGCTCGCGCTTGCGCGTGGCCAGCGGCAACCTCGTGACCGCGCGGCCGATCGGCGTGCTCGAAGGTGTCGATTATCACCACACCGGTGAAGTGCGCCGGGTCGACCGCAAAGGCATCAACCGCCTGCTCGACGAGCGCTCGATCGTGCTGCTGTCGCCGCTGGGCTATTCACCGACCGGCGAGATCTTCAACCTGGCCTGCGAAGACGTCGCCACCCGCGCCGCGATCGACCTGGGCGCTGACAAACTGCTGCTGTTCGGCGCCGACCTCGGTCTGATCGACGAGAACGGCAAACTGGTGCGCGAACTGCGTCCGCAACAGGTGCCGGCGCATCTGGCGCGGCTGGGCAACAACTATCAGGCCGAACTGCTGGATGCCGCCGCCGAGGCTTGCCGTGGCGGGGTGGCGCGCAGCCATATCGTCAGCTACGCCGAAGACGGCGCGCTGCTGACCGAGCTGTTCACCCGTGACGGTGGCGGCACGCTGGTCGCGCAAGAGCAATTCGAACTGGTGCGCGAGGCGGCGATTGAAGACGTCGGCGGCCTGCTCGACCTGATCAGTCCGCTGGAAGAGCAGGGGATTCTGGTGCGCCGTTCCCGTGAAGTGCTGGAGCGTGAGATCGAGCAGTTCAGCGTGGTCGAGCGTGAAGGCATGATCATCGCTTGTGCGGCGCTGTATCAGATCGCCGATTCGGATGCCGGCGAGCTGGCGTGCTTGGCGGTGAACCCGGAGTACCGCCATGGCGGTCGCGGTGACGAGCTGCTGGAACGCATCGAAACCCGTGCCCGGGCGCAAGGCCTGAAAACCCTGTTCGTCCTCACCACCCGCACCGCGCACTGGTTCCGCGAGCGTGGTTTTGAGCCAAGCAGCGTTGAACGCCTGCCAGCGGCGCGGGCGTCGCTGTACAACTATCAGCGCAACTCGAAGATCTTCGAAAAGACCCTCTGATTCATCAGGAATGGCGAGTGGGGGAGCGCTACAGGCTCCCCACATCGCTGCACCTGTTGTGCGAATGGATGGGCTGTCGGCAATCGGCAGAATAACCCGCCAATCTGAAACGCTCCTTCTGATTCCCGTCACTGCAAACATTGTCTGAAAAGGCTGGGTTCATTCCGGCAATGACGGCGGCCTCGCTGTGCATGAAAAAAAATCCATCGACACACAAACTGTAACAATTGATCCGGATAGTGCGCTGGGTTGACCGTTGGAGTGATGGAATTGTTTCCGGATTGCTTCAGTGCAAATCACCATAAACAGAGCGGTTTAATACTCTTCAGGAATTGACCGGGGCGTTGGCGTGGGGAGCGCCAGAGCTTGTAAATACGGGGTTTAAATTCCTAAAGGGTATTAGAAAAGAAGGTATCCATTCTTTTCAGTGTCATGACGAATTCATGAACCTGCATGGACCAAAAAAACGGAGATTAGACTATGGTCGTAGACACATAAGGTTACGATTGACTTGTGAGTCACGCTCTGGCGCTAATCGCTTACCTTCGAGACCCGGGCATCGATTCGGGCCAGGTAACAATAATTAGAAACGAGAGGAGCTTAACAATGAATAAGTCCACCTTGGCCTTGGCTGTGGCCTTTGGGGTATTGGCGCAGCAGGCAGGTGCCGCGGGTTTCATCGAAGACAGCAAGGCTTCCCTTAGTTCCCGCACCATGTATTTCAACAACGACAACCGCGATGGCGGCGCAGATCAGCGAGAAGCCGCGCAGGGTTTCAAGTTTGATTACCTGTCCGGTTTCACTCAAGGTACGGTCGGTTTTGGCCTTGATGTGCAGGCGCTCAGCGGTATTCACCTGGATGGTGGTCGTGGGCATCACCCAGACAATAACTCGTTCAATCCAAGTGACTCCGACGGTTCGGCCACGCAGTCCTGGAGCCGCATAGCGGGTAACGTCAAGGCACGTCTGTCCAAGACCGAAGCGCACCTGGGTGGCGCGCTGCAACCGAGCTTGCCGATTCTGGTCGCGAACGATAGCCGCCTGCTGCCTCAAACCTTCGAGGGTGGCACGATCACCTCCAAGGAAATCGACAACGTCACCTTCAACGCCGGTCAGCTTGAGCATGCCGTGGGCCGTGCCTCGTCAAACAGTACCGGCCTGGCAGTGGCCGGCGGTACCCAAGACAGTAATCAGTTCCGTTATGCCGGTGCTGACTGGAAGGTCACCAAAGACCTGACTCTGCAGTACTACCACTCGAACCTGCAGGACTATTACAAGCAGAACTTCTTCGGCCTGGTGCACGTCCTTCCGATCGACACCAATCAGTCGTTCAAGACCGATATCCGCTATTTTGACAGCAGCTCCGATGGCAAGAACGGGGACGCAGGCTACCGTTTCAATAACAACGGTGGTTATGCCAAGACTCCGGGCGAGGTCGACAACAAGACCTGGAGCGCCATGTTCACGTATACCTTGGGTGGCAACGCCTTCTTGCTCGGCCATCAACGCGTCAACGATGACGGTGGATTCGTCTACCTGAACCAGGGCAACGTGGTCGATGGCAACGGTCGCCCTGAAGGTGCCGGCGGCGCCAGTTTCTACCTGTTCACCGACTCCATGATTAACGGTTTCGTCCGAGCGGGTGAAAACACCACTTTCGGTCAGTACTCCTATGACTTCGCAGGTCTGGGTGTACCGGGTCTCAAAGCCTCGATCGCTTACCTGCATGGTGACAACATCAAGGCAACGAATGGCACCGGTAGCGATATGTCCGAGTGGGAACGCGACATGCGGATTGATTACACCGTTCAACAGGGCACGCTCAAAGGTTTTGGTGTGACCCTGCGTAACGGTGTTTATCGCGGCAGCCAAATCAATATTGCCGATCAGGACCAGACCCGTCTGATCTTCAACTACACCTACAGCTTCCTGTAACACGTCATTAAAAAAACCTTGCCGCTCGGCAAGGTTTTTTTTGCGCATTTTTTTATATTCCAAAATATAAGCTCTAGCGCATTTTTTATTCTTTTTATGTTCTCCGACGAATGCTTAAAGTAGACCCGTTCAGCGTTCAAAAGACGCTGCGGTGTTTTGGCATTTTCGTCCCTCGACAATTTGACGGGTTCAGGAATCGGTGTTGAAGCCGATACCTCCAGTCTGAGGTGCCTTCTATATGTCTTCGGGTTCTGAAAAAGAATGAAACAATTCTTTTGGGGACTATGCCGGGGTATCCTTTCGCGGCTTTGACTGGGGGTAAAGGGTCCGCCGCGATCAAGCGTTCAGGATTTCGGGCAATCGATCCGAAACCGACAGTAAAAAAGCAAAAGAATTAGAAACGAGAGGAGCGATACATGAACAAGTCCACCTTGGCCCTGGCTGTGGCCGTAGGGGTTATGGCGCAGCAGGCAGGCGCCGCCGGTTTCATCGAAGACAGCAAAGCTACTTTGGGGCTGCGTAACTTCTACATCAACACTGATAACCGCGACTCCGGTGCTCACTCCACCCAGAGCAAAGCTGAAGAATGGGGCCAAGGCTTCGATCTGCGCTTCATCTCCGGTTACACCCAAGGTACCGTCGGCTTCGGTATCGACGCCATCGGCCTGTTGGGCGTACGTCTGGATTCGGGTGGCGGCACCAATGGGGCAACCAGCAGCACTTCGTACGGCGGCACGGTTTTCCCAAGTGAGTCCAATGGCAAAGCGGTTAACAACTTCTCCAGCCTGGGCCTGACTGCCAAAGCCAAGATCTCCCAGACTGAACTGAAGCTCGGCACCCTGCAGCCAAAGCTGCCAGTTATCGTGACCAACGATGGCCGTCTGCTGCCGCAAACCTTTCAAGGTGGCCAGATCACGTCCAACGAGATCAAAGACCTGACTCTGATTGGCGGTCAGATCGAAGCTGTGAAGGGGCGTAACTCCAGCAATAACGAGAACATGGCCATTGGCGGTGCAAGTGCTCGTACGGCTAACAGCAACAAGTTCATCTACGCCGGTGGTGATTACAAAATCACCAAAGACCTGACTGCCCAGTACTACTACGGCAATCTGGAAGACTTCTACAAACAGCACTTCCTGGGCCTGGTTCACAACTGGGCAATCGGCCCTGGCGTGTTGAAATCGGACTTCCGTTATTTCAACAGCTCCGATGACGGCTTGAACGGCCACGACTCGGCTTATTTCAGCAACGGTAATTACACCGGTTTCAATGCTGGCAAGGGCAAAGTCGACAACAACCTTTACAGCGGCTTGTTCCTGTATAGCGTTGAAGGTCATACCTTCGGCGGCGGCTACCAGGTCAGCAACGGCAGCAGTGACTTCCCTTGGCTGAACCAGGGTGACGGCTCTTCGGCTTACATCACCACCGACATGCAGATCGCCAAGTTTGCCCGTGCAGGCGAACGTACCTGGCAGGCTCGCTACTCCTATGATTTCGCCAAGGTTGGCGTGCCTGGCCTGACCGCCGGTGTTGTTTACCTGCGTGGCGACAATATCGACACCGTGGGTAAAAATGGTCTTGAAAACGGCCATGGCAACTCCGAGTGGGAACGTGACCTGACCATCGGTTACGTTGTGCCAGAAGGCCCGCTGAAAAACGTTGGCGTGATGTGGAAAAACGCTATGTGGCGCAACGACATCCCGGGTCAACGCGACCAGGATGAAAACCGCCTGATCGTCAGCTACTCGATCCCGCTGCTGTAATAGCGCGCTCCTGCACCTGATGTAAAAAAGCCCCGTCCGGCATCGCGCCGGACGGGGCTTTTGCGTTTTCGAGTCAGGCCCACCCCCGTAGGCCTTTCCCGAAATTTCCCTCTTTACAGCAACTCAAGGCCTTCTCGAACCTTGCGACCGATGTTCGTCGGGTTGCCGTCGAGCGTCCAGTGAACAGAAGTTTAATATTCACTAATGATCTAGATATCTAGTTATTTATTCTTTTTCATGATGTCGAATCCCGAGCTACAGTTGAGTTCTCCAACAACTCATCAGGAGCAGCATCATGAGCCTCAGACTCGGCGACATCGCCCCCGACTTCGAACAGGATTCCAGCGCCGGCAAGATTCGTTTCCACGAGTGGCTGGGCGATAGCTGGGGTGTGCTGTTCTCCCACCCGGCCGACTTCACCCCGGTGTGCACCACCGAACTGGGCTTCACCGCCAAGCTCAAGGATGAGTTCGCCCAGCGTGGCGTCAAAGCCATCGCGCTGTCGGTCGACCCGGTGGACTCGCACCACAAGTGGATCGAAGACATCAACGAAACCCAGAACACCATCGTCAACTTCCCGATCCTGGCTGATGCCGATCGCAAGGTGTCTGACCTTTACGACCTGATCCACCCGAACGCCAACGACACGCTGACCGTGCGTTCGCTGTTCGTGATCGATCCGAACAAGAAGATTCGCCTGACCATCACCTACCCGGCGAGCACCGGCCGCAACTTCCACGAGATCCTGCGGGTGATCGACTCGCTGCAGCTCACCGACAACTACAAGGTGGCCACCCCGGCCAACTGGCAGGACGGTGAAGAGGTGGTGATCGTGCCGTCGCTCAAGGATGAAGATGAAATCAAACGACGCTTTCCAAAAGGCTATCGCGCGGTGAGGCCGTACCTGCGCCTGACGCCGCAGCCGAACAAGTGAGTCAGTGAGATTTGCGGTGTGGCCATAGTCCAGTCACCACGAAACCACGATGCAGGGGATTTCAGGCCGTTTCGACGGCCTTTTTTTTCGCCTGGAAGAAAGCTGAATTCATATCTCTAAAACGCATAACCAAATGAATAAATATGATTTATGGATATATAAATCAGCTGGTAAGGTCACTCCCATCGAAGCGAGATCGCAACCCGCGAATCGCCTGTAACGTGCAAGGAATTCTCTGAATGCTGGTCGTCTCACTCGGTGGCAGTCCCAGCCAGCGCTCCCGTTCCGGAGTGTTGCTGGAACGCTCGCAACGCTGGTTGCAACAGCAAGGGGTGGAAGTGGTGAGTTATCAGGTGCGGGACTTCCCGGCCGAAGACTTGCTTCACGCCCGCTTCGACAGCCCGAAGGTGCTCGACCTGCTGCAACAGATCGAAAACGCCGACGGCCTGCTGATCGCCACACCGGTTTACAAGGCTTCGTTTTCCGGCGCGTTGAAGACGTTGCTGGATCTGCTCCCGGAGCGCGCCTTGAACCACAAGATTGTCTTGCCGATGGCCACTGGCGGCAGCATCGCTCACATGCTGGTGGTCGATTACGCGCTAAAACCGGTGCTGTCGGCGTTGAAAGCCCAGGAAATGCTGCAAGGCATTTTCGCCGAGGACAGCCAGATCGCCTACGGCGAAGGCAGTGCCGCGGCGCAATTGGCACCAGCGCTGGAGCAGCGGCTGCACGAAGCGCTGGATCAGTTTGTCAGTGCCATGGCCCGCCGGCCGAAACCGCTGGAGCCGGGCTTGTTGAATGAACGTTTATTGAGTGCTCGCTGGAGCATTTAAGCCTCACCGGAACTTGATGTAACTCACCTTACTCAGCCGCTAACGGTTAAGCAGGTGCAGCCAAAACCCAACAGCAAAATAGGAGAGCGCTATGCGCACTGTATTTTTGCGTCGTGGTCTGGTCGCTCTGTTTGCTGCGGCTGTCACCTTCGGCGCCATCACTCAAGCTCAGGCCGAGACGCTGCGAATCGGTTATCAGAAGTACGGCACGCTGGTGCTGCTCAAAGCCAAAGGCACGCTGGAAAAACGTCTGGCCGCCCAAGGCGTCGACGTGCAATGGACTGAATTCCCTGGTGGCCCGCAACTGCTCGAAGGCCTGAACGTCGGTTCGATCGACTTCGGTGTCACTGGCGAAACCCCGCCGGTGTTTGCCCAGGCGGCGGGCGCCGATCTGCTCTACGTCGCCTACGAGCCACCAGCGCCGAACAGCGAAGCGATCCTCGTACCGAAGGACTCGCCGATCAAATCGGTGGCCGATCTCAAGGGCAAGAAAGTCGCCCTGAACAAAGGCTCCAACGTCCACTACCTGCTGGTGCGTGCGCTGGAAGACGCCGGCCTCAAATACTCCGATATTCAAACCGTATTCCTGCCGCCCGCCGATGCCCGCGCCGCGTTCGAGCGTGGCAGCGTCGATGCCTGGGTCATCTGGGATCCGTACCAGGCCGCTGCCGAGAAACAACTGCAAGCGCACACCCTGCGCGATGGCAAAGGCATCGTCGACAACCACCAGTTCTATCTCGCGACCAAGCCCTACGCACAGAAAAATCCCGAGGTGATCAAGACCCTCGTCGAAGAAGTGCGCGCCGTCGGCGAATGGTCGAAGGCCAACCCTGAAGACGTGACCCAACAAGTCGCGCCACTGCTTGGTCTGCCGGCGGACATCACCCTGACCTCGGTGAAACGCCAGGGTTACGGCGCACTGTTCCTGACCCCGGAAGTGGTCGCCGCGCAGCAGAAAATCGCTGACACGTTCTTCCAGCTCAAGCTGATTCCCAAGCCGCTGAGCATCAAGGATGTGATCTGGACACCACCGGCCGCTGTGGCCAAGGCGCAGTAATTCGAATCCCCAAGGAGACCACTCCATGAGCCTCAATATCTTCTGGTTCCTGCCTACCCACGGCGACGGCCATTACCTTGGCACCGCCGAAGGCGCCCGCGCCGTCGACCACGGTTATCTGCAACAGGTCGCGCAGGCAGCGGATCGTCTGGGCTTCGGCGGCGTGCTGATTCCCACCGGCCGTTCCTGCGAAGACTCGTGGCTGGTGGCAGCATCGCTGATTCCGGTGACACAGCGCCTGAAGTTCCTCGTTGCCCTGCGCCCCGGGATCATTTCCCCGACGGTGGCAGCGCGCCAGGCCGCCACGCTGGATCGTCTGTCCGGCGGTCGTGCGCTGTTCAACCTGGTGACCGGCGGTGACCCGGAGGAGTTGGCCGGCGACGGCCTGTTTCTCGATCACGAGGCGCGCTATCAGGCCTCGGTGGAGTTCACCCGGATCTGGCGTCGGGTGCTGGAAGGCGAGACCGTCGATTACGACGGTGAACACATCAGCGTGAAGGGTGCCAAGCTGCTCTATCCGCCGATCCAGCAGCCGCGTCCGCCGCTGTACTTCGGTGGCTCGTCGGAAGCGGCGCAGGACCTGGCCGCTGAACAGGTCGAGATGGTCCTGACCTGGGGCGAGCCGCCAGCAGCCGTCGCCGAGAAGATTGCGCAGGTGCGCGCCAAAGCCGCCAGGCTCGGACGCACCGTGCGCTTCGGTATTCGTCTGCATGTGATCGTGCGGGAAACCAACGCTGAAGCGTGGCAAGCGGCGGATCGCCTGATCTCGCATCTGGACGACGACACCATCAAGCGTGCGCAGGCATCGCTGGCGCGCTTCGATTCGGTCGGTCAGCAACGCATGGCCGCGCTGCACGGCGGCAGCCGCGACAACCTCGAAGTCAGCCCGAACCTGTGGGCCGGCGTCGGTCTGGTGCGCGGCGGTGCCGGTACGGCGCTGGTCGGCGATGGCCCGACCGTGGCGGCGCGAGTGAAGGAATACGCGGATCTGGGCATCGACACCTTTATCTTCTCCGGTTATCCACACCTCGAAGAGTCGTACCGCGTCGCTGAACTGCTGTTCCCGCACCTCGACATCGAGCGTCCGGAACAGCCGAAAAGCGCCGGTTATGTCAGCCCGTTCGGCGAGATGGTCGCCAACGACATTCTTCCCAAAGCCGCGTCGCAGAGCTGAGGCGCGCCATGAAGAAAATTATCCACAGCCTCGCGCCCTGGGCGTTGCCGGTGTTGTTGCTGGCGGTGTGGCAGTTGTCGGTGTCGGCCGGTTGGTTGTCGACGCGGATCCTGCCGGCGCCGGTGGCGGTGATCGAAGCCGGCGTCAGTCTGGTGCGCAGCGGCGAGATCTGGACGCACCTGGCCATCAGCGGCTGGCGCGCGGCGCTGGGCTTCACTATCGGTGGCAGCATCGGCCTGGTGCTGGGCTTCATCACTGGCCTGTCGACGTGGGGCGAGCGCCTGCTCGACAGCTCGGTGCAGATGATCCGCAACGTGCCGCACCTGGCGCTGATTCCGCTGGTGATTCTGTGGTTCGGGATTGACGAGTCGGCGAAGATTTTCCTGGTGGCATTGGGCACGTTGTTCCCGATCTACCTCAACACTTATCACGGCATCCGCAACGTCGACCCGGCGCTGGTGGAGATGGCGCGCAGTTACGGCCTGTCCGGTTTCAGCCTGTTCTGGCAGGTGATTCTGCCGGGCGCGCTGCCTTCGATTCTGGTCGGCGTGCGCTTCGCGCTGGGCTTCATGTGGCTGACGCTGATCGTCGCGGAAACCATTTCCGCCAGCTCCGGCATCGGTTATCTGGCGATGAATGCCCGCGAGTTTTTGCAGACCGACGTGGTGGTGCTGGCGATCCTGCTTTACGCCGTGCTCGGCAAACTCGCCGACCTCGCCGCCCGTGGACTCGAACGTGTGTGGCTGCGCTGGCATCCGGCCTATCAGGTTGCCAAGGGAGGTGCGGCATGACGGCTCAACAACCTCCACGCCTGCTGCGCGGGATTCCGCTGGTGGTGCGCAACCTGCAGAAAACCTTCGGTGCGCGGCAGGTGCTGCGTGACATCGACCTGCACATTCCGGCGGGGCAATTCGTCGCTGTGGTCGGGCGCAGCGGTTGCGGCAAGAGCACCTTGCTGCGCTTGCTCGCCGGCCTCGACCAGCCGACTGGCGGCGACCTGCTGGCCGGCGCCGCCCCGCTCAGCGATGCGCGGGATGACACGCGGTTGATGTTTCAGGAAGCGCGGCTGCTGCCGTGGAAAAAGATCATCGACAACGTCGGCCTCGGCCTCAAAGGCAACTGGCGCCCGCAGGCGCTGGCAGCGCTGGAGGCGGTCGGTCTGGCCGATCGCGCCAACGAGTGGCCGGCGGCCCTATCCGGCGGGCAGAAGCAGCGTGTTGCGCTGGCCCGGGCGTTGATCCACCAACCGCGCCTGCTGCTGCTTGATGAGCCGCTCGGTGCGCTGGACGCCCTGACCCGGATCGAGATGCAGCAATTGATCGAGCGCTTGTGGCAGCAGCACGGCTTCACCGTGTTGCTGGTGACCCACGACGTCAGCGAAGCGGTAGCGATTGCCGACCGGGTGATTCTGATCGAGGACGGCGAAGTCGGCCTCGACCTGCAAGTGGAGTTGCCGCGTCCGCGAGTGCGCGGATCGCACCGGCTGGCGGCGCTGGAAACCGAAGTGCTCAACCGAGTTTTGTCCCTGCCTGGCGAGCCGCCAGAGCCGGAACCCGTTTCACCCCTGCCTACGCAATTGCGTTGGGCGCAATGAAGCAGCTTCAAGCGGCAAGCTACAAGCTGCAAGTAAAAGCGCTGTGCTTTTGCTTGCCGCTTGGAACTCGCAACTTGCAGCTTATTTCGACCCCAGGAGAAATATCATGACTATCAAAGCCATCAACGTGCGCAACCAGTTCAAAGGCTCGATCAAGGAGATCGTTCTCGGCGACGTGCTGTCGGAAATCGACGTGCAGACCGCCTCCGGCATCGTCACTTCGGTGATCACCACCCGTTCGGTCAAGGAGCTCGAACTGGCGGTGGGCAGCGAAGTCATTGCCTTTGTGAAATCCACCGAGGTGTCGATCGCCAAGTTGTAAGCCGGTGAGTAAAAAACAATCCCGGAGGGCGTGAGCCCTTCGGGGTTTTTTGTGCCTGATCTGAAAACTGCGGCGCGGCCTTCGCGAGCAAGCTCGCTCCCACAGGTTCGGTGTCGTTCACAGATGTTGTGTTCACTACAAATCACTGTGGGAGCGAGCTTGCTCGCGAAGAGGGCGGTGAGGGCGCTAGAGATTTCTTTTGGGCAGATATGGCGGCAGATACAACCCGATATAGGCATCAAACACCCGCATCCCTTCCTCGGCCATGCGCGGCGTGATCTGCCCGTGCTGCTGCACCGAGCGCGCATACACGCGGTCGCCGAGCTCCATCGCCAGCGCAAACACATCGACATCCTCCGGCAGCCTTGGCAATTCGAAGTGATGATCGAACAGCTTGTGCATCAGGTCGCCCAGTTCGATGTCGTGCTGGCGGTCGGCCTGGGTCACTTCGGTCAGGCCATGTTGCGCCAGGATCAACTGGCGCGCGGCGGCGTCTTCGTCGTAGATCTCCAGCATCCGCTGTTCGATCAGCCGCGACAGGTCACGCCAGTCGCGCAGGGCCTGATGATCGATCGGTGCTTGCAGGCAGGCGCGAAAGGCCGCGTGCACGTCGGCGGTCAGCGCTTCCAGCAGCGCCGGGACGCTGGCGAAGAAGTGGTACACGGAGGAGGGCGGAATCTGTGCGCGCTCGGCGACGCTGTAGATCGACAGACTGGCCACGCCTTCGGCCGCCAGCAGTGTGCGCGCGGCGTCGAGAATCGAATCGATCCGCGCCTGGCTGCGGGCACGGGGTTTGCGGACGGGGGCGGGACGCGTCATGGAAGTCTCCTGCGGGGCAGGGGGCATTGTACGAGCCGGGTTCCGTGTTGTCTTGTCGACCGCTTTCGCTGGCAAGCCAGCTCCCACAATGATCTGTGTAGAGCACACATTTTGAGTACCCAACAGAACCCTGTGGGAGCTGCGGTGCGACGATTCGACTTGCCAGCGATCCGCCGCAGGCGGCCATCCACCCCATCAACAGAGATGGCTGGTTAGTCATAAAAAAACGCCGTGGGCTGCAGGAGCCGACGGCGTTTTATCTGGTTCGCAATCCGTTTAAACGGTATGCAGGTACCAGTTGTACTCGAGGTCGGAAATGGAGTGTTCGAACTCCTCCAGCTCGCTCTCTTTACAGGCGACGAAGATATCGATGTATTTCGGATCGATGTACTTGGCCATCACCTCGCTGTCGTCCAGCTCGCGCAATGCATCGCGCAGGTTGTTCGGCAGGCTTTGTTCGTTCTGCTCGTAACTGTTGCCTTCGACCGGAGCGCCCGGTTCGATCTTGTTCACCAGACCGTGATGCACACCCGCCAGGACCGAAGCCATCAGCAGATACGGGTTGGCGTCGGCGCCGGCCACGCGGTGCTCGATACGCACGGCATCGGCAGAACCGGTCGGTACGCGGATCGCCACGGTGCGGTTGTCCAGGCCCCAGCACGGCGAGTTCGGTACATAGAACTGCGCGCCGAAGCGACGGTACGAGTTGACGTTCGGGCAGAGGAAAGCCATCTGCGCCGGCAGGGTCTCGAGCACACCGCCGATCGCGTGACGCAGCGCGGCGTTCTGCTCGGGATCCTCGCTGGCAAAAATGTTTTTGCCATCTTTGTCGAGTACCGAAATGTGCACATGCAGACCATTGCCTGCCTGGCCTGGGTACGGCTTGGCCATGAAGGTGGTGTCCATTTCATGGTCGTAGGCGATGTTCTTGATCAGACGCTTGAGCAGTACCGCGTAGTCGCACGCCTTGATCGGGTCGGCGACGTGGTGCAGGTTCACTTCGAACTGCGCCGGGGCACTTTCCTTGACGATGGCGTCGGCCGGAATACCTTGCTCTTTGGCGCCTTCCAGAATGTCCTGGAGGCAGTCGACGTATTCGTCGAGGTCGTCGATCAGGTAGACCTGAGTCGAGTGTGGGCGTTTGCCGGAGATCGGCGAGCGTGGCGGCTGTGGACGGCCGTTCACGTTTTCCTGGTCGATCAGGTAGAACTCGAGTTCGAACGCGGCGCAGATGGTCAAGCCCATCTCGTCAAATTTTGCAACAACTTGACGGAGCACTTCGCGCGGATCGGCGAAGAACGGGTCGCCTTCGAGTTCGTGCATGGTCATCAACAGTTGCGCGGTAGGGCGCTTCTGCCATGGCTCGTTGCACAGGGTGTCGGGGATTGGATAGCAGATCCGGTCGGCGTCGCCGATGTCCAGGCCCAGGCCGGTGCTTTCCACCGTAGAGCCGTTGATATCCAGAGCAAATAGAGAGGCCGGCAGGTTGATGCCTTTCTCGTAAACCTTGTGGAGGCTGGTGCGTTCGATGCGCTTGCCGCGCACCACACCATTCATATCCGCAATCAGAAGGTCAACGTACAGAACCTCAGGATGTTCCTTAAGGAACGCGTTCGCTTCGTTAAGCTGAACGGCACGCGGGGGTACCGACATGATGCAACACCTTTGTTGTTAAAAATATCAATCATTGATCTTTTCTAGTTTCAGTCAACCCGAACGGCCTGCCGAAGTCAAGCGAGGCCTTTTTTGCCCTAAAAAAGCGCTGCGGGGGCATTTATGGGGCACTTTGGGGCGGTTTTTTATCCTTGGGACGCTTGGCACCCGCAGGCTTGAGCAGGCCGTGTTGTATTTTTTACGGGGGTGTTGTGTAAAAAAATGAACAAGGCTAAGCTCGGATCAAACCCATAACAGCAATAATACCGGGGTGCTTCATGTCTCGCCTGCCGTTAATCGGCATCACCGACTGCTCGCAACAGTCCGGTCTGCATGCTCATCACATCAGTGGCGATCAATCCGTCCGTAGCGCAGCCAGCAAGGCTCGCGGGCTGTCTATGCCGGTCTCGTCGGCAGCAGCCAGAACGGTCGCGTCCGTTATTCTGGACGTACGGCAAGGCATCCTGTTTATGGCGTCTCCTTTCACTATAGATCCCTTTGAGTCCCAAAGCCTGTGCCGCTCTTCGAGCCGTGCTCATGATTCTGCACGCCTTGAATGTGCACAGGAAATGCAACGCCAGCGTAAAGGGCAGGTAAGCTCCTCTTTCATTGTTGATGCGCGGTGCCAGGCGTAAGCCGGCACTGCGCGCAAGCAAGCACCCTTTAACGCGACGTCACGGCGTCAAACTTTGCCTGACACCCCTGTCAGGAGACTCAGCCCAGAGGCATTTATGAGTAACAACCTCGACCAGCTCACCGATTGGTTGAAAGACCACAAGATCACAGAAGTCGAATGCATGATCGGCGACTTGACCGGTATCACCCGCGGCAAGATCTCGCCGACCAACAAGTTCATCGCCGAAAAAGGCATGCGCCTGCCAGAGAGTGTGTTGCTGCAGACCGTGACCGGCGACTACGTTGAAGACGACATCTATTACGAACTGCTCGACCCGGCCGACATCGACATGATCTGCCGCCCCGACCAGAACGCCGTGTACCTGGTGCCGTGGGCGATCGAGCCGACCGCCCAAGTGATCCACGACACCTACGACAAGCAAGGCAACCCGATCGAGCTGTCGCCGCGCAACGTGCTCAAGAAAGTCCTGAAACTCTACGCCGACAAGGGCTGGCAGCCGATCGTCGCGCCGGAAATGGAGTTTTACCTGACCAAGCGCAGCGACGACCCTGACTATCCGTTGCAGCCGCCGATTGGCCGTTCGGGTCGTCCGGAAATCGGTCGTCAGTCGTTCTCCATCGAAGCGGCGAACGAATTCGACCCGCTGTTCGAAGACGTCTACGACTGGTGCGAACTGCAGGAGCTGGACCTCGACACGCTGATCCACGAAGACGGCACGGCGCAGATGGAAATCAACTTCCGTCATGGCGACGCCCTGTCGCTGGCCGACCAGATCCTGGTGTTCAAACGCACCATGCGCGAAGCCGCGCTCAAGCACGACGTGGCCGCCACCTTCATGGCCAAGCCGATGACCGGTGAGCCGGGCAGTGCGATGCACTTGCACCAGAGCATCATCGACATCGAGACCGGCAAGAACGTGTTCTCCAATGAAGACGGGACCATGAGCCAGCTGTTCCTGCACCACATCGGTGGCCTGCAGAAACTGATCCCGGAATTGCTGCCGCTGTTCGCGCCGAACGTCAACTCGTTCCGCCGCTTCCTGCCGGACACCTCGGCGCCGGTGAACGTGGAGTGGGGCGAAGAGAACCGCACCGTGGGCCTGCGCGTTCCGGATGCCGGGCCGCAGAATCGCCGTGTGGAAAACCGCCTGCCGGGCGCCGACGCCAACCCGTACCTGGCGATTGCCGCAAGCCTGCTCTGCGGCTACATCGGCATGGTCGAGGGCCTCAACCCGAGCGCGCCAGTCGTTGGCCGTGGCTATGAACGCCGCAACCTGCGCTTGCCGCTGACCATCGAAGACGCCCTCGAGCGCATGGAAAACAGCGCGACCATCGAGAAATACCTGGGCAAAACCTTCATCACTGGCTACGTCGCGGTTAAACGGGCCGAACATGAAAACTTCAAGCGCGTGATCAGTTCCTGGGAGCGTGAGTACCTGCTCTTCGCCGTCTGATACGCCGGGCACGGCTGGCAGCAGCCGTGCCTTCACCGATAACAAGGAGAATTGGCATGACCAGCAACAACCCGCAAACCCGTGAGTGGCAAGCCCTGAGCAGCGATCACCACCTGGCCCCGTTCAGCGACTTCAAGCAGCTGAAAGAGAAGGGCCCACGGATCATCACCAACGCCAAGGGCGTGTACCTGTGGGACAGCGAGGGCAACAAGATCCTCGATGGCATGGCGGGTCTGTGGTGCGTGGCGATCGGTTATGGCCGCGATGAGCTGGCTGACGCGGCTGCCAAGCAAATGCGCGAACTGCCTTACTACAACCTGTTCTTCCAGACCGCGCACCCGCCGGCACTGGAACTGGCCAAGGCCATCGCCGACGTGGCACCTGAAGGCATGAACCACGTGTTCTTCACCGGCTCGGGCTCCGAAGGCAACGACACCATGCTGCGCATGGTTCGCCACTACTGGGCGATCAAGGGCCAGCCGAACAAGAAAGTCATCATCAGCCGCAAGAACGGCTATCACGGGTCCACCGTGGCCGGCGCGAGCCTGGGTGGCATGACCTATATGCACGAGCAGGGCGACTTGCCGATTCCGGGCATCGTCCACATCGCGCAGCCGTACTGGTTCGCCGAGGGCGGCGACATGTCGCCGGAAGAGTTCGGCCTCTGGGCGGCCAACCAGCTGGAAGAGAAAATTCTCGAAGTCGGCGTGGACAACGTCGGTGCCTTTATTGCCGAGCCGATTCAGGGCGCTGGTGGCGTGATTATTCCGCCCGACAGCTACTGGCCGCGCATCAAGGAAATCCTCGCCAAGTACGACATTCTGTTCGTGGCGGATGAAGTGATCTGCGGTTTCGGCCGTACCGGCCAGTGGTTCGGTTCGGATTTCTACGACCTGAAACCGGACATGATGACCATCGCCAAAGGCCTGACCTCCGGCTACATCCCGATGGGTGGCCTGATCGTTCGCGACGAAGTGGTGAAGGTGCTCAACGAAGGTGGTGATTTCAACCACGGCTTCACCTACTCCGGGCACCCGGTGGCAGCAGCGGTGGGTCTGGAAAATATCCGGATTTTGCGCGACGAGAAAATTATCGAGAACGTGCGTAACGAAACGGCACCGTATTTGCAGAAACGTCTGCGCGAACTCAACGATCACCCATTGGTGGGTGAAGTGCGCGGGGTCGGTCTGCTCGGGGCGATCGAGCTGGTGCAGGACAAGGCCTCTCGCAAGCGTTACGAAGGTCGGGGCGTGGGCATGATCTGCCGGCAGTTCTGCTTCGATAACGGCCTGATCATGCGCGCCGTGGGCGACACCATGATCATTGCGCCGCCGCTGGTGATCAGCAAGGCGGAGATCGACGAGCTCGTTACAAAGGCACGCAAGTGTCTGGACCTGACCCTCAGTGCGTTGCAGGCCTAAGTGCTAGGCTTCGAGCGAGGGAGCCGCGGCGCTCTCGCTCGATGGTGTCAGAAAGGTCGGCCTTTTGTTGAAAGACCGCCTCCGATCTTGCCAGACTAGCCGCGGTTCCAGTTGTCCGGGTTCGGCCGCTGAACAGAGTGGTTCAAAAAAGAAAAATTTGGAGCATGACGCATGAAGGCATTAGGTAAAAAGCTTGCTGGCAAGACTCTTCTCGCTTTGTCCGTAGCGGGCATGATGGCGGGTGCGGTTCACGCGGACGACAAGGTGCTGCACGTCTACAACTGGTCCGACTACATCGCCCCGGACACCATCGCCAACTTCGAGAAGGAGTCGGGGATCAAGGTTGTCTACGACGTATTCGACAGCAACGAAACCCTGGAAGCCAAACTGCTGGCGGGCAAGTCCGGTTACGACGTCGTTGTGCCGTCGAACAACTTCCTGGCCAAGCAGATCAAGGCCGGCGTTTATCAGGAACTGGATCAGTCCAAGCTGCCTAACTGGAAGAACCTGAACCAGGACCTGCTCAAGGCCGTATCGGTCAGCGACCCGGGCAACAAGCACGCCTTCCCGTACATGTGGGGCTCGATCGGCATCGGCTACAACCCGGAGAAGGTCAAGGCTGCGCTGGGCGTCGACACCATCGACTCGTGGGACGTGCTGCTCAAGCCGGAAAACATCGCCAAGCTCAAGGGCTGTGGTGTGAGCTTCCTCGATTCGCCGACCGAAATGCTGCCGGTCGCGCTGCACTACCTGGGTCTGCCAACCGACAGCCAGAAGAAAGAAGACATCAAGAAGGCCGAGGAACTGTTCCTCAAGATTCGTCCTTCGATCACCTACTTCCACTCCTCCAAGTACATCTCGGACCTGGCCAACGGCAACATCTGCGTAGCGGTCGGCTACTCGGGTGACGTGCAGCAGGCCAAGTCCCGTGCTGCCGAGGCCGGTGACAAGGTCAAAGTCAGCTACGCCATTCCGAAGGAAGGCGCGGGCAGCTTCTTCGACATGGTCGCGATTCCGAAGGATGCCGAAAACGTTGAAGGCGCCTACAAGTTCATGACCTTCCTGCAGAAGCCTGAAGTCATGGCCGGCATCACCAACGCCGTACGCTTCCCGAACGGTAACGCCGCTGCAACACCTCTGGTAGAGAAAGACATCACCAGCGATCCAGGCATCTACCCGCCAGCCGATGTGCAGGCCAAGTTGTATGCCATCGCCGATCTGCCAGCGGCGACCCAGCGTGAATTGACCCGCAGCTGGACCAAGATCAAATCCGGTAAATAAGCCGGTTTGAAGCCGTAACCGCTGGCCGTCGTCGTTTGTGAGGGCGGTCAGCGGATCAATTAAATGACAGGAAGTTTTGCAGGAACGGTTTTTCGAGGGTAAGTTGCGCGCCGGTTTTGTTTCCGGGCAGCCATGGCTGTCATGTAACGCGGGGCAACTTGGGCCCAATTAAATTAGAGGACCTCCACTTGCCTATTTTTTCTTCTTTGCGCAAAGCCCTGCTGGCCACTGCCGGCCTGACCATTGCTGTCGGAGCCCAGGCCGCCGGTACGGTGCATATTTATAACTGGTCGGACTACATCGGCGAGACGACCCTGGCCGACTTCCAGAAAGCCACCGGGATCACACCGGTCTACGACGTGTTCGATTCCAACGAAACCCTGGAAGGCAAGCTGCTGGCCGGGCGTACCGGTTACGACGTGGTCGTGCCGTCGAACCACTTCCTCGGCAAGCAGATCAAGGCGGGCGCGTTTCAGAAGCTCGACAAGGCGCAATTGCCGAACTATTCCAACCTCGACCCGGTGCTGCTCAAGCGCCTGGAACAGAACGATCCCGGCAACCAGTACGCCGTGCCGTACCTGTGGGGTACCAACGGCATCGGTTACAACGTCGACAAGGTCAAGGAAGTGCTCGGTGTCGACAAGATCGACTCCTGGAGCGTGCTGTTCGAGCCCGAGAACATCAAGAAACTGCACAGCTGCGGCGTCGCGTTCCTCGATTCGGCGGATGAAATGATGCCGACCGTGCTCAACTACATGGGCCTGAACGCCAACAGCACCAACCCCAAGGATTACGAAAAAGCCACCGACAAGTTGCTCGCGGTGCGTCCTTACGTGACCTACTTCCACTCGTCCAAATACATCGGCGACCTGGCCAACGGCGACATCTGCGTGGCCATCGGTTTCTCCGGTGACATGTTCCAGGCCAAGCATCGCGCCGAGGAAGCCAAGAAAGGCGTGAACATCGCGTACTCGATTCCAAAAGAAGGCGGCGCGCTGTGGTTCGACATGCTGGCGATTCCGAAGGACTCGTCCAACGTCAAGGAGGCGCACGCCTTCATCAACTATTTGCTGAAACCTGAGGTCATCGCCCAGGTCAGTGATTACGTCGGTTACGCCAACCCCAACCCGGGGGCGGACAAGCTGATGGAACAGTCCATCCGCACCGATGCAGCGGTTTATCCACCGCAGGCCGTTCTCGACAAGACTTACGTGTCGGTCGAGTTGCCACCCAATATTCAGCGTTTGATGACCCGTAGCTGGACCAAGGTCAAGTCGGGCAAGTAAGGCACAAACTATCCTGGGTTCGTCTGCATTGGGCGAACTGCACTGTTTTTTTCTGGGAGTTTCGTAAATGGCAGTTGCCTCCGGCGCCTATAAGAAAGCCCTCGAGGGCGACCAGACACCTAAACAGGTGTTGGTCAAAATCGACCGGGTCACGAAGAAGTTCGACGAGACGATTGCCGTGGACGATGTGTCCCTGGAAATCAAGAAGGGTGAGATCTTCGCCCTGCTCGGCGGTTCGGGATCGGGCAAATCCACCCTGCTGCGGATGCTGGCAGGGTTCGAACGGCCCACGGAGGGGCGCATTTTCCTCGACGGCGTCGACATCACCGACATGCCGCCGTACGAGCGACCGATCAACATGATGTTCCAGTCGTACGCCCTGTTCCCGCACATGACTGTGGCGCAGAACATCGCGTTCGGCCTGCAGCAGGACAAGATTCCCAAGGCCGAGATCGACGCCCGCGTAGCTGAAATGCTCAAGCTGGTGCAGATGAGCCAGTACGCCAAGCGCAAGCCGCATCAACTGTCCGGCGGTCAGCGGCAGCGCGTGGCGCTGGCGCGTTCCCTGGCCAAGCGGCCGAAGCTGCTGTTGCTCGATGAGCCGATGGGCGCACTGGACAAAAAACTGCGGTCGCAGATGCAACTGGAGCTGGTGGAGATCATCGAGCGCGTGGGCGTGACCTGCGTGATGGTGACCCACGACCAGGAAGAGGCCATGACCATGGCCGAGCGCATCGCGATCATGCACCTGGGCTGGATCGCCCAGATCGGCAGCCCGATCGACATCTACGAAACCCCGACCAGCCGTCTGGTCTGCGAATTCATCGGCAACGTGAACATCTTCGAAGGCGAAGTGATCGACGACGCCGAAGGCCACGCGACCATCACCTGCAAGGACCTCGACCGGCAGATCTACGTCGGCCACGGCATCAGCACGTCGGTGCAGGACAAATCGGTCACCTACGCGATCCGTCCGGAGAAACTGCTGGTCACCGCCGATCAGCCGACCTGCGAATACAACTGGTCGAGCGGCAAGGTGCATGACATCGCCTACCTGGGCGGTCACTCGGTGTTCTACGTCGAGTTGCCGAGCGGCAAGCTGGTGCAATCGTTCGTCGCCAATGCCGAACGCCGCGGCGCCCGCCCGACCTGGGGTGACCAGGTTTACGTGTGGTGGGAAGACGACAGCGGCGTGGTACTTCGCTCATGAACATGCGCAAATTCAAACGCCGCCTCAATCGAATAATTCCCGGTGGCCGCCAACTGGTCATCGGGGTCCCGTTCATCTGGCTGTTTCTGTTCTTCATGCTGCCGTTCTTCATCGTGCTGAAGATCAGCTTCGCCGAAGCCGACGTGGCCATCCCGCCGTACACCCAGATCTACACCTTCGCCGAGCAGAAGCTGCAGTTGCTGCTGAACCTGGGCAACTACGCGATGCTCGGCGACGACGAGTTGTACATTGCCGCGTACCTCGGCTCGCTGAAGATGGCGTTTTTCAGCACCCTTCTCTGCCTGCTGATCGGCTACCCGATGGCCTACGCCATCGCCAGTGCCCGTAAAGAGCTGCAAACGGTGCTGGTGCTGCTGATCATGATGCCGACCTGGACCGCGATCCTGATCCGCGTTTACGCGTGGATGGGCATCCTCAGCAACAACGGCCTGCTCAACGGGTTCCTGATGAGCATGGGCCTGATCGACGAGCCGCTGCAGATCCTCAATACCAACCTCGCCGTGTACATCGGTGTGGTCTATTCGTATCTGCCGTTCATGATCCTGCCGCTGTACGCCAACCTCGTAAAACACGACACCAGTCTGCTGGAAGCGGCGTCGGACCTCGGTTCGAGCACCTTCAACAGCTTCTGGAAAATCACCGTGCCGCTGTCGAAAAACGGCATCATCGCCGGCTGCATGCTGGTGTTCATCCCGGTGGTGGGTGAGTTCGTGATCCCGGAACTGCTTGGCGGCCCGGAAACCCTGATGATCGGTAAAGTGCTCTGGCAAGAGTTCTTCAACAACCGTGACTGGCCGGTGGCGTCCGCCCTGGCGGTGGTGATGCTGGCGATCCTGATTGTGCCGATCATCCTGTTCAACCGCAGTCAGGCCAAGGAAATGGAGGGTAAAGAATGAAGCGCTTCCGTTTCTCCAGCCTGATGCTGGTTCTGGGTTTGTTGTTCATCTACCTGCCGATGCTGATCCTGGTGATCTACTCGTTCAACGCCTCGAAACTGGTGACAGTGTGGGGCGGCTGGTCGATCAAGTGGTACGTCGGCCTGCTCGACAACACGCAATTGATGGGCTCGGTGTTGCGCTCGCTGGAAATCGCCTGCTACACCGCGGTCGCCGCGGTGGCGCTGGGCACGCTGGCAGCGTTCGTGCTGACCCGCATCACCCGCTTCAAGGGCCGCACGCTGTTCGGTGGCCTGGTCACCGCGCCGTTGGTGATGCCGGAAGTGATCACCGGTCTGTCGCTGTTGCTGCTGTTCGTGGCGATGGCGCAGATGATCGGCTGGCCGCAGGAACGTGGCATCGTCACTATCTGGATCGCCCACACGACGTTCTGTGCGGCTTATGTGGCGGTGGTGGTGTCGGCGCGTCTGCGTGAGCTGGACCTGTCGATCGAAGAAGCGGCCATGGACCTCGGTGCACGGCCGTGGAAGGTGTTCTTCCTGATCACCATCCCGATGATCGCGCCGTCGCTGGCAGCGGGCGGCATGATGTCGTTTGCCCTGTCGCTGGACGACCTGGTGCTGGCGAGCTTCGTCTCCGGGCCGGGCTCGACGACCCTGCCGATGGAAGTGTTCTCGGCGGTGCGTCTGGGCGTGAAGCCGGAGATCAATGCCGTGGCCAGCCTGATTCTGCTGGCGGTATCGCTGGTGACCTTCATGGTCTGGTTCTTCAGCCGCCGTGCCGAAGAGGCGCGCAAGAAAGCCATCCAGCAAGCCATCGAAGAAGGCGCCGCCGATTCGTGGAAACAACCGGACGTACGTCGCGCACCGGCGCCGGAAGCGGCGTAAGCCAATGGGGTTGATTACAGATCTGTGATCAACCCCAATCCCTGTGGGAGCGAGCTTGCTCGCGAAGAGGGCGTGTCAGTCGATGGAAATGTTGCCTGACCCACCGCATTCGCGAGCAAGCTCGCTCCCACAGTTTGTTTCTGGTGATCTTCAAATCCAGGGAGAGTTACGGATGACCTCGACAAAGTTCATCGGCTTGAACCCCGGCTCCTGATCTTTCAATACATCGGTCTTCACATTGCCGAACGTGGTCTGCGGACGATGGCGCAAGCCGTCGGCAAACGCGCAGATGATGCACTCCTTGAACCCTTCTCCGCGCGGATGCGCATGCACCACCGCCTCACGCTGCACGGTGCTGAACGCGGCGTAATCCATGCCCAGCACATCCATCTCGACGCCAGCGGTGACCAGCGCCACCGTCGGGCGCAGATACTTCGGCACGCCTGGCGTGGTGTGCAGGGCAATCGACAGCCAGACCTGCTCGATGTCGTCATCGCTGAGCCCGTACGGTTTGAGAAACGCCGCTGCCGCGTTGGCGCCGTCCACTTCGAAACGCTCGTCATCACTGCGGTGACCTTCGACCAGACCGAGGTCATGGAACATTGCGCCGACGTACAGCAGCTCCGGGTTGTAAGCCAGTTGCTGGCGCTCGCCGCTCAATGCGCCGAATAGAAAGACCCGGCGCGAGTGGTGGTAGAGCAGGTCGGATTCGATGTCGCGGATGTATTCGGTGCTGGCCCGAGCGAGGGCGCTGTCGGGGATTTTGATGCCGGCGATGGTCGTGGTCATGGCAGGTTTCCTCACTGAAACGCCGTTGTGGCGCTGATGGGGAAAGTCTGTTCCCGGCGCTGGAAGCGAACAATCGACCCATGGCTGCGATCCTTGCCAATCCACCTGCAAATCGTGCCAACTCGGATCAGAGACCCAAAGGAGCTTTGCCGCCATGACCAAAACCGTCGCCATCGTCGTGTTCGCCGGCGTGCAGTCGCTGGACGTCAGTGGCCCGATGGATGTATTCGCCGAGGCCAATCGCTTCCTGGCGCCCGAGGATCACTATCGGCTCGAAGTGATCGGCGTCGAACGCGGCCCGATGGCCTGCTCCAACGGTTTGACCCTGAATGCCCATCGGCATTTCAGCGAAGCACTCGACGCCTACGATCTGCTGCTGGTCGCTGGCGGCCCGCAACTGCCCTTCATGGATTTCGGCGCGACGTTCGACGAGTGGCTGCGCGAGGCGTGTGCACGGGCGCAGCGCTTCGGTTCGATCTGCAACGGCGCGTTCATGCTGGCGCGCGCCGGAATGCTGGAAGGGCGCACCGTCACCACGCACTGGAACGATGCCGAGGCGTTGGCCCGGCTGTGCCCGACCACACAGGTTGAGGCGGATCGTCTGTACGTCGAGGACGGCGCGCTCTACACCTCGGCCGGGGTGACGGCGGGGATCGATCTGTCGTTGTACCTGCTGGCGCGTGATCACGGTGCTGAAGTGGCGCTGAGCGTGGCCAAGCGCTTGGTGGTGTTCACTCAGCGCTCCGGTGGCCAGTCGCAGTTCAGTCCGTTCCTGACGCCGCACGCGGAGCCGACGTCGGCGGTGGCAATGGTGCAGCTTTATGTATTGGCCAATCTGACTGGTGATCTGACGATCGCTGATCTGGCCAATGCGGCGAACATGAGTGCGCGCAATTTCTCTCGGGTGTTTGCGCGCGAAGCCAAGGTCACGCCAGCGGAGTTCGTCGAGCGGGCGCGAGTGGATGCGGCGCGGGTGATGCTGGAAAGTACGGCGGCGCCGTTGAAGACTGTGGCGTATCAGTGTGGTTTTCGCGATGCGCAACACATGCGCAGTGTGTTCAAACGCCGGCTTGGCGTGACGCCGCAGCAGTTTCGGCTGAATTTTGCGGTGGCGCTTTAACCCTCACCCCAGCCCTCTCCCGGAGGGAGAGAGGGCCGACCGCGGTGTCTGGCGTTTTACATCGACCTGAAAGACCTTATCGATTATGGATTCGGCAAAGCAGAGTCAGGACGGTGTAAGCCATGAGCATCCCCCCGATCAGTCCCCTCTACCTCTGGGAGAGGGCCAGGGTGAGGGGCTTTTAAGGTGCTGCCCGCGCAGGCAACAGCTTCAACGTACTGCGCGTATTCGCCGTCACCTCTTCGGCATTGAAATGTGCCTGCACATACATCCCGTCGACATACGCTTCAGCCTGATCGTCGTAGTGACTGTCGAACGGCACGCCGCTTTGACCGACCGGGTTGATGGTCAGGCTGTGCGCCGGGTCGGCGAAGTCCACCAGACGTCGTGTCGAGGGCCCGTACGTGACCGGCCATGGCGCCGGGCCGATTCTTGCCGACAGGTTATTCGGCACCTCATGGCTACCTGGCGCGGCGAATGGCCCGACATTGAAAATCCGCTCGAGTGGCTTCTGCTGACCCAGCGGATGACCATGGGTCAGGGTGTGCGCCATGCCCCATTTCCAGCTCTTCGTGTCGTCACCGAGGGTCTGTTTCAGGTGCGCCATGCTCGCCTGCCACGCCGCTTTGACGATGTCGGCTCGAGTCTCCTTGTTCGGCGTGTTGCGGTTGTCCCACCACGGTGAGTCGGCGTTCGCCGCCAGGCGCGGCAGGGCGGCATCGATCACGCGGGTCGACAGCAGCGTGTCGAAGAAATCATTGCCTAGCTCATCACGCATTGCCGCATCGGCCAGGTCGTAGAGGAACTGGTTGAACACCGTGGCACCGACCGAATCCAGCGGATAGTCGCCTTGCCATTGCGCCAGTTGCTCGACCAGCTTCAGTTGCGCCGGATCACTCACCACTTCACGCAGTACCGGCAGCAACGGCGCCAGCGTGCGCGGGCCGTAGGCGGTGGTGGTGCTCAGTTGCAGTTTCTGGTTGGCCTCGTTGTTCCACTTCACGCTTTTGTCGCTGAGTTGGCGGTTGAGCTGTTGGCCCCTGTCAGCCAGGTTGTAGTAACCGGGAATCTCCATGCCGGTCGGCGACAGCGGCTGGAAGTTGGCCGAGACGATATAACCGCGCGCCGGGTTCTCCTCCTGCGGGTTGGCGCTGAACGGGTAGTAACCGTCCTTGTCCGCCTGACCGCTGCTGCCGTCGAGAATGAAGCCCGGTTTCACCCCGGCCGGCCGCTTGGGCAGCAACGCCGATGCCCACCAGGCGATATCGCCCTTGGCGTTGGCATACACCAGGTTCAATCCGGGTGCCTGCACCTTGGCTGCGGCGGCGCGGGCCTTGGCCAGAGTGTCGGCGCGATTGAGCTGGTAGAAACCTTCGAGGATCGGGTTCGGCGTTTCGAGGAACGCCCACCACATGGCGATCGGCGTCTTGCCCGCCGCCGCGCCAAGGGCGTCGTTGACGATCGGGCCGTGGGGTGACTGACGCAGGGTCAGGGTCACCGGTGTCTGGCCCTTCACCTTGATCTGTTGCTCGCTGGTGACCATGTCGGTCCATTGGCCGTGGTACCAGACCTGATTCGGATTATCCGGATTGACCTTCTCGGCGATCAGGTCCAGATCGTCGTTCTGAAACATGGTCAGGCTCCAGCCGAAATCCAGGTTGTGCCCCAGAAATGCAAACGGCACCAGCGCCTGATGATGGCCGTACAACTCGAAGCCCGGCGCCGACAACTGTGCCTCGTACCACACCGATGGCACCGAAAAACGGATGTGCGGGTCGCCGGCCAGCAGCGGTTTGCCGCTCTGGCTGCGGCTGCCGGCGATCACCCAGGCGTTGCTGCCTTCGAACTGAGGCAGGCCGTTGTCGAGCAAGGCCTGCTCGCTGAGGCGGGCGAGGGCGTTGAGGTCTTTCCAGTCAGCTGCCGCAAGGCCTGGGGTGGCTTTCGCGTGCCCCTTGGCCAGCACGCCTTTGGGCTGCCAGTCGAGGTCGAAGACATTCAGGTAATCGGCGCCGAGCTGGTCGCGCACGTAGGTCAGCAGCGGTTCGGTGCGAAACGCGGCGGCAAAGCTGTAGGCCATGTAACCGGCGACGCTGATGCTGTCCTCAGCCGTGAACGGCCGCTTGGGGATGCCCAGCACGTCGAACTCCACCGGCGCGGCGTGGCTGTCCTGATATTGGTTGATGCCGTCCAGATAGGCTTGCAGGGCCTTCCACGCCGGTGACTGTTTATCGAGACTGGCGACATAACTGGCGGCGCGTTCGCGGATGCGCAGGCTGCGGAACAGTTTGTCGGTGTCGAGCAGCTTCGGCCCGAGCACTTCGGCCAGTTCGCCGCGGGCGAGGCGGCGCATGGCTTCCATCTGGAACAGGCGGTCCTGGGCATGTACGTAGCCGAGGGCGCGATAGAGGTCGGTTTCGTTCTCGGCACGAATGTGCGGCACGCCGCGCTCGTCGTAACGCACGGTCACCGAACCTTGCAGGTTGCGCAACTCCACCTGGCCCTGACGTGTGGGTAGTTTGCTGTAGACGTACCAGCCGGCGCCGGCGAGCAACACTAAGATGAGCAAGGCAAGAACGGTGAACACGCGTTTCATGGTGACTCCTTGTGCATGCGGGATTGCCGCCCGTCGGGCTGCAAACAATTAGCACAGACCTTCCGTGCCGTGCATCGCTGTCCTCGAAAAGTCCGGAATGCCTTACTGCGTCACCACCGGCCACGGGCAATAACAACCGACCGCCAGGGTGTGCGTGGCGTTGACCTGGCGATCCTCCGTCAAGGCATTGAGGATCGGTTCAATAAAACTGTTGCTGGAGTTGCAGGTCAGGCCTTCGCTGTAGGGGCCGAAGTACGCCAGTTTGCCGTTGCGGTCCCAGATCGCTACCGCCGGACTGGCGGGGATCTGCTCGGAGCCGGGTAAAACGGTGATGGTTTTCAGGCTGCCGAGGGTGGCGGGTAACTGGCCGTGGCTGCCGGCCTTCTGCACGGCAAAGAACTCGACGCCTTTGCTGCCGAAGTGCTCGACCATCTCGGTCAGGTGTTGCTGATTGCCGACGTTGCACGGGCAGGCCGGGTCCCAGAAGTGCACCAGGCGAATCGGCCCCGGGCCGGACAGTTCATCCGGCAGGCGCAACGGGTCGCCGGAAAACACCGCCGTGTGTTCGCTGAACGCGCGCAGATAACGCCCCTGAAACCAGTCGTACGCCGCCCACAGCACGCCGGCGCAGACCAAGGCGAGCAGGCTGGCAAACAGTGCGGTGCGGTAGGGCGGGCGCATGGTTTTCGATCCTCGAAAGGTCGGCTAGCTTGCCATGTCTGCCACTACAGATGAATATCGCAGGCCGATAAAGTCTGTTTACCGCTTTGGAATGACTGCATGCCTGACACTTTCGATCCCGATCATTTACGCGCGAGCCTCAAGCCCTTGGTCGAGTGGCAGCCGTTGTCGGACGAGGCCAAGGCCTATCAGCGCTTTTACAAAACCGACTTCCCCGAGCGTGATGTCTGGCGTGGCATGGGCCGTTTCGAGGTCGATGGCTATGAGCTGGTCAGCCACTGCTGGTGGCCGGAGAAGGTCAAGGCGACGCTGTTTCTGTTGCACGGTTACTACGATCACACCGGTCTCTATCGGCATGTGATCGAGTGGGCGCTGGATCAGGATTTCGCGGTGATCGCCTGCGACTTGCCGGGGCACGGCCTGTCGAGCGGGCCACGGGCGAGCATTCGCGATTTCGCTGAGTACCAGGATATGTTGCAGGCGTTGTTCGCCGAGGCGCGTTCGATTGCGTTGCCGCAGCCGTGGCATCTGTGCGGGCAAAGCACCGGTGGGGCGATTGTGGTCGATCACGTGCTCAACCATGGCGAGGGCAGCCCGGCGCAAGGTCAGCTGATTCTGTTGGCGCCGCTGGTGCGCCCGCGCGCGTGGGGCTGGTCGCAGCTCAGTTATTACCTGCTGAGGCCTTTCGTGCGGGGCGTCACCCGGCGCTTCAGCGAAAACTCCAACGACCCGGCCTTCCTGCCGTTCCTGCAGGCCGATCCGTTACAGCCCAAACGCTTGCCGACGGCGTGGGTCGGCGCACTGTCGCGCTGGATCATCCGTGTAGAACACGCGAAAAAAAGCCCGCGACGGCCACTGATCATTCAGGGGCAGGCGGACATGACCGTGGACTGGCAGCACAATTTGCAGGTGTTGAAGTGGAAGTTTGATCGACCGCAGATCCTGCTGCTGCCGGAGGCGCGGCATCACCTGGCCAATGAAACGGCGGAGATGCGCGAGGAGTATTTCGAGTTTCTGAGCAAGCGGATCAGAGGGCGCAATCTTCAGTAACCTTACTGACCTCATCGCTGGCAAGCCAGCTCCCACGGATTCTCAAGTGTCCACAAATCCTGCGTTCACTAAAGATCCCTGTGGGAGCTGGCTTGCCAGCGATGGCGGTCTGACAGGCTTTAACGATTACTGGCTGAGACTCGAAGCGCTTTGCCCCACCGCCAGCCCCGCCCGAATCGCTGCCAGCGCCGCCTGATAATAAGCCTTGCCCTCGGCGGACTCGGCAAAGGTCGCGAACTGCTCCAGTTCGTCATCCGACAGATCACGATAAACGTAGAGCAGGGTGTTGTTCATGTCGGCGCCAATCTGCTCCATCAAGCGCTGGCGCTGCCCATTCAACATACCTTGCGCCTGGCCCCCACCGAGCAGGCCGGGGATCATCGAACTCAAGCTGTCGGCCGCCACACCGGCAATCGCCAGGCTCACTTCAGCGCCGGCTTCACGGGCCGGCAACGCCTGGGCGAGGTGGCCAATGATCAGCAGGCGATTGTCACTGGCCGGCATCTTCGGCAGGCCCTTGGCATTCTTCGCCAGTTGATCGCGGCGGGTCGCGAGCAATTCGGCGGCGACGATTTTCCTGCCCAGCGGCGATTGGAAGAAGGCCAGGGCCGGTTTCGGGTCGGCGAGGTGCTGCCGCAGCTGGGCTTCGGCGCGTTGATCCATGGCCTGGGGAGCGAAGCGCTGGTTGCTGTTGTTGACCAGCGCCTGAAACACGGCGGGTGGCAGGCTGTTCTGATAGCGCTGCTGTGCGGCACTGAGGGCGTCATTGAAGTGCGCACGTTGATCTGGCCAGCCGGCGATCTTGTACAACTGATCGTGGCCGTCCGCCCAGGCGGGCAAAACGCAGAACATCAACAGTGAAAAAAGCAAACGGCGCATAGGGACTCCTGTCAGCAGCGGACTATTCTCCGTGCGGTGCCGGTACTTGTCGAGAATTCGTAGCAAGCCGCTGCGTGGCTCTGTCGGATTTCCTGCCGCCGACATACTATGCGCGCCATGCAAATATCCTCTGAACACCCACTGCTGTTACGCATCGTCGATGACCTGGCCGAACATGGCTGGTCGCAGCAGAACATATTCCTGCCCGCCGGTTTGACCCGCGAGCTGGCGGCCGAGTGCCGTAAACGTGAAGCCGAGGGTGAACTGGCGCCGGCGGCGGTCGGGCGTGGGCCGTTTTCAGAGATTCGCGAGGGGATTCGCGGCGACCACATTCAGTGGATCGATCCGGGCCAGGCCGATTCTAGCGACCGCTATTTGAATCTTATGGAGAGCCTGCGCGAGGCACTCAACCGAGGCTTGTTTCTTGGTCTTGAGGACTTTGAATGCCATTTCGCGCTGTATCCGCCGGGTGCTTTTTATCGCAAGCACGTCGACCGTTTTCGCGACGACGACAAGCGCATGGTCTCGGTGGTGGTCTACCTCAATGACGCGTGGTTGCCGGAGGATGGCGGGCAACTGCGCATGTACCTGAACGACGACCGCGTGCACGACGTGCAGCCAACTGGCGGTTGTCTGGTGGTGTTCCTCTCCGGTGAAGTGCCGCATGAAGTGCTGCCGGCAAACCGCGAGCGCCTGTCGCTGACCGGCTGGTTCCGCCGCCGTGGCAACGAGCCGTTCTGAAATGGACAAGATTCTGGTCAGTCGCTGCCTGTTGGGCCACCGCGTGCGTTACGACGGCGGGGCCAGCGGGCCGTTTGATTTGCTCGAACAGTGGATCGCCGAAGGGCGCGTAGTGCCGCTGTGTCCGGAAGTCGCCGGTGGGTTGCCGACGCCACGGGCGGCGGCGGAGATTCCGGGCGGGCAGGGTGGTGAAGTGCTTGATGGCGTCGCGGCGGTAATCACTACCGAGGGCGAGGATGTCAGTGCGCAGTTTCTCGACGGAGCACGCCAGGCGCTGGCGTTGGTGCAGAAACACGGCATTCGGGTGGCGCTGCTCAAGGCCAACAGTCCTTCTTGCGGCAATCTGCTGACTTACGACGGGACGTTCAGCGGAGTGAAAGTCTCAGGCGAAGGCGTAACGGCCGCGCTGCTCAAGCGCCATGGCGTGCAGGTTTTCAGTGAACTCGAACTGCCCCTGGCGGCGGTGGCTCTGGCGGCTTTGGACTGATCCGGAATCGTTGCCCTCACCCCAGCCCTCTCCCCGAGGGAGAGGGGGCCGACCGCGGGGTCTGGCGTCTTGCATCGAGCTGAAAGACCTTATCGCTTATGGATTCGACAAAGCCATGATCAGTCGATTTCGGATTCGGTATAGCGATCCCAAGTCGGCGTATCTCTGAAGCATCCCCCAATCAGTCCCCTCTCCCTCTGGGAGAGGGTTAGGGTGAGGGGCTTTTAAGGCTTAAACCACTTCTCGGTCAGCGCCGCCAGGCGCCCGTCCGCCTTGATCCGCTGCAGTGCACCCGCAAGGCTGGCCTGAAACGCCGGATTGCCCTTCTGAAACGGAATCGCCAACTCGACCGGTGCCGCCGCTTTTGGCTTCTCTTCCGTCAATGCCTGCACCAGCACCATCGGCCGTGGCTGCTCATCCTTCTTCGCCAGCAACTGCGCATCGGCCTTGCCGTAAGACTCACTGAAATCGAAACGATCCTTGAGTTCCGGTGTCAGTGCCATGTGGTTGAGCGCAACATCGTACTTGCCGCTTTCAACGCCCTGGAGCAGGTCGGCTTCGTCAGTGACGATGAATTCGGCGCGCACGTCCAGCTCGTTGGCCAGCAGTTGTCCCAGCTCGACCTCGAACCCTGTGAGTTTGTCGCCATCGTCCTTGTAATTGAAGGGCGGTGTATTAGCCTCAAGGGCTATGCGCAGCTCGCCACGGTCGTTGACGTCATCAATCAGTTCGGCGTGAGCCAGAGGGCTCAAAAGGGGTAGCAGGCAGATCAGGCCAGGCAGAAAACGCATGGTCACTCCTTTGAAATCATTATCGCGACGCTCTGATTCAGGCTCGCTTTGCTATGGTTGTCGAGTGCCTTCGACAACGAATGGTCATGAAGTTGTCATGACCACGCGGATTTTACGGAAAAACTGGAGAATAGAATGAAAACGTTTATGTCACGAGCAGCCTTGGCTGGCCTGTTGATGGGTGTTTCAGTGCTGGCCAGTGCAGCGACTCCGGCCCCCAAGGGCGCTGAAGTGTTCATCGTTTCTCCCGAGGACGGGGCCACGGTTTCCCAGGAATTCAAAGTCAAGTTCGGTACCAAGGATGTCGCGTTGGCTCCGGCCGGTGATGTCACCAAAAACACCGGGCACCACCACCTGCTGATCGACGTCGACAAGCTGCCGGCGGCAGGCGCGCCGATTCCGAATGATGCGAACCACATGCACTTCGGCAAGGCGCAGACCGAGGCCACGATCAAACTGGCACCGGGCAAGCACACCCTGCAACTGGAGCTGGGCGACAGCGGCCACATGCCGTTCGATCCGCCAATCGTCTCGAAGAAAATCACCGTTAACGTCGAATAAAAAAAGGGAGCCCTTCGGGGCTCCCTTTTTTACAGCTGCAAGCTTCAAGCTGAAAGCCTCAAGCTGAAAGCCTCAAGTCAAAGCAAAAGCGAACATCACTTGCCGCTTGTAACTTGAGGCTTGTAGCTGCTCTTAGAAGAGCACACGGCTACGGATGGTGCCGTTGACGTGTTGCAGCTTCTCTTGCGCCAGCTCCGAGTACTCGGCGTCGACGTCGATTACCACGTAACCGACTTTCTCGTTGGTCTGCAGGAACTGACCGGAGATGTTGATGCCGTTTTCGGCGAAGACCTTGTTGATCTCGCTCATCACACCCGGGATGTTCTCGTGGATGTGCAGCAGGCGGTGCTTGCCAGGGTGAGCCGGCAGGGCCACTTCCGGGAAGTTCACCGACGAAACGGACGTACCGTTGTCGCTGTACTTGACCAGTTTTTCTGCCACTTCCAGACCGATGTTGGCTTGCGCTTCGGCGGTCGAACCGCCGATGTGCGGGGTCAGGATCACGTTGTCCAGGCCACGCAGCGGGCTTTCGAACTCTTCGTCGTTGGAGCGTGGCTCCACCGGGAATACGTCGATGGCTGCGCCGATCAGGTGCTTGTCCTTGATCGCGTCCGCCAGGGCGTCCAGCTCGACCACGGTACCGCGCGCGGCGTTGATCAGGATGCCGCCCTTCTTGATGGCGCGGATTTCCTTCTCGCCGATCATCCACTGGGTCGCAGCGGTTTCCGGTACGTGCAGGGTGACGATATCGGACATGCCCAGCAGCTCGTGCAGGTTGCCGACCTGAGTGGCGTTGCCCAGCGGCAGCTTGGTCACGGTGTCATAGAAGAACACCTGCATGCCCAAGCCTTCCGCCAGAACCGACAGCTGCGTACCGATCGAGCCGTAGCCGACGATGCCCAGTTTCTTGCCACGGATCTCGAAGGAGTTGGCTGCGGACTTGATCCAGCCGCCACGGTGGCAGGAAGCGTTCTTCTCCGGGATGCCGCGCAGCAGCAGGATGGCTTCGGCCAGTACCAGCTCGGCAACGGAGCGGGTGTTGGAGTACGGCGCGTTGAACACGGCGATACCGCGCTCGCGGGCAGCACTCAGGTCAACCTGGTTGGTGCCGATGCAGAAACAGCCGACTGCCACCAGCTTCTTCGCGTGATCGAAGATCTCTTCGGTCAGTTGGGTGCGCGAACGAATGCCGATGAAGTGAGCGTCAGCGATCTTTTCCTTGAGCTGGGCTTCCGGCAAGGAGCCTGTCAGGTATTCGATGCTGGTGTAGCCCGCCGCCTTGAGGACGTCGACAGCCGATTGGTGGACGCCTTCGAGAAGAAGGAACTTGATCTTGCTCTTATCGAGAGAAGTCTTGCTCATCTGCGTAAACCTGTATCCCGGAGAAAAATGGCAGGAAATGGTCAACAGACATTGACCTGGACGACAAGAAAGCCGTCACCGCAGAACTGGCCTTGGGCACTGGCCTGCGGGGTCGGTATGCTAGCATAGCCACCCCGCGAAACACTCATTCCTGCGACGTGAAGCGTCTTCAGGATGACCATGAATTGTTCGAGAGTTCTGTCGATGACCAATCCTGCCCTGATTGATGAACTGAAGACCCTGGTCGAGCCTGGCAAGGTCCTGACCGATGCCGACTCCCTGAACACGTACGGCAAGGACTGGACCAAGCACTTCGCCCCGGCGCCAAGTGCCATCGTGTTTCCCAAGACTATCGAGCAGGTGCAGGCCATCGTCCGTTGGGCCAACACCCACAAGGTGGCGCTGGTGCCATCCGGCGGGCGCACCGGGCTTTCTGCCGCCGCCGTGGCCGCCAATGGCGAAGTGGTGGTGTCGTTCGACTACATGAACCAGATTCTCGACGTGAACCTCACCGACCGCACCGCCGTGTGTCAGCCGGGCGTGGTCACCGAGCACTTGCAGAACGTCGCCGAAGAAAACGGCCTGTACTACCCGGTGGACTTCGCTTCGGCCGGTTCCAGCCAGATTGGCGGCAATATCGGCACCAATGCCGGCGGGATCAAGGTGATTCGCTACGGCATGACCCGCAACTGGGTCGCCGGCATGAAGGTGGTGACCGGCAAGGGCGATGTGCTGGAGCTGAACAAAGACCTGATCAAGAACGCCACCGGTTATGACCTGCGCCAATTGTTCATCGGCGCTGAAGGCACCCTTGGATTTGTCGTCGAAGCGACCATGCGTCTGGATCGCGCGCCGAAAAACCTCACCGCGATGGTCCTTGGCACTGCCGATTTCGATTCGATCATGCCGGTACTGCACGCTTTCCAGGGCAAGCTCGACCTGACCGCGTTCGAATTCTTCTCCGACAAGGCTCTGGCCAAAGTGCTGGGCCGTGGCGACGTACCGGCCCCCTTCGAAACCGATTGCCCGTTCTACGCGCTGCTGGAATTTGAAGCGACTACTGAAGAAGTGGCCAACAGCGCGCTGGAAACCTTCGAGCACTGTGTCGAGCAGGGCTGGGTGCTGGATGGCGTGATGAGCCAGAGCGAAACCCAGCTGCAGAACCTGTGGAAGCTGCGCGAATACATCTCCGAAACCATCTCGCACTGGACGCCGTACAAGAACGACATCTCGGTCACCGTGTCGAAAGTGCCGGCATTCCTGCAGGAAATCGACGCGATCGTCGGCGAACACTATCCAGACTTCGAAATCGTCTGGTTCGGCCACATCGGCGACGGCAACTTGCACCTGAACATCCTCAAGCCGGATAACCTGAGCAAGGACGAGTTTTTCGCCAAGTGCGCAACCGTCAACAAGTGGGTGTTCGAAACCGTCGAGAAGTACAACGGTTCGATTTCCGCCGAGCACGGCGTGGGCATGACCAAGCGCGACTACTTGACGTACAGCCGTTCGCCGGTCGAAATCGAGTACATGAAAGCGGTCAAGGCGGTGTTCGACCCGAACGGCATCATGAACCCGGGCAAGATCTTCGCGGTTTGATGGGCAATCTTTGATGAATCAATGAAGGCAGGAGTCGGTAAATGAGCTATCAGCACCAGTATGTCGACGGCACGCGCATTCACTTCCCGATCGGGAAAGTCGTGTGCATTGGCCGTAATTACGCCGAACACGCCAAGGAACTGGACAACCCGGTCCCGACCGAACCGTTGCTGTTCATCAAGCCGGGCAGTTGTGTGGTGCCGCTGGAAGGCGGGTTCAGCATTCCGACCGAGCGCGGTTCGGTGCACTACGAAGCGGAAATCGCTGTGCTGATCGGCAAGCCGCTGTCGACCAAGCCGAGCCGCGAAGAGGTGCTCGACGCGATCTCCGGTTTCGCCCCGGCGCTGGACCTGACCCTGCGCGACAAGCAGGCCGAGCTCAAGTCCAAGGGCCTGCCGTGGGAAATCGCCAAGTCGTTCGACGGCGCAGCGGTGATCGCCCCGTTCGTGGTCGGCAGCACCTTCGCTGACCTGACCGACATCGGCATACGCCTGACCATCAACGGTGAAGTGCGCCAGGACGGCAACAGCAGCGCGATGCTCAACCCGATCGTGCCGATGATTCAGCACATGGCCGGCTGCTTCTCGCTACAGGCCGGCGACGTGATTCTCACCGGCACCCCGGTGGGCGTCGGTCCGCTGAATGTCGGCGACGACATCGTGCTCGAACTGGTCGGCGCGAGCCGCTTCACCAGCAGCGTACGCTAACCGCAACACTGCAAATCCCCTGTGGGAGCGAGCTTGCTCGCGAAGGCGCCAGGTCAGTCGACATCATCGTTGCCTGACACTCCGTCTTCGCGAGCAAGCTCGCTCCCACATTGTTTTGTGGGGCCCTGAAGATGGTTGGCAGCACACGACAATCCCGCCATTTGCCGTTTTTTTCACATCCTGTCCGGATAATTCCTCTCATTCTGGCGTCTGAGCCGGCCTCTTTGTGCTATTACCCATAGCCTGAATATTCGGAATGCGTCCCTGATGTCTGCTCAAACTCAGCTCGATTCTCCTCGTCGTTCACGTTTTGCCCTGCGTTGGTATGTCTGGCTGTTGCTGGTGCTTGCCGCCGCTTATGGTCTGGCGTTTGCCATGCATTGGGATGACCGTGGCCTGCTCTGGGTGCGCGAGCGTTTCGAGAGCCAGGTCGAGCAGAAAGCCAGCGTCTGGTTGCCGGACTATCGGGTGGTCATCGACGGCAAACTGCTGCCGGGCATGGAAAAGGACGAGGCCTCGGACCTCGCCTACAATCCGCAGACCAAGACCCTGTTTTCGGTGATGGGCAAAAATCCGTTCCTGGTCGAGCTCACCCTGCACGGCGATGTGCTGCGCAAAATGCCGCTGGTGGGCTGGAGCAATCCGGAAGGCCTGACGGTCATGGAGAACGGCCTGATGGCCATTGTCGATGAGCGTCAGCACATGCTCTCGATCGTCAAGGTCGATGCCGACACTCGCGAATTGAACATCGCCGACTTCCCCAAGTACGATCTCGGCCCGTCGAAAGATCAGAACAAAGCCTTCGAAGCGATTACCTGGGACCCGCACAACCAGCAACTGCTGTTGGGCGAAGAACGTCCGCCGGCGCTGTTCACCTGGAAAAGCGACGGCAGCCAGATCCTCAAGGGTGACAAGCAGAAGCTTGCCAATGATGAGCTGGATATCCGCAACCTCTCGGCCCTGGCGATTGACCCGCGCACTCAGCACACCCTGGTGCTGTCTGCCGATTCGCACCTGTTGCTGGAGCTGGACGAGAAAGGCGAACAGGTCAGCTTCATGACCCTGCTGGGCGGCTTCAACGGTCTGAAAAACACCATTCCCCGTGCCGAAGGCGTGACCATGGACGAGGCCGGTACGCTGTACATGGTCAGTGAACCCAACCTGTTTTACCGCTTCGAAAAACACAAATAGCCTCTGCTGCCGGGGTTGTCTTGTGGTTTAAGGCAAGTGGCCATTAAGCTTCAATTCAGACGGGCGTGATATTTCATCCGCCTGTTTTGAATCCGAGCCCGCCCGAATGCGTCGACTTGCCCGCCCCAAGCCCCTGTTCGTCACCCTGTCGGTGATTGCCCTGATCGCGTTGATTGCGATCGGCCAATACCTGCGCCTGTTCGAGCGCGCCTGGTTCAATCTGCACACGCTGTGGCAACCGCAGAGTAGCGAGTCGATTGGGCTGGATCAGTATCGCGTCGAGATTGAAGCGCGGGTGATTGACGGGCTGGACGACGATGTTTCGGCGCTCACCTTCGATCCGGTGCGCAAAAGCCTGTTCACCGTAACCAACAAGAATTCCGAACTGGTCGAACTGTCGCTCGAAGGCAAGATCCTGCGGCGCATTGCCCTGATTGGTTTTGGCGATCCCGAAGCCGTCGAGTACATCAGCGCCGACACCTACGTGATCACGGATGAGCGTCAGCAGCGGCTGATCAAGATTCACTTGGAGGCAGACACCACATTCCTCGACGCGGCGGACGCCGAGCAGATGACCCTCGGCGTGCATATGGCCAGCAACAAAGGTTTTGAAGGCCTGGCGTATGACTCGGTAGGCAAGCGCTTGTTTGTTGCGAAGGAACGCAACCCGATGCTGATCTACGAAGTGCACGGTTTTCCGCACTTCAATCCGGAGAAGTCCTACGCGGTGCACGTGATCAACGATCCCAAGCGCGATGCCGGGATGTTTGTGCGCGATCTGTCGAGCCTGCAATACGACGAGCGCAGCGGGCATTTGCTGGCGCTGTCGGATGAGTCACGGTTGATTCTGGAGCTGGATGTCGGCGGGCGGCCGTTGAGCACGATGTCGATCAGTGGCGGGCGCCAGGGTTTGAAGAAAACCGTGCCGCAGGCGGAGGGGATTGCGATGGATGATGACGGCACGTTGTATCTGGTGAGTGAGCCGAACCTGTTTTACGTCTTCAAAAAACCTGCGCAGCCTTAACCAACACCGTAAACACTGTGGGAGCTGGCTTGCCAGCGATGGCGGTCTGTCAGTCAACATTGTTGTTGAGTCTCACGGCCTCATCGCTGGCAAGCCAGCTCCCACAGTTTATTCATCTGCCCATAAATTTCGGGCAGTCTGGGCTTACTCAGCCTTGAGGGTTTTCACGCCTTCGCTGGTGCCCAGCAGCAACAGATCCGCCGGACGCGCCGCGAACAGGCCGTTGGTGACCACGCCGACGATCGCATTGATCTGCGCTTCCAGCTCCACCGGGTTGGTGATCTGCAGGTTGAACACGTCGAGAATGATGTTGCCGTTGTCGGTCAGCACGCCTTCGCGGTACACCGGGTCGCCGCCCAGTTTCACCAGTTGGCGGGCAACGTGGCTGCGGGCCATCGGGATCACTTCGACCGGCAGCGGGAACTCGCCCAGCACCGGCACCAGTTTGCTGGCGTCGGCGATGCAGATGAAGGTCTTGGCCACGGCGGCGACGATCTTCTCGCGGGTCAGGGCTGCGCCGCCGCCCTTGATCAGGTTCAGGTGCGCGTCGCTTTCATCGGCGCCGTCGACGTAGAACTCCAGGTCGCTGACGGTGTTCAGCTCATACACTGGAATACCGTGGCCCTTGAGGCGCGCAGCGGTGGCTTCGGAGCTGGCGACCGCGCCATCGAACGCGCCCTTGTGCTGGGCCAGGGCGTCGATGAAGCAGTTGGCGGTGGAGCCGGTGCCGACCCCGACGATGCTCTTGTCGTCGAGTTTCGGAAGGATGAAGTCGACGGCGGCCTGCGCCACTGCCTGTTTGAGTTGATCCTGGGTCATGCGGGCTCCGGAAGCGGGCAAGGTGAGAACGGAAAGGCCGGCATTATAGCCGCAAGCGCGGCTAAAACCTCTGGATTCGTGTGGTCGTCCGGGCAAAAGCCGGGTTAGACTCCTTGGCCCTGCCCAACCCGCTCAGTGATGCTTTCCGATGCTCGAACAGTACGTCAAAAAGATCCTCACCTCGCGCGTTTATGACGTTGCCGTAGAAACCCCGCTGCAGAACGCTCGCCAGCTCTCCGAGCGGCTGGGCAATGACATCTGGCTCAAGCGTGAAGACTTGCAGCCGGTGTTCTCGTTCAAGATTCGCGGCGCCTACAACAAATTGACCCAGCTGACCGACGAAGAGCGCGCCCGTGGCGTGGTCACTGCATCGGCGGGTAACCATGCGCAGGGTCTGGCCCTGGCGGCGAAAGTGCTGGGCGTCAAAGCCACTATCGTCATGCCCAAGACCACCCCGGAGATCAAGGTCGAGGGCGTGCGCTCGCGTGGCGGCAAAGTGGTGCTGCACGGCGATTCGTTCCCGGAGGCACTGGCCTATTCGTTGAAACTGGTCGACGAAAAGGGCTACGTCTACATCCACCCGTACGACGATCCGCACACCATTGCCGGGCAGGGCACCGTGGCGATGGAAATTCTGCGTCAGCACCCGCAACCGCTGGACGCGATCTTCGTGCCGGTCGGCGGCGGCGGTCTGATCGCCGGCATCGCAGCGTATGTGAAATACCTGCGTCCGGACATCAAGGTCATCGGTGTCGAGCCGGACGACTCCAATTGCCTGCAAGCGGCCATGGCCGCGGGTGAGCGCGTGGTATTGCCGACCGTGGGCATCTTCGCCGACGGCGTGGCGGTGGCGCAGATCGGCCAGCACACCTTCGACATCTGCAAGGATTACGTCGACGAAGTGATCACCGTCAGCACGGACGAAATCTGCGCCGCCATCAAGGATATCTACGACGATACCCGCTCGATCACCGAACCTGCCGGCGCTTTGGGCGTGGCCGGGATCAAGAAGTATGTCGAGTTGCGCGGCGTCAGCGGCCAGACCTTCGTCGCCATCGACTCCGGCGCCAACGTCAACTTCGACCGCCTGCGCCACGTCGCCGAACGCGCCGAGCTGGGTGAAGGCCGCGAAGCGATCATCGCGGTGACCATTCCCGAGAAGGCCGGCAGCTTCAAGGCGTTCTGTGAGGCCGTCGGCAAGCGCCAGATCACCGAATTCAACTACCGCTACAACACCGGCAGCGAAGCGCACATTTTCGTCGGCGTGCAGACCCACCCGGAAAACGACCCGCGCAGCGCCCTGCTGGCGAGCCTGACCGAACAGGGTTTTCCGGTCATCGACCTGACCGATAACGAGCTGGCCAAGTTGCACATTCGCCACATGGTCGGCGGGCACGCGGCGCACGTCATTGATGAAGTGGTGTTTCGCTTCGAGTTCCCGGAACGTCCGGGGGCGCTGTTCAACTTCCTCAACAAGCTGGGCGGGCGCTGGAACATCTCGATGTTCCACTACCGCAACCACGGGGCTGCCGATGGCCGCGTGGTCGCCGGTCTGCAAGTCCCGCACGACGAGCGCCATCTGGTGCCGGCGGCCCTTGAGGAAATCGGTTACCCGTATTGGGATGAAAGCGAGAACCCGGCCTATCAGCTGTTTCTTGGCTGAGCGGCTACGCTGATGGGCATGGCCCAAGGAAGACGAACACATGGAAACCCTGACCACCCTGAAAGTCCTTCACGTTGCGGCGACCGTGGTGATCCTTGCGAGCGGGCTGGGGCTCGCCGCGCTTTCCTGGCGTAATCGCAGCGAAGGACCGGCCAGCACGATGCAGCGGCCTTGGCTGTTCATCTGGTGTCTGATGCTGCTCGGCATGTTCAGCATGCCGTTCACCGGCTGGTGGCTGGTGCACCTGGTGGGCTGGTCGTTGGGGCAGTTCTGGATTCTGGGTTCCAGTGTGATCTATGCCGTGGCCACGTTCAGTGCCGTCTGGCTGCTGGTTCGGCTGAATCGGCTGTGGACGAGCGGGGTCGGCAATCGGAAATTCAATCTGGCACTGGCGATTGTCAGCGGCGTTGGATTTCTCGCCATTGCGGCGTTGATGGGGGCCAAGCCTGTTTAAGGCTTGAGACCGAGTCGAGCCAATCGCTGGCAAGCCAGCTCCCACAGGGATCTTCAGTGAACACGGATATTGTGGACAGCCGAAAAACCTGTGGGAGCTGGCTTGCCAGCGATGGCGTAATTAGCCGCGCAGACTAATCACCGGCCAGCCACGCTTCTCGGCCTCGGCGCGCAGATTCGGATCCGGATCGACAGCGACGGGGTTCGCCACCTGCTCCAGCAGCGGCAGGTCATTCATCGAATCGCTGTAGAAATAGCTGTGATCCAGCGAATGCCCGGTCTCCTCCAGCCAGCGATTGAGGCGTGTCACCTTGCCTTCGCGAAAGCATGGAATGTCGGTGCTGCGCCCGCTGTAGCGGCCATCGATCATTTCGCACTCGGTGGCGATCAGCGTTTCCACGCCCAGGCGCACGGCAATCGGCGCCGTCACGAAGCGGTTGGTCGCGGTGATGATCACCAGTTTGTCGCCGGCGTCACGGTGTTGTTTGAGCAGCTCCAGCGCCTTGGGCAGCACGATCGGCTCGATGCAGTCGCGCATGTAGTCGTTGTGCCACTGCTCAAGCACGGCCATTTCGGTGCGACCGAGGATTTCCAGGCAAAAGTTCAGGTACGCGGCGTTATCCAGTTGGCCGGCCAGGTAATCCTGATAGAACTCGTCGTTGCGAGCCTTGTATGCCACCGGATCGAGGAAGCCGCGTTCACACAGATAATCGCCCCAGGCGTGATCGCTGTCGCCGCCCAGAAGGGTGTTGTCCAAATCGAATAGAGCCAGGCGCATTGCAGTTACCCGCTGAAAAGTCAGTAAAAAGGCGACAAGAATACGGTCTTTTCACAAGAGTGCACATAAGGTAGGAACCTTCGTTGCCGCCTTATCAAGCTTTGTGGAACAATGCGGCGACATGCGTTTGCGAGGTTGTTGCCGTGATCGACCCCGATGGTTTCCGCCCCAATGTCGGGATCATTCTGACGAATGACGCCGGCCAGGTGCTATGGGCTCGCCGTATCAATCAAGATGCCTGGCAGTTTCCGCAGGGGGGAATCAACCCCGAGGAGACGCCGGAGGACGCCTTGTACCGCGAGTTGAACGAAGAAGTGGGCCTGGAGCGTGAAGATGTTGAAATTCTCGCCTGTACCCGGGGCTGGTTGCGCTATCGTTTGCCGCAACGTCTGGTGCGTACCCACAGCCAACCGCTGTGCATCGGCCAGAAACAGAAATGGTTTCTCCTGCGCCTGATCTCCAACGAGCAGCGGGTGCGGATGGATTTGACCGGTAAACCGGAGTTCGATGGCTGGCGCTGGGTCAGCTATTGGTATCCGTTGGGCCAGGTGGTGACATTCAAGCGCGAGGTGTATCGCCGCGCCCTCAAAGAGCTTGCCCCGCGCCTTTTAGCGCGCGACTGACGACGGAGTTCGACCCCGAGCCATGCTCAATACGCTGCGCAAGATCGTCCAGGAAGTTAACTCCGCCAAGGATCTCAAGGCGGCGTTGGGGATTATTGTGTTGCGCGTCAAAGAGGCCATGGGCAGCCAGGTCTGCTCGGTCTACCTGCTTGACCCCGAGACCAACCGCTTCGTCCTGATGGCCACCGAGGGCTTGAACAAGCGCTCGATCGGCAAGGTCAGCATGGCACCCAACGAAGGTCTGGTGGGTCTGGTCGGCACGCGTGAAGAACCCCTGAACCTCGAAAACGCCGCGGATCACCCGCGCTATCGCTACTTCGCCGAAACCGGTGAAGAGCGATATGCCTCGTTCCTCGGTGCACCGATCATTCACCACCGCCGCGTCGTCGGCGTGTTGGTCATCCAGCAGAAAGAACGCCGCCAGTTCGATGAAGGTGAAGAAGCCTTCCTCGTGACCATGAGCGCGCAACTCGCCGGGGTTATCGCCCACGCCGAGGCCACCGGTTCGATCCGTGGCCTGGGCCGTCAGGGCAAAGGCATCCAGGAAGCCAAGTTCGTCGGCGTACCGGGTTCGCCCGGGGCTGCCGTCGGTACCGCCGTGGTCATGCTGCCGCCGGCCGATCTCGACGTGGTGCCGGACAAGACCATCACCGACATCGACGCTGAGCTGGCACTGTTCAAGACCGCCATCGAAGGGGTGCGCGCCGACATGCGCGCCTTGTCGGCCAAACTGGCGACCCAGCTGCGTCCGGAAGAGCGCGCGCTGTTCGATGTCTACCTGATGATGCTCGACGATGCCTCGCTGGGCAGCGAAATCACCACCGTGATCAAGACCGGCCAGTGGGCGCAGGGCGCGCTGCGTCAGGTGGTCACTGAACACGTCAACCGTTTTGAACTGATGGACGATGCTTACCTGCGTGAGCGGGCGTCGGACGTCAAAGACCTCGGCCGGCGCCTGCTCGCCTACCTGCAGGAAGAGCGTCAGCAGAACCTGGTCTACCCGGAAAAAACCATTCTGGTCAGCGAAGAGCTGACGCCGGCAATGCTCGGCGAGGTGCCGGAAGGCACGCTGGTCGGTCTGGTCTCGGTACTCGGTTCGGGTAACTCCCACGTCGCGATCCTCGCTCGGGCGATGGGCATTCCGACGGTGATGGGGCTGGTTGACCTGCCGTACGCCAAGGTCGATGGCATCGAGATGATCGTCGACGGCACACGCGGCGAGGTCTACACCAACCCGAGCGAAGTGCTGCGCAAACAGTTCGCCGAGGTCGTCGAAGAAGAGAAACAACTGGCGCTGGGCCTCGACACCCTGCGCGACCTGCCGTGCGTGACCCTTGACGGTCACCGCATGCCGCTGTGGGTCAACACCGGTCTGCTCGCCGATGTGGCGCGGGCGCAGAAGCGTGGCGCCGAAGGTGTCGGCCTGTACCGCACCGAAGTGCCGTTCATGATCAACCAGCGCTTCCCGAGCGAAAAGGAACAACTGGCGATCTACCGCGAACAGCTCGCCGCGTTTCATCCGCAACCGGTGACCATGCGCAGCCTTGATATCGGCGGTGACAAGTCGCTGTCGTACTTCCCGATCAAGGAAGACAACCCGTTCCTCGGCTGGCGCGGCATTCGCGTCACCCTCGACCACCCGGAAATCTTCCTGGTGCAGACCCGCGCAATGCTCAAGGCCAGTGAAGGCCTGAACAATCTGCGGATTCTGCTGCCGATGATCTCCGGCACCCACGAACTCGAAGAAGCCCTGCACCTGATCCACCGGGCCTGGGGCGAAGTGCGCGATGAAGGCACCGACGTGCCGATGCCGCCGATCGGCGTGATGATCGAGATCCCGGCGGCGGTGTACCAGACCAAGGAGCTGGCGCGGATGGTCGACTTCCTGTCCGTCGGCTCCAACGACCTGACCCAGTATCTGCTGGCGGTCGATCGCAACAACCCGCGGGTGGCCGATCTCTACGACTACCTGCACCCGGCGGTGCTGCAAGCCCTGCAAACCGTGGTGCGCGACGCCCATGCCGAAGGCAAGCCGGTCAGCATCTGCGGCGAAATGGCTGGTGACCCGGCAGCGGCGGTACTGTTGATGGCCATGGGTTTCGACAGCCTGTCGATGAACGCCACCAACCTGCCGAAGGTGAAGTGGATGTTGCGTCAGGTCAATCTGAGCAAGGCTCAGGAGTTGCTGGCGGAGCTGATGACCATTGATAACCCGCAAGTGATCCACAGCTCGTTGCAATTGGCGCTGAAGAATCTCGGGTTGTCGAAGATGCATCCGCCGGCGGTCATCAAGGCCCTCTGAAGATCAAAAGCCCCTCACCCTAGCCCTCTCCCGGAGGGAGAGGGGACTGATTGGGGGATGCTGCCGAGGTACGCCGACCTGAAAGTGCATTGCTGAATCCATAATCGCCCCGCACCGACTTGAAAGTGCATTGCTGAATCCATAATCGACCGGCATCGACTTGAAAGTGCAGTGCAGAATTCATAATCGTCCGGCAGCAACTTGAAAGTGTTGTGCAGAATCCAAAATCGTCCGGCAGCAACTTGAAAGTGCTGTGCAGAATCCATATTCGGCTCGGTCTTCCAGGTCGGCGTATGGCTCAAGACATCTCGGTCGGCCCCCTCTCCCTCCGGGAGAGGGCTGGGGTGAGGGTAGCTTTCAAGCGTTTATCTCCACCTCGCCCAAATGCCCTCCATACGGCCCAAAACTGCGCTCCAACATCCGCCGCGTTCCGTCGGCCTGCACCACCAGCGCCGTACTCGCTCGCGTCCCGTAACTCTGGCTGGCGATAAACACACTCGACAACAATGATTCGGTGGCCAACCCGACTCCGGTGTCCGGCAACTCGGCAAACGGCGCCGTCTGCGCATCGCCCAGCAGCTCCAACAACCGCTCAGGTTGCGGATCATCCAGCACGGCGTGCAACGCTGCCTTGGCCTTGAGCAACTTCGGCCACGGCGTATCCAGCCCTGCATTCGATAGCCCGTAAACCCCCGGCTCCAGCATCACTGGTTCGGACGTCCGCGCATTGAAGTGCCACAGCTCGTGGGCATTGCCCAGCAGCAGGTTGAACCCGGCATATTCCGGCGCACGTCCGACCACATCGCTCAAATAATCATCAATCGACGCATCGCCGGTAAGAAACCGCGCCACCAGTTCTCCCCGTGACTTGCGTGCCGGCGGCTGATGCGGATCGCGGATGTTGGTCAGCGCGGCAAAGCGGCCGTTGGTGCCGATCCCCAGCCACGTGCCGCCCGCTTCCAGGTCGCGTCCGGCATGCACGTGCGGCGCTTCCGGCCATTGCGCCAGCGGCAGGCTGGGCCGGGCGTAGAACTCGTCACGGTTGGCTGCGACGATCAGCGGCTGGGCATGGCCCGGGCGCCAGGCGAAAACAATCAGGCACATAAGGTGGTCCTTGTGTGTTTTTTGCTCACTCTACGCATCCGGCGTCCGTGCATCCATCGCAAGTGGAGCAGGAGGCCATGCATCCGTTACCATGCCGCTCCGGTTTTGGGGATGCGGTCTGGGAGACGGTCATGGAATTTCTGCTCTATCTGGCGCTGGGCGCCTGTGCGGGCGTGCTGGCCGGGCTGTTCGGGGTGGGCGGCGGGATCATCATTGTCCCGGTGCTGGTGTTCAGTTTCACCCTGCAGGGTTTTGATCAGTCGATTCTTACGCATCTGGCGGTCGGGACATCACTGGCGACGATCATCTTTACCTCGGTCAACGCCGTGCGTGAGCATCACCGTCGCGGCGCGGTGCGCTGGCCGATTTTCATGTGGATGACCGTCGGCATTCTGCTCGGCGCCGGTTTCGGCGCGCTGACGGCCGAGGCTATTTCCGGTCCCAACCTGCAAAAAATCATCGGCGTGTTTGCTCTGGTGATTGCTGTGCAACTGGCGCTGGACGTTAAACCGAAGGCCAGTCGAACAGTGCCGGGCAAACTCGGTCTGACCGTGGCCGGCAGTGTGATTGGCTGGGCCTCGGCGATTTTCGGCATTGGCGGCGGTTCGTTGACCGTGCCGTTCCTGACCTGGCGCAGCGTGCCGATGCAGCAAGCGGTGGCGACATCGTCGGCTTGTGGCCTGCCGATCGCCCTGGCCAGTGCCTTAAGTTTCATGATTCTGGGCTGGCATGATCCGTTGCTGCCGCCGCATAGTCTCGGTTTTGTCTATCTGCCGGCGTTGTTGGGCATCGCCCTGACCAGCATGGTGTTCGCCCGCATCGGCGCGCGCCTGGCGCACAAATTGTCGCCGCGCTTGCTGAAACGGCTGTTCGCCGCTTTGCTGTTCTGCGTGGGTTTGAGCTTTCTGCTTTAACCGCGCCGCAATCCTGGCTTAATCCTGAGGTGGCAGCGTCGCCCGGGAATTTTGGTTTCAACTCTAACGAGGAGTCGCAATGCTGCCTTACCCGCAGATCGACCCGGTGGCCCTGGCCATCGGTCCGCTGAAAATCCACTGGTACGGCCTGATGTACCTGATCGGTATCGGCGGTGCATGGCTGCTGGCGTCGCGCCGGCTCAACCGTTTCGACCCGACCTGGTCCAAGGAGAAGCTCTCCGATCTGATCTTCTGGCTGTCGATGGGGGTGATTGTCGGCGGGCGACTGGGCTACGTGCTGTTCTACGATCTGAGCGCCTACCTCGCCAATCCGACGCTGATTTTCGAAGTGTGGAAGGGCGGCATGTCGTTCCACGGCGGGTTTATCGGCGTGATGCTCGCGGCCTTGTGGTTCGGCAAGCGCAACGGCAAGTCGTTCTTCCAACTGATGGACTTCGTCGCACCGATGGTGCCGATTGGTCTGGGCGCCGGGCGTATCGGCAACTTCATCAACGCCGAGCTGTGGGGCAAGCCGACCGACGTGCCGTGGGCGATGATCTTCCCGCCATTCAGCGACCCGGCGCAGTTGCCGCGTCACCCGTCGCAGCTGTATCAGTTCGCGCTCGAAGGCGTCGCGCTGTTCTTGATCCTGTGGCTGTTCTCGCGCAAACCGCGTCCGACCATGGCGGTATCGGGCATGTTCGCGCTGTTCTACGGCATCTTCCGTTTTATCGTCGAGTTCGTTCGTGTACCGGACGCGCAACTGGGCTATCTGGCCTGGAACTGGCTGACCATGGGGCAAGTGCTGTGCGTGCCGATGATCGTCGGCGGTCTGTTCCTGATCTGGCTGGCCTATCGTCGTGCGCCGGCAGCGCCGGTTGCCCCGACGGCTTAAACTACGAACCCCGGTGCGCGACGCCGGGGCTCAAAGGACACAGGTAACTCATGAAGCAATATCTCGAACTGGTCTCGCACGTCATCAAAAACGGCACCAAGCAGGCCAACCGCACCGGCATCAACACCATCAGTTTCCCGGGGGCGATGCTGCGTTTCGATCTGCAGGAAGGTTTTCCGGCGATCACCACGCGCAAGATGGCCTTCAAATCGGCCATCGGCGAGATGTGCGGCTTTTTGCGTGGCGTGAACAACGCCGCTGAATTCCGTGCGCTGGGCTGCAAGGTCTGGGACCAGAACGCCAACGAAAACGCGCAGTGGCTGGCCAACCCGTTCCGCCAGGGCGAGGATGACCTCGGCGAAATCTACGGCGTGCAATGGCGCAAATGGCCGGCGTACAAGCAGATCCCGCTAAGCAACCCGGCCGCCATCGAGCAGACCCTGAGCAACGGCTACAAGCAAATCGCCCAGGGCGAAGAAGATGGCCAGGCCTACGTGGTGCTGTACAAAGCCATCGACCAGGTGCGCCAGTGCGTCGACACGATCATCAAGGATCCGGGCAGCCGCCGCATTCTGTTCCACGGCTGGAACGTCGCTCAGCTCGATGAAATGGCCCTGCCGCCTTGCCATCTGCTGTATCAGTTCCACCCGAATGTCGAGACCAAAGAGATTTCTCTGACCCTCTACATCCGATCCAACGACCTGGGCCTGGGCACGCCGTTCAACCTCACCGAAGGCGCCGCGCTGCTGAGCCTGATCGGTCGCCTGACCGGCTATACGCCGCGCTGGTTCACCTATTTCATCGGTGATGCGCACGTCTACGAGAACCACCTGGACATGCTCAACGAACAGCTCAAGCGCGAGCCGTTCGCCATGCCGAAGCTGAAGATCTCCGATCGTGTGCCGGAATTTGCCAAGACGGGTGTGTATCAGCCGGAGTGGCTGGAGCTGGTGGAGCCGAGCGACTTCTCGCTGGAAGGTTACGAGCACCATGCGCCGATGACCGCGCCAATGGCGGTCTGAAGGCTTGCCAATAAACCTGTGGGAGCTGGCTTGCCAGCGATTACGGCGGCACATTCAACATTGATGTGTCTGTAAAACCGCTATCGCTGGCAAGCCAGCTCCCACAGTGTTTTTTGGTGTTCCTAGTGGCCGTGACTGCGGCCTACATGGGAGTGTTCGACTTCCGTCGCAACAACCCCGCCACTCACTTCCAGCCGCTGCAAAATCCCGCACTGATCGGCCATCGGCCCTTCGCCACAGCGTTGGCGCAGGTCGAGCAGCTGTGTCTGCAAGGCCAGCAAGCCGTCAATCCGCGCCTTCACATGCTGGATGTGCTCGTCGATCAGCGTATTGACGCTTTCACACTGATCCTGCGGGCTGTCACGCATGGCCAGCAGGCTGCGGATTTCTTCGAGGGTCATGTCGAGGGTGCGGCAGTTGCGGATGAAGGTCAGGCGTTCGGCGTGGGCCTGGGTGTAGACGCGGTAGTTGCCGTCGCTGCGCGCCGGTTCCGGCAGCAGGTTTTCGCGCTCGTAATAGCGGATGGTTTCCACCGCGCAGTCGGTGAGTTTCGCCAGTTCGCCGATCTTCATGACGGCCATCTCCAAAAGGGTGCTTGACCCTATAGTGGCTACAGGGTCTTTACTTGGCAACAGGCACCTTCATGGACGCGACCAATGAGCGATTCCCGGCACACCCACAAACCCCACGCGGGGCACGATCACAGCCACAAATTGCAGCCTGTGCATAAGCATTCACATGGCGGCGACTCTTGCTGCTCGTCTAAAGCCGCTGCGCCTGCGTTGGTGCAACTGAGCGAAAAGACCAGCGCCGATGCGCGGCTCAGCAGTTTCCGCATCGAGGCGATGGACTGCCCGACCGAGCAGACGCTGATCCAGAACAAGCTCGGCAAGCTGCCCGGCGTGCAGCAACTGGAATTCAACCTGATCAACCGCGTGCTCGGCGTCACCCACAATCTGCCGGACACCGCGCCGATCACCGAGGCGATCACCTCGCTGGGCATGCACGCCGAGCCTTTGGAGGCGGGTGTCGAAGCGCCGGCCCCTGCGCCGGTGAAAAAACACTGGTGGCCGCTGGCGCTGTCCGGCGTCGGTGCGCTCGCGGCTGAAGTGATCCACTTCACCAGTGCCGCGCCGACCTGGGTGGTGGCGATCATTGCGTTGGTGTCGATCCTCAGCGGTGGCCTGACTACCTACAAAAAGGGCTGGATCGCCCTGAAGAACCGCAACCTCAATATCAACGCGCTGATGAGCATCGCGGTGACCGGTGCGGTGTTGATCGGGCAGTGGCCGGAAGCGGCGATGGTGATGTTCCTGTTTACCGTGGCCGAACTGATCGAGGCGCGCTCACTGGATCGTGCGCGCAATGCCATCAGCGGTTTGATGCAAATGACGCCGGAGCAAGCCACGGTGTTGCAGGCTGACGGCAGCTGGATTGAGCAGGACGTGAAAAGCGTCGAACTCGGCGCCCGCGTGCGGGTAAAACCCGGCGAGCGGATCGCGCTGGACGGCGAGGTGGTCAGCGGCAGTTCGACCATCGACCAGGCGCCGATCACCGGCGAGAGCCTGCCGGTAGAGAAAACCGTCGGCGACAAGGTTTTCGCCGGCACCATCAATCAGGCCGGTTCGCTGGAGTATGCCGTCACCGCTGCGGCGAACAACTCGACCCTGGCGCGAATCATCCACGCCGTCGAGCAGGCGCAAGGCGCACGCGCCCCGACCCAACGCTTCGTCGATCAATTCTCGAAAATCTACACCCCGGTGGTATTTGTCCTGGCACTGGCCGTGGCGATCATTCCGCCGCTGTTCATGGGCGCGGCGTGGTTCGACTGGATCTACCGCGCGCTGGTGCTGCTGGTGGTAGCGTGCCCCTGCGCGCTGGTGATTTCCACTCCGGTGACCATCGTCAGCGGCCTTGCGGCGGCGGCGCGCAAAGGCATTCTGGTCAAGGGCGGCGTGTACCTGGAGGGCGGTTTCAAGCTCGATTATCTGGCGCTGGACAAGACCGGGACCATCACTCACGGCAAACCGGTGCAAACCGATTACCTGTCCCTCGACCCAACGGCAGATGCCACGGCGCCGGCAATCGCTGCTGCGTTGGCCGGTCGCTCCGATCACCCCGTGTCGCTGGCCATCGCCAACGCCGCTGTGGATAAGAACTTCAAAGCGCTGACTGTGGATAACTTCGAAGCGTTGGCCGGTCGCGGGGTGAAGGGGCAGGTCAACGGTCAGACCTATCACTTGGGTAACCATCGTCTCGTCGAAGAACTGGGCCTGTGCTCGCCGCAGCTGGAAGAAAAACTGTTTGCGCTGGAGAAGCAGGGCAAGTCGGTGGTGCTGCTGCTCGACAGCTCCGGCCCGCTGGCGCTGTTCGCCGTGGCCGATACCGTCAAGGAAAGCAGCCGCGAAGCGATCCGCCAGTTGCATGCTCTGGGCGTGAAAACCCTGATGCTCACCGGTGACAACGTGCACACCGCGCAGGCGATTGCCGCGCAGGTCGGCATTGATCAGGCCAAGGGCGACTTGCTGCCGACCGACAAGCTGCAAGCCATCGAAGCACTTTATGCACAGGGGCATCGGGTGGGCATGGTCGGCGACGGCATCAACGACGCCCCGGCACTGGCCCGCGCCGAGATCGGTTTCGCCATGGCGGCGGCCGGCACCGACACCGCGATTGAAACCGCCGATGTCGCCCTGATGGACGACGATCTGCGCAAGATTCCCGCGTTTATCAGCCTGTCGCGTGACACTGCCAGCATCCTGAAACAGAACATCGCCTTGGCACTGGTGATCAAGGCTATCTTTCTTGGGGTAACCTTCGCCGGACTCGCCACCATGTGGATGGCGGTATTCGCCGACATGGGCGTGAGCCTGCTGGTGGTGTTCAACGGTTTGCGCCTGTTGCGTAAATAAACGATGAGGGATGGTTGTGCTGAGTGCCGAGCTGAAAGCGTTTTACATGGTCGCCCGCCTGGGCAGCATCACGCTGGCGGCGAAAAAGCTCGGCCTTAGCCAACCCACCGTGACCACGCAGATCCGCAACCTCGAAAGCCAATACTCGGTGGAACTGTTCTACCGTGGCGGTCGGCGCCTGAGCGTCAGCGACGAAGGCGCGCGGTTGCTGCCGATGGTCAAGGCGCTGTTGCAGCAGGAAGCCGACATCGAGTTCTTCTTGCGCAACAGCGGTCAGGTGCAGGGCACGTTGCGTATTGCCGCGACCGCGCCGTATTACATCCTCGATCTGGTGAAGACCTTTCGCGAGCGCTTGCCGCAGGTGGAGGTGTCGGTGGAAATCGGCAATTCGCAACAGGTGCTCGAAGCGCTGGAGGACTACCGGGTGGACGTCGCCGCTTCGTCGCAGTTGCTCGACGATGCGCGATTGATTCGCCGGGTGCTGGGCACTGATCCACTGGTGCTGGCGGTGCATCGCAATCATCCGCTGGCAGCTCATGATCACGTGGCTTTGAGCGCACTGGCCGGGCACACCCTGTTGATGCGTGAAACCGGGTCAACGACGCGGCGTCTGACCGAGGAGTTGCTGGCCAGTGCCGGGGTCAGTTTCGGGCCATTGCTGGAGATCGGCAGCCGCGAGTCGATCCGTGAGGCGGTGCTGCGCAACATCGGCATCAGCATCATTGCCCGCCAGGAAGTGCCGCATGATCCGCAGTTGCGGGTGCTGACCATCGAGAATGCGCCGCAGATTCCCGAGTATCTGTATTGCCTGAAAGAAAGGAAGGGCGCGCGGTTGCCGGCGGCATTTCTGGGGTTGGCCCAGGAAATGTCCCCGGCCTGAATTCTCGGTCGCCCTTACTGGCCTCATCGCTGGCAAGCCAGCTCCCACAGGTATTTCTGGTGTTCACAAAATTTGTATTCACTGGAGATCTCTGTGGGAGCTGGCTTGCCAGCGATGAGGCCCGATCAAACAACCCAAGACCTGAATCTTCTGAACCAAAATCCCCGAATACCACTATCGGCCGTTTTTGCCTCACTGCCACATGACGGACGCATTACAACTCTAGGATTGGCCCCATCAGCTTGATGAGGTCTGTCCATGAATCCTGCAATCGCAACTGCCCTGACCAATCCCGGTGCGCCGATGAAAGTGCGCGGCGTGCAGAAGCGCTTCGGCGCGTTTACCGCACTGGATAACGTCTCCCTCGACGTCGCGGCCGGTGAGCTGGTGTGTCTGCTCGGCCCCTCCGGCTGTGGCAAGACCACGCTGCTGCGCTGCATCGCCGGGCTGGAGAAACAGGACAGCGGCGAGTTGTACCTCGGTGACCGCGACGTTTCGCACCTCGCCCCACAAGCCCGGGACTACGGGATTCTGTTCCAGTCCTACGCGCTGTTCCCCAATCTGACGGTCGAAGCGAACATTGCCTACGGCCTCGCCGGCAGTGGTCGCGACGAAGTCCGTCGCCGCGTCGGGCAGATGCTGGAGCTGGTCGGCCTCACCGGCAGTGAGAAAAAGTACCCGGGCCAGTTGTCCGGCGGCCAGCAACAGCGAGTCGCGCTGGCGCGTGCCCTGGCCCCGGCGCCGTCGCTGCTGTTGCTCGATGAGCCGATGTCGGCGCTGGACGCCCGGGTACGCGAGCATCTGTGCACCGAACTGCGCCAACTGCAGCGCAACCTCGGCATCACCACCCTGATGGTCACCCACAATCAGGACGAAGCCATGCTGATGGCCGACCGCATCGCTGTGATGAACAACGGCCGTGTCGAGCAGTACGCCACCCCGCAGGAAATCTACAACCGCCCGGCCACACCGTTCGTGGCCGAGTTTGTCGGTCAGGGCAACTGGCTGCCGTTCCAGCGCAGCAGCGCCAATCACGCCCGGGTTGGCGGGATGGATGTGCGTCTGGCTGATGGCAGCGTGAGCGGCGCTTCGGGGCGACTGTTCTGCCGTCCGGAAGCGATCAACGTCAATCCCGTGGTGCACGAAGAAAACCTGTTTCCGGCCAAGGTGCGCGAGATCACTTTCCTCGGCAACCGCTGCCGCATGAGCTTCGAACTCGACCAATTGCCGGGGCATCCGTTGCTTGCCGAACTGGCGCCGGAAGCCATGCCGCGCCTCGGCGCCCAGCAAATCATGGTCGCCTTGCCGCCGCGCAGCCTGCAGGTGTTTGCCTGATGAGCGCGAACATCGCACTGCCGCTACCGCACAAGCAGGCGCGGCGAGTGTCCGGTGCCGAGGTCGGTGACCGGATCTTTGTCCTCGGCGGCAAACTCCTGCTGTTGTTGCTGCTCGGTGTTGCGGTGCTGCTGCCCTTGCTGGCGATCTTCTGGCGCGGCTTCAGCAGCGAGGCCGGGCAGGGCGGTGGCTGGCTCGCCGCGAAGGAGCTGGTGACCAGCGCCAATTTCCACTGGCTGCTCGGCAACAGCCTGAAAGTTTCCCTCAGCGTTGCGGCCATTGTCGTACCGCTGGCCTACCTGTTTGCCTACGCCCTGCAACGCACGCTGATTCCGGCCAAGGGCATCTGGCGCGGGATTTCCCTGCTGCCATTGATGGCACCGTCGATGCTGCCGGGGATCGCGCTGGTCTATCTGTTCGGCAACCAGGGCATGTTGCGCGGGCTGCTCTCGGACAACATCTACGGTTTCTGGGGGATTGTGCTGGGTGAGGTGATTTACACCTTCCCCCATGCGCTGATGATTCTGCTCTCGGCATTGTCGCTGGCCGATGCGCGCCTGTTCGATGCAGCGTCGAGCATGGGCGCCAGCCCGGCCAAGGCGTTTCGTAGCATCACTTGGCCGGCGACCCGCCAGGCAGTGTTCGCCGCATTCTGTCTGGTGTTCACCCTGACCATCACCGATTTCGGGGTGCCGGTGGTAGTCGGTGGCGACTATCAAGTGCTGGCGCTGGAAGCCTACAAAGCGGTGGTCGGCCAACAGCAATTCGGTCGCGGCGCGTTGATCGGCATGGTGCTGTTGCTGCCGGCGCTGTTCAGCTTTGGTGTGGATGCCTGGCTGCGCCGCCGTCATGGCGATTCAATGAGTGGCCGCGCCCAAGTGTTCAAGCCGGTGCCATCGAAATTGCGTGACGGCTGCTATCTGGCGATTGTTTTGCTGATCAGCGCCGCGTTGATTCTGGTGTTCGGCATGGCGGTGTTTTCCTCGCTGGTGAAGTTCTGGCCGTACAACCTGTCGCTGTCGCTCAACCACTATCAGTTCAACGAAACCGCCGGCGGTGGCTGGCTGGCCTACGGCAACAGTTTGAAGATGGCGCTGGGTACGGCGCTGATCGGCAGTGTGCTGATCTTCACCGGCGCTTACCTGATGGAGAAAACCCGCACCCAGCGCGGCCTCAACCTGGCGTTGCGCATGCTCAGTTTCATCCCGATGGCGGTGCCGGGGCTGGTGCTTGGCCTGGGTTACGTCTTCTTCTTCAACCTCACCGGCAACCCGCTGCACGTGCTGTACGGGACGATGACCCTGCTGATCGTCTGCACCATTGCGCACTACCTGACCACCGCACAAATGACCGCGACCACCGCGCTGCGCCAGCTCGACGCCGAGTTCGAAGCGGCAGCGCTGTCGCTCAAGGCGCCGCTATATCGGCATTACTTGCGTGTGACCGTGCCGATCTGCCTGCCGGCGCTGCTCGACATCGTGCGCTACCTGTTCGTTTCGGCGATGACCACCGTGTCGGCGGCGATCTTCCTCTACAGCCCCGACACCATCCTCGCGGCGGTGGCGGTGCTGAACATGGATGACGCCGGCAACGTCGGCGGCGCGGCGGCGATGTCGACCCTGATTCTGTTCACCTCGGCAGGCGTGTCCTTGCTGCTGGCGTGGGCTTCGCGCGGCTTGCTGCGCCGTTCCCAGGCCTGGCGGCAAACCGCGCCCGGTCACTGATTCAAACCTGCAAACCTCAACTCACCTACAGGAAAACGATCATGTTCAAGCCTATGGCCCTGGCCGCTGCTGTGCTCGCTACTTTCAGCCTGAATGCCTTCGCGGCAAAAACCGAGTTGACGGTGTACACCGCCCTCGAAGCCGAGCAATTGAAGTCCTACAAAGAAGCGTTCGAAAAGGCCAACCCGGACGTCGAGATCAAGTGGGTGCGTGACTCCACCGGGATCATCACCGCCAAACTGCTCGCCGAAAAGGCCCGTCCGCAGGCTGACGCGGTGTGGGGGCTGGCCGCTTCGAGCCTGGCGATTCTCGATCAGCAAGGCATGTTGCAAAGCTACGCGCCGAAGGATCTGGGCAAGATCGGCGCGAACTACCGCGACGCCGCCAACCCGCCAGCCTGGGTCGGCATGGACGTCTGGGCCGCGACCATTTGCTTCAACACCGTTGAAGCGGAAAAGCAGGGCCTGACCAAGCCAGTGAGCTGGCAGGATCTGACCAAGCCTGAGTACAAGGGCAAGATCGTCATGCCGAACCCGGCGTCGTCCGGCACCGGTTTCCTCGACGTCAGCGCCTGGCTGCAAACCTTCGGCGAGAAGCAGGGCTGGGCCTACATGGACGGTCTGCACCAGAACATCGGCCAGTACGTTCACTCCGGTTCCAAGCCTTGCAAACTGGCAGCGGCGGGTGAGTTCCCGATCGGCATTTCCTTTGAATACCCGGCCGTTCAGCTGAAACGCCAGGGCGCGCCGCTGGACATCATCCTGCCGAAGGAAGGCCTGGGCTGGGAGATCGAAGCCACTGCCGTGATCAAAGGCACGCCGCATGAAGAAGCAGCGAAAGAACTCGCGGACTTCTCTGCCAGCGCCGAGGCGATGGACCTGTACAAAGAGAACTTCGCTGTTCTTGCTCAGCCGGGTATCGCCAAGCCGCAAACCGAACTGCCGGCCGACTACGAGCAGCGCCTGATCAAGAACGACTTTGCCTGGGCCTCGAAGAATCGCGACGAGATCCTGACCGAGTGGCGCAAGCGTTATGACGGCAAGTCCGAGAAAGTCGTCGCCAAGTAAGATCTTTATCGACTGACAGGGCCCCATCGCTGGCAAGCCAGCTCCCACAGTATTCCGGGGTGGATACAGATTTTTGAACACCTCTAAACCTGTGGGAGCTGGCTTGCCAGCGAAAGCGGTCTCTCATTCAGAGCACCTCTAAATGACCCAACACAAAGACCTGCTCATCGCAGGCGCCGGCATCCTCGGCCTGTCTCACGCCTATGCCGCCGCCAAGCGCGGGCTCAAGGTCAGCGTTTTCGAACGCACCGCCACGCCTCTCGGCGCCTCGGTGCGCAACTTCGGCCAGGCGCTGGTCACCGGCCAGCCACCCGGCCCGATGCTCGAACTGGCCAAGGCCAGCCGCGACATCTGGGGTGACTGGGCGCAACTCGCCGGTCTGCAGATCAAGCGTAACGGCTCGTACCTGTTCGCCCGCACCGAAGCTGAAGAACACCTGCTCGAAGCCTTTTGCAACGGCCGCGCCGTGGAACACGGTTACAACATCGCGCTATTGCGCGGTGCTGCCCTGCGTGATCTGTACCACGGTCAGTTCAGCCACCACCGCGCGGCGTTGCACGGCATGGACGATCAACAGCTGTACTCGCGTGAAGCGATCCCGGCGCTGATCGACTACCTGCGCCGCGACCTCGGCGTCGAATTTCATTTCTCCACGCTGGTGCGTGACGTCGAGCCGGGGCGCCTACAAAGCACCGCCGGTACGTTCACGGCGAAACAGATCATCGTCTGCTCCGGCCACGATTATCAGACCCTGCTGGCCGAGCCGATTGCCGCGCTCGCCCCGCAAATCTGTCGCCTGCAAATGCTTCGCGCCAAACCGCAGTTCGAACTGAACCTGCAACACGCCTTGCTCACTGGTTTGAGCTGCGTTCACTACGGCGCCTTCGCCGATCTACCGCAGGCGGCAGCGGTGCAGGCGCAGATCCTGCGCGAACAACCGCACCTGCACGACAACGGCATCCACCTGCTGATCAGCCCGACGCCGTATGGCGAGCTGATCATCGGCGATTCGCACCATTACGGCAGCGACCCGTCACCGTTCAACGCCGAACAGGTGGACAACTGGATGCTGGAACTGGCCGAGCAGACGCTGGGTTGCAAGGTGCACGTGGTCGAGCGCTGGCAGGGCGTCTACGGTGCCCGTGGGCCGGGACCGTTTTCGTTCCTGCGCCCGGCACCGGGGCTGAGTGTGGCGCTGATGCATACCGGCGTCGGCATGAGCGTCGGCCCGGCGCTGGCCGAGCGCAACATCGCGCAGTTGCTGGAGGAAATCTGATGACGGAGCAGCAGCAAGTCGTCGCCCGGGTGTTCGGGTTGTATGAGCGTTTCGGCACTCGCGATTACATCGGCGAACCGGTGTCGCAGATCGAACACATGTCCCAGGCCGCCGAACTGGCAATCGCCGAAGGCTTCGATGACGAGGTGGTGCTGGCGGCGTTCTTCCACGACATCGGCCATCTGTGTGCCGAGGGCGCCGAGAACATGGGCGGGTATGGCGTGGTCAGCCATGAGCGGCTGGGGGCGGATTATTTGCGTGAGGCGGGTTTCAGCGAGCGCCTGGCGCGGTTGGTGGAGTATCACGTGCAGGCCAAGCGGTATCTGACGTTGCGTGAGCCGGGGTATTTCGAGCGCTTAAGTGAGGCCAGTCGCAGGACACTGGCGTATCAGGGCGGGGTGATGACGGCGGCAGAGGCGGACATGTTTGAGCGCGATCCGTTGTGTGCTGTCAGCCTGCGGATGCGGCAGTGGGATGAGTTGGCCAAGGAGATAGCGGTGCCGGTAATGGATTTGAGTGTGCTGAAGCGCAAGGCTGAGGTTTTGTTGTCGGCTGAGTGATTGCAACCCTCACCCCAGCCCTCTCCCGGAGGGAGAGGGAGCCGATCTTCATGCGTTTCAAACCTGAGTTCGACTGGGTGTCTCAGGTCGATGTATGACCCGAGAACACCACGGTCAGCTCCCTCTCCCTTCGGGAGTGCAGGGAGAGGGAGCCGATCTTCATGCCTTTCAAACCTGAGTTCGACTGGGTGTCTCAGGTCGATGTATGACCCGAGAACACCACGGTCAGCTCCCTCTCCCTTCGGGAGTGCAGGGTGAGGGAGCCGATCTTCATGCCTTTCAAACCTGAGTTCGACTGGGTGTCTCGGGTCGATGTATGACCCGAGAACACCACGGTCAGCCCCCTCTCCCTTCGGGAGTGCAGGGAGAGGGAGCCGATCTTCATGCCTTTCAAACCTGAGTTCGACTGGGTGTCTCAGGTCGATGTATGACCCGAGAACACCACGGTCAGCCCCCTCTCCCTCCGGGAGAGGGCTGGGGTGAGGGTCGGCGTCTAAAGCTCAAGCACCTTTCCCACCAACGCCTCAATCTGCTCCTGCCTTTCCGCCTGATTCAGCTTTGCATGCGGATTCAACGACGACCACTGTGGATGCGCCCGTGCCTTGCTCAGTGCCTCGGGCAGCTTGCCCTCGCGCCAGGTTTTGTCCTGCGGGGTGGCGACCTGAACCGCCTCCATCGCCGCGTGTCCGCGTTGATCGAGTGCCAGCAACAGCTGCCGCTGACGCAGCGCCAACAGCCGCAACACGCCGTCATCCACGGTCAATTCCCGCTGGCCCTTGATCTTGCCGAGCAAGCGACTGCCATAACTGCGCGCCGTTTGCAGCGCGCCGCCAGCGATCGCGCCGGCCAAAGCGGCTGCACCGAGCGTAATCCCGCCCACCAGCAAATCCACACCAGCCCCGGCCGCGGCGCCTGCCGCAATCCCGCCGCCAACGCGAACCCCCAGTTGCTTCAAGGTTTCCGGGTTGAACAAATCATCGCCCCAGCGCCCATCCAGCAACGGCAGATCACTGGCCGCTGCGTCCTGCGGGCGAAACGCGTAGAGCTTGAGCAACGCTTCGACGCACCTCTGCTCACGCTGACGCACGGCTTTGCGCAGTTCGCTGATCGCTTGCTGTTCCTGTTCGACGGCGCTGACCACACTGCGCCGGCACGCCGCGCAGTCGATCAGCAACTCGGCGATCAAACGCGCCGCACTTTGCTGCCGCGCGAGGCGCTGGGCCTGTTGATCGGCGATCAGTCGTTCCAGTTGCGGACGAGCATTTTCCAGTAGCAATGCGAGGCTTTCATACAGCCGCCGCTCGCCGTCCTCCGGCGGTGCAACGCTGTCGAAGCGCACCAGCGCATGCAGGCCGAGCCGCGCCAACGCTTCGCGCCAGTCCGGCTCGCGATGGTTGGCGCTGCTGACGAAATTCAGCACCGGCAGCAGCGGCTTGCCACAACTGGCGAGCACTTCCAGTTCGTCGCGGTATTTGGCCAAAACCGGTTCGCGGGCGTCGATCACATAGAGTCCGGCGTCGGAGGCGAGCAATTGCCGCAGCACTTTCGCTTCCTGTTCGAAACGCTGGCGTGCCTCGCTGCCGTCGAGAAACCGTGTCAGGCGCGCCGGCCCGTCGAGGCGTTCGCCGGGGCGTTCCAGGCGTTCGAGGAAATCCAGCAGGGCGATGGCGTCTTCCAGTCCCGGTGTGTCGTAGAGATCGAGCAACGGCTCGCCGTCCACCGACAACCGCGCACCCTCGACATGCCGAGTGGTGCTCGGCCGATGCGAGACTTCGCCGAAACCGACGTCGCGGGTCAGGGTGCGCAACAGCGAGGTCTTGCCGACGTTGGTGTGGCCGACCACCGCGAGTTTCAGCGGCGCTTTGCGAGCATCAGTCATGACCGTTCTCCAGCCAGTTCAACGGTGCGCAATCGGCGAACGGCAGCTCAAGCTGTTGCAGCGCCACGTGCCAGTCGCCGAGGCGGGCGCTGTCCAGCGCTTCACCGGGCGGCGCTTGCAGCAACCAAACGCGGGTGGCGCTGGCGTTGCGTGCCAGTTCGGCAATCAACGCGAGGCTGCCGCGATCCGGCGAGCGCCGTGGATCGCAGGCGATCAGCAGGCGTGCCGGGGGGAAGCGGCTGAGTTGCTCGAGGAGTTTGTTGCGCGATTCGCGGCTGTCGAGGATGCCGGCGTTGCTGACGGTTTTTGGCAGGGCCGGTGGCCATGGGCGCTGGTCGTCGAGTTCGATGGCCACCAGCAGGGCGCCGTCGCTGGCGTGTGCACTGACGTGGCTTTCGACCCGATGCAATTGCTCCGGCGCCGCGTCGTTGATGCCAAGGCGTTCGCTGGTCGGCATCAGGCGTTCGCGCAACTGGGCGTAGCCGGGCAGCTTCAGGTCCAGGCTCAGCGCGGCTTTGCCACGGCTCCAGCGCCAGAAACAGAACACGGCCAGGAGCAGGCGCGGCAGCACACCGTAGACCACCAGCACGCCCACCAGCCAGGTCGCCCAGGCCTGTCGGGCACTTTCGATGTCCAGCGCGGCGTCGCCGCTGGCGCGGATCATCTCCACGCTCGGCACTTTGAAACCGAGCAGCGCCGGCAGTGCGCCGAGGGCCTGGGTCATGTTGATGAAAGTGTCAGCGCTGAGAATGGTGGTTTCCCAGACGAAGCCGTAGCGCCGGGTGGCCATCAGCGTCAGCAGCAACACCAGCGCGCTGAGCATCGCCAGCAGCCACAAACCGTTGACCAAGGTGCCGAGGGCCCAGCGGTTGAGTTTTTTGCGTTGCAGCATCAACAGCAGAGCCGGCGCCAGTTGCGCGGCTTTGGCATCCCGGGCGAATTTTTCGCTGAGCCACAACCACAAGCGGCCAAGAGTGGCGCCGTGTTCGCCGGCAAAGATCAACCCCAGCGCCCAGCTCAGCAGCAGAATCACGTTCAACCCGAGCAGACTGCCCAAGGCCCAGAACACATTGACCGGTGTCTGGCTCAACGCGGCGAAGGCCAGACCGGCACCGCTGAGCACTGCGAAGATCAGCAGCAGTACCAGCGCCAGGCGTGCGCCTTGCAGCCAGTGAGTGAGCGCAGCGCTCAGCCCGTCACGCTCGGCCAGCCACAACGCCCGACGTTGAATGCGGCTCGGCAGATCGCCGCCGGCCGCGCGGGCCAGACGATTGGCTTCCAGATCCTCCAGCGGCCCGGCGTGTTCTTCGCGCAGGCGGATGGTTTCGCTCAGCCAGAGGTTTTGCAGGGGAGTCAGTTCAGTCACGCGCCATTCCGTTGCTCAATTGAGCCGTGAGCATAACCGCTGTGGCGCTTATCGGGTCAAGCGAGGCTCTGGTATCCTCGCCGGCATGACTAAATCACTCCCCCTCAGCCTGATCGCAGCCCTCGGTGAAAACCGCGTGATCGGCGTCGACAACAGCATGCCCTGGCACCTGCCGGGGGACTTCAAATACTTCAAGGCCACGACCCTCGGCAAGCCGATCATCATGGGCCGCAAGACCTGGGATTCGCTCGGTCGTCCGCTGCCGGGCCGCTTGAACATCGTGGTCAGCCGTCAGGCCGACCTGGTGCTGGAGGGGGCAGAGGTCTATCCGTCGCTGGAAGCTGCGGTGGTTCGCGCCGAGGAATGGGCGAAAGCGCAGGGCGTCGATGAGCTGATGCTGATTGGCGGTGCGCAGTTGTATGCGCAAGGGCTGGCGCAGGCCGATCGTCTGTACCTGACCCGTGTGGCGCTGAGCCCGGAAGGCGACGCGTGGTTTCCGGAGTTCGATCTGAACCAGTGGAAGCTGGTGTCGAATGTGCCGAATCCGGCGGAGGGCGACAAGCCCGCGTACAACTTCGAAGTCTGGGAAAAGGCTTAAAGAGCATCGCTGGCAAGCCAGCACCCACAGGTCTGGAGGTGTTCACAAAATCTGTGTTCACCCCAACACCCTGTGGGAGCTGGCTTGCCAGCGATGAGGGCAGGTCAGGCGAAGAAGAACTTAAGCCTGAGCAAGCTCCGCATGCTCATCCGCATCCAGCAGCGCTTTATCTGTCTGCTGCATCACCTGACTGGTAATCGCGCCTGCGGTGATCGAGCCACTCACGTTCAACGCCGTACGACCCATGTCGATCAGCGGCTCAACCGAAATCAGCAACGCTACCAGAGACACCGGCAAGCCCATCGCCGGCAGCACGATCAGCGCGGCAAACGTCGCGCCGCCGCCCACACCGGCCACACCGGCCGAGCTCAGGGTCACAATCGCCACCAGCGTCGCGATCCACAGCGGATCCAGCGGATTGATGCCCACGGTTGGCGCAACCATCACCGCCAACATCGCCGGGTACAGACCGGCGCAACCGTTCTGGCCGATAGTTGCGCCGAACGAGGCGGCGAAACTGGCCACCGACTGCGGAATGCCCAGACGACGGGTCTGCGCTTCGATGCTCAGCGGAATGCTCGCCGCGCTGGAGCGGCTGGTGAATGCGAAGGTCAGCACCGGCCAGATCTTGCGGAAGAAGCGCAGCGGGTTGATCCCGGCGGCCGACACCAGCAAACCGTGGACCACGAACATCAGGCCGAGGCCGAGGTACGAGACCACGACGAAACTGCCGAGCTTGATGATGTCCTGCAGGTTGGATCCGGCGACCACTTTGGTCATCAGCGCCAGGACGCCATACGGGGTCAGCTTCATCACCAGACGCACCAGACGCATCACCCAGGCTTGCAGGGTGTCGATGGCGTTGATCACTTTCTGACCTTTCTCGACGTCATCCTTGAGCAGTTGCAGCGCCGCCACGCCGAGGAACGCAGCAAAAATCACCACGCTGATGATCGAGGTCGGCTTGGCCCGAGCCAGGTCGGCGAACGGGTTCTGCGGAATGAACGACAGCAGCAGTTGTGGCACATTCAGGTCGGCGACCTTGCCGGCATAGTCGGTTTGAATGGTTTGCAGGCGGGCCATTTCCTGAGTGCCGGCAACCAGGCCTTCGGCGGTGAGGCCGAACAGGTTGGTCAGGCCGATACCGATCAGCGCCGCAATCGCGGTGGTGAACAGCAGGGTGCCGATGGTCAGGAAGCTGATCTTGCCCAGCGACGAGGCGTTGTGCAGACGCGCCACCGCGCTGAGGATCGAGGCGAATACCAGCGGGATCACGATCATTTGCAGCAACTGCACGTAACCGTTGCCCACCAGATCGAACCAGCCGATCGAGGCTTTCAGCACCGGATTGCCGGCGCCGTAAACGCTGTGCAGCGCAACGCCGAACGCCACGCCCAGACCCAGCGCGAGCAGGACTTTTTTCGCCAGGCTCCACGTAGTGTGGCGGGTTTGCGCCAGACCGAAGAGCAGGGCGAGGAACACCAGCAGATTGAGGATCAGCGGCAGATTCATGAAGACTCCGATAAGACTTGTGCCAGTCGCATTCTTGAGCAACTGCGAACCGGCAAGCCTAACAGTTTGATTTCCAATGAATTAATACCGAAATCGCAGGTCGTCCGTCGTTTTTGGAATAAGCCACTGTCGCTCTCGGCAATGCAACTGGCGTTGAGGAGACGTAAGCGGTCGCTGACAGACGAGGACTGTCACACTTATTTGTTAGCGTCGATGTCTTTCAGTCAGGGAGAAAACGCCGATGAAGTTCGCACCGAAAATGCTCGCTGTGGTTCTTGGATTGGGCTTGGCCGCTCACGCATTCGCCACCGATTTGAAGCACTGGCCGGCGGATCAGGCCAAGGCGCTGGACGCGATGATCGCGGCCAACGCCAACAAGGGTAACTACGCGGTGTTCGACATGGACAACACCAGTTACCGCTACGACCTCGAAGAGTCGTTGTTGCCGTTCATGGAAAACAAGGGGCTGATCACTCGCGACAAGCTCGATCCTTCGCTGAAACTGATGCCGTTCAAGGACACCGCCGACCACAAGGAAAGCCTGTTCAGTTACTACTATCGCCTGTGCGAAGTCGACGACATGGTCTGCTACCCGTGGGTGGCGCAGGTGTTCTCCGGCTTCACCCTCAAAGAGCTGAAGGGCTACGTCGATGAGCTGATGGCTTCGGGCAAACCGGTGCCGGCGACTTATTACGAAGGCGATGTGGTGAAGAAACTCGACGTTAATCCGCCGAAGATCTTCACCGGCCAGCAAGAGCTGTACAACAAGCTGATGGAGAACGGCATCGAGGTCTACGTGATGACCGCCGCTTCCGAAGAACTGGTGCGGATGGTCGCGGCCGATCCGAAGTATGGCTACAACGTCAAACCGCAGAACGTCATCGGCGTTTCGATGTTGCTCAAGGATCCGAAGACAGGCGAACTGACCACTGCGCGCAAGCAGATCACCGCCGGCAAGTATGACGAGAAGGCCAACCTCGGCCTCGAACTCACCCCGTACCTGTGGACCCCAGCGACCTGGATGGCCGGCAAACACGCGGCGATCCTGACCTACATCGACGAGTGGAAAAAACCGGTACTGGTGGGCGGCGACACCCCGAGCAGCGACGGCTACATGCTGTTCCACGATGTGGATGTGGCCAAGGGCGGTATCCACCTGTGGGTCAACCGCAAGGACAAATACATGACTCAGCTCAACGGCATGATGGCCAAGCACGCTGCGGCGCAGGCCAAGGAAGGCTTGCCGGTGACGGCGGACAAGAACTGGGTGATCGTCAAGCCTGAAGACATTCAGTAAGACCGGGTCGCTCCCATCGCTGGCAAGCCAGCTCCCACAGGAATTTATGGTGCTCTCACTCTGTGTGTTTCACCTTGGACACTGTGGGAGCTGGCTTGCCAGCGATGGGGACCTTCACGTCCACCGGTTAAATCGGCTAGACAAAAAATGCCCCGCACTTGGCGGGGCATTTTTATTCGGCGGCTAAAACTTACAACCCGTCGAGCATCGCCTTGTTACGCACCGCACCCTTGTCGGCGCTGGTCGCGAGCAGGGCGTAGGCCTTCAGCGCAGTGGTCACTTTGCGTGGACGCTGCTCGACCGGTTTCCAGCCTTTCTTGTCCTGCTCGACCCGGCGTGCAGCCAGTTCTTCATCGCTGACCAACAGGTTGATCGAGCGGTTCGGAATGTCGATCAGCACTTTGTCGCCGTTCTGCACCAGACCGATTGCGCCACCGGCCGCAGCCTCTGGCGAAGCGTGGCCGATCGACAGACCGGAAGTACCGCCGGAGAAACGACCGTCGGTGAGCAGTGCACAGGCTTTGCCCAGGCCTTTGGACTTCAGGTACGACGTCGGGTAGAGCATTTCCTGCATGCCCGGGCCGCCTTTCGGGCCTTCGTAGCGAATGATGACGATGTCACCTTCCTTCACTTCGTCGGCGAGGATGCCGCGCACCGCGCTGTCCTGGCTTTCGAAGATCTTCGCGTTGCCTTCGAAGACGTGGATCGACTCATCGACGCCGGCGGTTTTCACCACGCAACCGTCGAGGGCGATGTTGCCGTACAGCACGGCCAGGCCACCTTCTTTGGAATAGGCGTGCTCGAAGCTGCGGATGCAGCCGTTTTCACGGTCGTCATCCAGGGTTTCCCAACGGGTCGACTGGCTGAACGCGGTTTGCGTCGGAATGCCCGCAGGACCGGCCTTGAAGAAGTGGTGCACCGCTTCATCGGTGGTCTGGGTGATGTCCCACTTGGCGATGGCTTCTTCCATGCTGCGACTGTGCACGGTCGGCAGGTCGGTGTGCAGCAGGCCACCACGGGCCAGCGAACCGAGGATGCTGAAGATGCCGCCAGCGCGGTGCACGTCTTCCATGTGGTACTTCTGGATGTTCGGCGCGACTTTGCACAGCTGTGGAACGCTGCGCGAGAGACGGTCGATGTCGCGCAGGTCGAAATCGATTTCGGCTTCCTGGGCGGCAGCGAGCAGGTGCAGGATGGTGTTGGTCGAACCACCCATGGCGATGTCGAGCATCATCGCGTTCTCGAACGCCTTGAAGTTGGCGATGTTGCGCGGCAGCACGGATTCGTCGTTCTCGCCGTAGTAACGCTTGCACAGCTCGACGATGGTGCGGCCGGCCTGCAGGAACAGCTGTTCGCGGTCGCTGTGGGTGGCCAGGGTCGAACCATTGCCTGGCAGCGCGAGGCCCAGGGCTTCGGTCAGGCAGTTCATCGAGTTGGCGGTGAACATGCCGGAGCACGAACCGCAGGTCGGGCAGGCGCTGCGTTCGTACTCGGCGACTTTCTCGTCAGAAGCGCTGGAGTCGGCGGCGATCACCATGGCGTCGACCAGGTCGAGGCCGTGGGAGGCGAGTTTGGTCTTGCCGGCTTCCATCGGACCGCCGGATACGAAGATCACCGGAATGTTCAGGCGCAAAGCGGCCATCAGCATGCCCGGGGTGATCTTGTCGCAGTTGGAGATGCAGACGATGGCGTCGGCACAGTGGGCGTTGACCATGTACTCGACGGAGTCGGCGATGATCTCGCGGCTCGGCAGCGAATACAGCATGCCGTCGTGGCCCATGGCGATGCCGTCGTCGACGGCGATGGTGTTGAATTCTTTCGCGACGCCACCGGCGCGTTCGATTTCGCGGGCCACCAGTTGACCGAGGTCTTTGAGGTGCACGTGGCCTGGTACGAACTGGGTGAAGGAGTTGGCAATGGCGATGATCGGCTTCTTGAAGTCGTCATCTTTCATCCCGGTGGCGCGCCACAGTGCGCGGGCGCCGGCCATGTTGCGGCCGTGGGTGGATGTTTTCGAGCGGTAATCTGGCATGGAGCACTCCGGGCGGCTAATCAGGTATCAAAGGGGAGTGAGCTTCTATTGACGTCTGGAACACTCAGAAATGGCCGTGTGTCCGTGAAGTTGCCGATGACGTTGCGGGATCGCCGCTGGTCTCAGCCTGAGCTCATAAACCCGCCGGGGGATGAATGGCGATGAATCAGCCGATTCTACACCGCTGGCGTCCGGAGGGAATGGCGCAAAGCATTGTTCCAGTGCCGACGGTGCGTGTGGCATGACGACCGGCAGGCTCAATCGCCGCCCGTGGAGGTGATGGCACTGCGGTCGAGCACTCTGGCGCGACGGCTGATCCGCCTGTTCAACGCCAGTGCGATGCCACTGAGCAGGACAAAACAGTAGCCGAGGGTCGCTTGCAGGTTGCTCGGACTCAGGCTGATCAGCGCGCTGATCAACCCGCCACACACGAAGATGATCGTGCTGCCGGCCGAGGCCGATGTCCCGGCTATTTCCGGGAACAGGGCCATGGCTCGCGAGGTGGCGGCCGGGCGCGCAATGGTGGTGCCGGCGGTGCAGATCAGCATCGGAATCAGCACCGTAGCCGGCGAGCGCGCGAAGTGCTGGGCCAGAAACAGCATCACCAGCCCCGCCAACAGGATCAGGCTCAATCCGGCGACGATCTGTTGTCGCGCATTGATCCGTCGGCTCAAAAGCGTGGCCGCGATACCACCGAACACATACGCCGCGCCGTAGATCAGCAGAATCAGGGAAAAGTCATAAGTCGTCAGTTGCAACTGATCCATGAAAATCAGCGGCGAAATCACGATGAACGAGAAGTGACAGGCGAAGGCGAATGCCGAGATCAGCCAGTAGCTGACAAACTCGAAATCGCTCAGCACTCGCCGGTAAGCCCTGACAAAACCAAGGTGTGCTGCGCTGGACGTCGGGCGACCGCTGTCCAGAAACAGCCAGGCCTTGATCATCACCAGTGCCGACAGCGCGGTGAACACCCAGAAGCTGCCGCGCCAGCCAAGGGTGGCCTGCAGGAAGGCGCCGGCCAGCGGCGAGAGCGAAATGAAGATACCGGTGGCCGTGACCATCAGGATTCGCAAGCGATCCCGTTGCTCGCCTTCGAACAGATCCTGAACCAGGGCCTGAGATAACACGAAACAACCGCAGCCCAAGGCTTGCATCACCCGGAAAATCAGGAACAACGAATAATCTGCGGTCATCACGCAACCGATGGCGCCGAGCATCGACACGCCCAGGCCGCTGAGCAGCAAGCCCTTGCGCCCGATCCTGTCGGACAGCGGGCCGATCAATAGCTGCGCAAACGCGATTCCCACGGCAAACAGGCTGATCGACAGTGCGATGTCCGCCGGCGTCCGGCTAAAGTGCGCCGCCAGTGCCGGGAATGATGGCAGCAGAACGTCCAGGGGAAATACGCCGAGCAGTACCATCGCCAGCAACAGGCCGACAGCCCCGCGACGCTGGCGAGAGGTGACCACGGATGTGCCTTCAGTCATCGATCAGTCCTGCCTTGGCAAAAAGTGTCTGGTTATGGGGCAGCGCAAAAAAACCGGCTTGGCGCAATGCATCCAGGGTTGCCACGCAGCCTGAGCGTGCACGTGCACGACTGGCCTGCGCCGTGGCCAGGCCACTGACAATCAGGGTTACGTCGCGGTCGGCGATGCCGGCATCGCGCAGGCTCTGTCGCAGCCAGGGTTCATCGGTCTCGAAGAACATCCCGATGATCTCCAGCAACGTTTTGCTGGCGAATGCGCGCTGGCGACTGTTCATCGACAGCCAGACGTAGTGGAACACTTCGGCAAAGTAGCGACTGTGGCGGGCTTCGTCGGCCAGGTGGTCACGCAGCATGTCGCTGACGCTGGACACCAGACTGTCGCGGCAAACGTCCAGCAACTCACGGGCAATGATGGTTTCCGAGACGAAACCGAGCAGCAGCCATGCCAGTGCGCGGTGCTTCTGCGGTGTGCGGGCGATCAGTGCGTTCATGCGGGTGATCCGTTGCGGCATCACGGGGCGTGCGCTGAACCCGTAGACCCCGGCGATCTGCTCCGCCAGACGGTTGGAGAACAGCGCGTGATAACCCTCGTCGGTGTAGAGCTGCAGCGCCGCGTGTTTCATCGCCTGAGGTACGTAGACCGGCAATTCCCGGTGCACGATCACCTCCACCGCACGATTGACGATGCGGTGCTCGAGCAGCGTGGTGTAATCGAGAAAGTGCACCAGATGGCTGGCGGTCAACCGGTGCAACGTTTCGCGTCCTGCCGCCTTGATCGCGGGGTGCGCCAGATACGGCAGGAAGGCCGGTGGAAACCAGTGGCGGCTCTGCAACTGTTGCTGCACGTCTTCCGGCAGTCGGTAGTCGTGAGTGCTGCTGCGCACCGAAGCCCGGTTCTCCCAGTCTCCGAGGGTGAATTTGAGTGCCCATGACACGGGTGCCTCGTGCGGATCGGCAATGAGCAGCGTCATGCCTGCACCTCGCGCAAAAGCGTGCGCATTTCTTCACACATCACCTGGCCGTCGCTTTTACCGCAGCCGACAAAAAACAGCGGTTGTTCGGCACTGCCCACGAGGTTGAGCAGCGTTTCGACCTGGGCGTCTGCAAACGCACCGGTCAGCCAGGTATTGAAACCTGATGCCGTGGCGACCAGTTGAAAGGTTTGTGACAGATGGCCGGCTTCAATGAATGCCATGCGATAGGCGCGCGAGTGTCCATATTTCCACCAGAGCCGATCGAATCGCGCCGTGATGAACAATCCCAGTGGCAGGTTATTGATGAAGTGCTGGCCACCGAGCAGGTCGCCCAGTGCCGCTTCAGGCAGCGGATTGACAAAACGCAGGCTGTGATCGGCGGGGTCATAGGCATACAGGCCGGGAGTCAGGCCTTCGACGTTCTGTACCAGCAGAAAACCTTCACACGCATTCAGACCGCCGCCGGACGGGCTGCTCCGGCGTGCGTCGAGACCTTGGGCGACGGTGTCGTCCTCGTCTTCCCCGCGCTCGCTGAGATAGCCAAGGGAAAGGTACAGCAATGTGCCGACATCATTCAGTGTCATGGCTGCGCCGGTAAAGGTGCGGCAGGTTTTACGCCGCAGCAATGCGTTCGCCAGACTGTCGTTGCTCAAGACATTCCGAGCGGGCAAGGCAATGCATTGCCCGGTTCCAGACTCCGGACGGGCCGCCGCCGGTGCCGGGGTGGCCAAAACGTCATCGCAGTGCGCCAGATACTGTCTGGCCCATTCATCAATATTCCGAGGTGTGTGTTCGCAGGGAATATTCTGAGTGCCGATGTGATAAATCTTTGACAGTTCATCCCAGCCCCATGTTGGGCTGTCTGTTTTTGATACGGATAGAATGCCCGCATTTAATAGTTGTGTGTCTATTATGTTTTGCGCGTCGAACAGGTTGGGGTTGCTTATTAGTTGGGCGAGGCGCGAGGAGTAATCAAGATCAAGTTCGTGCTGGGTATGGTCTTTGTAGTTCCAGACTATTTGCCCGGGTGAGCGCGGCAATATAAACAGGTAAGGATTGATGTGCATGAAGTGGCTTCACTCTGGATAAAAACGATAAGGACGCCGGGTGCCGGCACTTCCCGGCGTCCTGACTTACTTAGCGGGTTTTATGGGCAACCAGAAAAGCCAGGTTTGCGAGCTTGTTTGTTTCCAGAGAAATACTTTTCATGATGTGAACTCCTTGTTCGATTTAGTTAAGTCACCTCGTGGTGACAACTTCATAATAGTTTGTAATGGATTATTCGCAAGAGGATATTAAGTAGGAATATTCCAGTAATTTTGTCGGAGCGATCTTTAGCGAGGATTAGAGTTGTAGGGTGTTTTTTAATAATTAAAAGACGTAAGGAAATGTCCTGCATGTATTCAGGAAAGAAAATGTAGGAAGTCGCGAGTGTCGAGGATGGACAGCACTCGCGGAAAGAGTGCCGGAGAACGGCATAAAGTAAACGGGGAGCCTGTTGGCTCCCCGGTGTCGATCAGCTGTTTGGCAGCAGACGGCAGGTGATGCTCTTGATATAGCGGGTTTCGGCGATGGCCGGGTGTACCGGGTGATCCGGCCCCTGACCGCCACGTTCCAGCAACTGGATGTTGCGATCCAGGTGACGGGCGCTGGTCAGCAGGATGTTCTGCAGGTCGTCTTCCGGCAGGTGCATCGAGCACGAAGCGCTGACGAGGATGCCGTCCTTGTTGAGCAGGCGCATGGCTTGCTCGTTCAGACGACGGTAGGCGCCTTCGCCGTTTTTCATGTCTTTCTTGCGTTTGATGAAGGCCGGTGGATCGGCAACGATCACGTCAAAGCGCTCTTCGCTGGCCTTGAGTTCTTTCAGGGCTTCGAAGACATCGCCTTCGATGCAGGTCATCTTGTCGGCGAAGCCGTTCAGCGCAGCGTTGCGCTCGACACCGTCGAGGGCGAAGGCCGAAGCATCGACGCAGAACACTTCGCTGGCGCCGAATGCGGCCGCCTGCACGCCCCAGCCACCGATGTAGCTATAAAGGTCGAGCACGCGTTTGCCTTTGGCGTAGGGGGCCAGGCGTGCGCGGTTCATACGGTGGTCGTAGAACCAGCCGGTTTTCTGACCTTGAATGACGGGGGCTTCGAACTTCACGCCGTTCTCTTCCAGCGCAACCCATTCCGGCACCAGGCCGAACACGGTTTCGACGTAGCGGTTGAGGCCTTCGGCATCGCGGGCAGCGGAGTCGTTCTTGAACAGGATGCCGCTTGGCTTGAGGACCTGGGTCAGGGCCGCGATCACGTCATCTTTATGCGCTTCCATGGTCGCCGAGGCGATCTGCACCACAAGAATGTCGCCGAAACGATCAACGACCAGACCCGGCAGCAGGTCTGAATCACCGTAGACCAGACGGTAGAACGGCTTGTCGAACAGGCGCTCGCGCAGCGACAAGGCGACGTTCAGGCGATGCACCAGTAACGACTTGTCCAGGGCAACCTTGATGTCGCGCGACAGCAGGCGCGCGCAAATCAGGTTGTTCGGGCTCATCGCAACGATGCCCAACGGCTTGCCACCGGCGGCTTCGAGGATGGCCTGGTCGCCCGCATTGAAACCGTGCAGTGGCGTGGCCGCCACGTCGATTTCGTTGCTGTAGACCCACAGATGGCCGGCGCGCAGGCGACGGTCGGCGTTGGCTTTGAGGCGCAAGCTAGGCAGGGACATGACGTCGCTCCGGAAAAAAGAGCGGGAGTATACCGTGTTGGGGCTGGTGCCGGGATTGGAGTGCGATGAAACGCAGATGGCCTCTTCGCGAGCAAGCTCGCTCCCGCAGGGGATTTGTGACCGGCACAGATCAGTGTGGGAGCGAGCTTGCTCGCGAAGGCAGTCCTGAGAGCTACGCAGACAGCGCGTTGATCAGCTCCTTGTTGAACGCCGGAATATCATCCGGCTGACGGCTGCTGATCAGGTGACCGTCCTTGATCACTTCTTTATCGACCCAGTTGGCCCCGGCATTCACCAGGTCATCCTTGAGCGTCTTGTAGCTGGTCATGGTCTTGCCATTGACCAGCCCGGCGGAAATCAGTAACCAGCCGCCATGGCAGATCACCGCGATCGGCTTGCCGGCTGAGGCGCCGGTCTTGACCAGATGCTGGGCGTCCTGGTCGATACGAATGGTGTCGGAGTTCTGCACGCCGCCCGGCAGGACGATCGCGTCGTACTGTTCGCTGCTGGCGCCTTGAAACGTCTGGTCGACTTTAAAGTCGTCCGCCGGTTTGTCGTGGTTCCAGCCTTTGACCTTGCCGGCCTCGGCGGAAAGGATGTCGACCTGAGCACCAGCCTGTTCCAGGGCCTGCTTGGGGCCGGTCAGTTCGACCTGTTCGAAACCGTCTGTTACCAAAATGGCGACGCGTTTGCCGTTGAGAGAAGTAGCCATCGTTAAGCTCCTGAATCGTCGGGAAATTGCCGCCGCAATGGACTGCAATCGTCCATCGGGCCTTACAGACTCCGAAGCCGGTGCGAGAATGAAAGTTCCTGACAATTGCCCACTGGTGTGTCGTCGAGCGGTTTTTAGAGGTTAGAATCGCCGCCTGTCCCAGAGTGTGTACTTATGTCCCAAGAGCTGACCACCGAACAGATTCAACAATCCCTGCAAGGCATCAGCGTGCCGGCGCAGCCGCAGATCATGGTGGATCTGCAAATGGAGCAGTACATGCCCGACCCGGACCTGGAGGTGATCGCCAAGCTGATCGCCCAGGATCCCGGCCTGTCCGGTTCTCTGCTGAAAATCGTCAATTCGCCTTATTACGGCCTGAGCAACAAGATCACCTCGATCCAGCGCGCGGTGAACCTGTTGGGCAGTCGTTCGATCATCAACCTGATCAACGCGCAGTCGATCAAGGGCGAGATGAACGACGACACCATCGTCACCCTCAACCGCTTCTGGGACACTGCCCAGGATGTTGCGATGACCTGCCTGACCCTGGCCAAGCGTGTGGGCACCCAGGCTGGCGACGAGGCCTATGCACTGGGCCTGTTCCACGATTGTGGCGTGCCGTTGATGCTGCAACGCTTCCCCAACTACATGTCGGTGCTGGAAAAGGCTTACGCCAATGCCAGCGCCGAGTGCCGCGTGGTGGACACCGAAAATGCCGAGTTCAACACCAATCACTCGGTGGTCGGTTATTACACCGCCAAGTCGTGGCGTCTGCCGGAGCACGTCAGTTCGGCGATTGCCAATCACCACAATGCATTGGCGATCTTCAGCGACGAGTCCTCGCGCAACAGCCAGATGAAGAATCTGCTGGCGATCCTGAAAATGGCCGAGCACATCTGCGCGTCGTACCGGGTGCTCGGCAACCAGGCCGAAGACCAGGAGTGGAACAGCATCGGTGCGCTGGTTCTCGATTACGTCGGCCTGTCGGACTACGACTTCGAAACGCTCAAACAAACGATTCGCGACCTCGGCGCGCATTGATCCGAGGACGCCATGCCTGAACTGCCGGAAGTCGAAACCACCCGCCGGGGCATTGCCCCCCACCTGGAAGGCCAGCGGGTCAGCCGGGTCGTCGTGCGTGACCGCCGGCTGCGCTGGCCAATCCCCGAAGACCTCGATGTGCGCCTGTCCGGGCAGCGCATCGTGCTGGTCGAGCGGCGCGCCAAGTACCTGTTGATCAACGCCGAAGTCGGTACGTTGATCAGTCATTTGGGCATGTCGGGCAACCTGCGCCTGGTCGAGGTCGGCTTGCCGGCGCTCAAGCATGAGCATGTCGATATCGAGCTGGAATCCGGGCTGGCCTTGCGCTACACCGATCCGCGACGCTTCGGTGCAATGCTGTGGAGCACCGATCCGCTCAATCATGAACTGCTGATTCGCCTCGGGCCGGAGCCATTGACCGATCTGTTCGACGGCGAGCGCCTGTTCCAGCTGTCGCGCGGGCGTTCGATGGCGGTCAAACCGTTCATCATGGACAACGCGGTGGTGGTCGGGGTCGGCAACATTTACGCGACCGAAGCGCTGTTCGCTGCCGGCATCGATCCACGCCGCGAAGCCAAGAGCATCTCGCGGGCGCGTTATCTGAAGCTGGCGATCGAGATCAAACGCATCCTCGCCGCCGCCATCGAGCGCGGCGGCACCACGTTGCGTGACTTCATTGGCGGTGACGGGCAACCGGGGTACTTCCAGCAGGAGCTGTTTGTTTATGGTCGTGGCGGTGAACACTGCAAGGTCTGTGGCACCGGCCTGCGGGAAGTGAAGCTCGGTCAGCGCGCCAGTGTTTTCTGCCCGCGCTGTCAGAGCTGAGGTAAACCGTTCGAAAACATCCTACGGTCTATAGTGAGTTGTCTCACTGCCTAGCCCGAAGGATCGTGCCATGAAATCCCTGCAAGTCCTCTGTGCCGCACTGCTGCTGTGTTCCAGTCTGGCTGTCCAGGCCACGGAAACCGGCAGCGGTGATCCGCGTTACACCATCCAGAACCCACCGGCCTACGCCATGCTTGGCGACTTGCTGATCGCCCGACCTTTGCTGGTGGTGGCGACGGTAATAGGTGCGGGGGCGTTTGTGGTGTCGTTGCCGTTTACCGCGCTGGGTGGCGGAATTGGCGAGGCAGGGCAGGCGCTGGTGGTTGACCCGGCGAGGGCAGCGTTTGTGCGGTGTCTGGGGTGTGTCGGGGAGGGCTTTGAGCAGCGCGAGTAAGCTGATCCGGGTTTTGCGGTGTTGCCGATGGCCTCATCGCGGGCAAGCCCGCTCCCACAAGGTTTTGGTGTTTACACAATTTTTGTTCCACCACAGAACCCTGTGGGAGCGGGCTTGCCCGCGATGGCGTCGCCAGCGGCGCTGAAGAACTCAGGCTTTGCCGGTAATCTTGCGGTACTTCTCCATCAACTCTTCTTCAGTCTCCGGATGGGCTTCGTCCAGCGGTATGCAATCCACCGGGCAGACCTGCTGGCACTGCGGCTCGTCGTAGTGGCCAACGCACTGGGTGCACAGGTTCGGGTCGATCACATAGATCTCTTCGCCTTGGGAAATGGCGGCGTTCGGGCACTCGGGTTCGCAGACGTCGCAGTTGATGCAATCGTCGGTGATGATCAGGGACATGCTAACTCCAGCCGGGGCGGCAGGCCCGGGCGCAATAATCAATGCGCGCAATTGTGCCGCATTGGCGCCCGCAGTGCACGCGGGCGCCGTTTGAACGGTCGTTACTTCTTGAAGCGCAGGGTCAGGGCGTCGGCCACGGCCGGGTGGACGAACTTGCTGATATCACCGCCCAGCGCAGCGATTTCCCGCACCAGGGTCGAGGAAATGAACGAATAACGCTCGGACGGTGTGAGAAACAGGCTCTCGACGTCCGGCGCCAATTGGCGGTTCATGTTGGCCAGCTGGAATTCGTATTCGAAGTCCGACACCGCGCGCAGACCACGCAGGAACACATTGGCGTTCTGCTCTTTGGCGAAATGCGCCAGCAGCGTCGAGAAACCGACCACTTCCACGTTCGGCAGGTGTTTGGTGACCTCGCGAGCCAGTTCGACCCGTTGTTCCAGCGGGAACAGCGGGTTTTTCTTGGGGCTGGCGGCGACGGCGATGATCACGTGATCGAACAGGCGCGAGGCGCGTTCGACCAGATCGCCATGGCCCTTGGTAATAGGGTCGAAGGTACCTGGGTACAACACTCGGTTCATCGCGTCGTCCTGGCGGGAGTCCGTTGGGGAGTCGGATGGTATCGCAGCCGTCCCGGTCGGCCAAGTCGCCTGTTGGGTAAGAAAGCACTATAGACGACGCGATAAACCGGTTTTTTCACGGATTTCTCAGCCGATCAGCGAGGGACGTCGCCAATTGTGCAGTCAGTCCATACACCGACAACTGCGGGTTGGCACCGATGCTGGTGGGGAACAACGAGCCGTCGTGAATCGACAGATTGCTCAGTTGATGATGCCGCCCAAGGCTGTCGGTGACTGCGTTTTTCGGGTCTTCGCCCATCGCGCAGCCACCCATGACGTGGGCACTGCCCAAGCGTGTGCGGTACAGCTCAAGGCTCAAACCGTCGATCAAGGTGTGCACCTCGGCCAGGGTTTTCACGTAACGCGCATCGGCGTGCATCGGCATCACCGCTTGCGCGCCGCCGGCAAACTGGATCTCGGCCATGCTGTGAAAGGCGCGGCGCAAGCCTTCCCAGGCGTAAGGCGAGACCTGATAGTCGAGCACCGGCGAGCCATCGCCGCGCAATTCGACATTGCCGCCAGGGCTGTCCGGGTGGAAACCGTCGCGCAGCAGCGCCAACATCGCATGGGTGTGGGGCAGATCCGCCATGTGTTCGGCGTTCTGCGTGCCGAAGCCGCCCAGCAGCGTTGCCGCCAGCGCCGGGTGCAGCGGTGGCACTTCGAGTTTGTAGCTCATCGGTCCGCTGGTGCCGTCCTTCCACTGGAAATGATCCGAGTAAATCGACTGTGGCGCACCGTAGAACGGGTTGATCACTTCGTCGAAACGCCCGGCGGACATGTTCACCAGATGCAGGAAGGTGCGTTTGCCGAGGCGCTGATGCGGGTCTGGCGCGTCCGAGCGCAAGAGTAGGGCCGGGCTGTTGATGCCGCCGCCGGCCAGCACGTAATGCCGCGCCTTGACCGTAATGGTGCGCCCGGTCGGTGCGACGCAGCGTTCGTCCATCGCCACGCACTGCAGGCCGGAGACCTTGTCGCCGCTGATCAGCAGTTTTTCCGCGCGAGCCAGGTAGAGCAGCTCGCCGCCCTTTTCCAGGGTCGCCGGAATGGTGGTGACCATCATCGACTGTTTGGCGTTGGTCGGGCAGCCCATGCCGCAATAGCCGAGGTTCCAGCAACCGCGCACGTTGCGCGGAATCACGTGCCAGCTGTAGCCGAGCTGTTCGCAGCCCTTGCGGATCACGTCGTTATTGGCGTTGGGTGGCACCCTCCAGGGTGCCACACCCAGGCGTTGCTCCATTTTCTCGAACCACGGCGCCATCTCGCCAGGGCTGTGGCCTTTGACGTTGTGTTCCTTGGCCCAGTGCTCGAGGGTCGGTTCCGGGGTACGAAAGCTCGAGGTCCAGTTGATCAGTGTCGTGCCGCCGACCGCGCGGCCCTGGAGGATAGTGATCGCGCCGTCCTTGCTCATGCGGCCGATACCTTCTTGATACAGGCTGCTGTAGGCCTGGTCTTCGAGCATTTTGAAATCGGAGCTGGTTTTCAGCGGGCCTTCTTCGATCAGCAGCACCTTGTAGCCGGCAGCGCTGAGAATTTCCGCGGTGGTGCCGCCACCGGCGCCGCTGCCGATGATGGCGACGTCGGCTTCAAGGCTGAGGTCGGCACTGAGCTGCGCGCCGTTGTAGGTTTTCCAGCCTCGTGCGAGGCCTTCGCGGAACGGGTCGGGTACGGGCATCGATCAGGTTCTCTTGTTTTTGTTGTTCTGGCGGGCCTCATCGCGAGCAGGCTCACTCCTACACCCTGTAGGCGTGAGCCTGCTCGCGATGGCGGCGACTCGGTTTCAGACGGCAGGCGGGCCGGGGTAGCCGCAGTGCGCCCAGGACTCGGCGCGGGTGTACCAGGCCATCATCACCATTTGCTGCAGTGAGCTGTGGCCCATGCGCAGCAGGCTCAGCGAGCTGTTCTGCCAGCGTGCGAGAAAGTGACGCATGGCCTCGGGGCCGGCGTTTTCCCAACTGCCCCAGATTCCGGTGAGCGGCCCGCGCGTGACGGCCATGCCGAGCACGTCGAACAGTTGCCGGGTGAGTTTGAGCATTTCCGGCGACAGGTGATCGAGGCTGTAGTCCAGCGACTTGAGGGTGCCATCGACGGCGCCGGGCATTTTTTCGCTCGCCACGGCGCCCTCGAGCATCACTGGAATCAAGGCGCGCAGAAACAACAGATCACCGTCGCGCAATGCGGCGAACCCGTTGGCGGTCACGCTCGACGAACAGCCACTGAGGCTGGCGCCGAGTCCGGCAGTGGCAAGAAACGCGGTGGCGCCGAGGCTGAACTTCAGCAGGCCACGGCGCGACAGCGCAGGTGTTTCAGTCAGGCTTGGGTGCATTGTTTTTATTACCCGGCGGTGACAAGGGCTTAGCGGATGAACAGCTTCTGGATCAGTTTCTGAATCGATTTGCCGTAGGGCGGGTAAATCAGCCTGGACGCATTGAAGCGCTGCTTGATCAACACACCTTTGGCTTTACTGAATGTGAGGAAACCTTCATGGCCGTGGTAATGGCCCATGCCTGACGGGCCGATGCCGCCGAATGGCATATCGTCCTGCGCCACATGCAACAGGGTGTCGTTCAGGCACACGCCGCCGGAGTGGGTTTCGTGCAACACGCGGTGCTGTTCGCGTTTGTCGTAGCCGAAGTAGTAAAGCGCCAGAGGACGTGGTCGCTGATTGATGTAAGCGAATGCCTGCTGCAGATCCTGGTACGGCACGATCGGCAGCAGCGGGCCGAAGATTTCGTCCTGCATGACGGTCATTTCGTCGCTGACATTCAGCAACAGGCTGTGCGGCATGCGTCGGCCCTGACCGTGTTCGAACAATGGAATCAGCAACGCGCCTTTGCTGGTGGCATCACTGATGTAGCCATTGAGGCGTGCCAGTTGGCGTTCATTGATGATCGCCGTGTAATCCGGATTGTCGGCGAGGGTCGGGTAAAAACCCTGGACGGCCTGGCGATAGGCTTCGACGAACCCGCCGACGCGGTCTTCCGGCACCAGCACGTAGTCCGGTGCGACGCAGGTCTGCCCGGCATTCAGGGTTTTACCGAAGGCGATGCGTTCGGCGGCGTCCTTGAGCGGTACGTCGTGGGAGACGATGGCCGGCGACTTGCCGCCCAGTTCCAGGGTGACCGGCGTGAGGTTTTCGGCAGCGGCGCGCATCACGTGCTTGCCAATGCTGGTGGCGCCAGTGAACAGCAAGTGATCGAAGCGCAACCGGGAAAATGCCACGCCGACGTCAGCCTCTCCGAGCACCACGCAGACCAGGTCTTCAGGGAATACCCGGGCGAACAGTTGCTTGAGCAATTGCCCGGTCGCCGGGGTTGATTCGCTGAGTTTGAGCATCACCCGGTTGCCCGCCGCCAACGCGCCGACCAGCGGGCCGATGGCCAGATAAAGCGGGTAGTTCCACGGCACGATGACACCGACGACGCCGAGCGGCTGGAACACCACTTTCGCCGAAGCCGGCTGGAACGCCATGCCGACCTTGCGCCGCGAGGCCTTCATCCAGCCTTTGAGGTGGCGGCTGGCGTAATGAATGCCATGCAGGCTCGGCATCAGCTCGGCGAGCAAGGTTTCATCGGCGCTGCGATGGCTGAAATCGGTGCTGATGGCGTCGATCAGGGCCTGACGTTCGCTGCTGAGCAAATCGCGCAAGCTCTTCAGCCATTGCTGGCGTTGCGCGGCGGGGGGCATCGGGTTGGCGGCGTAGGCGGCACGTTGCGCGGCGAACAACCGGTCGAGCGCTTCAAGTGGCTCTTGCAAGGTTTGCAGGTAAGCAATATCGGCAGTCATTGAAGGCTCCGGTTTTATTATCGTGAGGACTTTCTAGAGTCTATGCTCTAGAAAGTCAAATGACTTCCTTGCGCAGCTTTGTTTTATCCCGCTCCGGATAGGTCGTAAGATGCCTGTCACCGCACTCTGAATTAAAGCTCAAGCCATGGCCCCACGAATAAAAACCAGCGAGCGCATCGTGCAGAACAGCCTGGAGCTGTTCAATCAGCAGGGCGAGCGCAGCGTCAGCACCAACCACATTGCGGCCCACATGGAGATTTCTCCGGGCAATCTGTACTACCACTTCCCCAACAAGCAGGCGATCATCGCCGTGCTGTTCAGTGAGTACGAAGCCCTGGTCGACAGCTTTCTGCGCCCGCCGCAGGGCCGCGCCGCGACGGTGGAAGACAAGCGTTTCTATCTCAAGGAATTGCTGTCGGCGATGTGGCGTTACCGTTTTCTGCATCGCGATCTCGAGCACCTGCTCGACAGCGACGCCGAGCTGGCGGCCCGTTATCGGCGCTTTTCCCAGCGCTGCGTGATTCAGGGCGCCGCCATTTACGAAGGTTTTGTCGCGGCCGGGATCCTGAAAATGGATCGCGTGCAGATCGAATCCCTGACCCTCAATGCGTGGATCATCCTGACGTCGTGGGTGCGCTTCCTGTGCACCACCCGGGAAAACTCCAATCACCTCAGCGAACAGGCCGTCAAGCGCGGCGTGTATCAGGTGCTGGTGCTGGAAGCCGGGTTCGTCACCGATCAGGCGCGCGAGCAGGTCAACGCATTGTTCGAGGAGTTCTACGTGCCGCTGGCCCAGGCCCTCGAAGACGTGAAGTAAACCGTATTGCCGACATCCCACAGGAGTCCGTCATGCCGATTGCGCAACTGATCAGCCCCGTCGCACTGGATGCCCGCAAGGAGCAGCCGGGGCTGGTGATTCTCGATTGTCGTTTTGCCCTCGAAGACCCGGATTACGGTCAGCGCAGCTACGCCGAAGGGCACATTGCCGGCGCGCATTTCGCCGATCTTGAACGTGACCTCAGCGGGCCTGTGGTCAAGGGCGCGACCGGACGTCATCCGTTGCCTGAGCCGGCGGCATTGATCGAGCGACTGCAAGCGTGGGGCATCAATGCCGACAGCGATGTGGTGCTCTATGACGACGGTCCCGGTGCCTACGCGGCGCGGGCGTGGTGGTTGCTGGCGTGGCTGGGCAAGCGCGAGGGTGTGTTCATCCTCGATGGCGGACTCAAGGCCTGGCACGGTGCGGGGTTACCGCTGAGCCTGGATGCACCGGCGAACAGCCGTGGCCATTTCAGCGGTCAGGCGGACATGGGCTTGCTGCTCAGCGCCGAACAATTGCAGCAGCGTCTCGGCCAGCCGGCGCTGACGCTGCTGGATGCGCGGGCCTTGCCGCGTTTCAAAGGGGAAGTGGAGCCGATCGACCCGATTGCCGGGCACATTCCCGGTGCGCAATGTGCGGCGTTTACCGAGAACCTTGGCAGCGACGGGCGTTTCCTGCCGGCGGACCAGCTCAAGCAGCGGTTTGCCGCCAAACTCGGCGATCGCTCGCCCGCGGCTCTGGTGGCGTATTGCGGGTCCGGGGTGACGGCGTGTCACAACCTGTTTGCGTTGTCCCTGGCGGGGTATCCGTTGGCTTCGTTGTACGCCGGGTCGTGGAGCGAGTGGATCAACGAGCCTTCCCGAGGCATCGCCACCGGCGAGTGATCCCCACGAGGTTCTCCCGGCAGGCTCACGCCTACAGCGGTTGTTCGGTGTTGGATGGTATTTGTCTGGCACTGCGATACGCCGCTGGCCCCACGCCGTATACCTGCTTGAACTGCCGACTCAGATGGCTCTGATCGGCGAACCCCAGTTGCATGGCAACTTCCACCGGCAGACAGCCGCTCTGCAACAGGCCGCGCGCTGTGGCGATGCGCTGTTGCATTAGCCAGGTGTGCGGCGGCATGCCCGTGGCGCGGCGGAACACCCGGGCAAAATGGAACGGCGACAGATTGACCGCCGCAGCCAGTTCCTCCAGCGACGGCGGTGCAGCCAGTTGCGCATGCAGCAGCTCCTTGGCCAGCACCACCGCGCGATGTTCCTTGCCCGGTTTGCCGCTGATCTGCACCGCCGCGTGGCGCTGCAACAGCAGCAGCATCATCTCGCGCCACACCGTCTGCTGTTGCAGGGCGGTGGCGGGGCTTTCCAGCAAACGGTGCAACTGGCAGAAACCGTTGACCAGATCCGGATCGCGGTACAGCGTCGCGCCGAAGGCCGGCATTGGTGCGGTCGGCAGTTCCAGCTCTTCGAGCAACGAAACGATCTGCCCGGTATCGGGATAAAACGCCCGGTACAGCCAGCCGTCCTCGGTGCCTTTGTGACCGGTGTGCAACTCATCCGGGTTGATCAGCACCAGCGTGCCGCTGCCGGCCAGGTGTTCGGCACCGCGATACCGGTAGCGCTGGGCGCCGGCCATGATCATGCCGATCACGTAGCCGTCGTGGACGTGGGGGGCGAAGCGATGGTCGATGTAGCGCGCCGATAACAGTTCGACCCCGGCCAATGGCGCGGTTTGCCAGAAACGGATCGACTCGCCCGTCTCGTTCATGGCGTCACACGGGCCAGCCATTGCGGGATACGCCGTTCCAGGTAGTAACCGGGCTGACGGAACGTGCCATCGACAAAGCCGACATGCCCGCCCTTGGCCTGCAGTTCGAATTGTGTGGTGGCGGACAGCTCCTGCGCCGAAGGCAGGCTGTGGGGGAAGACAAACGGATCGTCGGCGGCCTGAATGATCAGGGTCGGCGTGCGGACTTCACCGAGGAAATAGCGGCTCGAGGCGCGGCGATAGTAATCCTCGGCGTCGGTAAAACCGTGCAGTGGCGCGGTCACCCGGCCATCGAAATCCCAGAAGGTACGCATGTTTTCCAGCGAGCCGAGGGCGGCCAGCGCGGCGAGGCCATCCTCGCGTCCGTCATGCTGGAATTGCCGTTGCTTGTTCTTGATGTAGGCGACCATCTCGCGCATGAAGTGCGCCTGATAGACCCTGGAAAAGCCCTGGCCGATGCGGTCGGCGCATTGATCGAGACGAAACGGCACCGACACGGCGACCGCACCGAGTACGCCGCTGTCGCTGCCGGTTTCTCCCAGATGCTTGAGCAGCACGTTGCCGCCGAGCGAATAGCCGACTGCATACAGCGGCGCCAGCGGCCGTTTGGCGCGCAGGTGTCTGATGGCTTCGGCAAGGTCTTCGCTGGCGCCGGAGTGGTAACTGCGCGGCAGCAGATTCGGTTCGCCCGAGCAGCCACGCCAGTTCAGCGCGACACTGGCCCAGCCTTGATCGGCCAACGCCTTCTGAATGCCTGCGACGTAAGGTGAATTGGAGGAGCCGGTCAGCCCATGCAGCACCAGCACCAAGGGTGCCTCGGCACTGTGCGGGCCATGCCAGTCGAGGTCGAGAAAGTCGCCGTCCTCAAGCCATAAGCGTTCGCGCTCGCGTTCGATATGCACGGTTTTGCGCCACAGCGGCCCCCACAAGGTTTGCAGGTGCGGATTGCCGAGGCCGAAGGCCGGGGTGAAGCGTTCAGTTTCCAGAGGGCACACACCTTTTGTGGCGAGGGAGCCAGCTCCCGCGCCACAGGGTTCTTCAATACTTTCAGTTAACTGCCATGCGTTGCCACAACGCGTAATAGACTCGCCCGGATTTCTGCTCGCGGTGCAGGCGCCAGTTGCCCGGCAGGCCCAGGGTCGACGGCGCGGTTTCGCTTTCAGTGTAGATCCACGAATCGCGCGCCAGCCATTCGCGCTCTTCCAGCAATGTGCAAACGGCCGGCAACAGGTTCTGGTTGAACGGCGGATCGAGGAACACCAGGTCGAACGGCGTGGCGACCTGGGTTTCCAGGTAGCGCAAGGCATCGGCGGTCTGCACCTGGCCATTGGTGCAGCGCAGGGTGCCGAGGTGTTCTTTCAGGCTGGACACCGCGACATGGCTGGCGTCCAGTGCCTGGCCCATGGCCGCGCCACGGGACAGTGCTTCGAGAAACAGTGCGCCGCTGCCGGCGAACGGATCCAGCACCTTGGCCCCGGCCACATACGGCGCGAGCCAGTTGAACAGGGTTTCACGCACGCGATCCGGCGTCGGGCGCAGGCCCGGCGCGTCGGGGAAGCTCAGTTTTCGGCTGCGCCATTCGCCGCCGATGATGCGCAGTTGGTTCACGCCGTTGTGCACGTTTTGCGCAGGTTTTTTCGGTGTACGAGTTGCCATTAATGCTCCGGAACCCCGAGCGGTTGCTCGGCAGGTTTATCAGATGGGGCCGGTAACGGCTTTTGCGGCACGGTCGGGCCAGCGCTGACGATGACCATTTTGTCCGTGCTCAGGTGTTTGTTCAGGGCGTCGCGCACCTGTTCCACAGTCAGGCTCTGGGACTGTTTCATGAAGTCGTCCAGATAACTCAACGGCAGATTATAGAAGCCCATGGCGCCGAGTTGGCCGACGATGTCGGCGTTGCTCGCGGTGGACAGCGGGAAGCTGCCGGCCAGCTCGCGTTTGGCGTCGTCGAGTTCTTTCTGCGTCGGGCCGGTTTTCAGGTAATCGGCGAGTACGTCCTGCACCAGTTTCAGGGTGCCTTCGCTCATTTCCGCGCGGGTCTGCAGGTTGATCATGAACGGGCCACGGGCCTGCATCGGGCTGAACGCCGAATACACGCCGTAAGTCAGGCCGCGTTTCTCGCGCACTTCGCTCATCAGGCGCGTGCCGAAACCACCGCCACCGAGGATCTGGTTGCCCATCGACAGTGCCGCGTAATCCGGGTCATCACGGTCGATGCCCAGTTGCGCGAGCATCAGGTTGGTCTGCTTGGACGGGAACTCGATGTGGCCGGTGCTGGCCTTCGGTTCTTGCGGCGGCGCGATCTTCGCCAGGGCCGGGCCTTTCGGCAGGGCAGAGGACACTTGATTGGCGATGGCCTCGGCTTCGGCGCGGGACAGATCACCGACCAGCGCGATCACCACATTGCCGGCCGCGTAGGCTTTGGCGTGGAACTCACGCAGTTGCGCCAGGGTGATCTTCGGTATGCTTTGCGCGTTGCCGTCACTCGAGTGCGCGTACGGGTGGTCGCCGTACAGGCGCTTCATCAGTTCGAGGGTGGCAAGTTTGCCGGGGTTCTGTTTCTGGTATTCGAAACCGGCGAGCAACTGGTTCTTGATCCGCGCAAACGAGTCTGCCGGGAAGGTCGGCTTGCCGACCACGTCGGCGAACAGCTTGAGTGCCGGTTCGCGCTTATCGGCGGCGCTCAGGCTACGCAGCGAAGCCAGCGCCATGTCCTTGAAGGCACCGTTGCCGAAATCCGCTCCCAGACCTTCGAAGCCCTGGGCAATCGCACCGACGTCTTTGCCGGCGACACCCTCATTGAGCATCGCGTTGGTCAGCACCGCCAGCCCCGGCACGTTGCCGTCCTGACTGCTGCCGGCAGCAAAGATCAGGCGCATGTCGAACATCGGCAGCTCATGGGCCTCGACGAACAGCACCTTGGCGCCTTCGGCGGTGTTCCAGGTCTGTACGTCGAGTTTGCGGCTGGCCGGGGCCTTGCCGTCGAGTTCGGTCAGCGATTGCAGTTTCTGGCTCGACTTGGCGTTGTCCAGTGCTTCGCTGGCATGGGTCCCGGTGTCGGGTACCAGATAAAACGCGGCGGAGCCGATGACTGCCACGGCGATCAGGCCAAGCAGCAGGCGTGGGGATTTGCGCTTACTCATGAGTCGTCTCCAGTGGCAGGACGTGGGCGACGCTGAGACGTTCGCGGGTGAAATACAGCTTGGCGGCGTTCTGGATGTCTTGCGGGGTCACGCTTTCCAGATCGGCCAGTTCGGTGTCCATCAGTTTCCACGACAGACCGACCGTTTCAAGCTGACCGATGGCGGTGGCCTGGCTGGTGATCGAATCACGTTCGAAGACCAGGCCGGCGATGACCTGCGCACGCACGCGCTCCAGTTCTTCGGCGGACGGCGCGGTGGTCTTCAACTGTTCCAGCAGTTTCCACAGACCGGCCTCGGCTTGCGCCATGGTCTTTTTCTTCTGGGTGTTCGGCGTCGCCGACAGGGTGAACAGGCTGTCGCCACGGGTGTAGGCGTCGTAGCTCGACGAGCCGCCGGACACCAACTCTTCGCCGCGCTCCAGTTGCGTCGGGATGCGTCCGCTGTAACCGCCGTCAAGCAGCGCCGAGATCAGGCGCAGAGCGTTGACCGAGCGTTTGTCTTCGGCTGTGGCAATACTTGGCACGTTGAAACCGAGCATCAGGCTGGGCAATTGCGTCTGCACGTGCAGGGTGATCTGGCGTTCGCCGGGTTCGGCCAGTTCCAGCGGCTTTTTCGCCGGTGGCACGTCGCGTCTGGCAATCGGGCCGAAATAGCGCTGGGCGAGGGTTTTGACTTCGTCCGGAGTGACGTCGCCGACCACCACCAGCGTGGCATTGTTCGGCACATACCAGGATTGGTACCAGTGGCGCAGCTCCTCGACCTTCATCCGGTCGAGGTCGGCCATCCAGCCGATGGTCGGCGTGTGGTAGCCGCTTGCCGGGTAAGCCATTGCTTTGTAGCGTTCGTAGGCCTTGGACATCGGCTTGTCATCGGTGCGCAGGCGGCGCTCTTCCTTGATGACTTCGATTTCCTTGGCGAACTCGTCAGCCGGCAGGCGCAGATTGGCCATGCGGTCGGCTTCCAGCTCAAAGGCCACGCCCAGACGGTCGCGGGCCAGCACCTGGTAATAAGCGGTGAAGTCGTCGCTGGTGAAGGCGTTCTCTTCGGCGCCGAGGTCGCGCAGGATCAGCGAGGCTTCGCCGGGGCCGACCTTTTCGCTGCCCTTGAACATCATGTGCTCAAGCGCGTGGGACAGACCGGTCTGCCCCGGGGTTTCGTAGCTGGAACCGACCTTGTACCAGACTTGCGACACCACTACTGGCGCGCGATGGTCTTCGCGCACGACGACCTTGAGGCCATTGTCGAGGGTGAATTCATGGGTCGGTTGCGGGTCGGCCGCCAGGGCCGAAAGGGGCAGGCAGACTGTGCTGAGCAGCAGGCCAGCAGCGCGGCGGGCTAGAGCATTCATTCGTTTTTTAACCTGTTGGGCTGCCCGCTTGGTCTTAGCCTAGGCGGGCGAGGAGGTGCTAGGATACTGATCCGTTTTACCGGCGACCACGCCTATCAGGTTTTCAGGCTTGATACGGCTGTATAGGTTGGCGGCAGAAAGCTGCGGTTTATCGACTAGACTTCGCTTTTTCGCCGATTTTGCCGGTTGAGTCCTTCGTTTATACGATTCTTTGGGGTGCCGCTGGCGCCTCGACAACATGTTGCGCGTGAACAAGCTGGATGAAACACAGTCTGTTCTGCATCGAATATTTATTTGCCGGGGCGCCCTTATGGCGCGTCGCTACCGTGAGATAGCCGTCCTCCATGTTTGGTTCCAACGACGACAAGAAGACCCCAGCTGCGGCTGGCGAGAAGAAAAGCCTGTTCGGATGGCTGCGTAAGAAACCGCAGGAACCCGTTGTCGAACAGCCGCCTGCGATTCCTGAACCAGCCCCCGCGCCGGCACCCATCGTAGAAGAAGAGCCAGCCCCGATCGTTCTGCCGATCGCCGAGCCGGTGTTGCAACCGGTTGAGCCAGAGCCAGAACCGGAAGTGCCTGTGGCAGGCGGGGTGTCGCTGACGCCGGCCGCCGAGCCGTGGCTGACCTTGCCGGTGGCGGAAGAGCCGGTGGCGCTGGTTGAAGAAACTGCGCCGCACGTGACGCCGCCGATTCCTGCGCCTGCTGCGTTTGTTCCTGAAGCTGCACCGGCGCCGGTGCTTGAGCCCGTTGCCGAGCCTGCGCCGGCGGTGGTTGCTGAACCTGTTGCGCCTGCGGTCGTTGCCCCGGTTGTTCAACAACCTGCACCTGCACCTTCACCTGTCGCCACTGTGCCGGTTGCGGTGCCAGTTGAAACGCCGGTCGAAGCGCCACGCACCGAAGAAACCAAGGCCGGCTTCTTCGCCCGCCTCAAGCAAGGCCTGTCCAAGACCAGCGCCAGCATCGGCGAAGGCATGGCCAGCCTGTTTCTCGGTCGCAAGACCATCGACGACGACCTGCTCGACGACCTCGAAACCCGTCTGCTGACCGCCGACGTGGGCGTCGAAGCCACCACGCAAATCATCCAGCGCCTGACCCAGAAGGTCGCCCGCAAAGAATTGGCCGACGCCGACGCGTTGTACAAATCCCTGCAGGCCGAGCTGGCGGCGATGCTCAAACCGGTCGAACAACCGCTGAAGATCGTCTCGCAGAACAAGCCATTCGTGATTCTGGTGGTCGGCGTCAACGGCGCCGGCAAGACCACCACCATCGGCAAACTGGCGAAGAAGCTGCAACTGGAAGGCAAGAAAGTCATGCTCGCCGCCGGTGACACCTTCCGCGCCGCGGCCGTTGAGCAACTGCAGGTCTGGGGCGAACGCAACAAGATCCCGGTCATCGCCCAGCACACCGGCGCCGACTCGGCTTCGGTGATCTTCGACGCCGTGCAGGCCGCCAAGGCCCGTGGCATCGACGTGCTGATCGCCGACACCGCCGGTCGCCTGCATACCAAAGACAACCTGATGGAAGAATTGAAAAAGGTTCGCCGGGTGATCGGCAAGCTCGACGCCGACGCGCCGCACGAAGTGCTGCTGGTGCTCGATGCCGGTACTGGCCAGAACGCCATCAACCAGGCCAAGCAATTCAACCAGACCGTCGAACTGACCGGCCTGGCGCTGACCAAGCTCGACGGCACCGCCAAGGGCGGGGTGATTTTTGCCCTGGCCAAGCAGTTTGGCCTGCCGATCCGCTACATCGGCGTCGGTGAAGGCATCGACGATTTGCGCACCTTTGAAGCCGAACCCTTTGTCCAGGCACTGTTTGCCGAGCGGGAGCGTTCATGATTCGTTTCGAACAGGTCGGTAAGCGCTACCCGAACGGTCACGTCGGCTTGCATGAGCTGAGCTTTCGAGTCCGTCGTGGCGAATTCTTGTTTGTGACCGGTCACTCCGGTGCCGGTAAATCCACCTTGCTGCGCCTGTTGCTGGCGATGGAGCGTCCGACCAGCGGCAAGCTGCTGCTGGCCGGGCAGGATCTGAGCACCATCAGCAACGCGCAGATTCCGTTCCTGCGTCGGCAGATCGGCGTGGTGTTTCAGAATCACCAGTTGCTGTTCGATCGCACGGTGTTCAACAACGTCGCGTTGCCGTTGCAGATTCTCGGGCTGTCCAAGGCCGAAATCGCCAAGCGTGTCGATTCGGCGCTGGAGCGCGTGGCGCTGTCGGATAAAACCGATCTGTACCCGGGCGACCTGTCCACCGGTCAGCAACAGCGCGTCGGCATTGCCCGGGCCATCGTTCACCGTCCGGCCCTGCTGCTGGCGGACGAACCGACCGGTAACCTCGACCCGCGTCTGGCGGCCGAGATCATGGGCGTGTTCGAAGACATCAACCGGCTGGGCACCAGCGTGCTGATCGCCAGTCACGACCTGGCCCTGATTGCGCGCATGCGGCACCGCATGCTGACCCTGCAACGCGGTCGCTTGATCGGCGACGGGGAGGCCAGCGTATGAGTGCGACACGCAGTCCGAAGGTTTCCGAACGTGTGGCCCCGAAGGCCGCCGATCCGCAGCCACCGAAGAAGAAAAAACACGACGAAGACGACGGTCCCGACTTTGCCACGCTGTTCCGCGCCTGGGTCGAAAGCCATCGCGCCAGCCTGCTCGACAGCCTGCGGCGTCTTGGCAAGCAGCCGATCGGCAGCTTCTTCACCTGCATGGTGATGGCCGTGGCGCTGAGTCTGCCGATGGGCCTGTCGCTGTTGCTCAACAACGTCGAGCGTCTGGGCGGCTCGTGGCAGCGGGCGGCGCAGATTTCGCTGTACCTGCAACTCGATGCCGGCCCGGAGCAGGGCGAGTCGTTGCGCGAACAGATCAAAGGCATGCCTGGCGTGGCGGATGCTGAATATGTCGGTCGTGATCAGGCGCTGGAAGAGTTTCAGCAACAGTCCGGCCTTGGCGAAGCCCTGCGCGAACTGCCGGAGAACCCGCTGCCCGGCGTGGTGCTGGTGACGCCGAACGAGGTCGACAAGCCGACCCTGGAAGCATTAAGACAAAAACTTTCCGAGCTGCCCAAGGTACAACAGGCGCAACTTGATCTAGTCTGGGTCGAGCGTCTGGCCGCGATCCTCAAGCTCGGCGACCGGTTTGTCTTCGGTCTGACGGTGCTGCTGGTTTCTGCATTACTTTTGGTGATAGGCAATACCATTCGTCTTCATATTGAAAACCGCCGAATCGAGATCGAAGTGATTAAACTCGTCGGCGGCACTGACAGCTATGTGCGACGTCCCTTCCTTTATATGGGCGCGTTGTATGGTTTCGGTGCCGGGCTGTTGTCCTGGGGCGTATTGGCGTTTGGCCTGAACTGGCTGAACGATGCGGTGGTTGGACTGGCCGGCTTGTACGGCAGTGATTTCGCGCTGGCCGGAGTGCCAGTTGCCGACGGTCTGTCGCTCTTGCTTGGCGCGGTGCTGTTGGGTTATATCGGTGCATGGATTGCAGTCGCGCGTCATCTCAGGGAGCTGGCGCCGAAGTAGAATCTTTTTTGCGCGTGATTGGCCTTGTGGTTTTTTGGGAACTTGTACCTGAGTTCCCGGTCAATTTTTCGCAGTGCTGAAAGGCACGAGTATGTAAGTCGGAGGTTTTTTCGCATGACCAATTCTTTGCAACCTGCGTATGCGCTGGTTCCGGGTGCGAACCTGGAAGCCTATGTACACACCGTCAACAGCATTCCATTGCTGACGCCGGAGCAGGAGCGTGAACTGGCCGAGAGTCTCTATTACGAGCAGGATTTGGGGGCGGCTCGGCAGATGGTGCTCGCCCACCTGCGATTTGTCGTACACATTGCCCGTAGCTATTCCGGCTACGGCCTGGCTCAGGCTGACCTGATCCAGGAAGGTAACGTCGGCCTGATGAAGGCCGTGAAGCGCTTCAACCCGGAAATGGGCGTGCGTCTGGTGTCGTTCGCCGTGCACTGGATCAAGGCGGAAATTCACGAATTCATTCTGCGCAACTGGCGCATTGTGAAAGTCGCGACCACCAAGGCCCAGCGCAAGCTGTTCTTCAACCTGCGCAGCCAGAAGAAACGCCTGGCGTGGCTGAACAACGAGGAAGTCCACCGTGTGGCGGAAAGCCTCGGTGTCGAGCCGCGGGAAGTGCGCGAGATGGAAAGTCGCCTGACCGGCCATGACATGGCCTTCGACCCGGCCGCCGAAGCGGACGACGACAGTGCTTTCCAGTCGCCGGCCAACTACCTGGAAGACCACCGGTACGACCCGGCGCGTCAACTGGAAGATGCTGACTGGAGCGACAATTCCAATCACAACCTGCACGAAGCGCTGGAAGTGCTGGACGAACGTAGCCGCGACATCCTCTACCAGCGCTGGCTGGCAGAAGAGAAAGCCACGCTGCACGACCTGGCGCAGAAGTACAACGTGTCGGCCGAGCGGATCCGTCAGCTCGAGAAGAGCGCGATGAACAAGCTCAAGTTGTCGATCGCCGCATAACCGGCGCTCAGGCAACAAAAAACGCCCCGATCAGCGATGATCGGGGCGTTTTCATTTCAGGCTTCACACAAAACCCATGTGGGAGCGAGCTTGCTCGCGAAAGCGGAGTGTCAGTCACCGCCACTGCTGAATGATCCACCGCATTCGCGAGCAAGCTCGCTCCCACAGGGGATCTTCAGCGTTATTCAGACCAAGGCGCCCGGCGCGAATCATCGAGCCCCAGCAGATAACTGGTTCCGCCCAATTGACTCATCTGCTGCCGAATCCACCCGGCCCGGCGCGACACATAAGCCGTCGGATGGCTTGCGCTCCAGACGCGGGGGTTGGGCAGAACGGCCGCCAGATAACTCGCCTGCTGTCGTGTCAGCGACTTTGCGCTTACGCCAAAGTGATGGCGGGCCGCAGCCTCAGCGCCAAACACCCCGTCGTCCCACTCGACGCTGTTGAGGTACACCTCAAGAATCCGTTGCTTGGGCCAGAACACCTCGATCAGCGCGGTAAACCAGGCTTCCAGGCCTTTGCGCAAATAACTGCGACCCGACCACAGAAACAGGTTCTTCGACACTTGCTGGCTCAAGGTGCTGGCGCCGCGAATCGAACCACCCAGCTCGTTATGCGCCAATGCGGCCTGGATCGCACTGAAATCAAAGCCCCAATGCTCCGGAAACTTCTGATCTTCACCGGCCATGACCGCGACTTTGAGGTCGTCGGAGATCTCGTCCCACGGTTTCCACGTGCGTTGCAGGTCGATCGGTTCGCCGTCGACCCAGGATTCGACTTTGCGCTCGACCATCAGCGCCGTGCCGGGCGGCGGCACGAAGCGGAACAGCAGGACCAGCACGACGCTGCCACCCGCGAACCAGAGCAGGGCCTTCGAGAGGCGACGGAAAATTGTACGCAGCATAGAGATGGCTTGGCCGAACCCGTGGAGCGGGCCATTATACAGACCCTGCCGATCGAGTCTGACTGGAGTTCCCAATGCTGCGTGGCTTTCTGATGCTGGCCGCTTTTTTCGGTTTCACGGGTGTCGCCCTGGGGGCCTTTGCTGCCCATGGCCTTAAAGCCCGCCTGACGCCTGAGTATCTGGCGATTTTTCACACTGGCGTCACCTATCAACTGGTGCATGCTCTGGCATTGTTTGGTGTAGCGCTGCTGGCGACGCAGATACCAGGCCGACTGGTGACGTGGGCCGGGGTTTCTTTCACTGTCGGCATCCTGTTGTTCTCCGGCAGCCTGTATGTGTTGACCACCACCGGCATCAGCAAGCTCGGCATCATCACGCCGTTCGGTGGCCTGGCGTTTCTGGTCGGCTGGTTGTGCCTTGGACTTGCCGCCTGGCGCCTGCAGTAAACCGCTTGACGCTTGGTGCTGACCTTTAGGTCATGATCGGGCTAGAATGCCACCCCCTAAAAATGATGGCGGCCTAGCGCATGCGCATTCAGTTGAACGGCGAATCCCTTGAACTGCCCGACGGTGAAACCGTTGCGGCCCTGATCGCCCGTATGGACCTGACCGGTCGCCGGGTGGCAGTCGAACTCAATCTGGATATCGTCCCGCGCAGCCAGCATGCCGACACCGTTCTCAACGACGGCGATAACGTCGAAGTGGTGCACGCCATCGGCGGCGGCTAATCGCCCGGTTCGCAAGGGCACAGAATTCTGCAAGACCCTCACCCCTCAAGAGGACTCCCCATGAGCATCGTTCGTAGCGACAAGCCTTTCGTCCTGGCCGGTCGTACTTACCAGTCGCGTTTGCTGGTCGGTACCGGCAAGTACCGTGACATGGAAGAAACCCGCCAGGCCATCGAAGCCTCGGGTGCCGAGATCGTGACCTTCGCTGTGCGCCGCACCAACCTGGGCCAGATCGAAGGCGAGCCGAACCTGCTCGAAGTGCTGTCGCCGGAGCGCTACACCTTCCTGCCGAATACTGCCGGTTGCTACGACGCCATCGAAGCCGTGCGCACCTGCCGCTTGGCCCGTGAGCTGCTCGATGGCCACAACCTGGTGAAGCTGGAAGTGCTGGCCGATCAGAAAACCCTGTTCCCCAACGTGATCGAAACCCTCAAGGCCGCAGAAACGCTGGTCAAGGAAGGCTTCGACGTGATGGTTTACACCAGTGATGACCCGATCATCGCTCGCCAACTGGCGGAAATCGGCTGCATCGCGGTGATGCCGCTGGCCGGTCTGATCGGTTCCGGTCTGGGGATCTGCAACCCGTACAACCTGCAGATCATCCTTGAAGAAGCCAAGATCCCGGTGCTGGTGGATGCCGGTGTCGGTACCGCTTCCGACGCCACCATCGCCATGGAGCTGGGTTGTGACGCCGTGCTGATGAACTCGGCCATCGCTCACGCCCAGCAACCGGTGATGATGGCTCAAGCCATGCAGCACGCCATCGTTGCCGGCCGTCTGGCGTACCTCGCCGGCCGCATGCCGAAAAAACTCTATGCCAGCGCCTCTTCGCCGCTGGATGGTCTGATCAAGTAAGAGCCATTGATGACTGAATCGAACGACACGCCTATCCAGACGGAAGAAGGCGACGAGCGCCAACACCGCCGCATCAAGAGTTTCGTGATGCGCGCCGGGCGCATGACCGAAGGCCAGCAGCGCGGTCTGGACCAGGGCGCGCCGCTGTACGTGCTGCCGCTGGCCGATGCACCGGTGGATTACGACCAGGTGTTCGGCCGCTCGGCGCCGCGCTCGCTGGAGATCGGTTTCGGCATGGGCCACTCGCTGCTGGAAATGGCCGCGGCCGCGCCGGATCAGGACTTCATCGGTGTTGAAGTGCACCGTCCGGGTGTCGGCGCGCTGCTCAATGGCGTGCTGACCCAGGGCCTGACCAACCTGCGGGTCTACGATTGCGACGCGATCGAAGTGCTCAACCGTTGCATCGCCGACAACAGCCTCGATCGCCTGATGCTGTTCTTCCCGGATCCGTGGCACAAGAGCCGTCACCACAAGCGTCGTATCGTTCAGGCCTCGTTCGCCGAACTGGTGCGCAGCAAGTTGAAGGTTGGTGGCATTCTGCACATGGCCACCGACTGGGAACCGTACGCCGAGTACATGCTGGAAGTGATGAACGTCGCCCCGGGCTACCGCAACCTCGCCGAAGACGGCAAGTGCGTACCGCGCCCGGCCGAACGCCCGATCACCAAGTTCGAACGCCGTGGCGAACGTCTTGGGCATGGCGTGTGGGATCTGAAGTTCGAGAAACTGTCCTGATCTCAGGCTGTAGATGAACCTGTGGGAGCGGGCTTGCCCGCGATGAGGCAATAACATTCAACATTTTTGTCGACTGTTATGCCGCCATCGCGGGCAAGCCCGCTCCCACAGTGTTTTTTGGTGCATTAGATTCAGCGGCGGTCGGCGACTACGCCGATGAGGACGAGGACTACCAGCAGGACGGGCGCCAGGCTGTAGTTGTTGAACTGGCTCAAACCCTTGATCACCCACGGCGTGGCGTAGATCAGCGCGGCGCCGCTGCCGATCATGCACAGCAGCGCCATCAGTGGCACGCGCAGGGCGCCGGCGATGCTGCCCAGGCGTTGCTCGACCCAGCCTTTGAAGTCAGCGCCGAACAGCACCAGCAGGCAGCCCACCAGGGCCAGGGCAATTTCCGAGAGGTTGCTGCGGCTCCAGCGGGACACCGTGGCGAGCAGGTCGAGTATCAAATCCATGCGTTTTCCCTTGGGACTGAAGTCAGGTCAGAAATTGTTGCAGCAAGTCGTTGAGAAACAGCTGTCCGCGCTCGGTAGCTGCCAGACGTGACGGTTCGACCTGCAACAGACCGCTTTGTTCGGCCTCGCGCCGGCCTTCGGCAAGCGTGTCCAGCGACAGGCCGGTGCGTTCCGGGTACAGATGCGACTCGACGCCGGCGGTCAGGCGCAAAGCGTTCATCAGAAACTCGAACGGCATCTCGTCGTTGGTCAGCGCTTTCTCGCCGGCCTGAAAGCTTTTTGCCGGGTTGAGATAGTCTTTCGGCAAACGGGTTTTCCAGGTGCGAACGATGCGTCCGTCCGGGTGGCTGAGCTTGCCATGCGCACCCGCGCCGATGCCGATGAAGTCGCCGAAACTCCAGTAGTTGAGGTTATGCCGCGCCGGGCGACCGGGCTGGGCATAAGCCGACACTTCGTATTGCGCATAACCGTGTTCCGCCAGCAGCGCTTGCCCGGCCTCTTGGATATCCCACAGCGTATCGTCTTCCGGCAGCACCGGCGGCTGGTTCCAGAACACGGTGTTCGGCTCCAGTGTCAGCTGATACCAGGAGATGTGCGTCGGTTTCAGTTCGATCGCTTGGCGCAGATCGCTCAAGGCATCTTCCAGCGACTGATCGGGCAAGCCATGCATCAAGTCGAGGTTGAAGTTATCGAACCCGGCCTGCCGCGCCATACCGGCCGCGCGCACCGCTTCGTCGCCGTTGTGGATGCGTCCAAGGGCCTCAAGCTTCTGCTGCTGGAAGCTCTGGATGCCGATCGACAGGCGATTGATCCCCAGCTTGCGGTACGCGACGAACTTCTCTTGTTCGAAGGTGCCGGGGTTGGCTTCCAGGGTGATCTCGATGTCGTGGGCGAACGGAATGCGTTGCTCGACGCCTTTGAGCAAGCGCCCAAGCGCCTCGGCACTGAACAGGCTCGGCGTGCCGCCACCGAAGAAAATCGAGCTGATTTCACGGCCGTAAACGGCGTGCAGGTCCTGATCGAGATCGGCCAGCAACGCGTCGACGTATTCCTCTTCTGGCAGTACGGGGCTGGCGGTGTGCGAGTTGAAATCGCAATACGGGCATTTGCGCACACACCACGGGATGTGGATGTACAGCGCCAGGGGCGGCAGCGTTGGCAGCGGCGCCCGAGGCGAAGAAGCGGCGCCGCCGATGATCAGCGACGACGCAGAGGGGCTGTCGGTCATTTCAGGCCCAGACGCTGGCGCAGCAGATCCATTGCACGGGTGCGGTGGCTGATCTGGTTCTTGTCGGCCGGGCTCAGTTCGGCGCTGGACACGTCACGTTCCGGCACCCAGAACAGCGGGTCGTAGCCAAAACCGTGCTCGCCGCTGGCGGCGGTGAGGATGCGCCCGTGCCACAGGCCTTCGCAAAGGATCGGCAGCGGATCATCAGCGTGGCGCACCAGAGCCAGCACGCAGACGAACTGCGCGCCGCGCTCGGCTTGCGGCACGTCTTTGAGGGCATCGAGCAGCTTGGCATTGTTCGCCGCATCGCCCTTGCCGTCGGCGTAGCGCGCCGAGTAGATGCCCGGGGCACCACCAAGGAAGTCCACTGCCAGGCCGGAGTCATCGGCCAGCGCCGGCAAACCGGAGATGCGCGCGGCATTGCGCGCCTTGAGGATCGCGTTCTCGACGAACGACAGGCCGGTTTCTTCCGGCTCGACCTTGCTCCATTCGCCGATCGAGCGCAGTTGCACCGATTCGCCGAGCATGGCCTGGAGTTCTTTGAGTTTGCCGGCGTTATGGCTGGCCAGTACGAGTTGCTTGAGGTTCATCATTCGCCGGGGAAAAGCTCTTGGTTGAAATTGATGGTGTGGATCTTGTCGCCGTTCTGCACCTTGATTTCAAAGGTGCGGGTTTCCTGCTGCTCCACCGGGTACTGGGCGATGTAGTAGATCGCGCCCTGTTCGGTGACCTGGCGGAAATTCAGCGGCACGCTCTGGCTGGTCAGGTCTTTGACCGTGCCGGTGACGTTGGCACTCAACGGTTTGCCGTCCTTGATCACCGAGACATTGATCACGCCCTGGTTCTTGCTGCGGATCAGCTCGGCCGCTTTGGCGATGTCGGGTGTCAGGAAGGTCGAGTTGAAGGTGTTGTAGTGCACGGTGACGTCACCGAACACTTCCTTGCGTTCGCCCTTGATGGCATCGGCGGCCACCGCCGACAGACTCAGGCAGGCGGCCAATAGCACAGTAATCAAGCGACCCATGATCGTTCTCCTCGAAATGTCGTGGTTCAGACCGCGATCCGGTGATCTGCAAGCACCGGGCTGCTGACGCGGTAGATACCGATCTCACCTAACAGATTAGGCCATAGCTTACTGGCCCACCCGTGGCGGTGCTGTTGATCCACGGCAAGCCGATCAATGACCTTCGCATCACGTTCGCGACAAAGTTCTTCAAAGTCTTCGAAGGTGCAGAAGTGGATGTTCGGCGTGTTGTACCAGGTGTACGGCAGGAACTCCGACACCGGCATGCGGCCCTTGCTCGCCAGGTACCAGCGGCAGCGCCAGTGACCGAAGTTGGGGAAGGTGATGATGCACTGGCGCCCGACCCGGAGCATTTCGTCGAGGATCCTGTCGGGATAATGCACGGCTTGCAGTGCCTGGGTCATCACCACAATGTCGAAGCTGTTGCTGGCGAAGTTGCCCAGGCCCTTGTCCAGGTCCTGTTCGATGACGTTGATGCCCTTGGCCACGCACTCGGCGATGTTGTCCGGGTCGTTTTCCAGGCCATAACCGGTGACTTGCTTATTGTCGCGCAGCCAGGTCAGCAGTTCGCCGTCGCCGCAACCGAGGTCGAGCACGCGGCTGCCGGCGGGGATCCATTCCTGGATGATTTCCAGATCAGCTCTCATGGCTTGTTCACACCGTAATTCGGTTCATGTAATTACCGAACGCCTGCAAATAACGCGGGATCGGAATCAGGAAGGCGTCGTGGCCCTGTGGCGCGTCGATTTCCAGGTAGCTGACGTCTTTGCGCGCCGCCATCAGCGCGTCCACCAGCTCCCGCGAGCGGGCCGGGGAGAAGCGCCAGTCGGTGGTGAACGACATCACGCAGAACTTGGCTGTGGCGTTCTCGAAGGTTTTCGCCAGGTTATCGTCGAAGTTCGCCGCCGGATCGAAGTAGTCCAGCGCCTTGGTCATCAACAGATAAGTGTTGGCATCGAAACGCCCGGAGAACTCTTCGCCCTGATAGCGCAGGTAGCTTTCGACCTGAAACTCGACGCTGTGGAAGTCGTAGTTGAGCTTTTCACTCTTCAGGCCACGGCCGAATTTCTCGCCCATCGAGTCGTCGGACAGGTAGGTGATGTGCCCGACCATCCGCGCCAGCATCAGCCCGCGCTTGGGGATCACGCCTTGTTCCTGGAATGAACCGCCGTGGAACTCGGGGTCAGTGAGGATGGCCTGACGCGCGACTTCGTTGAAGGCGATGTTCTGCGCCGACAGTTTGGGCGCCGAGGCGATCGCCAGGCAGTGGCGCACGCGATCCGGGTAGGTGATGGTCCACTGCAAGGCCTGCATGCCGCCGAGGCTGCCGCCGATCACGGCGGCGAACTGATGGATGCCGAGCAGATCAGCCAGACGCGCCTGGCTGTGCACCCAGTCTTCCACGGTGAGCACCGGGAAGTCGGCACCGAACGGCTTGCCGGTGTCCGGGTTGATGCTGCTCGGGCCGGTGGAGCCGTTGCAACCACCCAGATTGTTCAGGCTGACCACGAAGAATTTGGTGGTGTCGATCGGCTTGCCGGGACCGATGCAGCTGTCCCACCAACCGGGCTTGCGGTCGTCGGGGCTGTGATAGCCAGCGGCATGATGATGGCCGGACAAGGCGTGGCAGATCAGCACGGCGTTGCTCGCCTGCGCGTTCAGCGTGCCGTAGGTTTCGTAGATCAGGTCGTAGGCGGGCAGCGAACGTCCGCAGGCCAGGGCCAGGGGTTCACTGAAGTGCGCCGTTTGCGGCGTCACCAGACCAACAGAATCGGGGGGAAAGGCAGCTGGCATCGACCCTGCTCTCGTTGAAATGAGGCGTAAGTCTAAAGACCGGTGGGGTTAGCGGCAAGCAGCCCTCACCCTAACCCTCTCCCGGGGGGAGAGGGGACTGACCGAGGTGATCATTCGAGCGACGCCGACCTGAGTTATCGAGTCGAACTCAGGTATTGAAAACCAGCCAAATCAGGTTCCTCCCCCCGGGGGGAGAGGGGACTGACCGAGGTGATCTTTTGAGCTGCACCGACCTGAGTTATCGAGTCGAACTCAGGTATTGAAAACCAGCCAAATCAGGTTCCTCTCCCAGAGGGAGAGGGGGCTGACTGGCGGGATGTTCGAGATACGCCGACGTGGGATATCGAGTTGAACTGTGGTTTTGAAAACCACGCAAATCGGCTCCCTCTCCAAGGGGAGAGGGCTGGGGTGAGGGGCGCAGACGCCGCAGAACTCAAGACGGGCGCCCAACCAGCTCCGGCAAATCCGGCAGCTTCTTCGGCGAACAGATCTTCACCCGTTTCTGCCGGTTCAATTCGCCGCTGAGCAAGCTGACCTGGCTCTTGGATACCCCGAACGCCTTGGCCAGAAAGGCCATCAGGTAAGCATTGGCCTTGCCCTCGACCGGCGGTGCAGTCAGGCGAATCTTCAAGCGATCCCCGTGCAGCCCGCAGAAATCATCGCTGCGGGCTGCCGGTTGCAGGTGACATTCGAGGATCAAATCGTCCCCGTCCCAGCGAAACCAGCTCACATCAGCAGGCGCAGGATTTCCGGCATCATCGTCATCGCCGCCAGATTGTTGATCACCAGCATGTCGATCAGCTTCAGCGCGAGGAAGGCGAAGATCGGCGACAGGTCCAGACCGCCGAGGTTTGGCAGAATCTTGCGGAACGGCGCCAGGGCCGGTTCGCAGATCTGGTTCACCAGTTCAGCGCCCGGGTTATGGCTGCCCGGGGCTACCCACGACAGGATCACGCTGATGATCAGGGCGAAGAAGAAAATCTTCAGGAACAGCGCGGTGACGCCGATGATCGCCCAGATAAACAGCTGCAGCGGGTTACCGGTGGTGCCGTAGGTCAGCAGCAGGGTCAGGGCCATCAGTGCCAGTTGCACCAGAATCGCCAGCACCAGCGACGACATGTCCAGGCCGAACACGCTCGGGATGATCCGGCGCAGTGGCTTGAGCAGCGGCTGGGTGGCCTTGACCACGAACTGGCACAGCGGGTTGTAGAAGTTCGCCCGCACCAGTTGCAGGACGAAGCGCAGCAACACGATCAGCAAGTACAGGCTGCCGAGGGTTTGCAGCACGTAAACCGCTGCGGTGTTCAATCCAATCATGTAAGGCTCCTTATTTGCCCAGTTGTTCGGCCATTTCGGCCGAGCGGTGCGCGGCGGCGCCGAGTGCGGTTTCGACCAGGGCTTCGAAGCCGTTGGCCTGGAATGATTTGATTGCGGCCTCTGTGGTGCCGTTTGGCGAGGTCACGCGGCGGCGCAGTTCTGCGGCGTCGACATCGCTGGCGACCGCCATGTGCGCGGCGCCGAGGGCGGTTTGCAGGGTCAGCTGTTCAGCGATGTCCTGCGGCAGGCCGAGTTTGACGCCGGCGGCGGTCATGGCTTCGATCAGCAGGAAGAAATACGCCGGGCCGGAGCCGGAGACGGCAGTCACCGCGTCGAGTTGCTGTTCTTCGTTCAGCCACAGCGCGATGCCGACGGCGGACAGCAGCGCTTCGGCCTGCTGACGCTGTTCGGCAGTCACTTCGCTGGTGGCGTACAGGCCGCTGACGCCCTGACGCAGCAGTGCCGGAGTGTTGGGCATGCAGCGCACGATCGGCTGCTCGCCGAGCCATGCAGTCATGCTCGCGCAAGTGATGCCGGCGGCGATCGACACCACCAGTTGATGCGGTTTCAGGCTTGGGCGAATGGCTTCGCACACGGCTTTCATCGCCTGTGGCTTGACCGCCAGCACGATCACGTCGACGCCGTCGATGGCCTGGGCGTTGTCGGCGAAGGTTTCGATACCGTGTTCGGCGCTGACCCGTTTACGGGTTTCTTCGCCCGGATCGCTGGCGCGGATGTGGCTGGCTTCCAGACCTTTGGCGCGCAAGCCGCCGATCAAACTGGCGGCCATGTTGCCGGCACCGATAAAGGCAATACGTGTGTGGCTCATGTTTGGTCCTTATCTAGAAGCGTTCAAGAGTGGGCGGCGTAGTCGCGGGCACCGAACAGGGCCGTACCGATCCGCACCCAGGTGGCGCCTTGGGCGATGGCCGCCTCGAGGTCGTGGCTCATGCCCATGGACAGTGTGTCGAGCGGCAGATTCAGGCTGGCCTGCAAACGTTGCACGGCAGCAAACGCGGCGTCCTGTTCGGCGCGATCTTCGGTCGGCTCGGGAATCGCCATCAGCCCGCGCAGTTTCAGCCGGGGCAGGGCGCTGATGGCCTCGGCCAGTGCCGGCAGGTCGGCCGGGGTGCAGCCGGACTTGCTGGCTTCACCGCTGACGTTGACCTGAATGCAGATGTTCAGCGGCGGCAGGTCGGCCGGGCGCTGTTCGGACAGGCGTTGGGCAATTTTCAGGCGATCCACGGAGTGCACCCAGTCGAAATGCTCGGCAATGGCGCGAGTCTTGTTCGATTGAATGGGGCCGATGAAGTGCCAGATCAAGGGCAGGTCGGCCAGTTCGAGCTGTTTGCCCAAGGCTTCCTGCAGATAGTTCTCGCCGAAATCGCGCAGGCCTGCAGCATGGGCTTCACGCAGGTCCTGTGCGGGTTTGGTCTTGCTCACGGCCAGGAGCTGCACGCTGTTTTCAGGGCGTCCGGCAGCGGCGGTCGCGGCGTGGATGCGTGAACTAACGAGGGCAATGTTGTCTGCTATCGTGGACATCAAGAGGCGCCGGCGGTCTGAAGGTTCGCGGCATTCTACTGGAATTGAGGAGCGCTATGGATATCACTGAACTGCTGGCCTTCAGCGCCAAACAAGGCGCTTCCGACCTGCACCTGTCGGCCGGTCTGCCGCCGATGATTCGTGTCGATGGTGATGTGCGGCGAATCAATCTGCCGGCGCTGGATCACAAGCAGGTGCACGAACTGATCTACGACATCATGAACGACACCCAGCGGGTCGACTTCGAGAAACACCTGGAAACGGATTTCTCGTTCGAAGTCCCCGGCGTGGCGCGCTTTCGGGTCAATGCCTTCAACCAGAACCGTGGCGCCGGCGCGGTATTTCGCACCATTCCCTCGAAAGTGCTGAGCATGGAAGACCTCGCCATGGGCGATGTCTTTCGCAAGATCACCGACGCCCCGCGCGGGCTGGTGCTGGTCACTGGGCCGACCGGCTCCGGCAAGTCGACCACGCTGGCGGCGATGATCGACTACCTCAATACCCACCGTCATCATCACATCCTCACCATCGAAGACCCGATCGAGTTCGTCCACGAATCGCGCAAATGCCTGATCAATCAGCGTGAGGTCCACCGTGATACCCGCAGTTTCGCGACCGCGTTACGTTCTGCATTGCGGGAAGACCCGGATGTGATCCTGGTCGGCGAGATGCGCGACCTGGAGACCATTCGCCTGGCCTTGACCGCTGCCGAGACCGGGCATTTGGTGTTCGGCACGCTGCACACCACGTCGGCGGCGAAAACCATCGACCGGGTCGTGGACGTGTTCCCCGGGGACGAAAAGTCGATGGTGCGTTCGATGCTGTCGGAGTCGCTGCTGGCAGTGGTGTCACAGACGCTGATCAAGAAGATCGGCGGCGGGCGGGTGGCGGCGCACGAGATCATGCTGGGAACGTCGGCGATCCGTAACCTGATCCGCGAGGACAAGGTGGCGCAGATGTATTCGGCGATTCAGACCGGTGGTTCGTTGGGAATGCAGACACTCGACATGTGCCTGAAGGAGCTGGTGACCAAGGGTTTGATCAGCCGCGAGCATGCGCGGGAGAAGGCGCGTACGCCGGATAATTTCTAAGGGGGATTTTCGGTGTTCTAACCGGCCCTTTCGCGAGCAAGCTCGCTCCCACAATTGATTGCATTCCTTCAATTGGAATGCTTTCAGCTGTGGGAGCGAGCTTGCTCGCGAAGAGGTCAGTACTGGCGATACCACTTGCGGATCAGTCAGTTCAGCGTTGAACGACGCGCATCTGCTTGCCGGCTGGTTCTTTCGGCAACACACGCTTGGCAACCACGTAATGCTGTTCCCAATACGGCTTGTTCAGCGTGTCGATGCTCACTGCTTTGCCACGACGCGGTGCGTGGATAAAGCGGTCGTTGCCCAGGTAGATGGCAACGTGGTTGACCCGACGGCTCTTGATGTTGAAGAAAATCAGGTCGCCTGGCTTAAGATCCTTGCGCTCGACTTTCTCGCCGTGACCGCTGGCCATCGCATTGGAAGTGCGTGGCAGGTCGAAGGTGGCGTCGTTGAACGCATATTTCACCAGACCGCTGCAGTCGAAGCCTTTACTTGGGCTGCTGCCGCCCCAACGGTATGGAGTACCGAGGACGTTCACCGCGCGGCTCAGGACGTTGCTGCTTTCCTTGTTCGCCATCGGTGGAACCAGCTTGCCGTGATTGTTGCTGGCGAGCGTAGTGTGTTTCGTTTGTTTGCTGCTCTTGCTCGAAGGAGCCGAAGCATGGGATTTAGGGGTGAAACCGTTAACGTTGGGAAGACGTTGCTCACGATTGGTGGCGTGGGCGGCCAGTGGCATTAATAGGCAAATAGTTAGCCATGTCTTGAAAAATGGTCGCATTAGGCGTGGCTCTTATGGGTTTGCGCGCAACTTTATAACAGCTTTTTTTTCGATTCCGAGGCCGTTGGTCGATTCAATCGGCTGACAATGGAACCAAATAAGCGGCAAAAAGACGCAATTGTCCGACAGAAGTCCGGTGCTGTAAGGCTTTGACGGGAGACACGGTAACATTTGCCATACGTCGGCTACCTGTAAAAAAGTCACAAAGAATTCAAGAATATTTATCTATCGTGTGAATCGAGGTCTTCATGAACCGCTATCAGCTACCCCGTGTGAACGAAAAGGACACCCACAGCAAAATCATCGGTTACCTGCTGTGGATCTTCGGATTTACCGGCGCTCACCGCTTCTATTACGGCAAACCGGTCACCGGGACGATCTGGTTTTTCACCCTCGGCTTGTTGGGTATTGGCTGGCTGATCGACTTGTTTCTGATCCCGGCGATGGATCGCGAGGCCGATCTGCGTTTTGCTGCCGGGCCGATCGAGTACAACGTGGCGTGGATTCTGCTGACGTTCCTGGGGGTGTTCGGCGTGCACCGGATGTACCAGGGCAAGTGGATCAGCGGGTTGCTGTATCTGCTGACCGGCGGGTTGTTTTTCGTCGGGGTGCTGTATGACTTCTGGACGCTGAATGATCAGGTATCCGTACGCAACGCCGAAGGCAGAGGCGCCTTCCAGTAAGCCATCGCTGGCAAGCCAGCTCCCACAGGTTTTTGCGCTAACCCAAAGATAGCGCAAGACCTTTTGGGAGCTGGCTTGCCAGCGATTGGGGGCAACCCGGTATCAAGCCTGGTGGCTGATTCGCCCATCCACCAAGGTGTAGCGAACCACACCCGGCAACGTGTGGCCTACAAACGGGCAGTTTTCACCCTTCGACAACCAGTGTTCACCGGCGACTGTCGAAGCTTTCGGATCGAACAGCACGATATCTGCCGCACCGCCCACCGCCAGTTTGCCCGCCGGCAGGCGCAGCGCGTCCGCAGGGCCAGCGCTCAGGCGCGCGAGCAGGGTCGGCAGATCCAACAAACCATCCTCGACCAGGGTCATCGCCAGCGGCAGCAGCAGCTCGACGCTGCTGATGCCCGGCTCGGTTGCGCCGAACGGCGCCAGTTTGGCGTCGCGTTCGTGGGGCTGGTGATGGCTGGAGATTGCCGACACCACACCCGATTTCACAGCCTCACGCAGGCCGTCGCGGTCTGCGCGGGTGCGCAGCGGCGGTTGCACGTGATAGAGACTGCTGAAGTCGATCAGCGCTTCATCGGTGAGGATCAACTGGTACAGCGCGACATCCGCCGTGACCTTCAAGCCACGGGCCTGAGCCTGGGCGATCAGGGCCACACCGCGAGCGCTGGTCAGTTGGCTGAAGTGCGCGCGCACGCCGGTCTGCTCGACCAGCAACAGATCGCGGGCCAGGGCCACGGTTTCCGCCGTTTCCGGAATGCCCGGCAGACCAAGGAAGCTGGCGACCGCGCCTTCGTGGGCCAGACCGCCATCCGCCAGATCGTGATCCTGCGAGTTGAAAATCACCGTCAGATCGAAGGTGGCCGCGTATTCCAGTGCCCGGCACAGGGTGCGGGTGTTGCGGAAACTCTCCAGACCGTTGCCGAACGCGACGCAACCGGCGTCACGCAGCGCCACCAGCTCGGCAAGCTGTTCGCCGTCCAGGCCTTTGCTCAGCGCGCCAATCGGAAACACCTTGGTGTTGCCGGCTTCGCGAGCACGGTCGAGGATCAGTTCGGCCACTGCCGAGGTGTCGAGCACCGGTTTGGTCTTCGGCGGGCAGCACAGGCTGGTCACGCCACCGGCCGCCGCTGCGCGGGTTTCGCTGGCAATGCTGCCTTTGCGGCTGTAGCCCGGCTCGCGCAGGGCGACGTTCAGGTCGACCAGCCCGGGCGCGGCGACCAGGCCTTGGGCGTCGATGGTTTCGACGGCAGTGAAACCGGCCGGCGCGGCGCCGAGGGCGACGATCTTGCAGGCTTCAACGTGGATATCGGTGATTTGATCCAGGCCGCTGCTTGGATCGATGACGCGGGCGCCGAGAATGCTGAGCTTCACTGGGCGTTCTCCTGCTCGAATTGACGTTGCGCTGTTTGCCCGCTCATGGCCATCGACAGCACGGCCATGCGGATGGCGATGCCGTAGGTGACTTGATTGAGGATCACCGAGTGCGGGCCGTCGGCCACTGCCGATTCGATCTCTACACCACGGTTGATCGGCCCCGGGTGCATGACGATGCAATCGGGCTTGGCCCCGGCCAGACGCGCGGTGGTCAGGCCGAACAGGCGGTAGAACTCGCCTTCGCTCGGCAGCAGGCCGCCGGTCATGCGCTCACGCTGCAGGCGCAGCATGATCACCACGTCGACGTCCTTCAGGCCTTCGTTCATGTCGGTGTAAACCTTCACGCCGTACTGCTCGATGCCGATCGGCAGCAGGGTCTTCGGCGCGATCACGCGGATGTCCGGGCAGCCGAGGGTTTTCAGCGCGAGCATGTTCGAGCGTGCCACCCGCGAGTGCAGGATGTCGCCGACGATCGCCACCGAGAGGTTTTCGAAACCGCCCTTGTGCCGACGGATGGTGAGCATGTCGAGCATGCCCTGGGTCGGGTGGGCGTGACGGCCGTCGCCGCCGTTGATGATCGCCACCTGTGGGCAGACATGCTCGGCGATGAAGTGTGCCGCACCGGAATCGCCGTGGCGCACGACGAACATGTCGGCGGCCATGGCTTCGAGGTTGCGCAGGGTGTCGAGCAGGGTTTCACCTTTGCTGGCCGACGAGGTCGACACGTTCAGGGTGATCACGTCTGCCGACAGCCGCTGGGCCGCCAGTTCGAAGGTGGTGCGGGTGCGCGTGGAGTTTTCGAAGAACACGTTGCACACGGTCTTGCCGCGCAGCAACGGGACCTTCTTCACCGCCCGGGCCCCGACTTCGAGGAACGAGTCGGCAGTGTCGAGGATTTCCGTCAGCAACTCGCGGCGCAGGCCGTCGAGCGAGAGGAAGTGGCGCAGCTGGCCCTGATCATTGAGCTGCAGCGGGCGCTTGGTATCTAGAGGCGTCATCGCGAAGGGGACTCTCAATAGGGCGGATTAAGGGTTCAGGTCTTGCAGTTCGAGCGTCAGCGGCTCGGGGCCGGACAGCTTGACCCGCTCGTGGGCGGCCAGCGACAGGGTCGCGCCGACCACGTTCGGGCGGATCGGCAGCTCGCCGGCGTCCAGGTCGAGCAGGCAGACCAGGGTCACGCTGGCCGGGCGGCCATAGTCGAACAGTTCGTTCATCGCAGCGCGGATGGTGCGGCCGCTCATCAGCACGTCGTCGATCAGCACCAGGTGCTGGCCTTCGATCTCGAAGGGCAGGGCCGAGGGGCGCACTTGCGGGTGCAGGCCGTTCTGGCTGAAGTCGTCGCGGTAGAAGGAAACATCCAGCGTGCCCAGTGGCGCATCGCTGCCCAATTCCTTGAGCAGGGCCTGCGCGACCCAGATACCGCCGGTGCGGATGCCGATGTAACGCGGTTCGCTGATCTCACGCTGGGCAAGGTGCGCCTTGAGGCGGGTCGCCATCTGGCTGATCAGATCGGCGGGATTTGGCAGGCTCATGGTTGCTCCTTCTTGGGGTCGAGCCGGGTCCTTGGACGCGGCTCGGGTCGTAGCTCAAAAGAAAAGCGCCGAAGCGCTTGTCAGGATTCAAACAATGCAGTGTTTTCATCGAGCCAGCCCTGCAACAGCAGAGCGGCGGCGATGGCGTCCACCGGGTTGTCGCGGTAACTGCCTTTCTGCCCGCCACGTACCAGTCGCTCGCCTTTGGCCTCAAAGGTGGTCAGGCGTTCGTCGTGGGTATAGAAGGGCACATTGAAGCGGCCGTTGAGACGTCGGGCGAATTTCTCGGCGCGCAGGCACATTTCGCTGGGCGTGCCGTCCATGTTCAGCGGCAGGCCAACCACCACGGCGTCGGGTTTCCATTCCTTGAACAGCGCTTCGACCTGGTTCCAGTCCGGAACGCCGTTCTGCGCTTTCAGGGTGCACAGCTCGCGGGCCTGGCCGGTAATCACCTGGCCGACTGCAACGCCTATCTGTTTGGTGCCGTAGTCGAAGCCGAGAATCAGACGCAGGGCCATTAGGCGTGGCCTGCCTGGCTGGTCAGCAGACTGAGGTTGATCCCCAGGTGCCGTGCCGCCGCTTCCAGACGCAGTTCGCTGCTGGTGTTGAACAGGATGTCGGCATCGTACGGGCAGGTCAGCCAGGCGTTGTCGGCCAGTTCGGCCTCCAGTTGCCCGGCTTCCCAACCCGCGTAACCGAGGGCGATCAGGCTTTTCGCCGGGCCTGCACCGTCCGCGATGGCAAACAGCACGTCCTGTGAAGTGGAGAGCGCCAGATCGCCGTCCAGTTGCGCGGTGGCCTGGAACATCTGGCCGGCCGGGTGCAGGACAAAACCACGATCAGTCTGCACCGGGCCGCCGATGAAGATCGGTACGTGCTGGCAGAGTGCTGGCGGCTCGATGTCCGGGCGCAGTTGTTCGAGGATGTCAGCCAGATTCAGCTCTTGCGGTCGATTGACCACCAGCCCCATGGCGCCATTGGCCGTGTGCTCGACGATGTAGGTCAAGGTGTGGGCAAAGTTCGGGTCGGCCATGTGTGGCATGGCGATCAGGAAGTGATGCTTGAGGTAGCTGGGGCTGACGTTTTTCATGAGCGATAGTGTGGCGTTCGGGGGGCGAACTGACAAGCTGGAGATGCTGACAACAACACAGACCCCTTGTCGGAACATGGCATTTGTGGCGAGGGGATTTATCCCCGTTGAGGCGCGAAGCGGCCCTGAATCCATTGATACGGTCTGCCTGACACTCCGTGAATGATGGTTTTGCGACTGCTGCGCAGCCGAACGGGGATAAATCCCCTCGCCACAATGAATCTCATCGCTACAGGAATATTCAGTTGCTCGAGAGTTTGTCGCCCCGGGCGAATTTCCAGGTGCGGATGATTTCCAGTCGGTCGATATCCGACAGATCACCGGTAAACGGTGCAAACGGTGCGGCCAGCCGGACGATGCGCTGGGCCGCCTGATCCAGCAATGGCTGGCCGGAGGATTCGAGCACCAGCACTTCATACAGCGAGCCGTCGCGGTTGATCGAGACCATCAGGCGCAGGTTGCCGTAGATCTGCTTGCGCCGGGCTTCTTCCGGGTAATTGAGGTTGCCGATCCGCTCGACCTTCTTGCGCCAGTCATCCTTGTACCAGGCGCCCTTGTCGCGCATGGTCGAGGCGGCGCTCAAACGGTGAATGCGCGGGCGTTTGGCGTACAGCTGTTGTTCCTTGGCCAGTTCCGCTTCGAGGCTGGCGATGTCGCTGGACAGCTGCGAGCTATCGAACGTCGGTGCGTCGACCGCCGGTTTGGTCTCGGTCTTGGTTTCTTCTTTCTTGGTCGGCGCCTTTTGCTGTTTCGGCGCGACCGTGGTCACGGCAGCCTTGGGCGCGGCTTCACGGACTTCCGGCTTGGCGGCCGGAGGCGGGGTGACTTTCTTGACCTGATTGTCCTGGAACGGCGCGACCTCGGTGGTCTTGGGGATCGCCTTTTTGTCCAGCGTGCCGCTGCCTTCCTGGTTTTCCTGGGCGAGGAAATCGGCCTTCTTCGGCTTGGTGTCGCTCTTGAAGGTGGCGAGGGTGATTTCCAGAGTTTTGCTGATTTGCTTGGGCTCGACCATGGTGAAGCCGACGCCGAGCAGCAGCGCCAAATGAATCAGCGCCGCGAGAAACAGGGTAAATCCGAGGCGATCGGCCGGGCGCACGCCACGGTGGGCGAGTTCTGCGGGCAGATCGGACGGGAGGGTCATGACAGAAAAACCAACATCGCGTTTTTACGGGCTCGGCATGATAACGCAATGTTGGTTTTTAGCTGCAAGCTTCAAGCGGCAAGCGACATAAGGGCAGCTGCAAGTTTCGAGCGGCAAGCTGCAAGTAAAAGCTTGTAGCTCATGGCTTGCGGCTTGTAGCTGGCCGTCAGGCTTGCTGCTTGCGGCTCGAGGCTTGCAGCTGCTTTTCGATCGCATCCATCAGCATGCCGCCGATGTCGGTGCCGAAGGCGTTGTCGATTTCGCGGATGCAGGTCGGGCTGGTGACGTTGATTTCGGTCAGGTGCTCGCCAATCACGTCCAGACCGACGAACAGCAGGCCTTTCTCGCGCAGGGTCGGGCCGACTTGCGCGGCGATCCAGCGATCCTTGTCGGTCAGCGGTCGCGCTTCACCACGACCACCGGCGGCGAGGTTGCCACGGGTTTCGCCCTGGGCCGGAATCCGCGCCAGGCAGTAATCCACCGGCTCGCCGTCGATCATCAGGATGCGCTTGTCGCCGTCCTTGATCGCCGGCAGGTAGGCCTGGCCCATGATCTGCTGGCCACCGAGGGCGGTAAGGGTTTCCAGAATCACCGACAGGTTCGGATCGCCCGCGCGGTGGCGGAAGATCGAGGTGCCGCCCATGCCGTCCAGCGGCTTGAGGATCACGTCGCCGTGTTTGGCGGCGAATTCACGCAGCACGTCGGCGCGACGGCTGACGATGGTCGGCGGCGTGCACTGCGGGAACAGCGTGGCGAACAGCTTTTCATTGCAGTCGCGCAGGCTTTGCGGCTTGTTCACCACCAGCACGCCCGCCGTTTCGGCCTGTTCGAGCAGGTAGGTGGAGTAGACGAATTCCATGTCGAACGGCGGATCCTTGCGCATCAGGATCACGTCCAGGTCGCTCAGCAGGTTGTCCTGCTCGGCGTCCAGTTCGAACCATTTTTCCGGGTTGGCGAAGACTTTCAGCGGCTTCATGCGCGCCCGCGCCTGGCCTTCGGCCTGATACAGGTCGCGCTGCTCCATGTAGAACAGTTCCCAGCCACGTTTTTGCGCGGCCAGCAGCATGGCCAGCGAGCTATCCTTTTTATAGGAGATGCTGGCGATAGGGTCCATGACAATCCCGACGCGAACGCTCATTGGGTTTTCCTCGAAAATTGGCTACCGGATCGGTATTGAAAAAGTGCCGCCAGAGTGGCTCCGGGCGGGTTTTCGGTCAAGGAAAAACCCGTCGATAGATTGCATCTGGAGACTGTGCTAAAAAGGCTGGCATGCAGCGCTGGCCCTTGAACATCAAGGGTTTCCAGCCATCACTGATAGCAAAACGGACAATTTGATTCGCAAAGGCGACGGTAGAGCCCTCTTATGGAACAGCAGTCCAGCGCCTTGAAGGTCATGGTGATCGACGACTCGAAAACGATTCGTCGCACCGCCGAAACATTGTTGAAAAATGTGGGTTGCGAAGTGATCACGGCGATTGATGGTTTCGACGCGCTGGCGAAAATCGCGGACAACCATCCCGGAATCATTTTTGTCGACATCATGATGCCGCGTCTGGATGGTTATCAGACCTGCGCTTTAATCAAGAACAACAGCGCATTCAAGGCCACGCCGGTGATCATGCTGTCGTCGCGCGACGGGCTGTTCGACAAGGCCAAGGGGCGGATTGTCGGTTCCGATCAATTTTTGACCAAGCCTTTCAGCAAGGAAGAACTGCTTAACGCGATTCAGGCCCATGTTCCGGGCTTCGCCGCCGTTTTGCCGCAGTAAGACACGTACAGTGATGCTCGGCCAGCGGGCCGGGCGTCAACAAGAAAAATGGGGAAAACCATGGCACGTATCCTGATCGTCGATGATTCGCCGACTGAAATGTACAAACTGACCGGCATGCTCGAAAAGCACGGCCACGAAGTACTGAAAGCCGAAAACGGCGCCGACGGTGTCGCGCTGGCCCGTCAGGAAAAACCCGATGCAGTGCTGATGGACATCGTCATGCCCGGCCTCAACGGTTTTCAGGCGACCCGGCAATTGACCAAGGACCCGGACACCGGCCACATCCCGGTGATCATCATCACCACCAAGGATCAGGAAACCGACAAGGTCTGGGGCACCCGTCAGGGCGCCAAGGATTACCTGACCAAACCGGTCGACGAAGACACCCTGATCAAGACCCTGAACAACGTGCTCAAAGGCTGATCGCGCAACCATGAGCGAATCGCTGACTGCGTTCGAACTGCTCTGGCAGATCGACCAGCGCTGCCGCTTGCTGGCGGCGGACTTGCCGTCGCAGGCCGCGCGCGAGGATCGCTGGAGCGGTATCGGCTTTCGCCTTGGCGAGCATTGGTATGTGGCGCCGATGGGCGAAGTCAGCGAAGTGCTGCACGAGCCGCGCTTCACTCAATTGCCCGGGGTCAAGCCGTGGGTCAAAGGGGTGGCTAACCTGCGTGGGCGCTTGCTGCCGATCATGGACCTGTGCGGTTTTTTCGGGCACGAGCTGTCGCCATTGCGTAAACAGCGGCGGGTATTGGTGGTCGAGCATGGCGATGTGTTTGCCGGGCTGATGGTCGACGAAGTCATCGGCCTGCAGCATTTCGAGCAGGACAGCTTCGAACCGATTTCGATCAGCAAGCGCCAGGGTTCCAAGGCCGAGTTCGTCAAAGGCTATTTCCGGCGCGAGCAGAACTGGCGGGTGTTCAGCCTGTTTGCACTGGCTAAATCCCCGGTATTCATGAGCGTCGCAATTTAGTCGAAACAACAGAGAACCCATGTGGGAATGGGCCATGTAATGGTGTGATTCTGTGGCAAGGGAAACCTGTGGCGAGGGGATTTATCCCCGATGGTTGGCGAAGCCGACCCAAAGGCTGCATTCGAGATGTATTTGATACAGCTCGAATCTTGGGGCCGCTGCGCGACCCATCGGGGATAAATCCCCTCGCCACAAAAGCTCCACTTCACAAGGCTAGCTTCTACAGGTGCTTCGGTGAGTTTCAAATTAGGCGAGGACCGATGACAAAAGCAAAAACAGACAAGTCGGCGGAAGGATCGCGCAGTCGCTCGCAGATCATCGTGCTGTTCATCGCACTGATCGTGTTCATCATGCTGCTGTTCGCCAACTTCGCGTACCTCAACACCCAGGCCAACTACGACAAACAGTACATCGGCCACGCCGGTGAATTGCGCGTGCTGTCGCAACGCATCGCCAAGAACGCCACTGAAGCCGCCGCCGGCAAGGCTGCCGCGTTCAAGTTGCTGAGCGATGCGCGCAACGATTTCGCCCAGCGCTGGGGTTACCTGAAGAAAGGCGACCCGGCCACCGGCCTGCCACCGGCCCCGGCCACCGTGCGCCCGGAAATGCGCGCCGTGCAGCTGGATTGGGAACGCCTGCTGAAAAACACCGACGCGATTCTCTCCAGCGAGCAGACTGTGCTGTCGCTGCATCAGGTCGCCGCGACCCTGGCCGAAACCGTGCCGCAGTTGCAGATCGAATACGAAAAAGTCGTCGAGATCCTCCTGCAGCGCGGTGCTCCGGCGGCGCAAGTGGCGATGGCCCAGCGCCAATCGCTGCTCGCTGAACGGATCCTCGGCGCGGTCAACACCGTACTGGCCGGCGACGAAAACTCGCAACAGGCCGCCGACGCCTTTGGTCGCGACGCCACCCGTTTTGGCCAGGTGCTCAACGGCATGCTGCAAGGCAACCCGGCACTGAAAATCAGCCAGGTCGAAGACCGCGATGCCCGCGCACGCCTGAGCGAAATTTCCGAGCTGTTCCAGTTCGTCTCCGGCTCCGTGGATGAAATCCTCGAAACCTCGCCCGAGCTGTTCAAGGTTCGCGAATCGGCGAGCAACATCTTCAGCCTCTCGCAAACCCTGCTCGACGAAGCCTCGCACCTGGCCACTCGCTTCGAAAACCTTGCCGGCGGGCGCAACACCGACACCATCGGTGGCTACGTCCTCGGTTTGCTGGCGCTGGCCTCGATCATCCTCATCGGTCTGGTGATGGTCCGCGAGACCAACCGCCAGTTGCGTGAAACCGCCGAGAAGAACGAGCGCAACCAGAACGCGATCATGCGCCTGCTCGACGAAATCGAAGACCTTGCCGATGGCGACCTCACCGTGACCGCCTCGGTGACCGAAGACTTCACCGGCACCATCGCTGACTCGATCAACTATTCGGTCGACCAACTGCGTGACCTGGTGGCGACCATCAACCTCACCGCCGGCCAGGTCGCCGCCGCCGTGCAGGAAACCCAGGCCACCGCGATGCACCTGGCCCAGGCCTCGGAACATCAGGCGCAGCAGATTTCCGAAGCCTCGACCGCGATCAGCGACATGGCCGAGTCGATTGATCAGGTGTCGGCCAACGCTGCCGAGTCCTCGGCCGTGGCCGAGCGCTCGGTGGAAATCGCCAACAAGGGCAACGAGGTGGTGCACAACACCATCCACGGCATGGACAACATCCGCGAACAGATTCAGGACACCGCCAAGCGCATCAAGCGCCTCGGCGAGTCGTCGCAGGAGATCGGCGACATCGTCAGCCTGATCGACGACATTGCCGACCAGACCAACATCCTTGCGCTCAACGCGGCGATTCAGGCGTCGCTGGCCGGGGATGCCGGGCGTGGTTTCGCCGTGGTCGCCGATGAAGTGCAGCGCCTGGCCGAGCGCTCGTCTGCTGCCACCCGGCAGATCGAAACCCTGGTGCGGGCGATCCAGACCGACACCAACGAAGCGGTGATTTCCATGGAGCAGACCACCACCGAGGTGGTGCGCGGCGCGCGTCTGGCGCAGGATGCCGGGGTGGCCCTGGAAGAAATCGAAGGCGTATCGAAGACCCTCGCGGCGCTGATCCAGAGCATTTCCAACGCGGCGCAGCAGCAGACTTCGTCGGCCGGACAGATTTCCCTGACGATGAACGTGATCCAGCAGATCACCTCGCAGACTTCGTCCGGCTCCACCGCCACCGCCGAGAGCATCGGCAACCTGGCGAAAATGGCCAGCCAGCTGCGCCGTTCGGTATCCGGTTTCACCTTGCCGTCGGCGTCCGCGACGGACAAGGCGTGAGTGGAGTGGTTATGGGTGACCGGCACGACTATGTGGCCCTCGAATGGGTCAAGGGCGAAATTGCCGAAACGCTGAAACAGGCGCATCAGGCAATTGAAGCCGTGCTTGAGGATCCGCAGGCCTTTCCCGGGCTGGACGAGTGCCTGGATTACATCCATCAGGTCCACGGCAGTCTGCAGATGGTCGAGTTCTATGGCGCAGCCTTGCTCGCCGAAGAGATGGAACATCTGGTCGAAGCCTTGCAGCACGAGCGCGTCAGCCACCGCGACGAAGCCCTGCACCTGCTGCTGCAAGCCCTTGGGCAATTGCCGATCTACCTCGACCGCGTGCAGGGTGCCCGCCGCGATTTGCCGCTGGTGGTGCTGCCGCTGATCAACGACCTGCGCAGCGCTCGCGGCGAAAGCCTGCTCTCGGAAACCAGCCTGTTCAGCCCGCAACTGCCGCAGCTGCCACCCCTCAGCGCGCAAGCGCTGGCGCTGCTGGAGCCGGCAGAACTGCCAAATGTGCTGCGCAAGTTGCGCCAGATGCTGCAAATGGCCCTGGTCGGTCTGTTGCGCGAGCAGGATGACCAGACGCATCTGGAGTACCTGGCGAAAGTCTTCCAGCGTCTCGAAGCCATGAGCGGCGATGCGCCCTTGAGCCCGTTGTGGCAAGTGGCCTCGGCGCTGGTCGAAGGCATGCGCGAAGGCGCGATCGCCAACAGCCCGGCGCTGCGCAGCCTGTTCAAGGACGCCGATAAGGAACTCAAGCGCCTGCTCGAGCAGGGCATGCGCGGCCTTAACCAGCCGCCCCCTGCGGAGCTGCTCAAAAGCCTGCTGTTCTATATTGCCAAAGCCGAACATCCCACCGGGCAGATGCTGACCATGAAAGATCGCTACTCCCTGGACGACGCGTTGCCCGACAGCGCGATGGTCGACGAAGAACGTGCGCGCCTGGCCGGCCCCGACCGCGATGCGATGCGCTCGGTGCTGGCGGCGCTGTGCGAAGAGCTGGTGCGGGTCAAGGAGCGCCTCGACCTGTTCGTGCGCAGCGACCGTCAGCACACCTCTGATCTGGACAGCCTGCTGGCGCCGCTGCGGCAGATTGCCGACACCCTGGCGGTGCTCGGTTTTGGCCAGCCGCGCAAGGTCATCATTGATCAACTGGCGGTGGTCCTCAGCCTCGCTCAAGGCCAGCGCGAACCGAACGACGCCACGCTGATGGACGTCGCCGGCGCGCTGCTCTACGTCGAGGCGAATCTGGCCGGGATGGTCGGCACCGTGGAAACGGAAAGCCCCGAAGAGGCGCGCCTGCCGACCACCGACCTGACGCAGATCCACCAGATCGTGATCAAGGAAGCGCGCATCTGCCTGCAACAGGCCAAGGACATGATCGTCGACTACATCGACGCCGACTGGGATCGCCAGCACCTGCAAGCGTTGCCGGAATTGCTGACCCAGGTGCGCGGCGCGCTGGCGATGATTCCGCTGAGCCGGGCGGCCAGTCTGGTCGAGGCCTGCAATGGCTTTATCCGCGAGCATTTACTGCTTGATCCCCACGAGCCGGGCTGGCAGCAACTGGACAACCTCGCCGACGTGATCACCAGCCTCGAGTACTACCTCGAACGTTTGAGCGACGACCCGCAGGCCGCGAGCGAACAACTGCTGGATGTCGCGCAGAAGAGCCTGGCCAGCCTGGGCTACTTTCCTGACGAAGAGCCCGGCGCACAGCAGGTGCCAGTGCTCGATGACGTGCTCAGCCCCAGCGAAGCGTTGGTGATGCAAGACCTGCAAGTGCTGGACGACCCCGATATCGTGCAGTCGCTGGCCGAGGTGCTGGCCAGCCCGGTGTCGGCGGTCAACCCGCCGGCCCTGACCACCCCCGGCAGCCTGATGCCGCCACCGGCTGACGAAGAACCGGTCGACGACGAGCTGCGCGAAGTGTTCCTCGAGGAGACCGACGAAGTCCTCGAAGTCCTCCACGAATACCTGCCGCGCTGGTCGGCCAATCCGCAGGACCGTGCGGCCCTGACTGAACTGCGCCGGGCCTTCCACACCCTCAAGGGCAGCGGGCGCATGGTCCGTGCGCTGGTGCTGGGTGAACTGGCCTGGGCGGTGGAGAACCTGCTCAACCGTGTGCTGGAACAAAGCGTCGAGCCCGGTGCGGTGGTGCCGCAACTGCTCACCGACACGGTGTTGTTGCTCCCGGAATTGATCAGTGAATTCGCCACTCACCGGCAGCGTCAACGCAGCGACGTCGATCAGCTCGCCGCCCGCGCCCATGCGCTGGCCAAAGGGGACGAACCGCTGGCCGCTGAAGACGTGAATGATGTCGCGGCCCTTGATCCGCTGTTGCTGGAGATCTTCCGCAACGAGGCGGAAACCCATCTGGCCAGTCTCAACCGTTACCTCGATCAGGCCGCCGAACATGTGCCGCTGCCGGCCAGCGATGAACTGCAGCGCGCCTTGCATACGCTCAAGGGCAGCGCGTCGATGGCCGGGGTGTTGCCGATTGCCGAACTGGCCGCGCCGCTGGATCAACTGGCCCGCGAGTTCAAGGCGCATCAGTTGCCGCTCGATCTCGATGAAGTGGAATTGCTGCTTGAGGCCGAAGGTTTGTTCCGCGTCGGTCTGCGCCAGCTCAAGCACGATCCGCTGGCGCCGATCGTCGGTGCACAGTCGTTGATCAAGCGCATTGAAACGCTGCTCGGCGAGCGTCTGGAAGCGATCCTCCAGACGCCGAACACCAGCCTGCGGATCAAGCGCGATCCGCAATTGATCAACAACTTCCTCGCCCAGGGCATGGACATCCTGCTCGACGCCGAAAACCTCTTGCAGCGCTGGCAACAACATCCCGGCGAGCGCCAGGAACTCAGTGCCTTGCTGGATGAACTGACCACCCTCGGCGAAGGCGCGCACCTGGCTGATCTGCTGCCGGTGGACGTGTTGTGCGAAGCCTTGCTCGACCTCTATGGCGCGGTGGAAGAAAGCAGCCTGGCGGTCAGCGAGCGGTTTTTTGAAGAAGCGCAGAACGCCCACGAAGCGCTGATCAACATGCTCGACGAACTGGCCGCCGGCCAGGAAGTCACGCCGCAGCCTGCGCGCATTCGCGCCCTGCACGAGTTGCTCGACGAGAGCCTTGATCCGTCGTCGATGGGCCTGATCCGCAGCGATGGCAGCCGTACCCTGAGCATTCGTGAACTGGGCAGCGCCACCGCAGAGTTGCAGCAGTCGGCGAGATCGTTCGAGGGCGACGACGAGATCGTCGAGATCTTCCTCGAAGAGGCCGTCGACATTCTCGACAGCGCCGGACAAGCCTTGCACCGCTGGCTCAACGACCCGGACAACGCCGCACCGCTGTCCTCATTGCAGCGCGACCTGCACACCCTCAAGGGCGGCGCGCGCATGGCCGAAGTGGCGGCCATCGCAGATCTGGCCCAGGAGCTGGAAAGTCTTTACGAAGGTCTGGTGGATCGCCGCTACAGCCACAGCGACGCTTTGGGCCAGTTACTCCTCAAGAGCCACGCGCAGTTGGCGTTGCTGCTTGACCAGTTGCAAAGCCATCAGCCGCTGAGCCCGGCGCAGGAACTGATCGGCGCGATTCGCGAGCTGCGTCAGGGGCAACCGCTGGGCGAAGCGCCGTTACCGACGGCGGATCATGACAGCGCCGCACACGATCCGGAGCTGCTGGAAATCTTCCTCGAAGAAGGTTTCGACATCATTGAAAACTCTGGCGCGGCGTTGCTGCGCTGGCAGGCCGAACCGGGCAATCGCCAGGAAGTGGAAACCCTGCTGCGCGATCTGCACACCCTCAAGGGCGGTGCACGGATGGTCGAGATCGGTCCGATCGGCGACCTCGCCCATGAGCTGGAATACCTTTACGAAAGCCTTTCCACCGGGGCGTTGCAGCCGTCGGCGGAACTGTTCGCACTGGTCCAGCGCGGGCATGACCGCCTGGCGCAAATGCTCGATGGGGTGCGCGCCGGGCAACCGTGCCCGCCGGTCGATCGGCTGATCAGCGCGATCCAGAATTTCAGCCATCCGGCGACGGTCGAAACCCCGCCGGTATTGCCGCTGCCCGCCAAGAGCGAGCCGGCGCCACCGGCTGCCGATGCCGGTGCGGACATGGTCAAGGTCTCCGCCGAACTGCTCGACGAGTTGGTCAATCTGGCCGGAGAAACCTCGATTTTCCGTGGGCGTATCGAGCAACAGGTCAGCGATGCGCAAACCGCACTGAACGAGATGGAAACCACCATCGAGCGCATGCGCGATCAATTGCGCCGGCTCGATACTGAAACCCAGGGACGGATTCTCAGCCGTCAGCAAGTCGATGCCGACCATCTCGGTTACGAAGAATTCGACCCGCTGGAAATGGATCGCCACTCGCAGTTGCAGCAACTGTCGCGGGCGCTGTTCGAATCCGCTTCCGACCTGCTCGACCTCAAGGAAACCCTCGACCGCCGCAACCACGACGCCGAGAACCTGTTGCAGCAACAGGGGCGGATCAATACCGAATTGCAGGAAGGCCTGATGCGCACGCGCATGGTGCCGTTCGAACGCATGCTGCCGCGCCTCAAACGCATCGTGCGGCAGGTCGCCGAAGAGCTGAACAAGGATGTCGCGTTCATCATCGACAACGCCGAGGGCGAGATGGACCGCAACGTGCTGGAACGCATGGCCGCGCCGCTGGAGCACATGCTGCGCAACGCCGTCGATCACGGTCTGGAGTCTGCCGAAGTGCGGCTGGCGGCGGGCAAACCGGCACAGGGTACGATCAGCCTGGACTTGTCCCGTGAGGGCGGCGACATCGTTTTCGATATCCGCGACGACGGCGCCGGGGTGCCGCTGGAAGCGGTGCGGCGCAAGGCGATCAAGCGCGGTTTGCTGGCGCCGGATGCCGAAATCAGCGACCGCGATGTATTGCAGTTCATCCTCCAGCCGGGTTTCTCCACCGCTGAAAAGATCACGCAGATTTCCGGGCGCGGCGTCGGCATGGACGTGGTCCACGAAGAGGTGCGTCAGCTCGGCGGCACCATGAGCATCGACTCGGTGCCGGGGCAGGGCGTGCATTTCCGCATTCGCCTGCCGTTCACCGTGTCGGTCAACCGCGCGCTGATGGTGCAGTGCGGCGAGGATCAATACGCGATTCCGCTGAACACCATCGAAGGCATCGTCCGCGTCCTGCCGAATGATCTGGAAGGGCACTTCCGTAACGACCCGCCGAGCTACCACTACGGCGGCCAGCGCTATGAGTTGTGCTATCTGGGCGAACTGCTGAAAACTGCGCCACGCCCGAAACTGCTCGGCCAGAGCCTGCCATTGCCGGTGCTGCTGGTGCAGTGCAACGACCGGCACATCGCGGTGCAGGTCGACGCGATGGCCGGTACCCGCGAGATCGTGGTCAAGAGCCTCGGTCCGCAGTTCGGCGCGGTGCAGGGCGTGTCCGGGGCGACGATTCTCGGCGATGGCCGGGTGGTGCTGATTCTCGATTTGCTGGCGCCGATCCGCGCGATGCAGGCGCGGGTTGCGCAGCGTCCGGCCCATGTGGACATCGACAGCGAGCCGCAAAAGCCGCTGCTGGTGCTGGTGGTCGACGACTCGGTGACCGTGCGCAAGGTCACCAGCCGTTTGCTCGAACGTCACGGCATGAATGTGCTGACCGCCAAGGACGGGGTCGACGCGATGCTGTTGCTCGAAGAACACATGCCCGACCTGATGCTGCTCGACATCGAAATGCCGCGCATGGACGGCTTCGAAGTCGCCACCCAAGTGCGCAACGATGAACGCCTGCAACACCTGCCGATCATCATGATTACCTCGCGCACCGGGCAGAAACACCGCGACCGCGCGATGGCCATCGGCGTCAACGACTACCTCGGCAAGCCGTACCAGGAATCGGTGCTGCTCGAAAGCATTGCCCACTGGAGCAAGAAACATGCATGAGCGCCGCCACAACGCGCGCACCAGCCAACTCACCGGCCTGCTGCTGCCACTGGCCGACCGCAACCTGATCCTGCCCAACGTCGCCGTGGCCGAGCTGATCGACTACCAGGCCAGCGCCTTCGATCTGGATACGCCGCCGTGGTATCTCGGCAAGGTTACGTGGCGTGAGCGGCAGATTCCGCTGCTGAGTTTTGAATCGGCGTGCGGGCAGAAAATCGTCATTGGCGAGCGGGCGCGGATCGTGATTTTGAATGCGCTGGGCGGGTTGCCGGAGCTGAAGTTCATTGCGCTGCTGGTGCAGGGGATTCCGCGTTCGTACAAGCTCGACAGTCAGTTGAGTTATGTCGATGTGCCGTTGTGTGCGCTGGAACAGGCGGCGGTGCAGGTCGGGGACCAAGTGGCGAAGGTGCCTGATTTGTTGGGGCTGGAGCAGTTGTTGGTGGAGGCGGGGCTGGTCCATTGATCCAGAATTCGTGTTGCTCTGACTGGCCTCATCGCTGGCAAGCCAGCTCCCACAGTGTCCGAGTTGTATTCGAATTCTGTGAACCACACAAAACCCTGTGGGAGCTGGCTTGCCAGCGATGGGGCCAGTTGCATCAGCAAACTCTTACAGGCAAATCCTCAATTTCTGCAGTGTAATAAACACCCTTCAGCCCATCTGTTTAAAGACACCAGGTGTTACGGCTCACTGGCCTACAAATCCTTGCGCCGCTGCCTACGCATGCACCAGAATCCGCCGGCTTGTGCGCCTTGGGCAGGCTGCGTAACTTGATTCCGTCACTGATTCCCAGTGATCGGGTTTAGCAGCCCGGCTTCTTCCTTACCTCGGTTGTACAAGTCTCATCCAGTCAGGCATTCGCCTGCGCTTGATGGTGGCTGTGCGCATGGCACCTTCGGGTGCGCCGGGTTGGGGTTTGACCGGTCTGCTAACTTGCGCATAGCCGCCACCCTACCGTTTAGCAGCGGGATGGTGAGGCCTGATAGAGGTTCATCCCCATGTTCAAAGTAACGCCTAACCCGCCGCCCACCGACCCGGCATCCCCCTACGAATCCCCTGCTCAATAACCACGCGGCAATGGTGGAAGGTACGCACCGCAAGACTGTGCAGGGTATTGCGCAGGTGGTGATGGTGGCGGAGATGGCTGTGAATCGGGTGTTGGATAAGTTGGTGCCGACGGAATAGCGAAAAAGCCCGCCCCTCACCCCAGCCCTCTCCCGGAGGGAGAGGGGGCCGACCGCAGGATGCTCACAAGTTACGCCGACATGAAAATACTGCTGTGAATCCATAATCGACTCGGTGGGGCAGGTCGGTGTATGGCGCAAGACACTTCGGTAGGTCCCCTCTCCCTCCGGGAGAGGGCTAGGGTGAGGGCGCTCTTGATCATTACCCTGAGCGTAACGATTCACCACCGCGCTTGATTGATGCCCCCACCCCACACGCCTACCTTAGCTCCACGACAGCGAACCCCGTGGAGTGAGCATGACAACAACAATTTCCCCCGACTCGCGCTGGACGCGGCGGCGTGACGAGAAGCAGCGGCGTCTCGACAAGGTGCGCGGGCTGGCCGACGGTGTGGTGTTGCCCACCGACAAGATCGTCGCCGCGCTCGAAGCGCTGATCCATCCCGGCGACCGCGTGGTGCTGGAGGGCAACAACCAGAAGCAGGCGGATTTCCTTTCCCGTTCGCTGGCCAAGGCTGACCCGGAAAAGCTCCACGACCTGCACATGATCATGCCCAGCGTCGGTCGCTCCGAGCACCTCGACCTGTTCGAACGCGGCATCGCCCGCAAGCTCGACTTCTCCTTTGCCGGCACCCAGAGCCTGCGCATCAGCCAGTTGCTCGAAGACGGCCTGCTGGAAGTCGGCGCGATTCACACCTACATCGAACTCTATGCGCGGCTGGTGGTGGACCTGATTCCCAACGTCGTGCTCTCGGCCGGGTTCATGGCTGACCGCGCCGGCAACATCTACACCGGCCCGAGCACCGAAGACACCCCGGCACTGATCGAACCGGCCGCGTTCAGCGACGGCATCGTCATCGTCCAGGTCAACCAGTTGGTCGATGACGTCAGCGAGCTGCCGCGCGTAGACATTCCCGCGTCATGGGTCGATTTCGTCGTGGTCGCCGACAAGCCGTTCTACATCGAACCGCTGTTCACCCGCGACCCACGGCACATCAAACCGGTGCACGTGTTGATGGCGATGATGGCGATCCGTGGCATCTACGAAAAACACAACGTGCAGTCGCTCAACCACGGCATCGGTTTCAACACTGCCGCCATTGAACTGATCCTGCCCACCTACGGCGAATCCCTCGGCCTCAAGGGCAAGATCTGTCGCAACTGGACGCTCAACCCGCACCCGACGCTGATCCCGGCGATCGAAAGTGGCTGGGTCGAAAGCGTGCATTGCTTCGGCACCGAACTGGGCATGGAAAACTACATCGCCGCACGGCCCGACGTGTTCTTCACCGGGCGCGACGGCTCGCTGCGTTCCAACCGGATGTTCTGCCAATTGGCCGGGCAGTACGCGGTGGATCTGTTTATCGGCGCGACCTTGCAGGTCGATGGCGACGGCCATTCCTCGACCGTGACCCGTGGTCGCCTCGCCGGTTTCGGCGGTGCGCCGAACATGGGCCACGACCCACGCGGCCGGCGTCACGGCACCCCGGCGTGGCTCGATATGCGCCACGACGATGCGCAGCAACCGATGCTCGAACGCGGCAAGAAACTCGTGGTGCAAATGGTCGAAACCTTCCAGGAGGGCGGCAAACCGACCTTCGTCGAAACCCTCGACGCCGTGGAGGTGGCGAAGAAAAGCGGGATGCCGCTGGCGCCGATCATGATTTACGGCGATGACGTCACCCACCTGCTCACCGAAGAGGGCATCGCCTACCTGTACAAGGCGCGCTCGCTGGAAGAGCGTCAGGCGATGATCGCAGCGGTCGCGGGCGTCACCGCCATCGGCCTGCGCCACAACCCGAAAGACACCGAACGCATGCGCCGCGAAGGCCTGATCGCCTTGCCCGAAGACCTCGGCATCCGCCGCACCGACGCCACCCGCGAACTGCTGGCGGCGAAAAGCGTGGCCGATCTGGTCGAGTGGTCCGGTGGCTTGTACAACCCGCCCGCCAAGTTCAGGAGCTGGTAATGCACGCATTTAACCTGCAAGCGAAACCGCTCAGCCTGAGCGAACGCCTGGCCGATCTGGCGGTGGACGCGTTGATCGACGAAGCCGATCTGTCGCCGAAACCGGCGCTGGTCGACCGTCGTGGTAACGGCGCGCATACCGATTTGCACTTGGGCCTGATGCACGCTTCGGCGCTGTCGTTGTGGCCGGCGTTCAAGGAAATGGCTGAAGCGGCGGTCGAGATCGGCGAAGTCGATTCAACGTTGCGCGAAGCGATCGGCCGCATCGGTCGCGAAGGCGAGCAAGCGATGCTCGCCACCACCAATGGTGTGAACACCCATCGCGGGGCGATCTGGGCCTTGGGCCTGATCGTCACAGCAGCTGCACTGGACGCGAAATCCAGCAGCGCCAATGCCGTAACCCTACGCGCCGCACGTCTGGCATTACTCGACGACCGCTACGCACCGCGCCCACTCAGCCACGGCGCCCAAGTCGCCCTGCGTTACGGCGCACGCGGCGCCCGTGAGGAAGCGCAACTCGGCTTCCCGTCCGTGCTGCAACGCGGCCTGCCACAACTCAAACGCAGCCGCGGCAACGGCCACGGCGAACAGAACGCCCGGCTCGACGCCTTGCTCGCAATCATGACTGACCTGGCCGACACCTGCGTGCTCTATCGCGCTGGCGAAGAGGGGCTGCACGCCATGCAGCAGGGCGCGCAAGCGGTGCTCGACGCCGGTGGCAGCGCCAGCCTCAGCGGTCGCCGCCGCTTGCATGAACTGGATCAACAACTCATCGCATTGAATGCCTCGCCCGGTGGCGCCGCCGACTTGCTCGCCGCCACGCTGCTGCTCGACCGAATCGAGCGCAACGGCATCCTTCAGGGAGCGTTTTGATGGAAACCTTATCCTTTGAATTCCCCGCCGGGCAGCCGCCACGCGGGCGCGCGCTGGTCGGTTGTGTCGGCTCGGGTGATCTGGAAGTGCTGATCGAACCGGGGCTGGCCGGCAAACTGACGATCAACGTGCAGACTTCGGTCAACGGTGCGCAGCAGCGTTGGCAGCATCTGTTTGCGCGGATGTTCGACGGCACTACACCACCGGCGATGGCCATCGACATCCACGATTTCGGCGCGACGCCGGGGGTGGTGCGCTTGCGTCTGGAACAAGGTTTCGAGGAGATCGGCCATGACTGACAGCGCAGCGCTGTTGCACAAACACAGCTTTGTCGAACTCGGTGCGCGGCAACGGGCGCAAGCCTTGCTCGATGCCGGAACCTTCCGCGAATTGCTCGACCCGTTTCAACGCGTCATGTCGCCGTGGCTCGAACGCCAGGGTGTGGTGCCGCAGGCCGATGACGGCGTGGTAATCGCCAAGGGCAACCTCGACGGGTTGCCGGTGGTGATCGCTGCCATCGAAGGCGCGTTCCAGGGCGGCAGCCTCGGCGAAGTCGGCGGGGCGAAGATCGCCGGCGCGCTGGAACTGGCGGCTGAAGACAACCGTAAAGGCATCCCGACGCGCGCGGTGTTGCTGCTGGAAACCGGTGGTGTGCGTTTGCAGGAAGCCAACCTCGGGCTGGCGGCGATTGCTGATATTCATGCGGCGATTGTCGATTTGCAGCAGTACCAACCGGTGGTCGGTGTGGTGGCGGGCAGCGTCGGTTGTTTCGGCGGCATGTCGATTGCCGCTGCGCTGTGCAGCTATCTGTTGGTGACCCAGGAAGCGCGTCTCGGTTTGAACGGCCCGCAAGTGATCGAGCAGGAAGCCGGGATCGAAGAATACGACTCCCGCGACCGGCCCTTCATCTGGAGCCTGACCGGTGGCGAGCAGCGTTTCGCCAGCGGCTTGGTGGATCGTTATGTCGCCGATGATGTGGCACAGATTCGGCAGCAGGTTGGCCAATTGCTTCAGCAGGGTTTGCCGAAGCAGCCGCGCAGCCAACGTGCCGAATGGTTTCTGCAACGTCTGACGAGCCTGAACACTGACAAGCAAATCGAGCCGTCGGTGGTTCGCGATCTGTATCAAGGAGAGCGCTCATGAGCGGTTATTCACTGCGCGGTTTGAACTGGTTCAACGCCTTGAGTGCGGGTGTTGTGGTGGTTGAAGGGCTGCCGGCCTCGTTGAAGGTGGCGGATGGCGAACTCGGACGGTTTATCGCCGTGGTCGCTGACCCGGACAACCGTTATCCACGTGCTCGCAACGGCGAGGTCGGTTTGCTCGAAGGCTGGGGTCTGGCCAAGGCTGTGGATGACGCGATCACTGCCGACCGCGACAAAACACAGAAACGCCCGATCATCGCCATCGTCGATGTGCCGAGCCAGGCTTACGGTCGTCGCGAAGAAGCCCTCGGCATTCATCAAGCGCTGGCCGGTGCGGCGGACAGTTATGCCCGTGCGCGGTTGGCCGGGCATCCGGTGATTGCGCTGCTGGTGGGCAAGGCGATGTCCGGGGCGTTTCTTGCTCATGGTTATCAGGCCAATCGTTTGATTGCCCTGCGCGATCCCGGGGTGATGGTGCATGCGATGGGCAAAGCCTCGGCGGCGCGGGTGACCTTGCGCAGTGTCGAGGAACTGGAAGCGCTGGCCGCCAGCGTGCCGCCAATGGCGTATGACATCGACAGCTATGCGAGTCTCGGACTGCTCTGGGAAACCCTGTCAGTGCAGCAGATTGAACAGCCGACCGTTGAGGATCTGGTACGGGTGAACGAATGCCTGAAGCAAGCCATCGGCGATATCTCCAGCACTGACTTGAGCAACCGTCTCGGCGCAAAAAATCGTGCTGCTTCCAGCCGTGTACGCGAACTGCTGAGGGCGCAGTGGTGAACACGCCTCTGGCCCACGACCTGCTGTGGGGCATGAGCCCGGCGCAGTTGCCGGCGGATGCGCCGCAGTGGGCGGTTGAGTCGCTGGCGGCCGGGCAACCGGTGGTGGTGCGACGCGCCTTGAGCGCTGAAGGTTGCGTCGCGGTGGGCGTGCGCGGTGTGTTGCGCGAGCAGCGGTTGGCGGCTTTCATGCCTGTCGAGTCGATTGCTTGTCGGGTCAGCCCTGAGGCGCTTTGTCATGTTGAGTGCGAGCGTGATTTGCCGGTGATGCAGGCACTCCAGCAACTGCGGCCAATGCTCGATGATTGCGGTTGGGTCTGGGGAATCAGCGGCAGCGTCGGGTTTGAATTGGCCAGCGGTTTTAAAGCGATGCACGCGGCCAGTGATCTCGATCTGATTTTGCGTACGCCGCAGTTAATCACGCGTAATCAGGCCCGCAAATTCGTGGAGCTTTTCGATCAGGCTGCGTGCCGGATCGACCTGCAATTGCAAACGCCGTTCGGTGCAGTCGCCTTGCGCGAATGGGCCAGCGGATCGGTACGTGTGCTGCTGAAAAGCCAGCATCAGGCCTGTCTGGTGACTGATCCGTGGAACCCGCAGGAGCAGGCAGCTTGAGCAGCTTGCTGGTGTTCCCCGGCCAGGGCGCGCAGCAAGCGGGCATGCTGCAGCGATTGCCTCGGGAAACGCTGGCCGAGGCCAGCGATGTGCTCGGTGAGGATGTTTTGCTGCTCGATTCCAGCGCCGCGTTGCGTACCACAAGGGCGGTTCAGCTGTGCCTGCTGATCGCCGGCGTTGCAGCATCGCGGCAGTTGTTGCAGGACGGACTCACGGCGGATTACGTCGCCGGCCTGTCCATCGGCGCCTACCCGGCAGCGGTGGTCGCTGGAGCCTTGAGCTTCAGCGATGCGTTGCACTTGGTCAGCCTGCGCGGTGAGTTGATGCAGCAAGCTTATCCACAGGGCTATGGCATGACCGCGATCATCGGCCTGCAATTATCCACAGTCGAAACGCTGTTGGCGCAGGCGCACAGTGAGGATTCACCGGTGTACCTGGCCAACATCAATGCCGATAACCAGGTGGTGATTGCCGGCAGTGACGAGGCCATGCAAGCGGTGGCCGAACTGGCGCGCAGTCGTGGCGCTGGTCTGGCAAAACGTTTGGCAGTGAGCGTGCCGTCGCACTGTCCGCTGCTGGAGGCACCTGCACAAACCCTCGCCGAGGCCTTTGCCAAAGTTGAATTGAAGAACCCGAAAATCGCTTACCTGAGTGGCAGTCGCGCGCGTCCGGTGATCAAGCCTGATGCCCTGCGTGACGACCTCGCTTTCAACATGTGCCGCGTGGTGGATTGGCGCGGCACCGTACAAAGCGCCTACGAGCGCGGCGTGCGTTTACAAATCGAACTGCCGCCCGGTGCGGTGCTGACCGGGCTGGCGCGCCGGGTGTTCGAGCAGGGCACGGTCACTGCCTTCGACAGTGCTCGTCTCGACACCTTGCAGGCGCTGTTGCGAGAGGAGGGTGGCCGCCAACTCTAAAACCGCCGACTCAAGCTTCGAACAACAAAAACAACATTCGACGATGCACTTTGAGGACTACAACAATGATTATTTACGGTGTGGCGCTGCTGGCGATCTGTACGCTGGCAGGGGTGATCATGGGTGACATGCTCGGCGTGTTGTTGGGCGTCAAATCCAATGTCGGCGGGGTCGGCATCGCCATGATCCTGTTGATCTGCGCGCGGTTGTGGATGCAGAAACGCGGCGGCATGACCAAGGAATGCGAGATGGGCGTCGGCTTCTGGGGCGCCATGTACATTCCAGTGGTGGTGGCGATGGCCGCGCAACAGAACGTCGTCACCGCGCTGCACGGCGGCCCGGTGGCGGTGCTGGCGGCGATTGGTTCGGTGGTGGTTTGTGGTTGCACGATTGCCTTGATCAGTCGCACGCATAAGGGCGAGCCATTGCCTGATGAACCGGCGGAAGTTACCCCGGTCGGCACGCCAGTAGGAGGCCGCTGATATGTGGGATCTCATCGAGAAAGGCCTGGAACACAATGGGCTGGTCACTGCATTCGCTTTTGTCGGCGTGATCATGTGGGTGTCGGTGATTCTGTCCAAGCGCCTGACGTTCGGACGCATTCACGGCTCGGCGATTGCCATCGTCATTGGACTGGTATTGGCTTGGGTCGGCGGCACCATGACCGGCGGGCAGAAGGGCCTGGCGGATCTGACGTTGTTCTCTGGCATCGGACTGATGGGCGGGGCGATGCTGCGTGACTTTGCGATTGTGGCCACGGCGTTTGAAGTGCAGGCGACCGAGGCGAAGAAGGCCGGGATGATTGGTGTGATTGCGCTGCTGCTGGGCACGATCCTGCCGTTCATTGTCGGCGCGTGCATGGCCTGGGCGTTCGGTTATCGCGACGCGGTGAGTATGACTACCATCGGCGCGGGCGCGGTGACCTACATCGTCGGGCCGGTGACCGGTGCGGCGATTGGCGCGACCTCGGATGTGATGGCGCTGTCGATTGCCACCGGGTTGATCAAGGCGATTCTGGTGATGGTCGGCACGCCGGTCGCGGCGCGCTGGATGGGCCTGGATAACCCGCGTTCGGCGATGGTATTTGGTGGCTTGGCCGGGACCGTGAGTGGCGTGACGGCGGGGCTGGCGGCGACGGATCGGCGGTTGGTGCCTTATGGGGCGTTGACGGCTACGTTCCACACTGGGCTTGGGTGTTTGTTGGGGCCTTCGTTGTTGTTCTTTATTGTTCGCGGGATTGTGGGCTGAAAATCAAAAGCCCCTCACCCTAGCCCTCTCCCGGAGGGAGAGGGAACCGACCGAGTTGTTTTCGCGTTATCCACCGACCTGAAATGCCTGAGTCGAACGCAGGCCTTGAAAAGTCCCCGATCTGCTCCCTTTCCCCCTCTACCCCTTGAGGGAGAGGGGACTGACTGATCTGGTCTGATCTGGTCAAACGTTCCTGGACACAGTTATAGGGTTTTATCCCTTTTCATGCCGCCAGGGCTTCCATGTCTACCGGAGTTCGATAACCGTTGTGACTGTGTAGCCTGATCCGATTGTAATA
>NZ_JARKMT010000004.1:0-384885 GCF_037626295.1 Pseudomonas sp. LF-5
ACGAGGTCGGCAGCCTCGCGTTTGAATTCAGGGGAAAAGGTACGGCGTTGTTTGGTCATCTGACACCTCGTTCTGGCGAGCATTCTCGCCTAAATGGATGTCCGGAATCATTAGACCACTACAAAACGGTACAAACTCAAGTCAACGCATTTGCAGCCCCAGAGGTGAAGCTTCGACTTGCGCGAATCGATGCTCGCAGGGCGGAAAAGCTAATCCTAGACGAAGAAAATAGGAAGTTGACTAATCTGATAGATCGGCTTCAGGCGATATCGCTCAAACCAGCTGTTGGCGAAAATATAGACTTTTCGATTCCCGAAACTCTTGGAGATCTCCAGAACGATTTCCTTCAACTCTACAATTCGTTACGTAGCATAAATGTGGCGCTTGCTGATGCAGTCCAAAATGCTGTATCGACGGCAGTCCAAGCAAAATCAGCCTGGGAGGCTCACGAAGATTCACTATGGCGAACAGATGCAGCGGCAGCGGAGTTCGACCTTAACCTTTATACAGAAGAGCTTCGGGGGAAGGGGCTGTCACCAGACGAATTCGGAAAGCTGCAGGAAAAGCTCCGGATCACGCGTGAAACTGTAAAAAACCTAGAGGCTAAGGAAAAGCTTCTCCCTGATTCCAAACAACGTGTCGCTACTTCCACCTCCCAAATAAAAGCGCTGTTTGAGGAAAGACGTCAAAGACGTATCGAAGTGTTGGACGAGATTCACCAGCGCAGCGGGCGACTCAAATTCGTGATGTCACCATTTGCCGATACCGTTCGCTGGCAAGAAGCTATGCGGGAGTTGTGCGGATTTCGGGCCGATGCATTTCAAAATGACGTTTCGGTCCTCGCGGCCACGTTATGGGTTCAGGATGCGTCTGAACGGGAAACGAGGTGGTCGCGTTGGCGGACCTCGCTCGCCACAGGCGACTTTGTGAAATGGCAGGAGGATTTCAAGACCCGCCCCCAATTTGCCCAACGGCTCGCGACACTTGAGGAGGCTGTAAGGCATCGGCTCGCGACAGAGGTCCCCGATGACGTTGCAACGATGTATTTTCTGCGCGACGGCGGGGATCCGGATCAGGAGAACGATTGGCAACTCATTACCGAAGGCTCTCCAGGACAACGAACCGCTGCGATGCTTGCGTTTGTCCTCCACCACGGGCGGGAACCACTGATCCTTGACCAGCCAGAGGACGATCTCGATTCTGAATGGATTTCAAAGCTTGTAGTCGGGGAGTTACGGGATAGTAGATGGCGCAGGCAACTGATCGTCATATCTCATAATGCGAATATTCCGGTGTTGGGGGATGCAGATCAGTTGATCACGCTAGAGAACCGCGGAGGATCGATTATCGTGCGTGAATCAGCGACGGGTAACACGGAGCCAAGGCGCCATATTGGCCCAGTCGAGTACGACTACGTTCGCCGAGATATTCAAGACATCATGGAAGGTGGCGTAAATGCTTTCATACAACGCGAACAAAGATACCGTAGCGAAACAGATCCATTAAAAGCGACAAACAAAGACTGAGATCGATGTACTACAAATTCAATCTTTTGCATTAGCAAAATAAGGGTCTCAGGTGAAAGTTTCTTCCTACTCCGTGAACCATAGGATATGAGATGAGTCCTCCATGTCTTGTTGCCCTCGAACCCACATTGGGCACTCTTGCAAGACTTTTTGCATCCGAAGGAGCTGCGCAAGAAGTTGCCATACTGACCTACTCAACACCTGAGATAATCGAGTCCCACTACGATAGCTGGAATGGCGGCACAACCTATTACAACCTGGTTCTTCATGCGCCTCTTAATCTTTATCCTCAGATCGAAGCGCATAAAGGTAAGATCGAGGCCGCAATTCTCAAAAAATTTGAAGTAATAGCAAACAAGACACCTAACGACCTTCTTGGTGGGGTGATTATTTCCCCCGCTGTCGTTGAGGATCCACAATGGCGTGAAAAAGCGGCAGCATGGTTGTCTGGATCTAAGGTGTCGAATCAGGGGCGTGTGCGATCAGACAATGTGGCACCACTTTCAGTAGACGGGCTGATTTTTCGATCACAGCCAGAAATACACCTGTACCGGGCCTTCAAGTCAATAGGGGTTTCCTTTGCTCCATTGCCAGTCTTCATCCGAGGCGGTGCTGAGTACAAACGCATAGAACCTGACTTCGTAGTCATCCAGGCAGGACGCGTCATGGTCGTAGAGGTCGATGGTGACACAGTCCATCAAGAAACGCCTGCTGACGCTCACGACCGAACAACAATGCTGCTGCACGAAGGTGTGCACTTTGAGCGCATCAAAGCTAGTGAGTGTGACACCTCCGAAAAAGCGAAAAAATCTGCAGAGCGCCTGCTGGCGGTTTTCAAAAAGCTTCAGCAGACTAAGTGAACCGCAGCATTCAGGGTGACTGCGGATGTTAAGACACGTCAAACTCGCATTCTGACAATGCCAAGTGAAGCGTTTGATTAAGGCACTGATGGACAGCGTGATATCAAATTAGTATTATCGGCTAAATTATTTAATAAATTAATGGAGTAAAAATTGAGTATAGGGAATCTTGAAGAGGAGGAGTTTGCGAAGATTTTACGTTCGAAACTATCAGTTCGGACACCTGTAAAAAGCATTGAACGTCTATTTGGTCGTGAAAAAGAGCTTGAACTTGTGCAGGAGGCTTTATACGACGATGGTGGGCATGTATTCATTTATGGTGATCGAGGCGTTGGTAAGTCTTCATTGGCAGCATCTGTTGCGACGCAATATCAAACTAGCGACAACGAGCCAATCCATATACCTTGTGGTAAAGATACATGCTTTTATAAAACGATAGAGGAAATTGCAGAAAGAGTTTTACGTAGGTCTGGAGGGAAGCGGGATCTCGAGTTAACTCATACGCTTAATTTGAAAGTTTACAAACTTCAAATTAAGGATAAAGAGAGAAAGGTGACGATTCCTCCCGTCGACTCAATGTTTACTGCTGTTGATGTCATGGAGGAGGTGGCAGAAATTCATTCTGAGCGTCCCGTCATTGTAATCGATGAGTTTGACCAAATTGAGTCCGCAAAAGAAAGGGCTAATTTTGCACACTTTTTGAAAGACCTAGGTGATCGCGGTGTTAATATAAAGTTTATATTTACCGGTATCGCCTCCTCGCTTTATCAGCTTTTGGGTGATCACGAATCTAGTTTTCGTCAGCTTTTTACGCTTAAACTTGATCGCTTGTATTGGTCATCTCGAGAAGAAATTGCTTACAATGCGATAAAAGCTTTTGATTTAGATGTGGATGAGGAAATCGTTCATTCAATTTCACGTATTAGTAATGGTTTTCCATATTTTGTTCATCTGTTGACCCAGAATTTACTTTGGGCTGCATTTAAGGATGAAGAGAATGTAAAACAACTTCAGCTAAGACATTTTGAGTTGGCGATCGCCCGCTCCATCGTCGGTATTAGTGGAAGACTACAAAAGCCGTACGATTCCGCAGTTTTGCACAAAACCAATGATTATTTATTGGCACTCTGGGCTACTGCTGACTCGGAAAACACTATCCGTTATGTCGATAGTATCTTTAAGTCCTATCTTAGAATTAATAAGCAGATTTTTGGCGCGGACCCCGAGGATGAGAATAAACCAGTAGGTCTGCAACAGTTTAAAAAGATTCTGAAAAAATTCATGACTAAAGATCATGGCGAGATTCTTGAGCTGGTAGAGGGGCGCGAGGAAATGTATTCGTATCGCGAAAATCTATTGCGGGGATTTGTTGCACTTAAGGCTCAAGAGGCCGGGATAGAGCTACAAGGCGATACCCCGGATGAACCGAAGATTCCAACGGCCATGGCTAGTTCCCGTTTTAGCGGGCGAGCAAAGCTGTCAGCATATTCGGCAGATCCATCGAAACACGTTAAGTTCCGCTCAGAGGAATAGCGTTATATCGGATGTCAGGGGCCTTCCGGGCCTGAGCGGCAGCGGAAGGTAGCAGGTCTAAGAGAGCGAGGGGCGACTCAGTCGATGGAGATGATGTATGGGGTTGAATGACTGGATTGCCGTAGTTGCATTAATTGCTACCATAATTATAGCTGTAATTACATTCTGGTTAAATAAAGTATATAGAAGTCGCGATTCAATAAAGCGGTTCCCTCCGTTAAATAAGAAATGGTCTAAGCCTTTTTTTCGATTGGCGTCGGAAGATGAAAAGTCAATATCTAGGTTCGTTGGATTTTTCGATAAAGTTGAGATGGAAGTTGTTGAGTTGGATCTGGTTGTAGATGATGGCGGGCTAATCGTTGTCTCCAGAGATAAAATGGAAAACGAAAACATATTGGCCTCAGATTATTTAACCATATGGCAGCCCTATAAAGAGCTTGGTAATGACGTGGCTGGTCCCAGTAATAGTACCGGGTTCTGCATAGGACTCGTTTACAATAATGACTCTGACGCCGGGTTGTATTACCAGCATGGGTGCTGGTATCTGCGCGGTTTTTTCACCGTTTTGCCTGGGTTTACTAACAACGGAATATGTGAAATTTCACTAAGAGTAGAAAGTGTACAACCAAGAAATCGCTGATAATTTTCCGCTTGAGACCGTCATGCGGATTTTCAATGGCCGCGGTGATGTGGTGATCCCTTGATACACGACCTCGAACCGGTTGCTTAATCGGTATAAGTTCAGGTGGGATGGCCAACTCGAACACATGGAGAAAAAGGCATGGGGGAGATCAACATTTCTCGCGACGAGCAAGATGCTCTCAGAGCAGTCAACACCGACGTGTTGGACAAGCTCATCTCGCAGGGTGTGTATGAGGGGCGAATAGGTAATTTACATCTTCTTAACCTCGCGAGCTGCGGACCGTACGTTGCGTCACAGCTTCGAGCTTTCGAGCAGGCGCTGGTGGAGCACGGCAAGGCGAAGTCGGCAAATAAGCTTGCTGAGACAAAAGAAGGCGTCCGACATGCTGGCAGTGACCTGGCGGATGCAGTCCGGCAAATGAAGCACCGTGTGGAAACGGAAGAGAATGAAGGGCAGCTCTTTTACGTTGATGATCAGATCATCTGGCCGGATAGTTTCAGCGAACAGCTGACTGTACGTGTGAGCTACCGGTGGCGCCGAGCGATAGAGGATGACTGGACGTACGGCGACATAGCCTTTTACCACCGTGTCGACTCGTGGCCCGATTACGTTATGTCAACAACTAAACGGAAAGCCAGTGCCTCCATACTAAAGCAAGCTCTACAGGCCAAGCTATCTCGTGAATGGAAGCAACTGATGGGGCTGGCGCTCCATTCGGTCAGAGAATACTTCAGAGCGGGAGGTGATGGGAGCACGATCCCGCCAACGTTCCAGGCTGTAGCCGACTCCTATAGCCGAGGGCTTAACAATCACAGCGCCGATTTCTGGCGTGAATTGTCTTGAGCTCCTGCCCCAGGCAATAGCGATAATAACCTCATCGATGCGAAGCTGAGCCTTATGCCGACACTTATCTGTTACACCGAAACTCCTCCTGAACACGTGGCAAGTCAAGTTATCGACATGGCCACAGAGTACTTAACCGATATAGCTCTGAGCGCCATACCATCCAGTAATGCGCTCTATCCCGCGCATCAGGCAGCAATGGCTGTCGAAATCGGTACCTATTTATATGGAATTGGGCGGTCGTCAGAGGCTCGCGTTGAATTGATTGTAGCTTGCGATGATTTGCACCCAAGTAAGGTTCTTGGTTTTTTGCTTTATTTGCCCCTTAAAGGTTCGCTGGAAGCTTGCGGGGTGACATACATGGCGGTGCTCAAAAGCCGTCGGGGCGAGGGTGTCGCTCGGTCTATGATAGCTTTGATGCTTGAGCGATATCCTCATGCTGAGTTGAGTTGTCCAATCCCAAAGGTGCCGTTTTACGAAAGTCTGGGTTTTCAAGTAATTGGGGTTTATGTAACTCAAGTTCGTATGAACACCAGGGAGAAGAGCGCCGACTCTGTAATAGGTGTTCTGGATATGGGTAGGGTTTTTAGTCACGAAAGTGTAGTTTTCGAGAAGCATAGGCAGACTCAGAAATACGGCGTACGAGCTATGAATGATGCTGAGAAGCAGCTGAAACGTCTCAGGGATCAACTATCTAGAAAAGCGAATTTGTTCGTTGCAGAGCGCCTCGATGGCGTAACAGATGATCTGCAATGCGGCATGTATACAGGACAAAAGAATGTTTGAGGTAATTAAGGGGGTATTTGGATTTTTTAAAAAGGAAGGTGGAGTGCGGGTACTGCCTCAGGGGTTTTTTATTGAGTATGTATCGGGCCCATCATTAGGGTGTGATTACTACGAAGCTCGTGCTTTTTTTGATGGGGTTTTAGTGGCCGAATCGCACGGACATATATTCCCAGGGTGTGAACTTAGGGTGACAAAAATTCTGGTTTATGCTGACTATAGGCGAAAGGGATTTGGCCGGAAGCTCTGTAGCCGATTTGTTGAAGAGGCTGAGGCTGCTGGATGTAAAAGTCTTATTTTCGAAGGTGTCGATTTAAATAATGCTGAGGCTGTAAATCTTTATAAGTCGTTAGGGGCTTGCCCCGGGAAATCCAAAACTTATCCATCTAAAAAAGACTTTAGTTTACTTCTGTAACAAAGAAGCTTTTACATCTTCGTCCGGTCAATCTATCTTCCTGTTAGTAGGGGCACGAAAAATCCCTAAACCAGTAATGAAACCAGCGCTGCATGCCCGCCCGATGGAGCGCGCACGTCGGTTGTGGGGAGGCGGTCGGAAGTTTTGCTTACCAAGCCAACTTTTTTAAACTTACCTGTGTTGTGCTTCGCCATTGCTTAAATATTTACCCTGGTTGTTCGAGTTGGGATTGTTCTGGAGTGTGACGGTGGTTCCTCAGAAGTTTTATAAGTATATGAGTGTGGCGACAGCGAAAATAGTTTTGTCTAATCAGACGTTGCGCTGGTCAACTCCGGAGACGTTGAATGATCCATATGATATTCAGTTTGATTTACGCGTTGACATAGATCGCGAAGTGGTGAGGCAGAGGGCTATCGTAAAACTATGGGATAATTACAATAGATCTCATGGTGTAATCGACACTAATTATTTGGGCGTGCTTATCGAGATGCTTAGAGTTGTTGAGCCTGGTATAGAGAAAAACGAATTTTTACGGAGATTTACTCCTGGCATTGATGAGGCTCTGGGGGGAATTGACGCTCTCGTCGCTAAGGCAAGAAGTGAGGCGCGGAAAAAGCTAAAACGTACGAAGATACTTTGTCTTACTGATACCCCAGATAATCAGTTGATGTGGGCTTATTATTCTGACAGTAACAGGGGGGCGGTACTTTCATTTCGTAATGTTTCTGGAGAAGATAGCCCTTATGTCGGGGCTGTGCCCGTTAAATATGCCGAAGACATCCCACTGCTGTTTGATAACGAATCCTTGTCCGATTTGCTGTCAGGATCGAGCGTCAGGGCCAGTAAAGAGCTAGTTCATGATTCGGTATATACAAAGTCCGAAGTTTGGAAGCATGAGCGGGAGTGGCGAATTGTTGCCGGCGATGGACGGTTTCCAGAAAAGCCGTTTGAGGACATAAAGTTTGGGGGAGGCGAGTTGGAGTCAATAATTTTTGGTTGTCGTATGGAGCAGTCTGATAGAGATGCGTTGCGGGGAATTATTGAAAGAAAATATCCAGGTGCGGCGATTTATCAAGCCTGTCCGCAAGGAAATACTTACAAGTTACGATTTGAACGGGTTGATTTTTTGTGACTTCTCAATCCGCTAGGATTACACTGCGACATACTCATGACCAACCAACGAGGGTGATGCAATGCTGGGAAATACTGTATTAGTCGCAGTGGTGCAGTCATTGACCAAAGCGCTTGTAGAACGTCTCTTGCCTGCGTGCGCACCCAGAGCCGAAGCCGATAAGCCCGCTCTCTATCCCGCCGGCAGCGAAGTAAAATCAAACTATGCGGTGGAAACGGGTAAGCGCATCCACTACGTACGCGACCAACTGCTGGGGCTGAGTAAGCGGCAGATGTGCGAATTGTTGGATTTGAGCAGCGTCTCACAATTGGAACGTTATGAGTCAGGAATAGAAGAGTTTCCCCTCGCGATGAGCCGCACTTTCGAAAATACCTTCTGTGTCAACCCGGACTATATGGACGGACGCTCCGACAGTGTCTTTGAATATTTTCATCTGTGTGCGGATAAGGTGACGCATTACCTAAGCCAAGGCTACAAGCCGGTCATCGTATGTAATCCCTGTGAAAGGAGTGATCTGTTTTGTCATATCACTTTTGAGCGTTTCGATGAGGCATTCCCCAAGATCCATGTGGGGGACCTGCTCTGTTCTTTTGCTTCCAGTGGCGGCGGAAGATTGAATATTGAGATATTGATAAGCGCGATGCTAGATGCAGGCCTGAGCGCCCGCGACGTTCGCATTCTGAGAATCACTGATGTTGCGTGGGCCTACCTGGTCAGCGGCCGCTATCACATCCACACGTCACAAAGAGGAGGCAGGTTTAGCGACTGGGAATGCCAAGAGATATGGCTCCAGTGGTTTGCCGAGAGTCAAAAAAGTCGACAGCGCTGGGAGCGCTTCGAGCCTAGCCTCGCTTGACCTCATGCGCTGCGGCATGGATATTGGCCGGCCGTGCTGCCCGTTTTATCCATCTTCAACCACCAGTTTTTGCTGCTCTGCAGACCGAAGATTTTCGACACGCTGTTTTGGAAGGAAGTAGCGTTGACGATGAGGTAAGCTAAAAAAAAATCCACTGGGACTGGTTGAAATGAATGCAGACGAAATGAAATTTACACAGCTTAAAAAGTTGGAATTGCTCAGAGAGAAAGCTCGTAATCAACTGGTACGTGATTTAAAGGACACATTAGATGGAGAGCTTTCCGGCAGGACCGAGCAACTGTATGAACTGAGAATTCTTACTCGCGCAGAGAGTGATCACGAACACGTGAAAAATGATGTCGCTTTAGGAAGGGCTAGCCCTCTAGTGCTCGGAGAGTAGCGCAGATCCGGGCGGCGGCTAACCCCGCCCCCCGTGAATGAGTGGACAAGGACTTACGGGATGTTCATGTTGGAGTGTTCTTGGCGCCGATTTCGACTGAGTAAAACAACCTTGCCTTGATCCCACTCTTTCTCTGCATGCAAGCAGTCTAGGTATCTACCCCATAACTCGAGGGCAGCTTTTTTCTCTGGTAGATAGCTGTATCGGTCGTAGTGAACCGATTGCACATCGCTGCGTCCGTGCGATAAAAGCCAACCACGGATTTCCTTAGTAATTCCGAGTGCAGCCATCAGCGTTTCAGCGCTTACCCGCACGTTTGCGTAGCTGAAATATCGCGTCTTATTGGACCCACTCAAAGTTTTTCCAGCATCACTGAATCGCTTGCCTGCTGTGTCCGGACGAATGCAGCGCCGGCCAATACAAAACGGGCCCGGCCCAATTTTGCTCTCCAACAATGGCATCAGGATTTCTTTAATTCTGGTGGTCAAGGGTAGCAGGTGATCCCATGCTTGAGTCTTTTGCCCTTTTCCGTCGGTAAGGTGCAGAAGGTCATCGGACGTATCCTCCCAGGTCACACGGAGCAACTGCTCCATTCGTTGGCCGCCCAGGTAGATTAAACCTTTGCAGATTGCCGTCTCTCGGGGAGGCAGAGTATCCAAGTGCCGTAAAAGCTCACCAAATTCTTCTGGCGTCAGGGACTCAGTCTGACCGCCGCGTGTATTCGCAAGGGTAGGGACCTTGGTAGCCGGATTGACCCCGATATCGAAAACTTTCGAATCGCTTACGTCTCGATCCAAGGAGAGGTGTGCCTTACTGCCATAGCTGAATGCAGCCTTTAGATATCGGTGGACGCTGGCAGCTGTTGATCGCATGTCAGTGTTGGCCGTTTTCGCTTTGTTCCCGATACCACGACCTTTAGGTTTGCGTGCGAGTAGCGCGCTCATCACTAAATGAATGTCCTCGCCGGTGATGGATTTTGCTGGACGCGTCATCAAATCTGGGTGGTGCTGGATCACGTGTGTCTGAAATAGGCGCTCGACTTCTTTTGCCTTGACCTTGCCGCGAGCGGTCAGATCTTTGACATATGCATTTAGTAGTTCTTCGAAGCTACCTTGTCGGGTCGCAAGCTGCTGCGCGAGCACTGCGGCTTGTCGTTGTGTTTTTTCTGCGGCGGCTCTGGCCGCCAAGTACACCTTAACGTCGCCGTGCTCGGAAGCAATTAATGCCATCTCTGCCGCTTTGTCGCGCAGCTCAGACAGCGTCAGTCCCGGCGCTCTGGCGCTCAAGCGATACTGGCCCAGAGAGATCATCGTGTCCTTTGCGTTGAGCCGATAGCGGAAATAGGCGCTGATCGCACCACTTTGGCTGCGCTTGAACAAAAGGCTACCTCGGGAACGGCCAGGCAAGCTTTCCGTCAACTTGGATGCTGGCGGCATGCCCTTGAGCTTTTGATCGTTCACGCTTTTGTCAGCAGTGTTGGTGGCCAATTCTAGTCCCCACTTCGGTCCCCACTTCTCGTGATGCAGAACGCTACAAGGAGAAGCCTCGAGACACAAGTAGAATAGATAGGCCCTTTAAAAACAGAGGTTTGTGGTACTTCAGGAAGCAAGCGGAATCAAGCTGACTCACCAAAGCATACGCCTCCTAAGGGGAAGGTTGGCAGTTCGAACCTGCCCTGGGACACCATATTTCACTGGCTTAACTTCCAGCTTGGTTACATCGGGTCGTTCTCCATAGCGGCTTTCCGGTTTCCGCTCCGTCACTCTCCCTGGTAATGGCAAAAAGATTGCGCGGGCCTGACCCTAGCGGTCCTTCGCCCCTCTTGTTGCATCTTCAATTGGAAAGTGATTCGGCGTGATCAGGCGTCTTGTCGCTTCATTCATCGGAATGCTCGAAAAACCCGAAATCGCGGTTCGGAGAGGGCTGTAAAACCTGTACTCTTGTCGGTTTTGAAGGGTTGGCCCGTTAACGGGGGGACTTGATCCTTTTGATCCGGCATCGGAAATGTTCCATATGAGTAGTTCGACAGACCTTGCAATCCTTCCTGCCAACACGCGCAGATACGGCGACGTTGACCAGCAGAAATCCGCTGGCGTCATTTACACGCCTGCGGATTTTGCTGCCTTCGTGGCCGATCAGATGGTTTCGCTCGCAGAATTTCCCGCACAGGGTGAAATCCGTGTTCTGGATCCTGCGGTTGGCGACGGTGCTCTGCTCGAGGCGCTGCTCATGCGCATGCCGGCAGACATCCTGAATCGGATAAGGGTTGTCGGCTATGACACAGATCCTGGCGCTGTGGCGCGTGCATCTGTTCGACTGCGCAAGGTCTTCCCGGATGTGTCTTTGCTGATCGAAGAAAAGGATTTTCTCGATCATGTGTTGAGTCTGAGTGGCGATGCGAATCTTTCATCCAGTGCTGCGCAGGCGCCAATGCCTTTCGATCTGGTGATCGCCAATCCGCCTTATGTTCGTACCCAGATCATGGGGGGCGAGCAGGCTCAGCAATTGGCGCAAAGATTTGGTCTGACTGGTCGAGTGGACCTGTATTACCCGTTCCTGCTGGGCATTTCCCAGGTTCTGACCGAGGGCGGCGTGGCCGGGGTCATAACCTCCAATCGCTTTATGACGACCAAGTCAGGGCAGGCCGTAAGGCGAGCTCTGCTGTCGCAATTCAAGATCGATCACGTCTGGGATTTCGGCGATACCAAGCTGTTTGATGCGGCGGTGTTGCCCGCTGTTCTGTTGGCCAGGGGAATAAAAGCGCCATCGGATCAAAGTGTTGGAGAGATTGCCTTCTCGACGATTTATGAATGCAAGGAAAACGCCTTGATTCAAGCGTCGGACGTGTTTGAGGCGCTGGCGATGAGTGACAACACTATTGTGTCGACTCCGGACGGGCGGAATTTTTCAGTTCGTCATGGTCTGCTGGAAAATGGTGATCACGCTGAAGGCGTATGGCGTATTTCAACGGAAACCGGCGATCAGTGGCTGGCCACGGTCAGTGAAAACACCTGGAACACGTTTCGTCGGATCGGCAAGATCCGCGTGGGAGTGAAGTCCACCGCTGACAAAGTGTTTGTTCGTAGTGACTGGTCAGACTTGCCAGGTGGTCGTCCCGAGCTTCTTCGCCCGCTGATCACTCGTCATTGTGCGCGTCAGTTCAAGGCCCGTGTCCCGAGCCAGGCAAAACACATGAAGGAGATCATGTACCCACATGAAGCGACGTCGGGAGGAGGGCGCAAAGCTGTTGATCTGAGCTTGTATCCCTTGGCTTCGCGTTATCTCAAGCGGCATCGTGATGTGCTGGAAGCCCGCAGTTACCTGATAAAAGCAGGCCGGGCCTGGTACGAACTGTGGGTGCCTCAGGATCCGGCTGCCTGGTCATCGCCAAAGATTGTCTTTCCGGATATATCCGAGAAGCCGACCTTCTGGATGGATACCGAGGGTGGCATCGTCAATGGCGAGTGTTACTGGATCCAGTGTGAGCGAGAGGACGAGAACGATCTGCTCTGGCTGGCCCTGGCGGTGGCTAACTCGACGTTCATCGAGTCATTCTACGATCATCGTTTCAATAACAAGCTTTACGCGGGTAGACGGCGTTTCATTACGCAGTACGTTGAACAGTTTCCTTTGCCGGATCCGGCCCGAAAGGAAACCCAGGCGATCATTGCGCTGGCCAAGGCGATTCATGCAGAACTGCCGTCGAGCGCGGCAGATCAGATGATTTCTGAACTGAACGCGCTGGTCTGGCAGGTGTTTGGATTAAATGTCGAGGAAGATCCGGCGTAGTGGTATCTGGATTTTTCCGTTTTTAACCTTGCCTTCAAATTGGCGGAAGCGGCTGAAAAAGTCTGCGCCAGTGACCACCATTAAATGTGTCAGGGTTACGTTGGCACCATCGGTAGTCGCATAAAAAACGGCATACCGGGTATCACAGTGGCGGGGGTGGAAGTCTCCCACTTGTTTGATGTCCAGAGGCCCTTCGCTGCTGGGCAGGACCAGGCCGAGATCAAGCGTGCGGGATGTCTGTAATTTTACTTCCAGAATCTGGTGGCGGACGTCCGGAAACCGCCCATTATCCTCGTAACTGCTGTAGCCAAGCTGTTCGCAGATCAGTCGGTGGAGGGCTGCGCCGCGATTGCGCTCCTGGGTTGGTCCTGGATCGCGAAAAGACCTGCCAATCAGGGGGGCCAGGCGAGCAAAGATTTCGCTGATCGGCAACAGCATTCCGCTTTCTGGCTCTTGGACAGGACTTGTCGAGGGCGCGAACTTCAAACCTGCCTGGACATGCTTTTGAATCGGAGGCGTGTCGTATTGCGAAACAAGTTCCTGTGGCGAAGACCCGACTTCAAACCCTGCCTGAAATTTGGTCGTAATGGTGCCTGTTGTATCCAGTAGTGCCAGTTCTTGCCCGTTTGCAACTTTTACGCCGTCTACCATGCCCTGTTCATTGACGCGAATGATCACGTAGCGACGGGAAGGGGACAGTTGTTCGTTATAGATCTGCAGGTTTTGAGCGCTCTGGACATAAACATCGAGTTGCTGCCCTGTGAAGCGCGGCTTTTTCCTCTTGAACGACTTTGGAGCGGGATAACCAAGCGCTTCGCACACGTGCGTCTTTGCCAATTTGCCGCGAGTCTTTATCGGAAGATCCGCCCAGCACAGTCCCTGCAAGCCTTCGTTCAACAGTGCTTCGAGTTGCGCGGTGGGAATCCAGTAATCCGCATCACCCACTTCAACAGGGCAGTAAATATCCATGCCTGATGATGAAATGGCGGATTTGTAGTCGTCATGGTGCTTGGGGTGCATCTAATGCTCCTTGCTTCAGCAACTCCGAAACGCGGCTCTTGGCATCATCGGAACAATGGGTAATGGCGGCACATCTTTTCTTACAAATGACTGTAAGGCTACAGACTTTGAGCAGTATCCGCAGCAGTTGGCGCTCTCCGCCGAGGCACAGTGCCAGCACGCATCAGGAATCTTGAGCGGATTGCTTAAGAGAACGCCGCGACTGGCCGATAACTCAATCGGCGACTTCAGACTCGCGCGAAATCGCTTGATAGCCTTTGGCCTCCAGCTATCATCTGCGCGCCTGAAATCTCCCGCGGTTCACCTACTTCAATTGCCTGGAAATCCTCGATGCTGTCGTATCACCAAAAGAGTTTTCTGATCGTCGATGATTTCTCGGATTTCCGCAGTTCCGTGCGTTCGATGCTGCGTGAGCTGGGGGTCAAGGATGTGGACACCGCCGATACCGGCGAGCAGGCGCTGAAGATGTGTGCGCAGAAGTCCTACGATTTCATCCTGCAGGATTTCCATCTCGGCGACGGCAAGAAGAACGGCCAGCAGGTGCTCGAAGACCTGATGTCGGAAAAGCTCATCAGCCATGAAGCGGTGTTTGTCATGGTGACGGCCGAGACCAGTCAGGCGATGGTGCTCAGTGCCCTGGAGCACGAGCCGGATGCGTACCTGACCAAACCGTTCAACCGTTCCGGCCTGGCGCAGCGCCTGGAGCGTCTGGAGCAGCGCAAGACGTTGCTCAAACCGATTCTGCAAGCCCTTGATCGCGGTAAGCCGGTCGAGGTGCTCAATGCCTGTATTGCGCTGTGCAAGCAGGACATCCGCTATTCGCCGCTGTGCCTGCGTTATCGCGCCGATGCGCTGCGCGACATGAACCAGAACGAAGCCCTTGAGCGCCTTTACGACAGCATCATTGCCGACCGGCCGTTGCCGTGGGCGTTTGCCGGGTTGGGCAAGTTGCTGTTCAAGCGCGGGCAGGTGGCGCAGGCCAAGGGCGTCTATGAGAAAGCGCTGAAAGTGTTTCCGATGATGCCGGCGTTGTACGACGGCATGGCCGATGTGCTGGTCGCCGAAGGCGATACCAAAGGCGCGCAGCGGGTGCTGGAAGAGGCGATCCGGTTGTCGCCGCTGGCGGTGCGTCGGCAAGCGTTGCTCGGCAAACTGGCAATGGCCAACGAAGACTTCGACACCGCCTCGCGCGCTTATCGGCAAGCGGTGGCGCAGGGCGCGCAGTCGCGGTTCAAGGATCCGGAAAGCAACCTTGGTCTGGCCCATGCGTTGATCAGCAAGGGCAGCGAGCGCGGTCTCGACACCCGCACGCGGCTGGAGATCAACACCACCCTCAGCGCGGTGGCCAAGGAGAACCCGACCGACCCTGGCCTGCAGATTCGTGCGCGCCTGATGAAGGCCACCAGCCTGTTGCTCAACGACGCGGAAACCGCTGACAAGCTCACCGAGCAAGCGCTGATGCGTCTGGACGGCATGGAGCAGTTCATGAGTCCTGAAGCGGCGCTGCTGGTCGCCAAGCAGCTGCAGATGCTCGGTCAGGCCGAAGCCGGCACGTCGATGCTCAAGAGCTGCGCGGAAATCTATGGTGATGATCCGGCGGTGATGAAAGACATTGCCAAGCTCACCGACGACCCGACTATCCTCAGTTCGAGCAACGCCGCCGCTGACCTCAACCGTCAGGGCGTGCGTGTGTACAAGACCGGCAACCTGGTGGAGGCCCGCGAGGTGTTCCGCAAGGCGCTGAAGATGCAACCGAAGAACATCAGTATCGCGCTGAACATGGCCCAGTCGCTGCTGCACGGCACCGACACCAATGTGCCGTCGGCGGAGCTGGAAGAATGTCGGGCCTGCCTGAAAATGGTCGGCCTGATGCCCGACACCGACGCGCGTTATGCGCGTTATCAGAAGCTGAAAAGCAAGGCGTTTGGCGAATGAACCAAGACGAGCACGCGCTGGATTTCTCCACGGTGATTGCCTCCACCGTTCACGACATGAAGAACTCGCTGGCGATGCTGATGCAGGCCCACAGCCAATGGCTGGCGCGCTTGCCTCAAGCGCAGCGCATCGGGGCAGAGCAGGGCGTGATCGACTTTGAGTTCGCCCACCTCAACGGCATGCTGGTGCAGTTGCTCGGGCTGTATAAGCTCGGCGTCAACCAGATGCCGCTGCAACCGGCGTATCACGAGCTGGATGATTTCATCGAGGCGCAACTGGCGGCGCATCAAGAGGTGTTCGCCAGTCGCGGCATTATCGCCACCTATGAAGTCGATCCGCTGAGCCCGCTGGGGTTCTTCGATCGCGAATTGGTGGCGTCGGTGTTGGGCAACTGCATCAACAACGCCATTCGTTATGCCCGCGAGTCGCTGCTGATTACCGTCAGCGACGAGGCCGGGCAACTGGTGTTGAGCATCAACGATGACGGCGACGGTTACCCGGCCGAGATGCTCGAGCGCCAGGCCGATTACGTGCAGGGCATCAATCACGGCAGCGGCAGCACCGGCCTGGGCCTGTATTTCGCTAACCGCATTGCTGCTTTGCATCAGCGCAATGGCGTGGTCGGGCATACCGAAATCAGCAACGGCGGGCCGTTGGGTGGCGGGGTGTTCAGCCTTTATCTGCCGTGACCCGGATTTTTGTTTGACGCTGCTTGATATTCCGAACAGCCGGAGCCTATTTTGTACGGGTCGCCGTTCGCGGCTCGCACAATAACAAGGATTGCGTCATGACAACCGATGGCCAGCGTTCACTCGCGCAGCGACTGACCGGCATTGATGAGATTGAGTGCGTCACGCCGGATTTGAATGGCGTGCCGCGAGGCAAGGTGATGACCGCCGAGGGTTTTCTCGAAGGGCGGCGTTTGCAGATGGCGCGGGGAGTGCTGTTGCAATGCATCATGGGTGGTTATCCAGCGGCGCGGTTTTACGGCAGTGATGACGGCGACCTGGCGCTGGTGGCCGAGCCGAGCATGATCCATCCCCTGCCATGGAGCGACGAGCCGCGTGCCTTGGCCATCTGCGATGCCGATGAACTGAGTGGCGAAAGCTCCAATCTGTCGACCCGTGGTCAACTCAAGAAAGTTATCGCTCGTTACGCCGCTCGCGGTCTGGCACCGGTCGTGGCGACCGAACTGGAATTCTTTGTCTTCGCGCCGAACACCGATCCAACCCAGCCGTTCCGTCCGCCGGTTGGCCTCGACGGGCGTCGCGAGGATGGCCAGTCGGCGTTCAGCGTCAGTTCCAATAACGGTCTGCGGCCGTTCTTCAGCGAAGTCTATAAATGCATGGCGGCCCTCGGTCTGCCACGCGATACCTTTATGCATGAGATGGGTGTCAGCCAGTTCGAGATCAATCTGCTGCATGGTGATCCGCTGTTGCTGGCCGACCAGACGTTCCTGTTCAAGCACCTGCTCAAGGAAGTCGCGCTCAAGCACGGCCTGAGTGTGGTGTGCATGGCCAAGCCGCTGGCGCACACGCCGGGCAGTTCGATGCACATTCACCAGAGCCTCGTCGCGATCGCCACCGGCAAAAATGTGTTCAGCGACGAGAGCGGCCAGCCGACCGCAATGTTCCGCCATTTCATCGGCGGGCAGCAGGCGGGCATGGCGGATTTCACGGCGCTGTTTGCACCGAATGTGAACTCCTATCAGCGTCTGTGCCACCCGTTTGCGTCACCGAATAACGCCTGCTGGTCCCACGATAACCGCGCCGCAGGGCTGCGGATTCCGGCCAGTTCGCCGGTCGCTCGTCGGGTCGAAAACCGGTTGCCGGGGGCCGACGCCAACCCCTATCTGGCCATCGCCGCCAGTCTGGCCGCCGGTTTGCATGGCATCGAGCATGAACTCGAACCGACCGAAGCGATTCAGGGCGAGTTCGAGGTGCCGGACAATCTTTCGCTGCCGTGTACCTTGCATGCCGCACTCGAGCGTCTGAAACGTAGCCAATTGGCGAGGGAACTGTTCGGACAAGAGTTCATCGAAGGCTACATCGCTTCGAAGACCATGGAGTTGACCAGTTTCTTTGACGAAATCACTCCCTGGGAACGGCGTGTTCTAGCAGCCCAGGCCTGACGTACTGTCGCCACCGCGCTATCGTTTTGATAGTCCGGTCTTTACTGCAAGGAGCCGCTCGGAACGCCGATGCGCCAAATCTGGAAATCCTTTCGAGCGCTGTATTTCGCCTCGCTGATGATGTTGATCGGCTCGGGCCTTCTATCTACTTATCTGGCGTTGCGCCTGGCCGCTGACCATGTCGACGGACTGTGGGTTGGTGCGCTGATGGCGGCCAACTATTTTGGCCTGGTGCTGGGCGGCAAGATCGGTCACCGCTTGATCGCCCGGGTCGGGCATATCCGCGCGTATTCGGCGTGTGCCGGGATCGTCGGCGCGGCGGTGCTCGGGCATGGTCTGGTCGATTGGCTGCCGGCGTGGCTGGTGCTGCGGACCATCGTCGGCCTCGGCATGATGTGTCAGTACATGGTGATCGAGAGCTGGCTCAATGAGCAGGCCGACGCCAACCAGCGCGGCCTGGTATTCAGCGGTTACATGATCGCGTCCTATCTGGGGCTGGTGCTGGGGCAACTGATTCTGGTCATGCACCCAGGCCTGGGCCTGGAGCTGTTGATGCTGGTCGCGCTGTGTTTCGCCCTGTGTCTGGTGCCGGTGGCGCTGACCCGGCGAATTCACCCGGCGCCGCTGCATCCGGCGCCGATGGAACCGCGCTTCTTTATCAAGCGCGTGCCGCAGTCGTTGAGCACGGTGCTGGGGGCCGGTCTGATCATCGGTTCGTTCTACGGTCTGGCGCCGCTGTATGCCTCGCAGCAGGGGCTGTCGACCGAGCAGGTCGGTCTGTTCATGGGTAGCTGCATTTTCGCCGGGCTGCTGGTGCAGTGGCCGTTGGGCTGGTTGTCCGACCGCTACGACCGGGCGCTGCTGATTCGTTGCTTTGCCGGGTTTCTCGCGGTGGCGGCATTGCCGTTGGCGATCCTGCCGCAGGTGCCGCTGGAGGTGCTGTTCGTGGTCGGCTTCCTCTGTTCGCTGGTGCAGTTCTGTCTGTATCCGCTGGCCGTGGCGTTCTCCAATGACCACGTCGAAGGTGATCGTCGGGTGTCGCTGACGGCGATGCTGCTGGTGACCTACGGGGTCGGCGCAAGTATCGGCCCGCTGCTGGCGGGTGTGCTGATGAAGCTGTTCGGCAGCCAAAGTCTGTATGCGTTCTTCAGCTTCTTTGCACTGGTGCTGGTGTGGCGCATTCGTCCGAAAGCGGTGACCAATCTGCACCAGGTCGACGACGCGCCGCTGCATCACGTGGCGATGCCGGACAGCATGTCCAGCTCGCCATTGGTCGCCGCGCTTGACCCGCGGGTGGATGAGCAGGTGGTGCAGGAGCAGATGCAGACGACGGTGACGCCTGAGCCTGAGCCGGACAAAGAACCTGAGTCTGAGCCCGTTGCAAGCCCGGATGACGGCAGCGATAAACCTGCTCCGGACATCAGTGGTGCCAGGCCCTGACAGTTGAGCTGGGATGGAAATCAGTGGCGAGGGGATTTATCCCCGTTGGGCTGCGAAGCGGCCCTGAAACCCGCTAATCACATCTTTACGACGCTCTGCGCTGAATGGTCTTACGCCTGCTGCGCAGTCGGGCGGGGATAAATCCCCTCGCCACAGAATGTCCTGCCAAGCATTCATTCCGCGCAAAAAAAAGGGCAGTCCCACCAAGGACTGCCCTTTTTCATTGTGCGTTCGACTCAGAGGTCGTCTTTATCGAAACGCCGTGCCTCACGCTGCAACTGGTACACGAAGCGCTCGACATTACGTGCCGCCGGGCCACTGATGTTGTGGAAGCGCAGGCCGGCGAAGGTGATGTTGAGTTTTTCTTCGAAGTGCAGATAGCGCAGTTCGACGGAGGTCGGCTGGTTGCCGAACAGCGGCGGAGCGATCAGCCGGTCATAGACCTGGCCCAGTTGCAGGCGGTCAGTGATGTCACCTTCGAAACGCAGCTTGCAGCCGGTCGCGGAGATATCCAGCAATTTGCCGTTGATTGGCGCCTTGAGCTTCTCGCCGCCCAGTTCGACGCTGACCAGATCGGTCAGTTTCAGCGCTGCGCGAAAGGCATTGCGGCGCTGGTGGTAAACCACTTCGGTGGGCAAGTCGCCAGTGTAGAAACGGTCGCCATCGGACTCTTCGATGTTCAGCCTGCCGGTGCATTCCCAGGCAATGCGCACGCCTTCGTGAAAGCCTTCGACCTTGAACGGCTCGCCGGCCAGCAGGAAGCGTTCGCCATCGCGCGGGATCATCTCGTCTAGGGCGATCGAGGCGCTGTCGCGGTCAACCTTGATCAAATAACTCTGGAAGCGCTGGCTGCGTTCATGGAAGGTGATGATCAGTGGATCATGACTCTCTTGCAGTTGGCGCAGGTTGCTGGAGATTTCCAGGGGCGTGGTCAGCACCTTTGGTGGCTGCGGAGCATCATCCGCGCTTAGGGCGTTTGGCACGTTTTCTCAATCTCCAGACAAAATTTGACGATGACTAGCCAGCATTTTGCCAGCATGCTTCACGTGTTGATAGTGCGGGCCCATCGAATGGCTCACGCCTGGCTGAACGTACGCGGCTTGACGGGCTTGGCGAAGGTTCCGCTGGCGTCGTAGAGCGCTGGCGGCTCGCCACCGGTGAGGATTTTCAGCTGATTGGCTGTGGCAGCCTGCTGGACCAGGATCGATTGGCCATTGTTGACGTTGGCCGCCTGGCATTGGGCAATGAGATCGGTGAGGACATCACTTTGACTGAGCAATTGATCGCCGATGCTCGACTGGCTGGCCAATTGCTCAAGACCCTGCCGATTGGTCGGCAGGTTGAGGCTGGCGAGGATTTCGCTGCGCTTGCGGCCATGCTGTTCGAGCAGAATGATCAATGCCTGTTTGCGCGCCAGAATTTCTTCCAGCAGTGGCATGTCGCGACCGTGCAAGGCGAGGGACTCGTTTTGCAGCAACTCCAGCAATTGTTGAGCTGGAGCAAAGTCGTCGATGATCAGTTGCAATAAATTAGTGTCGTGCATGGCTGGCCTTGGTTTCTAAGCGTCCAAAAGCCTCGCGCTGGCGGTGGCCTAGCGCTGGGCTTCGAAGTTGAGCAGTTTGCTGGCTACACGGTTGCTGTCGACTTTATAGCTGCCATCGGCAATCGCGGCTTTCAACTCGGCCACACGGGCTTTGTCGACAGCAGGCTGATCGCGCAGCTTGTCAGTGACCTTCTGCAACTGTTGAGCCTCATTGCTGAGGTGTACCGATTCCCCGCTTTTTGCGGTACTGGCCGATTCGGCCGGGGTATTCAGCGGTGCGGAAGTGCCGTTTTCAACGGTTTCCTTCGGCGCGCTGGTACGCGTACTGCCTGTAAGTGACGAGGAGCTGTTCAAACGGCTGAAATCGATGACCATGATAAAAAACCTCTGGGAATTTGGACGCTTGCCATGTTTTCGGCCATCCCCTGGAAAACTTTAGGCCCATTTGGCAATGAGCCTCATGTACCGGCGCGTGTCCTGCTGCGGCACAGTTTAGGGAAGCGGCGAGGTCGGCGCCAGTTTTCTGCTCAGTGGTTCACATGGCCACTTCCACCTGGCCGGGCGCGATGACCTGCGCCTTGATGACCCGCTGGGAGTTGAGGTTTTTCACCCGGATCTGCTCCTTCAAACCGCCGTTGGACAGGGCTTCGCCCGGCATTCGCACAGCCAGCGTACCGCTGCGGGCGATGATGACCACTTGATCGCCCTTGCGAATGACTTCTGCCTGTTCCAGATGCACCTGGGTAATCACCTGATCGGCGACCGTTGGTCGGGTCAATTTCTGCCCGATCGCTTCGTCTACGGACGTCAGAAAACCCTGATTGATCAGGCTGACGTCGCGCTCGCGCAAGGTCACGTCCCGCGGCTCGATAATGCCGGCGCGTTTGAGCGGCCGAGTGGTGGTCACAATCTCGCGAAACAGGCGGACTTGAGCGGGCACGAACACGGTCCAGGGCGAGGTGCCTTCACAGCGAACCTTTACCGTTACCCGGCCCAACGGACGTGCCGGACTCTCCAGGCTGGCTGTCAATTCCTTGTCGCACATAGGCATGTGCATGCGGGGGTCGAGCTGGTTTACTTCGATTTCGTAGCGGCCTTCCGTTTGACTGGTAGCCAGATAGTCTTCTACGGTGAACTCAAGAAAGCCCTGAGTGACGCCGATAAGCATGTCAGGCAAGGTAACCGCATCAGCAATGGCAGGGCTGCCAGCGAAAAAGAAGCAAACGGCGGACACCGCGCAAAGCCCTCTGCGAAGGGAAGATGTCAGGCGTCGGAAAAATGTCGTTTGAGCGTTCATACGAGTTAAAAAGCAAGCGCCGTGCCGTTTAGCAATGAATGTGCGTCGCAACAACACTTGGCGTTGGTGTAGGAGTCTGGGCATGGCTGGTGTAATGGATTCGGTAAACCAGCGCACGCAACTGGTAGGGCAGAATCGCCTGGAGCTGTTGTTGTTCCGTCTCGACGGTCAGCAGCTCTACGGAATCAACGTGTTCAAGGTGCGGGAAGTGCTGCAATGCCCGTCGCTGACGTTGATGCCCAAGTCCAGTCCTGTCGTGTGCGGGGTGGCGAATATCCGGGGGGCAACCATTCCGATCCTCGATCTGGCAATGGCGACCGGTTCCGGGGCGTTGAAAGACAAGAACAGTCCGTTCGTGATCATTACGGAGTACAACACCAAGACCCAGGGTTTCCTGGTTCGCTCGGTGGAGCGCATCGTCAACATGAACTGGGAAGAGATCCATCCGCCACCCAAGGGCACGGGTCGCGATCACTACCTGACCGCTGTGACTCGAGTGGACAATCAGTTAGTCGAAATCATCGACGTCGAGAAAGTGCTGGCGGAAGTGGCGCCGACACCGGAAGCGATTTCGGTGGGTGTGGTCGACGTCGAAACCCAGAGCAAGGCGTTGTCGCTGCGCGTGCTGACGGTCGATGACTCGTCGGTGGCGCGCAAGCAAGTCACGCGTTGCCTGCAGACGGTCGGCGTCGAAGTGGTGGCGCTGAACGACGGCAAGCAGGCGCTGGACTACCTGCGCAAGCTGGTCGACGAGGGCAAGAAGCCGGAAGAAGAGTTCCTGATGATGATTTCCGACATCGAGATGCCGGAGATGGACGGGTACACCCTGACGGCGGAAATCCGCAGCGATCCACGCATGCAAAAGCTTCATATCATCCTGCATACTTCGTTGTCGGGGGTATTCAATCAGGCGATGGTCAAGAAAGTCGGTGCCGATGACTTCCTGGCCAAATTCCGTCCTGATGACCTGGCATCCCGGGTAGTCGACCGGATCAAAGCAGCAGATATCAGCTAGGGGCGCTTTGCCCCTGGCGGTCAACACGATTTAAGAGGCGGCATCATTGTCTACGGGTAATTTGGATTTCGAACAGTTCCGGGTCTTCCTGGAAAAAGCCTGTGGCATTTTGCTCGGTGAAAACAAGCAGTACCTGGTCTCGAGCCGTCTCAACAAACTGATGGAGCAGCAAGGCATCAAATCCCTGGGTGAGCTGGTTCAGCGCATCCAGACCCAGCCGCGCAGCGGTTTGCGCGAGCAGGTGGTCGATGCCATGACGACCAACGAAACTCTGTGGTTTCGTGACACCTATCCGTTTGAAGTCTTGAAGAACAAGGTGCTGCCCGAGGCGATCAAGGCCAGCCCCAACCAGCGTCTGCGGATCTGGTCGGCGGCGTGCTCGTCGGGTCAGGAACCGTATTCGCTGTCGATGTCGATCGACGAGTTCGAGCGCAGCAACCTCGGCCAGTTGAAGATGGGCGTGCAGATCGTTGCCACGGATTTGTCCGGCAGCATGCTGACCAACTGCAAGACCGGCGAGTACGACAGTCTGGCAATCGGTCGCGGCCTGTCCGCCGACCGTCTGCAGCGTTACTTCGACCCGAAAGGGCCGGGGCGCTGGGTGATCAAGGCGCCGATCAAGAACCGGGTGGAATTCCGTTCGTTCAACCTGCTCGACAGCTACGCCAGTCTGGGCAAGTTCGACATCGTGTTCTGCCGCAACGTGCTGATCTACTTCTCCGCCGAGGTGAAGAAAGACATCCTGTTGCGCATTCACAGCACGCTGAAACCGGGCGGGTATCTGTTCCTTGGCGCTTCCGAAGCGCTGAACGGTTTGCCGGATCATTACCAGATGGTCCAGTGCAGCCCGGGGATCATTTACCAGGCGAAGTGATTGGCTGCAGCAACACAAAAAAACGGGAGACCCTAAAAGGTCTCCCGTTTTTTTGTGCCTGGCATTCAGTCTCAATTCACCACAAACCCCCTGTAGAAGTGAGCCTGCTCGCGATAGCGGTAGTACATCCAACATCATCGGCGCCTGACACACCGCTATCGCGAGCTGGCTCACTCCTGCAGAGGACATTGGTGGGTGAGAGAGGGGGGCAAGCGGCAGAAAAGCGGCATCCGGCGGAAACCGGTTGCCGCTTTTCTGGCATTGCCGCATTGCCGATCCCCCGCCAGGCCCCGGTTTACGGGGGTTCTTCTGTTTGGCACGGCCCTTGCTAAAGCTCAGGTACGAAAAACCGGTCACCTGAAGGTTCCCGACATGAGCATCAGCTTCGACAAAGCGCTCGGCATTCACGAACAAGCATTGGGCTTCCGCGCCCAGCGTGCCGAAGTGTTGGCCAACAACATCGCCAACGCCGACACCCCGAACTACAAGGCGCGGGATCTGGACTTCTCCAAAGTGCTCGAAGCACAGACCGAGAAAACCAAAAGCGGTGGCACGTTTGCCCTGAACATGACCAACAGCCGTCACATCGAGGCCGAAGGTCTGGGCAATGGCGACGAATCGCTGATGTATCGCACGCCGATGCAGCCTTCGATCGACCAGAACACCGTGGACGCTCAACTGGAGCAGTCGAACTACGCGGAAAACGCGGTCGGCTTCCAGGCCAGCTTCACCCTGCTCAACAGCAAATTCAAAGGGCTGGTGTCAGCCCTGCGCGGAGAGTAATCCATGTCCCTGTCCAGCGTTTTCAACATTGCCGGCAGCGGCATGAGCGCACAAACCACGCGTCTGAACACCGTGGCCTCGAACATCGCCAACGCCGAAACCGTTTCGTCGAGCATCGACCAGACCTACCGCGCCCGTCACCCGGTGTTCGCCACCATGTTCCAGGGCGGCCAGAACAGCGGCAGCAACTCGCTGTTCCAGAGTCAGGACGCTGCCGGTCAAGGCGTGCAGGTGCTTGGTGTGGTCGAAGACCAGAGCAACCTCGAAGCGCGTTACGAGCCGAACCATCCGGCCGCCGACGCCAAGGGCTACGTCTACTACCCGAACGTCAACGTGGTGGAAGAAATGGCTGACATGATTTCCGCGAGCCGTTCGTTCCAGACCAACGCCGAAATGATGAACACCGCCAAAACCATGATGCAGAAGGTACTGACCCTCGGTCAGTAATAAGGGGCGACTGCCATGAGTGTTTCCGATTCCACCAGCGGCGTGAATATCAAGGACGTCCTGTCCAATTCTTCGGTCAAGACCGGGACGACCACCGGCGGCCTGGCTGCAGCCACCAATAGCGCCACCGGCAAGCAGGCCCTGGGCAAAGATGCGTTTCTGCAACTGCTGGTCACCCAGCTGAAAAACCAGAACCCGCTCGATCCGCAGGACAACAGCGAGTTCGTCGCGCAACTGGCGCAGTTCAGCAGCCTGGAAGGCATCACCACGCTGAACACCACCGTCAGTGGCATCGCCGGCAACTACAACTCCTCGCAGGCCCTGCAGGCGTCGTCGCTGGTCGGTCGCTCGGTCATCGCTCAGACCGACAAGGCCGTGGTCGACACCAGCAAGAGCTTCAATGGCTCTGTGGTGGTCCCGGCGTCCGGCGCTGTCTCGGTCACCATCAAGGATACCGACGGCAAAGTCGTGCGCACCATCGACATGGGCACCCAGAAGGCCGGCAACGCCAGTTTCATCTGGGACGGCAAGGACGCGTCCGGTGCGGTCGCGGCCGCGGGCACTTACACGTTCACTGCCAGCGCCACTTACGACGGCAAGGCCACCTCGCTGATCACGTATCTGCCGGCCACCGTCAACAGCGTGACCATCAGCCAGACCGGCGGTGAGTTGATGCTGAACCTGGCGGGCCTGGGCAGCGTCGCGCTGTCCAAAGTACAAACCATTGGTATATAGAGCCGACTAACCGGCACAAAGGAGTGGAATATGTCTTTCAATATCGGCCTTAGCGGTCTCTATGCTGCCAACAAGCAACTGGACGTCACCGGCAACAACATCGCCAACGTGGCCACCACCGGTTTCAAGGCGTCCCGTGCAGAATTCGAAGACGTGTACTCGGCCACCCGCCTGGGCACCGGCAGCAAGACCGTCGGTAACGGCGTGCGTCTGGCCAACGTTTCCCAGCAGTTTGGCCAGGGTGACGTGAACAACACCGGCAACGTGCTGGACATGGGCATCCAGGGCAACGGTTTCTTCATCCTCAGCGACAACGGTTCCCTGAGCTACACCCGTGCCGGTGCGTTCAAGACCGATGCTGAAAACTACGTGGTCGACAACAACGGCAACCGTCTGCAGGGTTATGGCGTCGATGCCAACGGCAAGATCATGACCGGTGTGCTGACCGACCTGAAGATCGACACCTCGTCCCTCAAGCCGAACGCGACCACCAAGATCGACCAGACCATGAACCTGAACTCGGAGGACGTCAAACCTACCGTGGCGCCGTTCAGTCCCACCGATCTGAACAGCTATAACAAGCTGATTTCCACGCCGGTCTTTGACACTCAGGGTAACGAGCACCGCATGGATCAGTACTACGTGAAAACGGGTACCAATGCCTGGAGCGTTTACACCTACATGGATGGTCGTACGCCATCGGACCCGACCAACAACACCCTGACGCCGCTGACCCACAACATCACCTTCAACTCTGACGGCACCATCAATACCGTGACGGCGGGTACTGGCTGGACCCAGGCCGGCAACACCCTGACCATGACTGGTTGGATACCGGGTGTCGTGACCAACCCGGCGACCACGCCTGTGACCTGGGGGCCGAACGGTTCCAAGGCTAACCCGACCGGTATCGCGTTCAACATGTCGTTGACCACCTCCTTCAACTCGCCGACCGCGCGTACGGCGCAATACCAGGACGGTTATGCGACTGGCCAGATTTCCAGCCTGACCATCGACTCGACCGGTGTGATGACCGCCAACTTCAGCAACCAGCAGACCAAGGCGATCGGTCAGGTAGCCGTGGCGAGCTTCGCCAACGAGCAAGGCCTGCAGCCGATTGGCGGTACTCGCTGGAAGGAAACCTTTGCCTCGGGTGTGGCGGGTGTTGATGCGCCGAAGACCGGCACCCTGGGGTCGATCGTGTCGAACTCGCTGGAAGAGTCGAACGTGAACCTGACCAATGAGCTGGTGGACCTGATCAAGGCCCAGAGCAACTATCAGGCGAACGCCAAGACCATTTCGACCCAGAGCACCATCATGCAGACCATCATTCAGATGACCTGATTGTGTCGAAACCGCTCTGCCACTGAAAACCGACGCCTTGGGCGTCGGTTTTTTTTACCCTGGGAAAATTCAAAATTTCAATAACCCACCGTTCGTCGGGTTGTTGGTTTGAAACTTGCACTCCGCACGCCCAAAGAAAGTTACGCGTCAAAACTTCATATGATTTGCTTCATTGAGCCAGGACATCGTTCGGCAACAAGGAATTCAGGAAGCTTTCGCACAAGGTTTCACCGTAGTTTCCAACCCACACAAGGAAGATGTAATGGCTGTAATTTATGGTTCTGATGGTGCAGATACTTTGATGGGTACTGCAGGAGACGATCAGATACGCGGGCTTGCCGGTGACGACATCATCAATGGTGGCGATGGCAATGACGTACTGATCGGCGGCGCGGGTGCCGACCAACTGATTGGCGGTGCCGGCATCGATACGGCCAGTTATGAGGATGACAACTCGGGGGTGGGCGTCACCGTCAACCTGAAGACTGGCGTCAACACCGGTCTGGCCAAGGGCGATACGTTCGTCGGGATCGAAGCCTTCCGGGGCACGGTGTACAGCGATAACTTCGTCGGTAATGCCGAGGCCAATACCTTCGACGGTGCCGGTGGTTACGACACACTGAGCTACGCCACGTCCGAGCAGGCCGTGAACATTACCGTCAATGGCACCACCGGAAGCGGTCTGGGAGGGGACGCCCAGGGCGACCTGTTCAGCAACATCGAGGTCATCACCGGCTCTGCCAATGCCGATGTGTTTACCGTGAACTCCGGCAGCGTGACGCTCTACGGCGGCGCCGGTAATGATGTGTATATCCTCAATGGCAAAGATTCCATGGCTATTGGTGAACTGGCTGGAGGCGGCGACGACGAGATTCGTACCAACCAGGCCGGCATGGGGATGAGCGGCGAGATCGAGCGCCTGACCTTTACCGGTACCGGTAACTTCACCGGGCGTGGCAATGCCGGGGACAACATCATTACCGGCGGCGCCGGCAACGACGTGCTCATCGGGGGCGCCGGGGCCGACCAGTTGATTGGCGGCGCGGGCATCGACACGGCCAGTTATGAAGATATCGTTTCGGGCGTCGGTGTGACGGTCAACCTCAAGACCGGCGTGCATACCGGCATTGCCACAGGCGACACGTTCAGCAGCATCGAGGTGATTCGCGGTTCCAGCTACGCCGACAATTTTGTCAGCGATGCTGCGGCAACCACCTTTGAGGGCGGCAATGGTTTCGACACATTGAGCTTTGCCGGCTCGGAACAGGGCGTCAATCTGACGGTGGCGAACTCAGCCGGCACCGGCAGCGGTGGCGATGCGCAAGGAGATGCCTTCAGCAACATAGAAGCTTTCTACGGCTCGGCCCAGGCTGACGTGTTCACCGTGACCGCCGGCAGCACCACCTTTTACGGGGGGGCCGGTAACGACGTCTACATCATCAATGGTCCGGGTACGGGCGGGGTTATCGAACTGGCGGGAGGCGGTGACGACGAGATTCGCACCAACCTGACCAGCCTGACCATGGGCAACGAAGTCGAGCGCCTGACCTACACCGGTACCGGTAACTTCACCGGTCGCGGCAGCGCCGGCGACAACATCATTACCGGCGGTGCAGGCAACGACCTGCTGATCGGCGGAGCGGGGGCCGACCAACTGATCGGTGGCGCCGGCATCGACACGGCCAGCTACGAGGACAGCCTCGCCACTGGCGTGACCGTCAATCTGAAAACCGGCGTTAACACCGGTTTCGCTGCGGGCGATACGTTCTCGGGCATCGAGATCATTGTGGGCAGCAAATACGCCGACACCTTCGTCAGCGGCGTTGAAGCCAACATCTTTGATGGCGGCATTGCCGGGGGTGTCGACACGGTCGATTATTCGACCTCGACACAAGCCGTCAACATCACCCTGACCACGCTCGGCACAGGCAGCGGGCAGGGCGGCGATGCCCAGGGCGATACCTTCACCAATATCGAGAAAGTCGTCGGATCGGCACAGGACGATGTGTTCACCACCGGTGCCGGGACCTTCACGTTGCAGGGTGGGGCGGGTAACGACCTGTACGTGATCAACGGTCCTGCCTATCAAACGATCGTCGAGCTCGCCGGTGGGGGTGACGATGAGGTGCGTACTTCGCTGACGAACATGACGTTGAGCGCCGAAGTCGAGCGCCTGACCTACACCGGTGCCGGCAACTTCACCGGTACCGGCAATGCCGGTAACAACATCATCACCGGTGGCGTCGGCAACGACGTATTGATGGGGGGCGCGGGTGCAGACGCATTCATCGGTGGCGCCGGCAACGATACCGTCAGCTATGACGATTCTTCTGTGGGCGTGACGATCAACCTTAAAACCGGTGCCCACACCGGCATCGCCACTGGCGACACCTTCAACGGCATCGAAGTGATTCGCGGCTCCAAATTCAGCGACACATTTATTGCCGGCAGCGCTGCCGACAAGTTTGAAGGCGGCGCTGTCACGACCGATAACGTCGACGTGGTGGACTACTCGCAATCGGCTGCCGGGATCAATCTGACCCTGGCATCCGGTGCTGGCACCGGCACCGGCGGCGATGCCGAAGGGGATTCGTTCTCCGGCATCGAGAAGATCATCGGTTCGGCCTACGACGACGTATTCAGCTCGAGCACCGGCGGCTTCACCTTGCAGGGCGGGGCGGGTAATGACGTCTACATCATCAACGGCAACGCTTCGCCGGTCATTATCGAGGTGGCCGGGGGGGGTAACGATGAGGTGCGTACTTCGCTGTCGAGCATGACGTTGAGCGCCGAAGTCGAGCGCCTGACCTACACCGGCACCGGTAACTTTACCGGTGCCGGCAACGCCGGTAACAACATCATCACCGGCGGCGCGGGCAACGACAATTTGTACGGTGGCGGTGGCGCCGACACGTTTATCGGAGGGGCTGGCACCGACACCGTCGGCTATGACGACAGCAACGCGGCGATCACCTTCAACTTCAAGACCGGTGTGCACACCGGCATCGCCGCCGGCGACACTTACGTCGGTATCGAAATGATTCGCGGCACGCAGTACGGTGACACGTTCATCGCCGGCGCCGGCGCAGACAGGATTGACGCAGGTACCGGCAATGCCGTAGACGTGCTGGATTACTCGCAATCCGGCCAGGGCGTAAACCTGACACTGGGTGCGGCCGGCGCAGGATCGGGCGTGGGGACGGGCGGTGACGCCGAGGGTGACAGCTTTGTCGGCATCGAGAAAATCATCGGCTCGGCCTACAACGATGTCTTCACCGCCACTACCAACTCGACCGGTTTTACCGTGCAGGGCGGCAGTGGCGATGATGTCTACATCCTCAATAATGCGGCCTACGGCGCGATCGTCGAACTGGCCGATGGCGGCAATGATGAAGTGCGCACCAATCAGTCGTACTACATCCTCAATGCCGGTATCGAGCGATTGACCTACACCGGAACCGGCGCGTTCATCTCTCGGGGGAATGCGCTGGATAACGTGATCACGGGCGGGGCGGGTAACGACATTTTGTCGGGGGGCGAGGGTGCCGATACCTTCATCGGTGGCGATGGCTTCGATACGGTCAGCTATGACGACGCCGGCGCAGGCGGTGTGACGATCAACCTCAAGACCGGTGAGCACACCGGGATTGCCAAGGGCGACAGCTTCCAGAACATCGAGAGGTTCCTCGGTTCGTCACGTGATGACACGTTCTACGGTAACGAACAGGTCAACAACTTTGATGGCGGCAACGCTCGCGACACCGTGAGCTTCGCCTTGGAAGGTTCAGCTATCACGCTGGATCTCACCAAGCCACTGACCGGCGCGGCGGCTGGCGACACCTACACCAATATCGAAAACTGGGAAGGCACGGCTTTCAACGATACGTTGATCGGCGGCGCCGGTTCCGAGACGTTTATCGGTGGCAAGGGTGCCGACTTCATCGACGGCGGTGCCGGCACCTCCGATGCCGCCTGGTACACGGGCAGTTCGGCGGCGGTACAGGTCGATCTGCTGGCCAACACTGCCACCGGCGGTGATGCCACCGGTGATGTCCTGGTCAATATCGAAGGGCTGCATGGCTCCGCGTTCAACGACACCCTGACAGGCAACGCCACCTGGAACCAGATCTATGGGGGTGAAGGCAACGACCTGGTCTATGGCGGCGATGGCGACGACGCGATTTACGGTGGCAAGTATGAGCCTTACTCCATCAATGGTCCTGATCGCAGCGGCGCTGCCGAGGCCGATCAATTGTTCGGGGGTAACGGTAACGACACCCTATTCAGCGCGAACAACGATATCGGCAGTGTCTTGCACGGTGATGCCGGTAACGACCAGGTCACCGTCTATGCAGGCACCGCCTACGGTGACGAGGGCAACGATATCCTGGAAGGCGTCGGCCCGGAGTATCAGCTGTTTGGTGGTGCCGGTGCTGACACCTTGATCCTGTCTGCCGGCGGTTATGCCTACGGCGGTGAGGGTGGCGACACTTACAAAGTGAATTCGTCGACCACGGTCTTGATCAAGGATGACGGGCTCTATGGCAATGACAAGGTCGAGTTGCAGAACATCAAGTCGTACGCCGATGTGATCATCAAGACCGATGGCACCAATGCCTACATCTTCAACGCGGTGGAGTGGAACGCCGGCAAGCAGAATAATGCGGTGATCCTCGCAGACTGGTATGCCGGTTCCAACACCATTGATACCTTTGTCACCAGCAATGGCGATACCTTCACCATTCCGGTGGTAGGGCAGGCAATGGCTGAGTCGTTTATGGTCTGACGCAGCACTGTAGAAACAACTGGCGGCGAAACCTGAACTTCAGGTTTCGCCGTTTTTTTTGCCCCCGGCTTTTTCCGGTCTGCCAGTCTCCGTGGGAGCTGGCGCAGGTGCAAAAGAAAACCCCCGACAAACCAGAAGTCTGTCGGGGGTTTCTTTTATCCGGAGAGCATCAGGCGTCTCGCAACGCCTGATCGGCTCAGCTTATTGGCAAGCTTCGCAGTCCGGCTCGTCGATCGCGCAAGCCTTTGGCACAGGTGCCGGACCGGCCGGAGCAGCCAGTACGGAGTCGTCGCCGTGGTTGCCGCCGCTGGAAACAGCGTTCAGCTTGCCGGTGTTGATGGTCGACTTCTCGGTGCTGGTCGCGGCCAGGGCACGGAGGTAGTAGGTGGTTTTCAGACCACGGTACCAGGCCATGCGGTAGGTCACGTCGAGCTTCTTGCCCGAGGCGCCGGCGATGTACAGGTTCAGCGACTGGGCCTGGTCGATCCACTTCTGACGACGGCTGGCGGCGTCAACGATCCACTTGGTGTCCACTTCGAACGCGGTCGCGTAGAGCTCTTTGAGTTCTTGCGGGATGCGCTCGATCTGCTGAACCGAACCGTCATAGTACTTCAGGTCGTTGATCATGACCGAGTCCCACAGACCGCGAGCCTTGAGGTCGCGAACCAGGTACGGGTTGATCACGGTGAATTCGCCCGACAGGTTCGATTTCACATACAGGTTCTGGTAGGTCGGTTCGATCGACTGCGAAACGCCAGTGATGTTGGCGATGGTCGCGGTCGGTGCGATGGCCATGATGTTCGAGTTGCGAATGCCTTTCTGTACACGGGCGCGAACCGGTGCCCAGTCCAGGGTTTCGTTCAGGTCAACGTCGATGTACTTCTGGCCACGCGCTTCGATCAGGATCTGTTGCGAATCCAGCGGCAGGATGCCTTTGGACCACAGCGAACCGTTGAAGGTCTCGTACGAGCCACGCTCGTCAGCCAGGTCGCAGGACGCCTGGATCGCGTAATAGCTGACCGCTTCCATCGACTTGTCGGCGAACTCGACGGCAGCGTCGGAACCGTAAGGGATGTGCTGCAGGTACAAGGCGTCCTGGAAGCCCATGATGCCCAGACCGACCGGACGGTGCTTGAAGTTGGAGTTCTTCGCTTGCGGCACCGAGTAGTAGTTGATGTCGATCACGTTGTCGAGCATGCGCACGGCCGTGTTCACGGTGCGTTGCAGCTTGGCGGTGTCCAGCTTGCCATCCACGATGTGGTTCGGCAGGTTGATCGAGCCCAGGTTGCAAACGGCGATCTCGTCCTTGTTGGTGTTCAAGGTGATCTCGGTGCACAGGTTCGAGCTGTGAACCACGCCAACGTGCTGCTGCGGGCTGCGCAGGTTGCACGGGTCTTTGAAAGTCAGCCATGGGTGGCCGGTTTCGAACAGCATGGACAGCATTTTGCGCCACAGGTCTTTGGCCTGGATGGTCTTGAACAGCTTGACCTTGCCCGGGTACTCGGTCAGCGCTTCGTAGTACTCGTAGCGCTCTTCGAAGGCTTTACCGGTCAGATCGTGCAGGTCCGGTACTTCCGATGGCGAGAACAGGGTCCACTTGCCGTCATCGAAGACGCGCTTCATGAACAGGTCAGGGATCCAGTTGGCGGTGTTCATGTCGTGGGTACGACGACGATCATCACCGGTGTTTTTACGCAGCTCGATGAACTCTTCGATGTCCATGTGCCAGGTTTCCAGGTAGGCACAGACAGCGCCTTTGCGCTTGCCACCCTGGTTAACGGCTACCGCGGTGTCGTTCACCACTTTCAGGAACGGAACCACGCCTTGCGACTTGCCGTTGGTGCCCTTGATGTAAGAGCCCAGTGCACGCACCGGCGTCCAGTCGTTGCCCAGGCCACCCGCGAATTTCGACAACATGGCGTTGTCGTGGATCGCGTGGTAGATGCCCGACAGGTCGTCCGGAACGGTGGTCAGATAGCAGCTCGACAGCTGTGGACGCAGGGTGCCGGCGTTGAACAGGGTAGGGGTCGAAGCCATGTAGTCGAAGGACGACAGCAGGTTGTAGAACTCGATCGCACGGTCTTCTTTCTGCTTTTCTTCGATCGCCAGGCCCATGGCCACACGCATGAAGAAGATCTGCGGCAGTTCGAAGCGCACGCCATCCTTGTGGATGAAGTAACGGTCGTACAGGGTCTGCAGGCCCAGGTAGGTGAATTGCTGATCGCGCTCGTGGTTGATCGCCTTGCCCAGTTTTTCCAGGTCGAAGGTGGCCAGCACAGGGTTCAGCAGTTCGAACTCGATACCTTTGGCGACGTAGGCCGGCAGTGCCTTGGCGTACAGGTCGGCCATTTCGTGGTGAGTGGCGCTTTCGGCGACACCGAGGAAGCCCAGGCCTTCGGCACGCAGGGTGTCCATCAGCAGGCGGGCGGTCACGAACGAGTAGTTCGGCTCGCGTTCAACCAGCGTACGCGCGGTCATCACCAGGGCGGTGTTGACGTCGTTCAGGGCCACGCCGTCGTACAGGTTCTTCAGGGTTTCGCGCTGGATCAGATCGCCATCGACTTCTTCCAGACCTTCGCAGGCCTCGGTGACGATGGTGTTCAGACGACCCATGTCCAGAGGCGCAAGGCTACCGTCGGCGCGGGTGATGCGGATCGACGGGTGGGCCTGTACCGGCTCTTCGGTGGTGCGAACGGCGCGCTCCTTGGAGCGGGCATCACGGTAGATCACGTAGTCACGAGCGACTTTCTGCTCGCCGGCACGCATCAGGGCCAGTTCGACCTGGTCCTGGATTTCTTCGATGTGGATGGTGCCGCCCGATGGCATGCGACGCTTGAAGGTCGCGGTGACCTGTTCGGTCAGGCGGGCAACGGTGTCGTGGATTCGCGACGAAGCAGCAGCGGTGCCGCCCTCAACTGCGAGAAACGCTTTGGTGATAGCGACGGTGATCTTGTCATCGGTGTAAGGAACGACAGTGCCATTACGCTTGATCACGCGCAGTTGACCAGGCGCGGTGGCTGCCAGATCCGAAGTCGAATCGGCGGCCTGCGGCAAGGTGCCCTGCGGGTTCTCGCGAGTTGTGTCGGTTTGCATGGGGGGTGATCTCCACATTCTCTATGTTTGTTTGGGCACCATCATGGTGCTCACCGTTCTGGTCCGAAGCACTACAACCGACGGGCGTCGGGCATAACAACTTCGGACCAGTAGGAAAAAGGCTAATGACGCCGCATCCTTGCCGAAGTTTTTGGCTGCGAGCCAGGGCTCGAGCCGGATTCCTTCCAGGGTGACAGTCATGACTGCAACACCCGTACCGTTCCGGTCGTTTCCAACCTGAAAAACGATGCCATCCGCAAGTGCGGTTTGGGCTTTGAAAAACTTGCTTGGTTCAACCGGAAACTGGCAATAAAGCGCTTGAGTTTCAGGTCCGAAATGTGGTTGGGCGTTTAAGCGGAAAACCCTATATGTAGGGTCTATCCTTGCGCCGTGCTACAAGATAATGCGTTTCGAGGGGGCTTGCAACGTACTAGCTGTGGATAAACCTGTGCGTAAATTGTGTAAGAAACACGGAATTCCCGTGTAGGCCGCGAACCTGCTGAGCTAGACCGTCTGTCACCGTTTTTTCCTTGGGAAAAACGCTTCAGCGGATTTTTAAGGGCGCGAACCCTATCACAAAAAAACGCCTTGTCCGAACGCATTTACCGACTTGTGTTCTGGCTGTACGCCGTTTATACAATCGGCCCACAAGTACGCATTCTTATCCTCCGAAAAGATGACAAAAAGACGGGGGGCAGGATGTCAGTCAGTGACTGGCGCAGGGATGCGGGAGCGGGCTTGCTCGCGAATGCGCTGTGTCATGGAGCCTCAATGTCGAGCGCGCCGTCGCCTTCGCGAGCAAGCCCGGTGCCACGGGGTATTGTGTTGAGTCAGGCGTACCTCCTTTATTAATAACAATGGAAAGCAGAGGTCAGCGGTGGAGCAACAAGCCTTTCAGGTATTGATCGTCGAGGATGACCAGCGTCTGGCCGAGTTGACGCGTGACTACCTGCAAGCCAATGGATTGCGTGTAGACATTGAAGGCAACGGGGCGCTGGCGGCGGCGCGGATCATCAGGGAGCAGCCGGATCTGGTCATCCTCGACCTGATGCTGCCGGGCGAAGATGGCCTGAGCATCTGTCGCAAGGTGCGCAATCAGTATGACGGGCCGATTCTGATGCTCACCGCACGCACTGACGATGCCGATCAGATTCAGGGCCTCGACCTCGGTGCCGACGATTACGTCTGCAAACCGGTGCGCCCGCGCCTGTTGCTGGCGCGCATTCAGGCGTTGCTGCGCCGCAGTGACACACCGGAACCGGCCAGCGAGAAATCCCGGCGTCTGCAATTCGGCCCGCTGGTGGTCGACAACGCCTTGCGCGAAGCCTGGCTGAGCGACACCGGCATCGAGTTGACCAGCGCCGAATTCGACCTGCTCTGGCTGTTGGTGTCCAACGCCGGGCGCATCCTGTCACGGGAAGAAATCTTCACCGCCCTGCGTGGCATCGGCTACGACGGCCAGGACCGCTCGATCGACGTGCGCATCTCGCGCATCCGTCCGAAAATCGGCGACGACCCCGACCATCCACGGCTGATCAAGACCATTCGCAGCAAAGGCTACCTGTTCGTCCCTGAAGCCTGCGCAGACCTGCCGCTGTGAACTCGATCTTCCTGCGCATCTACGGTGGCATGTGCGCGGCGCTGATTCTGGTGGCGGTGCTCGGCGTGCTGGCGCTGAACCTGCTCAATCAGGTGCGCAGCGAGCAGTACCGCGAGCGTCTGGCCCACGGCACGTTTTCGTTGATGGCCGACAACCTGCAACCGATGAACGAAACCGAGCGGCATCGTGCCTTGCTGGTGTGGGAGCGATTGCTCGGCATTCCGCTGGCACTGAAAAAGTTTGCCGAGACCGACCTCGATCTGGCTCAGCGCACCCGCGTGCAACGCGGCCAGGCCTTGGTAGAACAGACTGGCCCACACGCGGCCAGGGTCTTCCGGCTGGTCAGTGACAAGGAACAGCTTGTGCTGGTGGGGGAAGTGCAGCAGATCAGCGAACAACTGGCCCGGGCGACGATTTACCTGCTGGCCGATGAACTGGTGCGCGTGCCGGTCGGCGAACAGCCCAGGCGTCTTGCGCAGATAAAGGAAGAGAAAGGCTTCGGCTTTGATCTGCGCCTGGTCACCGTGGAAGACGCCGACATGGACGAAGACCAGAGCCGCCGCGTCGCCGAGGGCGATACGGTGATGGCGCTGGGCAAGGGCGGCGATTCGATCCGGGTGTTCGCCGGCATGGTTGGCACGCCGTGGGTACTGGAAATCGGCCCGTTGTATCAAATGAATCCGTATCCGCCGCAATGGCTGGTGCTGATCGCGGCGCTCGGGCTGAGCCTGATCGGCCTGATCGTTTACCTGTTGGTGCGTCAGCTCGAACGCCGCTTGCGTGGCCTTGAAGCCGCCGCCACGCGGATCGCCAAGGGCAGCCTGGAAACCCGCGTGCCGGCGCGCGGCGCCGACTCGGTCGGGCGGCTGGCGTCAGCCTTCAACAAAATGGCCGAGCACTTGCAGCAGTTGCTGGCCATCCAGCGTGAACTGGTGCGGGCGGTGTCCCATGAACTGCGTACACCGGTGGCGCGCTTGCGCTTCGGTCTGGAAATGATCGGCTCGGCGACCACGCCGCAGGCGCTGGAAAAGTACCGCGAAGGCATGGATCACGATATCGAGGACCTCGATAAGCTGGTCGATGAAATGCTCACTTACGCACGCCTGGAACAGGGTTCGCCGGCGCTGACGTTTCAGCGCATTGATCTGGATGCGCTGGTCAATCAAGTCATCGAGGAACTGGCGCCGTTGCGTGCCGAGGTCACGGTGCAGCGGGGGTTGTGTCTGTCTGCTGCCGATAATGACGGGGCCTGGGTCGAGGCCGAGCCGCGTTATCTGCACCGGGCGCTGCAGAATCTGGTGAGCAACGCCATGCGCCATGCGCGGTCGAAGGTCACGGTGAGTTATCAGGTCGGGCAGTTGCGTTGTCGGGTCGATGTCGAGGATGACGGGCCAGGTGTGCCGGAGGTGGCGTGGGAGCGGATATTCACGCCGTTCCTGCGCCTGGATGACAGCCGGACGCGAGCGTCCGGCGGGCACGGTCTGGGGTTGTCGATCGTGCGGCGGATCATCCATTGGCATGACGGCCGGGCGATCATAGGCAAGAGCAAGAGTCTGGGAGGGGCGTGTTTCAGCCTGAGCTGGCCGAGGAATCAGGAGCGACGTTGAGTATTTGTGATGGTTTTGCTGGCCCCGTCGCTGGCAAGGCAGCTTCCACAGGGCTTGCGCACGCCCGGAGCCTGGGGGAGCGGGCCGGCCAGCAATGGGGCCCTGAGCGGCGATAAAGATTTCAGGCAGGGATGCTCACCAGACTCAACAACTGCCCCTCCTGCACCCCAAATTGCGCCTCCAGCTCAGTGCCATGACGCCATTCTGCGGACAGATCGGTCAGCAGCCGCAGTCGCACGTGACCTTGCGCCGTCCACTCCAGCACTTCAGCGTGCTCGAAATAGAAACGCTGTTGCACGATCGGATACAGCGCCTTGAACAGGCTTTCTTTCACCGAAAAAGTCAGCGTCACGCACAGGCCCAACTGCTCTGGCGAGCCGGCGGCCATGCGCTGCAATTCCGCCGGCGTCAGGATTTCTCCGGCGAGGCGTTCGGCGCGCTCGCTGTCGAGCAGGTTTTCCAGGTCCATGCCCAGGCCGCGCCAGTGCTTTTTGTTGGCGACTATCGCCGCCGCACGCCCGGTGCTGTGGGTGATCGAGCCGCAGATGTGCGGCGGCCACACGGGTGCGCGATCTTCGCCAATCGGCGGGACAACCCCTGCGCCTTGCAGTTGTTGCAGCGCCGCACGGGCGCAGATACGCCCGGCCAGAAACTCGGCCTGACGCTTGGCGACCGAACGCTGAATGCTCGGCGGCGGCACGACGGCGCTGCGCTGGAAGTCATCCCCGAGCAGTTGCGCCGGGTCGAAATGGGTGCTGAGCAGGACGGTGTCGGGCAAGACGTTTGGCAACGGCCAGTGGGCGTCGAGCGGGGTGCAGCAGGCGGGAAGGATCGGGCTGGCATTCATGGCGGGCATTTTGCCGGTTGATGTCGATGCTGGGTAGTAGGTCATGCTGTTTTGGCGAGGGAGCATGCTCCCTCGCGCCACAGGTCATCCTGCAGCGTTTGATCAACTGAAGATTTTCTGGAAGAACGCCTTCATGTCCGCCCAGGATTTTTCATCGGCGGCCTTGTTGTAGCCGATATCCGGGCCACCGTGTTCGCCGTGGCTCAAGCGGTCGGCATCCGGATTGGTGAAACCATGTTTGGCGCCGTTGAGGCTGACGAACGTGTAGTCGGCACCGGCCTTGTCCATTTCCGCCTTGAACGCGGTGACGTTGTCGGCGCTGACCATGCTGTCCAGCGCGCCATGTTCGACCAGAATCTTTGCCCTCACACTGCCGGGCGTGGCCGGGGTCTTGGTTGCCAGTGCACCATGGAAACTCACCACACCTGCCAGCGGCACACCCTGGCGCGCAGCGTTCAGGACCACACCACCGCCGAAGCAATAGCCGATGGCGGCGATTTTATTAACGTCGGTCTGCGGCTGTTTTTTCAGCAGATCCAGTCCGGCCTCGAAACGCTTGCTCGCAGCGGCCGCGTCCTGGGTCGCGGCCTGCATGAACGCCATCGCATCCTTCGGGTGCTCGGTGTTCTTGCCTTCGCCGTACATGTCGATCGCCAGTGCGCTGTAACCCAGCCCGGCGAGGTCGCGGGCGCGGCGCTTGGCGTAATCGTTCAGGCCCCACCATTCATGCACCACCACCACGCCCGGGCGCTTGCCCTTGATCGCATCGTCGTAGGCGTAATAGCCGATCAGTTGTGTGCCGTCGGCGCTCTGGTAGGGAATCTCCTGAGTCTTGATCGCGGCGTTGGCCAGGCTGCTGACAGCGAGCAGGGTGAGTGCGAGGAACAGGCGCATGGTCGGTCTCCTTGTCGAAAGTGGTCAGGACAGCCTAGTCGATTTGATTCGGCGCCGGTTCAGAGAGTGTTCAGGGCAGGTACAGGGGCGGCTTGCTAACCTTGCACCCTACCGAACAGCAGTGAGAAAGTTGTTGCCTGTGCCGTCGCCTTCGCGAGCAGGTTCGCCCCCACAGGTAGGCTGTTGAAGTTGGAGCGTTTGATTTACCCGGGAGAGCGTTATGAAATTGTTGGTCGTCGAAGATGAAGCGCTGTTGCGTCATCACCTGCAAACCCGCCTCACGGAGAGCGGTCACGTGGTCGAGTCCGTGGCCAATGCCGAAGAGGCGCTGTACCAGACCGGACAGTTCAACTTCGATCTGGCGGTGATCGATCTGGGCTTGCCGGGCATGGGCGGTCTCGACCTGATTCGCCAGTTGCGCTCCGGCGGCAAGGCCTTCCCGATCCTGATCCTCACCGCGCGCGGCAACTGGCAGGACAAGGTCGAAGGCCTCGCCGCCGGCGCCGACGACTATCTGGTCAAGCCGTTCCAGTTCGAAGAACTCGATGCGCGGCTGAATGCCCTGTTGCGCCGCTCCAGCGGGTTCACCCAATCGACCATCGTCGCCGGGCCGTTGTTGCTCGACCTGAATCGCAAACAGGCATCGCTGGATGAAGAGCCGCTGGCGTTGACGGCCTACGAATACCGCATCCTTGAATACCTGATGCGGCACCACCAGCAAGTGGTGCCCAAGGATCGCTTGATGGAGCAGCTTTACCCGGATGACGACGAGCGCGATCCGAATGTCATCGAAGTGCTGGTCGGCCGTTTGCGTCGCAAGCTCGAAGGCCCGGCCGGGTTCAAACCGATCGACACCGTGCGGGGTCTCGGCTACCTGTTCAATGAGCGCTGCACTTGATTCGTTCCCTTCGCGTTCGCTTGATGCTCGCCGCCGCCACGTTGGCGGTGTTGTTCATGCTGGCGTTGCTTCCGGCGATGCAAGGTGCGTTCAGTCTCGCGCTGCAGGATTCGATCGAGCAGCGTCTGGCTTCGGACGTCACCACGTTGATTTCCGCGGCGCGGGTCGAGAACGGTCGGCTGCTGATGCCCGATCAGTTGCCGGACGAGCGTTTCAACCTCACCGACTTCCGCTTGCTCGGCTACATCTACGACCGCGAAGGGCATCTGGTCTGGCGTTCGCGAGCCACCCAGGAAGAGCAGATCAATTACAAACCGCGCTACGACGGACTCGGCAACGAGTTCGCGCGGATTCGCGAGACCAACGGTCAGGAGTTCTTCGTCTATGACGTTGAAGTCAAACTGCTTGGCGGCAAAAACGCAGCGTTCAGCATCGTCGCCCTGCAACCGGTACGCGAATACGAAACCACCCTCGAAGGCCTGCGCGAGAATCTCTATCTGGGTTTTGGCGCGGCGCTGCTGGTATTGCTGGTGTTGCTCTGGATCGGCCTGTCCTGGGGCCTCAAGGCCTTGCGTCAGCTCAGTCAGGAACTCGATGAAATCGAAGGCGGCACTCGCGAAAGTCTGACTGAACAACACCCGCGCGAACTGTTGCGCCTGACCGGCTCGCTCAACCGTTTGCTGCTCAGCGAGCGGCAACAGCGCAGCCGCTATCGCGACTCCCTCGATGATCTGGCGCACAGCCTGAAAACCCCGTTGGCCGTGCTGCAAGGGGTCAGTGAAGACATGGCCCAGCGCCCCAAGGACCTCGATCAGGCCTGGGTCCTGCAAAGCCAGATCGAACGCATGAGCCAGCAGATCAGCTATCAACTGCAACGCGCCAGCCTGCGCAAAAGTGGTCTGGTGCGCCATCAGGTGCGGCTACAGCCGGTGTTGAAAAGCCTGTGCGACACCCTCGACAAGGTGTATCGCGACAAACGTGTGCGCGTGGCGTTTGATCTGCCGGAGCATTGTTATGTGCCGATCGAGCAGGGCGCTCTGCTGGAGATGATGGGTAACCTGCTGGAGAACGCCTATCGTCTGTGCCTGGGGGAAGTGCGCATCAGCGTGCGCGAGACCCTGGCCGGGGTCGAATTGTGCGTGGAGGACGATGGCCCGGGCGTGCCACCTGATCAGCGTGCGCGAATTCTCGAGCGTGGCGAGCGCCTGGATCGTCAGCATCCGGGGCAGGGCATCGGGCTGGCGGTGGTCAAGGACATCATCGAGAGTTACAACGCCAAACTGATGCTGGGGGATTCGCCGATGGGCGGGGCGGCGTTCAGGATTCATTTTCCGGCGGTTTAGTCGCCGGCCTTTCGGGCGCCATCGCTGGCAAGCCAGCTCCCACAGGTTTCGATGTCGTTCGAGGGTTTTGTGTTCGGCCCGGACACTGTAGCTGGCAAGCCAGCTCCCACAGGTTTCGATGTCGTTCGAGGGTTTTGTGTTCGACCCGGACACTGTGGGAGCTGGCAAGCCAGCTCCCACAGGTTTCGATGTCGTTCAAGGATTTTGTGTTCGGCTCGGACACTGTGGGAGCTGGCTTGCCAGCGATCAGGCCAGTCAAGGCGCCACAGGCTGCGAGCAGATCACTGCTCCTGCGCCCGATAAGCCCCCGGCGTCAGCCCCGTCCACTTCTTGAACGCCCGGTGAAACGCCGACGGCTCGGAAAACCCGAGCTGCTCGGCGATCTGTTGCAACGACAGATCCGCGCGGCCCAAATGGTAAATGGCGATATCCCGCCGCAACTGATCTTTCAGCGCCTGAAAACTGGTGCCTTCCTCACGTAAATGCCGGCGCAACGTCTGCGGGCTGATGTGCAGGTGCGCGGCCACCGCCTCCAGATCCGGCCAGCGCGCACTGTCGCGGCTGAGCAAGCGGCGCAGGCGGCTGCTGAGGCTGTCGCCGTCGTCGGGTCGCGAGAGCAGGTCGGCGGGGGAGCGCTCGAGGAAATGCTTGAGGGTGCGTTCGTCCTGCAACAACGGCATGTGCAGGTAGCGGCTGTGAAAGACCAGACTGCTCTGCCCGGCGCCGAAGGTCGTGGGGCAGGGGAACAGCAACTCGTATTCCGCACCATGGGCGGGGCGCGGGTAGCTGAACGTGGCCTGTTCGAGGCGAATCCGCTGGCCGATCATCCAGCTGCCCAGGCGATGCCAGATCACCAGCAGGCTTTCGCTGAGAAAGTGATCCGGATCCCATAGCTGCGCATCATCGAGACTCAGGCGCACCCATTCGTCTTCGCGGCGCAGGCTCAGGCGCGGGGCTTGCGGGAATAGGCTATAAAACAATAAACCGCGTTGCAGTGCCTTCTCCAGATTGCGGCAGTGAATCGAGGCATGGCACATCATGGCGAAACTGCCGGGTTTGCTGGGTGCGTGGCCGAAACCGAGGTATTCGTCGTCCAGGGCCAGCCACAGGTTCTGGATCAACCGGGTGAATTGTTCCGGAGCTATGCGCGCGCGGGGTTCATCCAGCAATTCCGGGCTGATGCCCAGTTGCGACAGCAGGTTCGAATAATCGAAACCCAGGCGACGTGCGCCACCGAGGGCAGCACGGGCGAAATGACTGGCGATGGTGCGTTCGCGCATAAGCGGCAGATCCTTCCTCAGGCGCCGGATGGTAGCCGGCGGCCGGATGCACCTACAAGGCGGATTTCCGCCAAATTGCAGGACCAGAAGCGTCTGGTTGGCGGAAATCCGCCACACATGAGTCACCGGATGGTGACATTCATGCACGTGTAATCCCTGACATCAAAAGGCTTGTAGGCAATCGCACCAAAGTGGCACGACGTTTGCGATACAAGCCACAGAAGCGTGCGTTTCACCTGATGGAAAACGCTGCTCCAACAACAAATCCCTCCAGTGCAGGAGGGTTCGCAATTAAGGTTTCGCGGCCAACAGATGGATGTTGCTACGCGGGACGCTTGAGGAAAACTGCAATGACGACTCGTCAGCCACTGTACAAATCCCTGTATTTCCAGGTGATCGTTGCCATCGCCATCGGCATCCTGCTTGGTCACTTCTACCCTCAGACCGGTGTGGCCCTCAAGCCGCTGGGTGACGGGTTCATCAAACTGATCAAAATGGTCATCGCCCCGATCATCTTCTGTACCGTTGTCAGCGGCATCGCCGGCATGCAGAACATGAAATCCGTGGGCAAGACTGGCGGCTACGCGCTGCTGTACTTCGAAATCGTTTCCACCATTGCCCTGCTGATCGGTCTGATCGTGGTCAACGTTGTGCAACCGGGTGCCGGCATGCACATCGACGTCACCACCCTGGACGCCTCGAAAATCGCCACTTATGTGACGGCCAGTAAAGACCAGAGCATTGTCGGTTTCCTCCTCAATGTAATTCCGAACACCATCGTCGGCGCCTTCGCCACCGGTGACATCCTGCAAGTGCTGATGTTCTCGGTGATCTTCGGCTACGCCCTGCATCGCCTGGGTTCGTACGGTCGTCCGCTGCTGGACATGATCGATCGCTTCGCCCACGTGATGTTCAACATCATCAACATGATCATGAAACTGGCGCCACTGGGTGCATTTGGTGCCATGGCCTTCACCATCGGTGCCTACGGTGTCGGCTCGCTGGTGCAACTGGGCCAGTTGATGATCTGCTTCTACATCACCTGCATCCTGTTCGTGGTGTTGGTGCTGGGTGCGATCTGCCGTGCTCACGGTTTCAGCGTGTTTAAACTGGTGCGTTACATCCGTGAAGAACTGTTGATCGTACTGGGTACGTCCTCGTCGGAATCGGCACTGCCACGCATGCTGATCAAGATGGAGCGTCTGGGCGCGAAGAAATCGGTAGTGGGTCTGGTGATCCCGACCGGTTACTCGTTCAACCTCGACGGTACGTCGATCTACCTGACCATGGCGGCCGTGTTCATCGCTCAGGCGACCGACACCCACATGGACATCACCCACCAGATCACCCTGCTGCTGGTACTGCTGTTGTCCTCCAAAGGCGCGGCTGGTGTCACCGGTTCGGGCTTCATCGTGCTGGCCGCCACCCTGTCGGCGGTCGGCCACCTGCCGGTGGCCGGTCTGGCGCTGATCCTCGGTATCGACCGCTTCATGTCCGAAGCCCGCGCACTGACCAACCTGGTCGGTAACGCTGTTGCGACCATCGTGGTTGCCAAGTGGGTCAAGGAACTGGATACCGATCAACTGCAAACCGAGCTGGCCTCGGGCGGTCGCGGTATCTCGGACGAACGTGAAGAAGATGACCTGGGTGTGGCTGAAGGCCCAACCCCGAGCAGCGTGAAGTAACTGCAATTTGGTAATACCTTGTGGTGAGGGAGCAAGCTCCCTCACCACACAGGCAATAGAAAACCTGCTTCGGCAGGTTTTTTATTGCCTGCGATTTGAGCATTACGGTCACTGCCGCTGATGCATCCGGTGATTGCCGGACGCGGCATCGCTGCCTAGGCTGGGTGCATCGCTCAAGGAGTTCGCCCATGTCTGCGCCGCTGGCCTCACTGAAGATTCTGGATTTCTCGACCTTGCTGCCCGGGCCGTTCGCCTCGCTGTTGCTGGCGGACATGGGCGCCGAGGTGCTGCGCATTGAATCGCCGAGCCGTATGGATCTGCTGCGGGTGCTGCCGCCCCACGATCAGGGCGTGTCGGCCAGCCACGCTTATCTGAACCGCAACAAGCGCAGCCTCGCGCTGGATCTCAAGCAGCCCGAGGCGCTGGAGGTAATCAGGCAGTTGCTGGGCGACTACGACATTGTTCTGGAGCAGTTCCGCCCCGGAGTGATGGAGCGCCTGGGCCTGGGGTATGAAGCGTTGAAGGCGATCAACCCGAAGCTGATTTACGTGTCGATCACCGGTTACGGTCAGACCGGGCCGTACAAGGATCGCGCCGGGCATGACATCAACTACCTCGCACTGGCCGGGCTGGCCAGTTATACCGGTCGCGCCGACAGCGGTCCGTTGCCGCTGGGCATGCAGGTGGCGGATATCGCCGGTGGTTCGCTGCACGGCGTGATCGGCCTGCTGGCGGCGGTGATTGCCCGGCAACAGAACGGACAGGGCACCCATCTGGACGTGAGCATGACCGATTGCGCGTTCAGTCTGAACGCGATGGCCGGTGCCGGTTACCTGGCCTGTGACGAGGAACCGCACTGGGAAGACCAGATGCTCAATGGCGGCAGCTTTTATGACTATTACCGCTCGCGTGACGGGCGCTGGCTGTCGGTGGGCAGTCTGGAGCCGGCCTTCATGCAGCAACTGTGTACGGCGTTGGGCCGGCCAGAGCTGGCGGCGCAGGGCTTGTCGCCCAAGCCCGAGCAGCAGCGGTTATTGAAGGACGCACTGAAAGTGGAATTCGAGAAACACGACTTTGCCGAGCTGTGTGAATTGTTCGCCGGGGTCGATGCCTGTGTCGAGCCGGTGCTGAATCTGAGCGAGGCGGTGCTGCATCCCCAGTTGCAGGCGCGGGAAGTGGTGACCCAGGTGCCGCGTGGGGATGGTACGACGCAGGCGCAGATTGCCTGTCCGCTGAAGTTCTCCGAGGCGCTGCCGGCACCGCGACATGTCGGGGCGGGGTTGGGCCAGCATACGGAGCAGGTGTTGGGGGAGTTGGGGTTTGGAGCGCAGCGGATTGCCGAGTTGCGTGCTTCCAAAGTCATTCTTTAGGGCCTGTACCGGCCTCATCGCTGGCAAGCCAGCTCCCACAGGTTTTGTGTCGTATACAGAGCCTGTGAGCACCTCGAAACTGTGGGAGCTGGCAAGTCATCACCCACAGGTTATGTGTCGTGTACAGAGCCTGTGAGCACCTGGAAACTGTGGGAGCTGGCAAGTCAGCTCCCACAGGTTATGTGTCGTGTACAGAGCCTGTGAGCACCTGGAAACTGTGGGAGCTGGCTTGCCAGCGATGAGGCCCTGCGGTCCAGATGAACACTGACTATTCCACCCGCATCTCACCACTGAATACCAAGGTGTTGCGGCATCTACGGCACAAATACCGTCGCCCCTGGCGCACCAGGCTATGACGCTGTGCCGAAAACGGAAAATCACTGTTGGCACACGGGCATTTGTAGATGTAGCGGGTCACGCTGCGGCGTTTGACGGCGTAGGTGTGGCAGCGATCCGGCGGCAGCTCATAGACCCCGCGCATGATCAGTTGCCACTCTTCGCCGTGTGGCTGGATGCGGTCGCCGAACAGTTGATGGGCGATCAGGTGCGCGACTTCGTGGGCCACAGTCTGCTTGAGGAAGTGTTCGGTGTTTTCCCGGTACAGCTGCGGGTTGAAGCGCAGCAGGTTCTCGTGCAGATGCGCGACACCGGCTTTTTGCCCGCGCAGCTTGAGGCTGACGACGGGGCGTTGGAAATGACGTTTGAAAAAGGCTTCTGCGAGTTGGTAACAGTCTTCGACGCGGGTATTGAGTTGCTCGGGCATGCTTGATGGATCTCCAGAGGCGTCGAGTATGCCGCAACCTCCCGGACTTGCGAATCGCCGACCTGCCGAATGGTCATCCGCCAAACGAGAAGGCCGCCTTGCGGCGGCCTGTATTGGCAGATCTTGTCGTTCTCGGGGGGGGGAATCATGTCAGTTGGTATACACCGGCCCTACGCCGAGGCCCCAGACAATCACGGTGAACGCCATGATGGCCACCAGCACCACCAGACCGACCGCGAGCACTGAGCTGGAAAACAGAAAGCCTTCGTCCGAGGGAATGTTCATGAACGTCGGCAGCCCGACGTACAGCAGGTAGACCGTGTAGCAAATGGCCGCCGTGCCGACGATCATCCCCAGCCACATGTGCGGATACAGCGCCGCCAGGCCGCCGACGAACAGCGGCGTTGCGGTGTAGGTGGCGAACGCGACGCAACGGGCCAGGCTCGGGTTGGCGTCATAGGTGCGCGCCATCCAGTGCACGAAAGCGCCCATCACCGCGACCCCGCCGAGCATCGCCAGGTATGACATCACAGTCATCCAGATCGCGCTTTCCACGGTGAGCATCACCGGCGCCCGGTTGCCGATCACCCAGCCAACCTGGGTGGTGCCGATAAACGCCGAAACGGCCGGAATCGCCGCGAGAATCAGCGTGTGGGTCAGGTACATGTGGCTGATGCTTTCCTCTTGGTCGCCACGGATCTCCTTCCATTCCTGATCGGGGTGGGTAAACAGTCCCACTACGTGATGGATCATGCCAGTCACTCCTCTTGTTATTGCCATCGCCCCCCAGCGGAGCGCCTACGGGCCAAGGTGGCCGAGCAAATACAGGTCTTCAGATGTGTGCGACCTTATGACGCAGTATAGAAAGGTCTTAACCGCACTGGGACTAGGGGCTTAGAGCAAATCGCGCTGTAAATACGGGGCTTAATCGCCTTGGGGTCTTGGCATCAGCTCTTTTTTATCTTTGAAATACATTTGTGGTGAGGGGATTTATCCCCGATGGGGTGCGAAGCCGCCCCAAAACCTCAGAACTCTATTTTCCCGATACTTCGCGATGGATGGTTTGACGACTGCTGCGCAGCCGATCGGGGGTAAATCCCCTCGCCACAGAGGGCAATGCAGACCTCGGAAGAATGGGGCAGACTCTCGGCCCTTCGCCCCCACGGGGTTTTTGCGTAAAATGCCCGCCTTTCGTCACACCTCACGGATTTCGCGTCATGGGCACTCTTACGGTCAACCAGAACAAACTGCAAAAGCGCCTGCGCCGCCTGGCCGGCGAAGCGGTCGCCGATTTCAACATGATCGAAGACGGCGACAAGGTCATGGTCTGCCTGTCCGGAGGCAAGGACAGCTACACCATGCTCGACGTGTTGATGCACCTGCAGAAGGTTGCACCGATCAAGTTCGAGATCGTCGCGGTGAACATGGACCAGAAGCAGCCGGGTTTCCCCGAGCACGTGCTGCCGGCCTACCTGAAAGAGCTGGGCGTCGAGTACCACATCGTCGAGAAAGACACCTACTCGGTGGTCAAGGAGCTGGTGCCGGAAGGCAAGACCACCTGCTCGCTGTGCTCGCGCCTGCGTCGCGGCACGCTGTACACCTTTGCCGACGAAATCGGCGCGACCAAAATGGCCCTCGGTCACCATCGCGATGACATCGTCGAGACGTTCTTCCTCAACATGTTCTTCAACGGCACCCTCAAGGCGATGCCGCCGAAACTGCGTGCCGATGACGGCCGTAACGTGGTGATCCGCCCGCTGGCCTACTGCAACGAGAAGGACATCCAGGCCTACTCGGACTTCAAGGCTTTCCCGATCATCCCGTGCAACCTCTGCGGTTCGCAGGAAAACCTGCAGCGTCAGGTGGTCAAGGAAATGCTTCAGGACTGGGAGCGCAAGACCCCGGGTCGAACCGAAAGCATCTTCCGCAGTCTGCAGAACGTGGTGCCGTCGCAACTGGCCGACCGCAATCTGTTCGACTTCACCAGCCTGAAGATCGACGAAACAGCGGCTTCGCGCTTCGTTAACGTCGTCAACCTGTAAACATACTTCAAATGTGGGAGCGAGCTTGCTCGCGAAGGCGTCGTGTCAGCCGACATCAATGTTGAATGGCATACCGCTTTCGCGAGCAAGCCTGCTCCCACAGTGTTTTGTGTTCAAAGGTAGAATTTCATTTTCATTTCCCGGGAGAGGGCATGCGCGATTACAAGTGGCTGCACGAATACTGTCTGAACCGCTTCGGTTCGGCGGCTGAACTGGAAGCCCATCTGCCCGTTCCCAAGACCGCGGCGCAATTGCGCAAGATCAGCGACGACCGCTACCTCTCGACCATGGCCCTGCGCGTGTTCCGCGCCGGGCTCAAGCACAGTCTGGTGGACGCCAAGTGGCCGGCCTTCGAGGACGTGTTCTTCAAGTTCGACCCGGAAAAAGTCGTGCTGATGAGCGCCGAGCACCTCGAACGCCTGATGCAGGACGCGCGGATCATTCGCCACCTGGGCAAGCTCAAGAGCGTGCCGCGCAATGCGCAGTTCATCCTCGATGTCGAGAAGGAGAAGGGCAGTTTCGGCGCGCTGATCGCTGACTGGCCGGTGACCGATATCGTCGGTCTGTGGACCTACCTGAAAAAGCACGGGAGTCAGCTGGGCGGGCTGTCGGCGCCACGCTTTTTGCGCATGGTCGGCAAGGATACCTTCGTGCCGAGCTACGACGTGGTCGCCGCGCTGAATGCACAAAAGATCGTCGACAAAGCCCCGACCAGCCTGCGCGATCTGGCGATTGTGCAGGAGACGTTCAACCAGTGGCATGAACAGAGTGGCGGGCGGCCGATGAGCCAGATTTCGATGATGCTCGCGTACACCGTCAATCATTAAGACCGCGTCGCTCTAATCGCTGGCAAGCCAGCTCCCACAGGGCCTGTGTTGAAACACAACTTTGTGTTCGACACAGAAACCTGTGGGAGCTGGCTTGCCAGCGATAGCGGTTTGTCAGGCGACGGAGACTTCGCCTTCACCCGCCAGTTTGCGATTCAACTGATATCGCCAGCGCACATACAGCAGCGCCGAACAGAACAGCGCCAGGCTGGCGACCATCTCCAACACGCCAAACAGCTGGCGGCTCGGGTCATAGGCCGCCAGTGCGCCCTTGATGAAATACAGGTTCACCACAAAGCACATCCACGAATGCCCGCGGGCGCTGCCCATGATCATCGCCGGTGCGAGAACGATCCACGGGATCAGCTCGACCAGCAGAATCACCCACGGTCGGGCGCCGTGCAGGTCGGCGAACACCAGGTAGTAAGCGGCGAGCAGCCCGGCGAGGCCGAAGAAGCACAGCAGGCTGATGATCCGCATTGCCTTGACGCGGGGTTCGAGCCACTCGACGGAGGGCAGGACTTTCGGCTTCTTCGCCACCCTCAGCCCTCCAGTTTTTGTGCGGTCTTGGCCAGGCGCAGGCCCAGCGCGCGACACAGTGCCATTTCGTGCTGATCGAGGCCTTTTTTACCGTCCGCCCCGGCGTGATGGCTGGCGCCGTAAGGCGTGCCGCCGCCCTGGGTTTCCAGCAGCGCCGACTCGCTGTACGGCAGGCCGGTGATCAGCATGCCGTGGTGCAACAGCGGCAGCATCATCGACAGCAGAGTGGTTTCCTGGCCGCCGTGCAGGCTGGCGGTGGAGGTGAACACGCCAGCCGGTTTGCCCACCAGTGCACCGGTCAGCCACAGGTTGCTGGTGCCGTCGAGGAAGTACTTCAGCGGCGCGGCCATGTTGCCGAAGCGGGTCGGGCTGCCCAAGGCCAGGCCGGCGCAGTTCTTCAGGTCATCGAGGGTGGCGTAGAGCGCACCTTCGTCGGGAATGTCCGGGGCCACCGCTTCACACTCGGTGGAGATCGCCGGCACGGTGCGCAGGCGCGCTTCGAGGCCGGCCTGCTCGACACCGCGAGCAATCTGCCGGGCCATCTCGCTGGTCGAGCCGCTGCGGCTGTAATACAACACCAGAATGTACGGCGCGCTCACGGCAGCAACTCCAGGATCTGCTCCGGCGGACGACCGATCACGGCCTTGTCGCCGACTTCGAGAATCGGTCGCTCCATCAGCTTCGGATGTTCGGCGATGGCGGCGATCAATTGCGCTTCGCTGAGGTTTGTGTCGGCCAGTTGAAGCATTTTGTATTCATCTTCCCCGGTGCGCAGCAACTGGCGTGCGCTGATCCCGAGCTTGCCGAGCAGGGCCTTGATTTGCGCCGCGTTCAGCGGGGTTTCCAGGTAACGCACGACGTTCGGAGTCAGGCCGCGGGCTTCGAGAAGCTCCAGTGCGCCGCGGGATTTCGAGCAGCGCGGATTGTGATAAAGCGTCAGATCGGTCATGGCGGGTCGCTTCTGGCGTAAAGTGGCGGCTATTCTAACTGTGCAGCGCGCAATCCAGAACCGTCAGAGGCGTTGGGTCGCAGGCGCATTCAATTTTTGACCAGGGAACATGACATGACACGGCGATTGGCAGCGGCATTGACGATGATCGGGGCGTTGATGTTGGGGGGCTGCGGCAATGATTACGGGATCGACCAGAACGGCCAGAAAGTCGCGTCCGAGCGTTTGGACAAACAATGGGTGGTGCTCAACTACTGGGCTGAATGGTGCGGTCCTTGCCGCACGGAAATTCCGGAACTCAATCATCTGGCTGAGGAGCTGAAAGGCAAGAACATCGGCGTGTTCGGGGTCAACTTTGACAACGTGCAGGGTGAGGATCTCAAGTCTGCCAGCGAGAAGCTGGGCATCCAGTTCACCGTGCTGGCGCAGGATCCGGCGGACCTGTTCGACGTGCCGCGCAGTGAGGCCTTGCCGGTGACCTACATCATCGACAACAAGGGCAAGGTGCGTGAGCAGTTGATGGGCGAGCAGACGGCGGCGGGGGTGATGGCGAAGCTTGAGGCGCTACAAGCGACCAAGTAACGTCAAAAGCCCCTCACCCCAGCCCTCTCCCGGAGGGAGAGGGGGCCGACCGAGGTGTCTGGCGAGCTACACCGACCTGAGAGATCGAGCCGATTGTAGATTCGCCAAAGCAAGATCCAGCCGATTATGGGTTCGCCAAAGCAAGGTCCAGTCGATTATGGATTCACCAAAGCAAGATCCAGTCGATTATGGATTCACCAAAGCAAGGTCCAGTCGATTATGGATTCACCAAAGCAAGGTCCAGTCGATTATGGATTCACCAAAGCAAGATCCAGTCGATTATGGATTCGCCAAAGCAAGGTCCAGTCGATTATGGGTTCGCCAAAGCAAAATCCAGTCGATTATGGATTCGGTGAAGGCCTTTCAGGTCGGCGTACCTCTTCAATATCCCCCAATCAGTCCCCTCTCCCTCTGGGAGAGGGTTAGGGTGAGGGCTTTGGCGGCCTGAGGGTTAACCCTCTTCCAGCCACCAACGCAATGGCTTGCCTTCCGCCGGCCAGAAACGCATCTGCTCGATCGGCGAGACGTCCCAGCGTTCGACGCCTTGCAGCGCCTGCAGGAAGCGTTGTTCCTGCTCCATCAACGCGGGTGCGCAGAGTTTGCGGGTCTTGCCGATTTTGCCGAAGCTCAGCTTGTCGCCGTCGAGGGTGTACGGCGCGAACCAGTGATTGCAGCCGCCATTGCCATACGCGCGGCCATCGTCGCCGAGGGTCACGGTCAGATGGCTGTAATCCATCAATGGTCGCTCGCCGATCCACTCCAGAATGTAGCTGCGGTTCTGCTGCAACTGCACAGGCTCCGCGGCGCAGCCAACCAGGCCTGCACCGATCAGCGCAGTCAGGGCCAGGCCTTTCATCACGCGGGCTCCTGGCATTTCGGGCACAGGTGCTTGTCGCCGACGGCTTTCCAGCCCAGCTCGGCGATGCGCGCCGTGGCGGCCGGTTGCTCGGCGGCCTTGCCCAGTTTGGCGTCCACGGCGAATTCGAAGCTCAGCTCTTTGGCGCAGCTGTCGCAGTTGACCTGCCAGGTGTGAATCGCCAGTTCGCCGAACACCGGGCCCGTGGTCATCGCGGTCCATTGACCCGGCGGGTTGATCAGGTGGCGCACGGTTTCGACGGTCAGGCGCATGGACAAGTCCTTGCTGCCTTTGAGGGTCACCAACAGGGTATCGCCGATGCGGATCGAGCCACCGTTGCCGGTAACCTGATAGCGGCCGGGTACGAGGGCGCGGCATTCGGTGAGGGTGTGTTGCGGGTTCATCAGGGTGTAGCGGAAATCGTGTTCGACCATGGGTCCTCCAAATATGCGCGACATGCTAGCACGGGCTCGATTGCAGAATGGTGCACGCGTGCGACCTTCGATCCGGTTCAAATCGACCGACGCTCATGGCAAACTGCCGCCCTCGACTCTGAAGGAACGGAACATGGCGCTGATCGAATGTTATGAATGCAAGCGGAGCATCAGCTCCGAAGCCCAGGCGTGCATTCATTGCGGGGCTCCGATGGCGGAGCAACCGGTACAGGCGCACGTGCAAGCGGGGCCGGCGCAGGCATCGACAATTTCGTTCGGTAGCCTGCCGCGCAACCGGGCAGTCCCCGAGGCTGCTGTCGTGCCTCCGGTCGCCGAGCCGCTACCGAAAGTGATGCCGGCCGCCGCGGGGCGTCGCCGTCGCCAGCAAGCCGCGCAAGCGGTGGAGGCTCACGTCAATGCCGACGGCAGCCGTCCGGTGGAGGGCTGGCTGAAGATCATGGTGTTTCTGCTGCCGATGGTGTTTGTCTGGTTCCTGCTGCGCAACGGCCATTCGGCGAAACAGCGGCTGTTCGGTTTCGGCTGGCTGGGCCTGCTGATTCTGGCGTCCTCGCTCTCGCCGAAATAACCCTCAACCTTCGACCTGGTTCTGCGGCGATCCTGCCGCCCAGGTCGCGATGTTGTGCAAGGTCGTCGCCGCGATCGCGCCCAGCGCTTCATGGGTCAGAAACGCCTGATGCGCCGTGACGATCACGTTGGGAAACGTCAGCAGACGCGCCAGCACATCGTCCTGCAACGGCAGGTCGGAACGGTCCTCGAAAAACAGCTGCGCTTCCTCCTCATAGACATCCAGCCCCAGATAGCCTAGTTGACCGTCCTTCAACGCGTCGATCAGCGCCGGCGTGTCCACCAGACCGCCGCGTCCGGTGTTGATGAGCATGGCGCCCGCTTGCATGTGCGCCAGTGAGTCACGGTTGATCAAGTGCCTGCTTTGCTCGTTGAGCGGGCAGTGCAGGCTGATGATGCGTGATTGCGCGAGCAGTTCCGGCAGGCTCAGATAACGCGCGCCCAACGCCAGCACGGCGGGGTTGGGAAAGGGGTCGTAGGCCAGCAGTTCACAGCCGAAGCCATGCATGATTTTCGCGAAGGTCGCGCCGATCTGCCCGGTGCCGACCACACCGACCGTTTTACCGACCAGATCGAAACCGGTCAGGCCGTGCAGGCTGAAATCGCCTTCGCGGGTGCGGTTATAGGCACGGTGCAAACGCCGGTTGAGCGCGAGGATCAGTGCCACCGCGTGCTCGGCCACCGCATGTGGCGAGTAGGCCGGGACGCGCACCACCGACAGGCCCAGGCGTTTCGCCGCGACCAGATCGACATGGTTGTAACCGGCCGAGCGCAAGGCGATCAGCCGTGTGCCGCCGGCGGCCAGGCGTTCCAGCACCGGTGCACTGAGATCGTCATTGATAAAGGCGCAGACCACCTCGTGATGTTCGGCCAGGGCCGCCGTATCGAGGCTCAGCCGGGCTGCTTGAAAGTGCAGCTCAAGGCCGGCCGGACAGGTGGCGGCGAGAAAACTCTCGCGGTCGTAGGTCTGGCTGCTGAAAACAATCGTGCGCATGAATTCCTCCTGGAACAGCGTGGCCGGTCAGTATCGACCTGCCACTACCTTAGCGTGAGCGCGCGGCATCGGCATTGTCGTGGATCAGGCGCTGATCCTCGCTTGAGCGGCGAGGCGGTTGATCGCCCGCTCCAGTTCTTCCAGCGCCGCCACGGCTTTGGGGTCGCCTTGTTTGAGCAGGGTTTCGCTGCGTTGGCAGGCCGCGCGCAATTGCGGCACGCCGCAGTAACGGGTGGCGCCGTGCAGGCGATGGACGCGTTCGATCAGGGCGTTCTGGTCACGGCTTTCACACGCTGCACGAATGGCCTCGCGGTCGGCTTCCAGCGAAGCCAGGAGCATGGCCAGCATGTCTGCCGCCAGATCCGCCTTGCCCGCGGCCAGGCGCAGACCTTCTTCGTGATCGAGCACCGGCAGTTCATTGTTCGCCGCGGCGCTGTCGCTGACCCGCTCCGGTCCATGATTGCGCAGGGCCAGGCCGGTCCACTTCAGCACCACTTGCGCCAGTTGCCGCTCGCTGATCGGTTTGGTCAGGTAGTCATCCATGCCGCTTTGCAGCAGCGCACGTTTCTCGTTGGCCATGGCGTGGGCCGTGAGGGCGACGATCGGCAGCGGTGTGCAGTGCCGTTCGCTTTCCCACTGGCGGATGGCTTCGGTGCTCTGGCGTCCGTCCATGCCGGGCATCTGCACGTCCATCAACACCAGGTCGAAGGACTCGGCCTGTACCGCTTTCACCGCCGCGTAGCCGCTTTCCACCGCGAGCACCTTGGCGCCCATGTCTTCGAGCAGGGTCTGCACCAGCAGCAGGTTGGCCGGATTGTCATCGACACACAGCACTTTCGGCGCGCGACTCGACAGCGGCTCGCCCGGCTCATTGCGCGGCTGGCGCGGGTTGGCCAGATCCGACAGCGCCCGGCGCAGCTTGCGCGTGCAGGCCGGTTTGGCCTGCAACTGGCTGTGCGGGTTCGGTACCGAGAGGTGAAACAACGTTTGCTCGGTGGTCGGGCACAGCACCAGCACTTTGCAGCCCAGGTGCTCGAGGTCCCAGACATGCTGGTTCAGGCGTTCCGGCAGCATGTCGCTGCTGGTGATGCCGAGCACCGCCAGATCAATCGCCTGATCGGTCTGGTGGGCCCCGGTGACGCCATTGGTCAGGGTTTCCAGGGTATTGAAGGTCGTGACGTCGAGGCCGCAGTCTTCCAGTTGATGCTGCAACGCCTGGCGCGCCAGTTCATGGCTTTCCAGCAAGGCGACGCGCCGTCCGAGCAGCGGCGCCGAAGGCAGGTCTTCGGCATCGTCACGGGTTTTCGGCAAGCTCAGGCTGATCCAGAACTCCGACCCTTCGCCCGGCGTGCTGTCGACCCCGATTTCACCGCCCATCTGTTCGATCAGACGCTTGGAAATCACCAGCCCCAGGCCCGTGCCGCCGGGTTGCCGCGACAGCGAATTGTCGGCCTGGCTGAAGGCCTGAAACAACGCGCGCACGTCCTGATTCGACAGGCCGATGCCGGTGTCCTGAATGCTGATGCGCAGTTGCACGCTGTCTTCGTGTTCGTCCTCAAGCATGGCGCGGGCGACGATGGTGCCTTCGCGGGTGAACTTGATCGCGTTGCTGACCAGGTTGGTGAGGATCTGTTTGAGTCGCAGTGGGTCACCGACCAGCGACAACGGCGTGTCGCGATAGACCAGACTGACCAGTTCCAACTGCTTGGCGTGGGCGGCCGGGGCCAGAATCGTCAGGGTGTCCTGCAACAGATCGCGCAGGTTGAACGGGATATGGTCGAGCACCAGTTTGCCGGCCTCGATCTTCGAGAAATCGAGGATCTCGTTGATGATCCCGAGCAGGCTGTCGGCGGATTTTTCGATGGTGCCCAGATAGTCGAGCTGGCGCGGGGTCAGTTCGCTTTTCTGCAACAGGTGGGTGAAGCCGAGAATGCCGTTGAGCGGCGTGCGGATTTCATGGCTCATGTTGGCGAGAAATTCGGATTTGATCCGGCTCGCTTCCAGTGCTTCTTTACGCGCCAGATCCAGTTCGATGTTCTGGATTTCGATGGTTTCCAGGTTCTGGCGCACGTCTTCGGTGGCCTGATCGACGCTGTGCTGCAATTCTTCGCGGGCGTTCTGCAAGGTGCCGGCCATGCGGTTGATGCCTGAGGCCAGTTCGTCCAGTTCCTGACTGCCGAGGGGCGGCAGACGGGTTTCCAGGTGGCCGTCCTTGAGTTGCGCGACGGCTTGCTTGATCTGGCCCAGCGGCCGATTGATGGTGCGGCCCATGCGCACTGCGAGCAGAGCGGCACCGGCCAGGCCGGCGGCGATCAGCAACAGGCTGGCGAACAGGCTGCGATATCCGCGCAGCAACATGCCGTTGTGCGACAACTCCAGTTCGACCCAGCCGAGCAACCGGTCGGATTCGGCTGGAATCAGTTCGCCGGCGAGGTTGCGGTGTTTGCCGAAGACCGGCATCAGGTAGCGGGTCGCGTCATTGCCACTGCGCCGTTGCAACTGCGTGCTGTCGCCGGTGGGGGCCTGATTGAGCATGGTCGGGCCGGCGTGGGCCAGCGGCGAGCGATCCGGCGCCAGAAAGGTTACCGCGCGCACGTCCGGTTGTTCGAGGGATTGGGTGGCGATGCGTTCGAGCAGGTCGTTGTTGCCATGGCCCATGGCGGGGGCGACCAGCGGCGCCAGTTGCTCGGCGATCATTTCGCCGCGCTGCATCAATTGGGTCTGCAAGTCGGACTGTTGCGTCCAGGTGAAGTAACCGCCCAGCACCAACGCCATCAGGCTGGTCGGCAACAGGGTCAGCAACAACACGCGACCTTTGATTCCCAGTTTTTTGAGCACGCCCATCTCCTGCATCCCGCTGATCCGTTGACTCATGCGTGCATCCGGCACGCGACATGGGCGCAGTGTAGCGATTTGCTCGCAGGCAATCTCCGGAAAAATGCGCGCGCCATCGGTCGCCGCGCCGGTGCGCGTTTGTCCGGCAGGTCAAGCTTGTGTTGCCCCACGCCCGGCAATCTTGAATAATCGCCGCTCAACTGAGAATGACTTGCAGATACTCATGACTCCTGTTTCCGTTGGCCAGCCGCGCATTCTTTCCATCGAAGACGATCCGGTCCTCGGCGCCTACGTTCACGAACAGCTGGGCCGCAGCGGCTTTCTGGTGACCTGGTGCCAGAACGGCCAGGAGGGCCTGAGCATCGCCCGACGCCAGCCGTTCGACGTGGTGTTGATGGACATTCTGTTGCCCGGGCTGGACGGACTGAATGTGCTGACGCAATTGCGCCAGAGCCATTCGACGCCGGTGTTACTGATGTCGGCGCTGGGCGCCGAGGCGGATCGCATCAGTGGTTTTCGCCTGGGCGCCGATGATTATTTGCCCAAGCCGTTCAGCATTGCCGAGTTGCACGTGCGCATCGAAGCGATCCTGCGACGGGTGGCCCTTGATCGGCGTCCGCCGGCGCTTGCAACGCCGTTGACCACGGGAACCCTGCGCTTTGACGACGCACAGTGCGAGGTGTTTTTCCGCGACCAGGCGGCCGGCCTGACCCGCAGCGAATTCCGCTTGCTGGAAACCCTCGAGCGCAATGACGAGGAAGTCTTGAGCAAGGCCTTCCTTTATCAGCACGTTCTGCAACGCGGCTATGCGGCACACGATCGCAGCCTCGACATGCACATCAGCCAGATCCGCCGCAAACTCAAGGCCATCGGCTACACCGAGCGGGAAGTGCGCACGGTGTGGGGCAAGGGCTACGTATTGAGTGGCCGTGCCGATGAAGCGCTCTGAATTGCCGGGGCGCCATTCGCTGTTCTGGAAACTGGCGTGTCTGCTGGTCGCGTTCTGTCTGCTGATGATCTGGCTGAGCTGGTCATGGGGTCGCTACATGGAGGAGCGCAATCAGTTTCTCTCCGATGAGGCGCGCGGCACGCTTACCCGGTATGCGGCTGAGGCCGAACGGGCCTGGCAGCGCGGTCAGCGTGACGGTATTGATAGCTGGTTGCAGAGCATGGAATTGCGTGAGGCCGCTTGGGCTGGCGTGATCGACCGCAACTTGCAGTCGCTGAGCAGCGAACCGTTGAATGATCAGGAAGTGCAGCGCCTGACGTTTTTGCGCGGGCTTGACTGGCCAATCCACAAGCAGGGCCGACCGTGGTTGCGCGTGCCGTTTCCCCATGATCCTGCTACCGGCAGTTTAGTGATTGAACTGCCCGAACGTTTTCTGCCGGGGAAGTACCGGGTGTTCTGGCGGGTGATCACCAACGGCGTGATCCCTGGACTGTTTACTTTATTGCTGTGCGTCGGCCTGTATCGCCTGCTGGTGGTGCCGCTGAACAACCTGCGCGAACAGGCCAACGCCTGGCGCGCCGATCAACTGAATGTGCGGCTGTCGAGCGGCATCACCCAGCGGCCGGACGAGCTCGGTGAACTGGCCCGCGCCTTCGACTCGATGGCCGAGCGCCTGCAATCGACCGTTGCCTTGCAGCAACAACTGTTGCGCGATTTGTCCCATGAATTGCGCACGCCTCTGAGCCGGCTGCGTGTGGCCAGCGAAAGCGAGCAGGATCTGCGGCAACTGCGCGATCGCATCGGCCGTGAAGTCGACGGCATGCAGCGGCTGGTCGAGGACACCTTGCAATTGGCCTGGCTCGACACCGACCGCACGCCGTTGCCCGACGAGGCGATCCAGATTCAGGCTCTGTGGGAAATGCTCACGGATAACGCCTGTTATGAAAGCGGCTGGCCGAGCCTGCAATTGCAGTGTGCGGTGCCGTCGTCGTGCTGGGTGCGCGGCAACCTCAACACCTTGGCGCAGGCGTTGGAGAACATCCTGCGCAATGCCATTCGACATTCGCCCGAGGGCGGCATCGTGAGCCTCGACGGACGGCGTGACGGCGATTACTGGCATTTGTGGCTGGAGGATCAGGGCGGCGGAGTGGCGGAAGGGGATCTGGAGCGGATCTTCTCGCCGTTCACCCGCCTCGACGGCTCGCGGCCCGGAGACGGTGGATTTGGCTTGGGGTTGAGCATCGCGCGCAATGCCGTGCAGCGTCAGGGCGCAAGTATTTGGGCGGAGAACAGCGGGGCGGGGTTGCGCTTGAATTTGCGCTTGGTTGCTGATGACGGTGTTGGGCCGACTGACGCCTTTCCGAGCAAGCTCGCTCCCACAGTTGAACCCGGTTCGCCGCAGATTGTGTGATCAACGCTGATCCCCCGGGGGGAGCGAGCCTGCTCGCGAAGAGGCCATACGCATCACCGCCCACTAAGGTGACCCACGGCAAAGTCGCACCACTGGTGCGACTTTCAATCCCTTATTCCCATAAACCATAAGCACCGCACTTTGCGTGATATGGCCTGCGCAGGTTTGCCGGTATGATAGGCGCCCCCGCACGTCTGGATTGCGAATACGCCATGACCTTGCAGTACCCAACCATCGCCGATTGCGTCGGCAACACTCCGCTGGTTCGTTTGCAGCGCCTGCCTGGCGCCACCAGCAATACCCTTTTGCTCAAGCTCGAAGGGAACAACCCGGCGGGTTCGGTCAAGGACCGTCCGGCGCTGTCGATGATCACCCGCGCCGAGTTGCGCGGGCAGATTCACGCCGGCGACACGCTGATCGAAGCGACCTCGGGCAACACCGGGATCGCCCTGGCGATGGCCGCCGCGATCAAGGGTTACAAGATGATCCTGATCATGCCGGACAACTCCAGTGCCGAACGCAAGGCAGCGATGACCGCCTACGGTGCCGAGCTGATTCTGGTCAGCCAGGAAGAGGGCATGGAAGGCGCTCGCGATCTCGCTCAGCGCATGGAAGCCGAAGGCCGTGGCAAGGTGCTCGATCAGTTCGCCAACGGCGACAATCCGGAAGCGCACTACACCACCACCGGCCCGGAAATCTGGCGCCAGACCCAGGGCACCATCACCCATTTCGTCAGTTCGATGGGCACCACCGGGACCATCATGGGCGTGTCGCGCTACTTGAAAGAGCAGAACGACAACGTGCAGATCGTCGGTCTGCAACCGATGGAAGGCTCGGCCATTCCCGGCATCCGCCGCTGGCCGCAGGAATACCTGCCGAAGATTTATCAGGCCGACCGCGTCGACCGCATCGTCGACATGGCGCAAAGCGAAGCCGAGGACGTCACCCGTCGTCTGGCCCGCGAAGAAGGCATCTTCTGCGGCGTGTCCTCGGGCGGTGCGGTGGCAGCGATGCTGCGCCTGTCCAAAGAAGTTGAAAACGCGGTGATCGTCGCGATCATTTGCGACCGTGGCGACCGTTACCTGTCGACCGGCATTTTCGACGCGCCCAACTGATGGCCAAGCATGAGAGAGGCCTGCGCTTCCAGCCCACCGGCGGCAGCAAGGCCGCGCAAATTCCGACCGGCAAAAAGCAGCGCCTGACCATCGAGCGTCTGGCCAATGACGGTCGCGGTATCGCGTTTTTCGAAGGCCGCACCTGGTTTGTCCTCGGCGCCCTCGCGGGTGAAGAGGTCGAGGCGCGGGTGCTCGGCGCCCACGGCAAAGTGGTCGAGGCGCGCACCGAGCGCGTGTTCAAGGCCAGCGAATTGCGCCGCCCGGCACCCTGTCCGCACGCCGGTCGTTGCGGTGGTTGCAGCGTCCAGCATCTGCCCCACGGCGAACAGCTTGCCCTGAAACAGCGCATGCTCGCCGAGCAATTGTCGCGCGTTGCCGGTGTCGAACCTGAAGCATGGGCAGCACCGCTGACCGGACCTGAATTCGGCTATCGCCGTCGCGCCCGCATCGCTGTGCGCTGGGACATGAAGGCGAAGAAACTCGAAGTCGGTTTCCGCGCCGCCGGCAGTCAGGACATCGTCGCGATCAGCGAATGCCCGGTGCTGGTACAGCCCTTGCAACCAATCATGACCCGGTTGCCGGAGATGCTTCGTCGGTTGAGCAAACCGCAGGCGCTGGGGCATGTCGAGTTGTTCAGCGGCTCGGCGCTGGCGGTGTTGCTGCGTCATATGGCGCCGTTGTCCGAAGCGGACCTGACGATCCTCAAGGAGTTCTGCCAGTTCCATGAAGCGCAATTGTGGCTGCATGGCGAAGGCGAGCCGCAACCGGTCGATGCTTCGCAGTCGCTGGGCTATCGCCTGGAACAGTGGGATCTCGATCTGGCGTACCGCCCGGGGGATTTCATTCAGGTCAACGCCGGCGTCAACGAAGCGATGGTTGCGCAAGCGCTGGACTGGCTGAAACCCGGCAGCGACGAACGCGTGCTGGATCTGTTCTGCGGCCTCGGCAACTTTGCTTTGCCGCTGGCCAAAAGCGTGCGGGAAGTGGTGGCGGTCGAAGGTGTGCAGACCATGGTCGAGCGCGCTGCGGCGAATGCCGCTAGTAACAATTTGCATAACACAAAGTTTTTTCAAGCCGATTTATCCCAGCCTTTGAGCGATGCCGAGTGGATCGCAAACGGCTTTTCTGCGGTACTCTTGGACCCACCGCGTGACGGTGCTTTCGAGGTGGTGCGCAAGCTTGCGACCCTGGGCGCGAAGCGGTTGGTGTATGTGTCGTGCAACCCTGCAACTCTGGCGCGCGATACGGTCGAATTGATCAAACAGGGCTACCGGTTAAAACGTGCCGGGATTCTCGATATGTTTCCTCAGACGGCACATGTCGAGGCCATGGCGTTATTTGAAGCGAGCCAGGATGGCTCGTCATCCGTCTGACCTGTCCTGGCAGCGCTCGCTCGAGCCCCGCGAGCGCAAACGGGCAATGAAGGTCAGCGATTTGACGCATTGAATCTGCGTCGTAGGGAAGGTAAAGCAAGATGGTACAGGTGAGAGCACACCAGCCGATCAACACTGACGGCAGTATCAATCTCGAGGCTTGGCTCGATCACGCGGTCAGTGTCGATCTGGCACTGGATCGCGAAGCCTTGAAAGAAGCCTGCGAGTTCGCTCGCGAGGCCGAACAACAGTCCAACGCCGCGAAGAATCTGTGGTCCGAAGGCACCGGCAGTTTCAGTACCGGCCTTGAGATCGCCGAAATTCTCGCTGACCTCAAACTCGATCAGGATTCGCTGGTCGCGGCGGTCCTGTACCGTGGCGTGCGCGAAGGCCAGATCGAGCTCGCGGCCGTCAGCCAGCGCTTCGGCCCGGTGGTGGCCAAGCTGATCGACGGCGTGCAGCGCATGGCGGCCATCAGTGCCAGCCTCAGCCCGCGCCAGTCGATGGTGATGGGCACGCAAGGGCAGGTGGAAAACCTGCGCAAGATGCTCGTCGCGATGGTCGACGACGTGCGCGTCGCCCTGATCAAACTGGCCGAACGGACCTGCGCGATCCGTGCGGTGAAAACCGCCGACGACGAAAAACGCAACCGCGTCGCCCGGGAAGTCTTCGACATTTATGCGCCGCTCGCGCATCGCCTCGGCATCGGTCATATCAAGTGGGAACTGGAGGATTTGTCCTTCCGTTACCTGGAACCCGACCAATACAAACAGATTGCCAAGCTGCTCCATGAGCGGCGGCTGGACCGTGAGCGTTTCATCAGCGACGTGATGACCCAGCTCAAGGACGAATTGCAGGCCACCGGCGTCGACGCCGACATCAGTGGCCGGGCCAAACACATTTATTCGATCTGGCGCAAAATGCAGCGCAAGGGCCTGGAATTCAGCCAGATCTACGACGTGCGCGCCGTGCGCGTGCTGGTGCCGGAAATGCGCGACTGCTACACCGCGCTCGGCATCGTCCACACCCTGTGGCGGCACATCCCGAAAGAGTTCGACGACTACATCGCCAACCCGAAAGAGAACGGCTACCGCTCGCTGCACACCGCGGTGATCGGCCCGGAAGGCAAGGTGCTGGAAGTCCAGATCCGTACGCATTCGATGCACGAAGAAGCCGAACTCGGCGTCTGCGCGCACTGGCGCTACAAGGGCACTGACGTCAAATCCGGTTCGAACCACTACGAAGAGAAAATCTCCTGGCTGCGTCAGGTCCTCGAGTGGCACGAAGAACTGGGCGATATCGGTGGTCTGGCGGAACAGTTGCGGGTCGATATCGAGCCGGACCGGGTCTACATCTTCACCCCTGACGGTCACGCCATCGACTTGCCGAAGGGCGCAACGCCGCTGGACTTCGCCTACCGCGTGCACACCGAAATCGGCCATAACTGCCGTGGCGCGAAGATCAACGGCCGGATCGTCCCGCTCAACTACAGCCTGCAGACCGGTGAACAGGTCGAGATCATCACCAGCAAGCACGGTACGCCGAGCCGCGACTGGCTGAACCCGAACCTTGGTTACGTCACCACCTCGCGGGCGCGGGCGAAGATTGTTCACTGGTTCAAGCTGCAGGCTCGTGACCAGAACGTCGCGGCCGGTAAAACCCTGATCGAACGCGAGCTCAATCGCCTCGGTCTGCCGGCGGTGGATTTCGACAAGCTGGCCGACAAGGCCAACATGAAAACCGCCGAAGACATGTTCGCCGCCCTCGGTGCCGGTGACCTGCGTCTGGCGCAACTGGTCAACCTGGCGCAGCAACTGGTCGAGCCGGAACGCGGCAACGAACAGCTGGAGCTGATCCCGCGCAAGGCCACCGGTTACAAGCCGGGCAAGCGCGGCGATATCCAGATCCAGGGCGTCGGCAACCTGATGACGCAGATGGCCGGCTGCTGCCAGCCGCTGCCGGGCGATGCGATCGTCGGTTACATCACCCAGGGCCGCGGTGTGAGCATCCACCGTCAGGACTGTGCCTCGGTGCTGCAACTGGCCGGGCGCGAGCCGGAGCGGATCATCCAGGTCAGCTGGGGCCCGGTGCCGGTGCTCACCTATCCGGTGGACATCGTCATCCGCGCCTACGACCGTTCCGGTCTGCTGCGTGACGTCTCGCAGGTGCTGCTCAACGAGCGCATCAACGTGCTGGCGGTCAACACCCGTTCGAACAAGGAAGACAACACTGCGCTGATGTCGCTGACCATCGAGATCCCCGGGCTGGATGCGCTGGGGCGCTTGCTGGGGCGGATTTCGCAGTTGCCGAACATCATCGAGACGCGGCGTAACCGCACGCCTTGATGGCCAACCCCGATCAACTGTGGGAGCTGGCTTGCCAGCGATTGCATCACCTCGATTGTCCTGATTCACCGAGGTATCTGCATCGCTGGCAAGCCAGCTCCCACATGGTTTTGTGGTGAGAGATAAATGATGTACAGCCTTGAAGACCTGCTGCATTTGATGAGCCGTCTGCGCGACCCGCAGTACGGTTGCCCGTGGGACATCAAGCAAACCTACGCGACCATCGTCCCGCACACCCTCGAAGAAGCCTACGAAGTGGCCGACGCCATTGAGCGTGGCGACTTCGATCACTTGCAGGGCGAACTGGGCGATCTGTTGTTCCAGGTCGTCTATTACAGCCAGTTGGCCCGGGAAGAAGGGCGCTTTGAATTCGCCGGGGTGATCGACAGCATCACCCGCAAACTGATTCGCCGTCACCCACACGTGTTCCCCACCGGTGATCTGTACGCGCCGCTGGACGTGCCGCGTCTGAGCGAGGAACAGGTCAAGCAGCGCTGGGAAGCGATCAAGGCCGAAGAGCGCGCCGAGAAATCCGTTACACCCGAACAACTGTCACTGCTCGATGACGTGCCCGCCACGCTGCCGGCCTTGTCACGTTCGGCCAAGCTGCAGAAGCGTGCCGGGCAGGTCGGTTTCGACTGGCCGGATGCCTTGCCAGTGCTGGACAAGGTGCGCGAAGAGCTCGATGAAGTTCTCGAAGCCATGTCCGAAAATGATCCCGCAGCAGTGGCTGACGAGATCGGCGACCTGCTGTTTTCCGTGGTCAATCTGGCCCGGCACCTGAAGGTCGATCCGGAAACGGCGTTGCGTGGCGCCAACGCCAAGTTCGAACGACGTTTCCGATTTATCGAACAGGCATTGCGCGACACCCACCGTCCCATGGAAGATTGCACCCTCGAAGAGTTGGACGCCCTGTGGGGCGAAGCCAAACGCCAGGAAAAGAATGTGCCCAGCTGCGGCTGAGCAACTGCCCAAGTGAGTAAGCACCATGAGTATTTCCCTTCGCGATCAGTTGCTCAAAGCAGGGCTGGTCAACCAAAAGCAGGCCAAACAGGTCAGCAAGGACAAGCAGAAGCAGCAGCGTCTGGCGCACAAAGGCCAGATCGAACTGGATGATTCGCAGCAGCGCGCCGCCCAGGAAGCCATGGCCGAGAAGGTCAAGCGCGACCAGGAGCTGAACCGTCAGCAGCAAGAGAAAATCGAGGCCAAGGCCCGTGCTGCGCAGGTCAAGCAACTGATCGAAGTCTCGCGTCTGCCGAAGCTGAACACCGAGGATTACTACAACTTCGTCGACGACAAGAAGGTCAAGCGCATTTCGGTCAACACGCTGATGCGCAACAAGCTCAGCAACGGTTCGCTGGCGATCGTGCACCACGGCGGTGGGTATGAAGTGATCCCGCGTGAGGCGGCCCTGAAGATCCAGGAGCGCGACCCGCAACGCATCGTTCAGCTCAATGTGCAGACTGAAGAGGTCAGCACCGAGGACGATCCGTACGCGGCCTATCAGATCCCTGATGACCTGATGTGGTAAAGCGATAAAGCTGTAACAACACAAACCCCGCTCATGGCGGGGTTTGTCGTTTTTAATGCTGTGGTTGAATCAGGCGGATTTCAGATCCCGCTGCTGTTCTTGCAGTTCCAGTTCGGCCTTGTAGTTGTGGGCGTCGATTTCGTTGTGGAACATGCCGACCAGCAAGTCTTGTTGATGCACATCCCAGATCCGTACACCGGCGGCTACGCCTTCATGGGACATGTGTGAATCGTCGCGTTCAGTTACTTTTACAGTCATCTGCTAGCTCCAAATCTCAAGTTATCTGCAGCAAGGCGTGTGCAGGACTCTTTTATATGATTTGTTAGCTTGCTAAGTAAACGCTTGATTTGCGCAAGGTGTTGTTGCGTTTTTTGCAACAGTGCTGCAGCCCGCGTAATCCGCGACATTCGGTCGCAGGGCGAAAGGTTTCATGACAGAAGTTTCATTTTCAGAGCACCCTCGAACCCTGTGGGAGCTGGCTTGCCAGCGATGACGTCGGCACTGCAAACATCTTCGTTACCTGACACTCCGATATCGCTGGCAAGCCAGCTCCCACAGGGATCAGCGGTGTGCCGGCTGATTGCTTCAGGCAAAAAAACGCCCCGAACCAGTCGGGGCGTTTTCAGGTGTGGCTCAAGCGGGGGGAATTACTTGCCTTCCCAGCGCTTCAGGACCAGCGTGGCGTTGGTGCCGCCGAAGCCGAAGCTGTTGCTCATCACGGTGTTGATAGTGGCGTTTTCGCGGGTCTTGGTCAGCACCGGCAGATCGGCCACTTCAGGGTCCAGCTCGTCGATGTTGGCGGAACCGGCAATGAAGTTGCCTTCCATCATCAGCATGCAGTAGATCGCTTCGTGAACGCCGGCGGCGCCCAGGGAGTGACCGGACAGGCTCTTGGTCGAGCTGATCGCTGGTGCCTTGTCGCCGAACACTTCACGCACACCTTTCATTTCCGCGACGTCGCCGACCGGAGTCGAAGTGCCGTGGGTGTTCAGGTAGTCGATTGGCGTATCAACAGTGGACATTGCCATCTGCATGCAACGGATCGCGCCTTCGCCACTCGGGGCAACCATGTCGTAGCCGTCGGACGTTGCGCCGTAGCCAACGATTTCGGCGTAGATCTTGGCGCCACGGGCCAGAGCGTGCTCCAGCTCTTCAACCACGACCATGCCGCCACCGCCAGCGATGACGAAACCGTCACGGTCGGCGTCGTAGGCGCGGGAGGCTTGTTCCGGGGTGTCGTTACGCTTGCTGGACAGGGCGCCCATCGCGTCGAACAGGAACGACTGGCTCCAGTGCTCTTCTTCACCGCCACCGGCGAAGACGATGTCCTGCTTGCCCATCTGGATCTGTTCCATGGCGGTACCGATGCAGTGAGCACTGGTGGCGCAGGCAGAAGCGATGGAGTAGTTCAGGCCCTTGATCTTGAACGGAGTGGCCAGGCACGCGGAAACGGTGCTGCTCATGGTCCGCGTGACGCGGTATGGGCCAACGCGTTTCACGCCTTTCTCGCGCAGGATGTCCAGCGCTTCCATCTGGTTCAGGGTCGACGCACCACCCGAACCGGCGATCAGGCCGGTACGCGGGTTGGACACTTGTTCTTCGGTCAGGCCGGAGTCAGTGATGGCGTCTTTCATGGCCAGGTAGGCGTAAGCCGCAGCGTGGCCGACGAAGCGATAGATCTTGCGATCAATCAGCTCTTCAAGGTTGAGGTCGATGGAGCCGGAAACCTGGCTACGCAGACCCATTTCAGCATATTCCGGGTTGAACCGGATGCCAGGGCGGCTTGCACGCAGGTTAGCGGAGACGGTCTCTTTGTCATTGCCCAGGCACGAAACAATGCCCAGACCAGTGATAACGACGCGGCGCATGCGAATAACCCTTAGAAGTTGTCAGTGGAGGTGAAAACGCCGACGCGAAGGCCTTCGGCGGTGTAGATTTCGCGACCGTCGACAGTCACCGAACCATCGGCGATGGCCAGGTTCAGCTTGCCCTTGAGGACGCGTTTGATATGAATGTTGTAGGTGACTTTCTTGGCGGTCGGCAGCACCTGACCGAAGAATTTCACTTCGCCCGAACCCAGCGCACGGCCACGGCCCGGCAGGCCTTGCCAGCCCAGGAAGAAGCCGACCAGTTGCCACATGGCGTCCAGACCGAGGCAGCCCGGCATCACCGGATCGCCTTCGAAGTGGCACGCGAAGAACCACAGGTCAGGGTTGATATCCAGCTCGGCGACCAATTCACCTTTGCCGTACTTGCCGCCTTCTTCGCTGATCAGGGTGATGCGATCCACCATCAGCATGTTCGGGGCGGGCAGTTGCGCGTTACCTGGGCCGAACAGCTCACCGCGACTGCAGCGCAGCAGATCTTCCCGAGTAAAGGCGTTTTGTTTGGTCATGCGAGCTCCTCAATAATCCCATGCGGCAGGTGGGGCAAATCTTCCCGGCCGATCGACGCGTTCATGCCTCGTACCGGCAGCCTACTCATAGACTATTGCGTTGTGGTGAAAGTCACAGCACCAAGGACATGAATGTACACTTGTGCACTGAAATTTTTATTCAAGCCCCTTTTGAGGCTTGTTCGGGTGCCTAAGACTGCCGCACTTTCGCTTTTCACGCCAGTCGCAGATGGTCGAAAAACCGTCACTACTGCACCCAGCGTTGCAGAATCTGTTGTAGGTCATTGCGTTTGAACGGTTTGGCCAAATAATCGTTCATGCCTGCCGACAGGCAAGTTTCGCGGTCGCCCTGCAAGGCGTTGGCGGTCAACGCGATGATCGGCACCTCGCGGCGTCCAGGCAGCAAACGGATCTGCCGGGTCGCCTCGTAACCGTCGATGATCGGTAAGCGACAATCCATCAAAATTACTTCGAATTCGCTGCCCTCGGCACTGCGCACCGCCTGCACGCCATCGGTTGCCACACTGACAGTAAAGCCCAGGCTGCGCAGCATCGCTTCAATCACCGTCTGATTGACCGGGTTGTCCTCCACCAGCAACACGTTGCGCCCTTCACCGTGGTCGTTGCCATTCAGTGCGCGCGGTGCGGCCAGTTGCGGCAACGCCTGCTTATAAAGGGCTAGGGGAATTTCCAGGGTGAACACCGAACCACGACCTTCCTCACTCTGCGCGCGCAAGGTGCCGCCCATGCGTTCGGCCAGGGTACGGGCAATCGGCAGACCGAGGCCGGTGCCACCGTAACGCCGGGAAATCGAACTGTCGGCCTGCTGGAAAGCGTTGAACATCAGCTCCAGACTTTCGGCCGAAATGCCGATGCCACTGTCGCGCACCGAGCAGGTGAACCAGAGCAGTTCGTGATCCAGCGACTGCCATTGCGCTTCGATGCTGACCCGCCCGCGCTCGGTGAATTTCAAGGCATTGCCGACCAGGTTGACCAGAATCTGCCGGATCCGCGTCGGATCACCCTGCACCTGCAACGCCCGCATGTCCTCGGGGATGCGCAGGTTCAATGCCAGACCACGCTGCACCGCACTGTGCTGGAACGACTGGGCGCAGGCGCCGATCAGTTCGGCAAGATTGAAAGGAATGTGCTCCAGCTCCAGTTCCGAACGCTCGATCCGGGAGAAGTCGAGGATGTCGTTGATGACCTTCAGCAAGTGCTCGGTGGACTCCGACGCAAGGGCGGCATATTCGATCTGCTCCTCGGTCATGTCGGTGGTTTCCAGCAACTGCAACATGCCCAGCACGCCGTTCATGGGTGTGCGCAGTTCGTGGCTCATCATCGCCAGAAAATCGGATTTGGCGGTGTTGGCCTTTTCCGCTTCCTCGCGGGTCTGGATCAGTTGCGCCATCGCCTGCTGCTGTTCGCGGCTGGCCTGTTCCAGCGCTTGGGCGAGGTTGTTGATGTGCTGCGACAGGGCGCCCAGTTCGGTGTCATCGACGATCGGCAGCGGGGTTTTGTAGTCGCCGTCCTGAATCGCCTTGACCGCATTGCCGATATCACGGATCGGCTGCGACAGGCTGCTGGCCAGGCGCCGCGCCAATACGAAGGTGAAGAGCAGGGCAAACAGCGCGAGGATCCCGGCCTTGAGGAGGATTTCCTGCTGGCGCTGACTGAAGGCATCGTTGGACAGCCCGACGATTACCCGTCCCAGATAGTCCTCGCTGGCGCCGCCATTGTTGACTTTGCCATCCTGAAAAAAATCAGTGTGCAGGGCGATCCGTTGCAGGCGTACCGGTGCCTGAAACACTTCCACCTGATGTGCGTGACTGTGGGCGGCGGCCGGTTGTTCGACGTACACCAGAATCCGGTTGGCGCTGTCCTGTACTTCGAGAAACCGCACGTTAGGCGTGGCCAGGGTGGCTTTGAGCAGACTCTCCAGCACTTCGTTATTGCCGGAGATCACGCCGTATTCGGTGGCGGGCGCCAGTTGGTTGGCGATCAGCTGGCCGGTGTGATTGAGCTCCTGGCGCAAATCCTGAATACGCACGAAGGTGAAGAAACTGATCAACAGTAGAGTCAGCAACAGCGCCGGGCCCAGGCTGATCAACTGGGTGCGGGTGTTGATGTCCCAACGGCGACGGAAAATCATGGACGGCGTTCTCCTTCGGCCAGTGCTCTGGCAACAGACGCATCATTCAAGGGTTCGATCCCTAGGGAACGAGCGACCTGCGCGTTACTTGAGACTTTAAAACGTTCGGGATAGAGCGTTCGCGGCCAACTGGCCGGTGGCTGGTCGAGCAATTGATCGAGGATCGTCAGCCAGTCGTTCTGGTCGCTGTAACTGCTGGCGAGGCTGCCGGCGCGGACGAAGGCGACGTTGGGACCGACCAGCGCCACTTGCCGCGCGTAGCTGCTGAGCAGCAGGTTTTTCGCGGTTTTCGGGTTGTACAGGTCGGGATCGTCGAGCCCCAGCAACACGTCACTGTTTTTCAGCACCGATTGCAGCGGGCGACTGTCGTGAATGTTGTCCCAGCGCTGACTGACAATTTCCAGATTCAGCGGTTGTGCGGCCAGGCTCAGCTCGTGGAGCAGAAATTCGCTGTGTTGATCGAACAGCACGCCGATGCGCCGTGCCTGCGGCAGAATCCGCCGGATCAATTGCAACTGCCGGCTCAGTGGCGGATCGCTCCATAGCAGGCTCAAGTGCGGCGGTTGCGCAGTGCCGAGACGTTGCCGCGCCTGCAGGCGGCTGATGCGCAGCACCAGCGTCGCCGGGCCCTGGGCATCCTGCAGGCGCCAGTCGAGGCTGGGCAGGTCGAGCAGAATCAGGCGCAGGCTGGACGGCAATTTACCCGGTGCCGGCAGACTCGCCAGCGGCTGGAAGTGCACGTTATCGGTGGGCCGCAACTCGCTGAGCGCCTGAACGAACGCCTGCACGCCGGCGCTTTCTTCGGCGCCGGTCAGCAGAATGTCAGCGGCCTGCACCGCCACGCCATGTAGCCACGCGGTCAAAAACAGGCACAAACCCGCCAGCCAGTGGCCTAGGGTTGGCGTCTTGTGAAACAGGCTGCCGCGCATCTAGAACTCCAGCTCGGCGCTGAAGTACATCACCCGGCGTTCGTCGTAATGGTTGTCGACGAAGGTGGTCGGCTGGTTATCGAGGCGCTGTTGCAGCACCCCGGCCAGTTGCAGGTGCGCCTTGCCCAGAGCGATGCGTTTGGCGATGCGTGTGTCGACCCGCTCGAAGCGGTAGCCGTTGAGTGCGTTGTCGCCGTAATAGAAGAGGGCGCTGTTCCAGCCGTGGCCCCAATCGCGTAACCAGCCGGCGGAACCGCTGTTGCTCGCGGTGAATTGCTGATCGAGCGGATTGCTCGCCTCGGCGTCGACATAGGCGTAGGTGACGCGCAAACGGTCGGCCAGGCTCAGGCGCCAGTCGAGCTGGGTTTCCGTGCCGCGAAAACGCGAGCTGTTGGCGTTGCTGGCAATGTATTGGTTGTTGCGCAGCGGTTCGCTGATCATGCCGGTGATCTCGTCGTAGAACAGCTTCACATCGACGGCCAGCCCCAGTTCGGCGAAGTAGCCGTTATAGCCCAGCTCCCGCGAGCGCATGTGTTCCTGTTCGAGGTCGCCCGGGCCGCGGGTCTTGACGAAATAGCGTGCCGACGACTGACCGTAGGCCGACGGCTGTAGATTCTTGACCAGATAACTCCAGTTCACATTGTTCTCGAACATGTCCGGCGAGCGGATCGCCTCCGAGTACACCGCGCGCAGGCCGTGGCGCGGGTTGATCAGGTAATTGATCGCAAAGCGCGGCGTCAGCGAACTGCCGATCAGTTGCGTGTCTTCGAACATCGCGCCGCCCTGCAACAGCCAGTGGTCAGTCGCGCGCCACTCCAGTTGGCCGAACGCCCGCCACGTGGTGTCGTCGAGTGTGCCATTGAAATAGGTCTCGGAATCGGCACGGTCGTAACGATAGTTCATGCCGCTGACCAGTCGCAGGCTGTCGGACAGGCTGAGGGTGTCCTGCACTTCGAGGTCGTAACGCGATTCCCGGGCGCTCTGGTCGATATCGCCGCACAGGGTGCGACTGGCACCGTTGCGCCACTGATCGAGCACCTGATTGGCCAAGGCCATTTCCTGCGGCGTGCCGGGCGCGGCGCCGGGACCGGTGAAACGGGTGATGTTGCGCGCCAGACGTTCGGTGTAGTTCGGGTTGAGCTGCCACAACTGCGTCAATTCAGGGCTGAACGACACTTCGGCATCGCAGGCGCGCCACACCTGCTGACGGTCCCAATGCTGTGCCGAGCCTTGGATATAGACGCTGTGCTCGGGATTGAGGTCGAGATTCCAGCGCACCGAGCCGGCATAATCCTTGGCCACCACGTCGGAATTGTCCCCGGCGGCGGTAATCCCCGAGAACACCGGGCGGTAGGTGTAGGGCCGCTGGTTGGTGCCGTCCTTGGCGTTGACCTGCCAGTCGAGGCTCTGGTTGTCGCTGAGGGTGTGGCTGACCGCGAGGCTGAAGCGGTTCAAGCGGCGGCTGTCGCGGTAATCGGCACCGTTGCGATCGCTGTCGAAACCGTCGTCTTCCTGCCCGGACAACGACAGACGCAAATCGCCGCCATTCCAGCCGGTGCCCTGACTGGCATAAAAGTCGTTGATGCCGCGCTGACCACGGGTGTACTTCAACCGCGTGCCGTGGCTGTCGGCGGGGTGGCGGGTGATGATGTTGACCACCGCCATCAGCGCATTGGCGCCGTAGCTGACGGTGTTCGGGCCGCGAAACACTTCGATGCGCTCGATGTCTTCCATGGCCACCGGAATATCGCTCCAGTCCACCGTGGCGAGACCGGCGCGGTACACCGAGCGACCGTCGATCAGCACCTGCATGCGCCGCGCCTCGGTGGCGTTGGTCCCGTGATAATTGACCGCTGCCTGATTGCCGCTGATGTTGCCGACCATCATCCCCGGCACCAGACGCAGCAGTTCGCTGATGTCGCGGGCGCCGCTGGCGTTGATCAGTTCGCTGTCGAGCACGGTCATGCTGCCCGGTACTTCCGCCGGTGTCTGTTTCAGACGCGTGGCCGTCAGTACCTGGGGCAGTGCGTCGTTGTCCAGAAACAGGTCGTCCGCCAGCAATACCGGGCTGAACAACAGCGCCAGTAACACCGACGAACGCGCAGACGAAGGGCCAAAAGACACGGCACAACCTAGATAGCGAAGAATTGGCGCGCATGTTAACCGAGGGCAGCGACTTTTCCAGTCACGTTGCAGGCATTTTCCTAGGTTTTATTGGTCTTCTTCCTACAAGTGTCGGTAATTGACGCAGGGGCTGGCCGCGACTCGGTCGCCCCGTATAATGCCGGCATCGCCACTGGTATGGATTAACGGATTGCATATGACTGAACAGCGCCCGATTGCGGTCCTGGGAGGCGGAAGTTTTGGTACCGCCGTGGCCAATCTATTGGCCGAGAACGGCCATCAAGTCCGGCAGTGGATGCGTGACCCCGAGCAGGCCGAGGCCATTCGGGTCAATCGCGAGAACCCGCGTTACCTCAAGGGCATCAAGATTCTGCCGGGAGTGACCGCCGTCACCGACTTGCAGGCAACCCTCGACGCCTGCGAACTGTGCTTCGTCGCGCTGCCTTCCAGCGCACTGCGCACGGTGCTGGCCCCCCACGCCGAGCGCCTGAGCGGCAAGATGCTGGTCAGCCTGACCAAGGGCATCGAAGCCCAGACCTTCAAGCTGATGAGCCAGATCCTCGAAGAAATCGCCCCGCAGGCGCGCATCGGCGTGCTGTCCGGGCCGAACCTGGCGCGGGAAATCGCCGAGCACGCGCTGACCGCCACGGTGGTCGCCAGTGAAGACGAAGACTTGTGCAAGCAGGTGCAAGCCGCGCTGCACGGTCGCACCTTCCGCGTTTACGCCAGTGCCGACCGCTTTGGTGTCGAACTGGGCGGGGCGTTGAAAAACGTCTACGCAATCATTGCCGGCATGGCGGTGGCGCTGGAGATGGGCGAGAACACCAAGAGCATGCTGATCACCCGCGCACTCGCCGAGATGACCCGGTTTGCAGTGAATCAGGGCGCCAACCCGATGACCTTCCTCGGTCTGGCCGGGGTCGGTGACTTGATCGTCACCTGCTCCTCGCCCAAGAGCCGCAACTATCAGGTCGGGTTCGCCCTCGGCCAGGGCTTGAGCCTCGACGAAGCGGTGTCGCGTCTGGGCGAGGTGGCCGAAGGCGTCAATACCCTGAAAGTGCTCAAGGCCAAATCCCAGGAGGTCGGTGTGTACATGCCGCTGGTCGCCGGGCTGCACGCGATCCTGTTCGAAGGACGCACGCTGGAACAGGTGATCGGTCTACTGATGCGTGCCGAGCCGAAAACCGACGTCGACTTTATTTCCACCAGCGGTTTCAACTGATTCAACAGGAAGCGAACCATGAACGATCCGAAAACCGAAGCCAAGTACGAATCCATCCTCCTGCGGGTGCTGTGGATGATCGTCTACGTGCTGGTCTGGCAAGTGGCGCAGTTCATCCTCGGCGCGGTGGTGCTGGTGCAACTGATCTATCGTTTGATTTATGGCGCTCCAAGCGCCGGCCTGATGAATTTCGGCGACAGCCTGAGTCAGTTTCTCGCGCAGATCGGGCGTTTCGGCAGTTTTCACAGTGACCAGAAACCGTGGCCATTCGCCGACTGGCCAACGCCGCGCACCCCGGAAGGTGAAGCGCCGCACGCCGTGCCACCGGCACCGCATCCGGCTCGAGATGAGGAACCCAAGCTATGAAACTCTGGGTATTGCGTCATGGTGAGGCCGAGCCTTATGGCTCGCGCCCCGACTCCGAGCGGGAGCTGACTGAACACGGTCGTCAGGAAGCCTTGAAGAGTGCAGCCCGGTTGATCGGTCAGCCGCTGACGGCGATCTACGCCAGCCCCTATCTGCGTGCACAGCAGACAGCGCAGATTGTTCGCGAGGCGCTGGGTTTCGAGCCGGAAATTCGCACTGTCGAATGGCTGACGCCGGAGTCCGACCCGGACAAAGTCGCCGAGCAACTGGTGTCGGTCAGCAATGTACTGCTGGTCAGTCACAACCCGTTGGTGGGCCATCTGCTCAGCTATCTGCAACATGGCGCCGGGTATCCGCCGGAGAAAGTCAGCACCGCGGGGCTGGCCGAGCTGGAAAGTCCTGAGCTGCTGATTGGCTCGATGACGCTTAACAGCCTCAAGCACCCATAACACCGTTCCCTGCAGGCTCACTCCTGCAGGGTCCGCGTGCGGACGAAATTATTTGTCTGAATTTTCCAACCAAGCACTTGCTTGGTTGACTACGCTTGCTCCAGACCCAAAAAACAGGAGCGAGTCGCATGTCTGCTGCCTTCCGATTGCCGCTGGACGTGTTTTACGAACGCGAGGCCCGGCATCCGCGCCAGCGCTTTCTGGTACAGCCCATCGGTGGCGGGCAGGTCGAGACCCTGACCTGGGCCGATGTTGGCCATCAGGCCCGGTGCGCTGCGCACTGGCTGCGCGCCCGGGAGTTGCCGCAAGGCAGCCATATTGCCCTGATCTCGAAAAACTGCGCGCACTGGATCATCGCCGATCTCGCCATCTGGATGGCCGGGCATGTCTCGGTGCCGCTGTATCCCAACCTCACCGCCGACTCCGTGAATCAGGTTCTCACGCATTCGGACAGCGTACTGGCGTTCATCGGCAAGCTCGATGACTGGCCCGGCATGTCCCGAGGCATACCGCAGGGGCTGCCGACCATCAGCCTGCCGCTGCATCCGCCCGGCGCGTTCGATTTCGCTTGGGACGACCTGCAAAAGAGCTCGCCGATCCGTGACGATCCGCGCCCTGCTGGCGAGCAACTGGCAACGATCATCTACACGTCCGGCACCACCGGCCTGCCCAAGGGCGTGATGCACAGCTTCGCCAACCTTGGGTTTGCCACGACTCATGGCACGCAACTGTTCGGGCTCAACGAGAACGACCGGTTGCTGTCGTACCTGCCGCTGTGCCATGTCGCTGAGCGGATGTTCGTCGAACTGGCGTCGATCTACACCGGGCAGACGGTGTTCTTTGCCGAGAGCCTCGACACCTTCATCACCGACCTGCAGCGGGCGCGGCCCACGGCGATGTTCGGTGTGCCGCGGATCTGGACCAAATTCCAGATGGGTGTGTACGGCAAGATCCCGGCCAAACGTCTGGATTTCCTCCTCGGACTGCCGTTCATTGGCAAGCGGGTTGGGCACAAAGTGCTCGCGGGGCTGGGGCTGGATGCCTTGCGTGTGGCGTTGTCCGGCGCAGCGCCGGTGCCGCAGTCCCTGCTCGACTGGTATCAGACGCTCGGCCTCGAGGTGCTGGAGGTTTACGGCATGACCGAGAGTTGCGGCTACTCGCACATCTGCCTGCCAGGCCAGTACAAACAGGGCTGGATCGGCAAGCCGTGCCCGGAGGTCGAGGTGCGCATTGATGAGTCCGGCGAAGTGCAGGTGCGCAGTCAGGCGAACATGCTCGGCTATTTCAAGGAGCCGCAGAAAACCGCTGAAACCCTGACCGGGGACGGCTTTCTGCGCACCGGCGACAAGGGCGAGCAGGATGCCGAGGGGCGCTTGCGCCTGACCGGGCGGCTCAAGGAAATCTTCAAGACCAGCAAAGGGAAATACGTGGCTCCGGCACCGATCGAGAACCGCCTGGCGGTGCATTCACGGATCGAGCAGGTGTGTGTGGTCGGTGACGGCCTGAGTGCGCCGCTGGGCCTGTGTGTGTTGTCGACGGTCAATCAGGACGAGGGGCGGGCGAGCCTGCATTCGAGCCTTGAGAAGCTGCTGGAAGAGGTCAACGCGGTGCTCGACAAACATGAGCGCCTGCGCCGGCTGGTGGTGGTCAAGGACAGTTGGGCGGTGGAAAACGGTTTCCTCACGCCGACGTTGAAAATTAAACGCAATGTCATCGAAGACACTTACGGCGCGCGCTTCGAAGAATGGAGCGAGCGCAGCGAGGCGGTGCTGTGGCAGGATTGAGTGACGATCAAAATAACAAAGGAAGCCTGCGATGACCTTGTGGCGCACCACTCCGAACATCGAGCAGTTGAACGCAATCCAGAAAAACACCATCGGCGAAGTGCTGGATATCCGTTTCGAGTCCTTCGACGAGGAATCGCTGACGGCGAGCATGGTCATCGACCACCGCACCCACCAGCCTTACGGTCTGCTGCATGGCGGCGCCTCGGTGGTGCTGGCGGAAACCGTCGGCTCGATGGCCAGTTACCTGTGCATTGATGCCAGCAAGTTTTATTGCGTGGGGCTGGAGATCAACGCCAACCATTTGCGCGGCTTGCGCAGTGGGCGAGTGACGGCGGTGGCCACACCAATTCATATCGGCCGCACCACCCATGTCTGGGATATCCGCCTGACCAGCGATGAAGGCAAGGCCAGTTGTGTTTCGCGGTTGACCATGGCGGTGGTGCCGTTGGGCGAGCAGCCACCGGCGCGTTGAGTCGGTTTATTCAGTGATGCCCTCATCCCGGCCCGTGGGCCGGACGTGCGGTTTTCACGTTCTCCATCGACCTGAAAGATCGAGTCGAGTATCGGTTTTGAAAGCCATGAAGATCTGCTCCCACCCCTCGCCCCCCTGGGAGAGAGGGTCGGGGTGAGGGGGCAGCGATCTCCCGGACGCACCATCACGCTGACCAGACTGTCATCATTCCTGGCAGTTACGGTCATTGCCGGGAGGCGCGGTCTTACGGACAATCAACGCCACGTTTCCCGCTCATGGATTTACCCGCATGTCGCAACCGATCTTTTTCGCCCACGCCAACGGGTTCCCCTCGGGTACCTATGGCAAGTTGTTCGCGGCGCTGGCGCCCGAGTACCGGGTCGCGCATCTGGAGCAGCATGCCCATGACCCGCGTTTCCCGGCGGATGACAACTGGTACAACCTGGTCGACGAGTTGATCCACCATTTGCAACAGCAGGATCAACCGGTGTGGGGTGTGGGCCATTCCTTCGGCGGCGTGTTGCACTTGCATGCGGCGCTGCGTTGCCCGGAACTGTATCGCGGCGTGGTCATGCTCGATTCGCCGGTATTGACCCGTACTGACCAGTGGGTGATCCGCGCTGCCAAGCGCTTCGGTTTCATCGACAGACTGACCCCCGCCGGACGCACGTTGGGACGTCGTGAAGAGTTTGCCGATCTCGACAGCGCGCGCAGCTATTTTGCCGGCAAGAGCCTGTTTCGCGGTTTCGATCCGGAGTGCTTCGACGCCTACCTGCAACACGGTTTGCACAAGGTTGGCGACAAGCTGCGCCTGCGTTTCGATCCGGCCACCGAAATCAGCATCTATCGCGGCGTGCCGCACACCAGTCCCGGCCGCACGCGACAATTGCAGGTGCCACTGGCAGTGGTGCGCGGGCACAAGAGCAATGTGGTCATGCGCCATCACACCCGCTTCGTGTCGCGCCTCGCCCAGGGCGAGGCGTTGAGCATGCCCGGTGGCCACATGTTCCCGCTTGAGCGCCCGCAAGACACCGCACGCTTGCTGAAGAACCTGTTCAACCGTTGGGAAGCCCGTCAGGACAAGGATTGCGCATGAGCCCGACCTTCGAAGAAGTGCGCCTGAGCCTGCCGCATATCGAGCTGGCGGCGCATTTGTTCGGCCCCGAGGACGGTCTGCCGGTGATCGCACTGCATGGCTGGCTCGACAACGCCAACAGCTTCGCGCGGCTGGCCCCGAAGCTCAAAGGCCTGCGCATCATTGCCCTGGACATGGCCGGGCACGGCCATTCCGGGCATCGTCCGAACGGCGCCGGTTATGCACTCTGGGACTATGCCCATGACGTGCTGCAAGTGGCCGAACAACTGGGCTGGCAGCGCTTCGGCCTGCTCGGGCATTCGATGGGCGCCATTGTTTCGCTGGTGCTGGCGGGTTCGCTGCCGGAACGCATCAGCCACCTGGCGTTGATTGACGGGGTGATTCCTCCTACCGACAAAGGCGAAAATGCCGCCGAGCGCATGGGCATGGCCCTGCAGGCGCAACTGGACCTGCGCGAAAAGCGCAAACCGGTCTACCACACCCTCGACCGGGCCATCGAAGCGCGAATGAAAGGCCTGGTGGCGGTCAGTCGCGAGGCCGCGCAGTTGCTGGCGCAACGAGGGCTGATGCCGGTGCCGGGCGGTTATACCTGGCGCACCGATAATCGTCTGACCCTGCCATCGCCGCTGCGCCTGACCGAGGAACAGGCGATGGCATTCGTTCAGCGCATCCAGTGTCCGGCGCACCTGGTGGTCGCGGCGGACGGCATGCTGGCCAGACACCCGGCGCTGCTGGAGCGTCTACCCTTTAGCCGGGAACAGCTGCCGGGTGGGCATCATTTGCACCTGAACGACGAGGCCGGTGCCGACCTTGTCGCAGACTGTTTCAATCGGTTCTTCGCCATTCCTTGACTTGCTGCGGGCAACTGTCGAGGCTGGTCGGGTTGAAATGGGAGACAACCACGATGGATTGCTATACCGCTGCGACCCCGATCCGCCACGACATGTCTATCCGATGAGCCGGACTATGCGCTCACTCGGTCTGTTGGTGCTGTGCTGTTGCAGTTCCTTGTCATTCGCCGCCGATGTGCCGGGCAGTCAGGATCTGCAGATCGTGCCGCGTCTGGCCGATGCGCAAATCGTCGATTATCGGCCTCCGGTCGAGCTGGAGCGGATCTACCCGTTGGGCTCGATTCGCAAGATCAGCGGGCAGTTGCGCTTCGACGGGCAGGTCACTGCCCGTGGCCAGACCACCTCGGTGACCTACGAATTACCCCCGGAACATTCCGCTACCGAGGCGTTCACCGCCGCGCGTGAAGCCCTGCAAAAACAGGGCGCCGGGTTGTTGTTCTGGTGCCAGGCCCGTGATTGCGGCGAAAGCAGCCTGTGGGCCAACGAGGTATTCGGCAACGCCAAGCTGTACGGTGCCGACGAGCAGCAGGCGTATCTGCTGTTGAGGCTGGCGGCACCACGAGACAACACACTGGTGGCGCTTTACAGCATCACCCGCGGCAATCGCAAAGCCTATCTGCACGTCGAGCAGTTCGAGGCGATGGCGCCGCTGGGCGAGCTGCTGCCAACCTCGGCGACCTTGCTGCGCCAGCTCAAGAGCACCGGCGAACTGCATTTTCCCCAATTGGTGAATGAGCCCGATGACACCTGGTTACGCCTGATTTCGCGTGGCCTGAACCTCGATACCACCCAGCGGGTGACGGTTTCCGGGCCCAAAGCCGAGGCCTGGCGCCAGGCCCTGATCAATCAGGGTGTGCGTGCCGCCCGGATGGAAACCGGCAGCGTCGACGGCGCTGGCCTGCGCATCGAGCTGTTGCGATAAGCTCTGGCGGGCGAGCACGTACCGCGTGTTCGCCTACTCTTGGCCTGACTGACTTTTTTTCGAGACCTTACATGCTCAATAACGATCGACTGCTGGTGCAGATCCTGCTGCTGGTGTTGTTTGGCGCCAGTCTGTGGGTGATGGCGCCGTTCTGGTCGGCGCTGTTCTGGGGCGCAGTACTGGCGTTTGCCAGCTGGCCACTGATGCGCCTGCTGACCCGCTGGCTCAATGGTCGCGAATCCCTGGCGGCGGCGATCCTGACCCTGGGCTGGATGTTGCTGGTGGCGGTGCCGCTGGTGTGGCTGGGGTTCAATCTGGCCGATCATGTGCGCGATGCCACGGCGTTCATCAAGGATGTACAGGTGGACGGCTTGCCCGAAGCGCCGGCCTGGCTCGGCACGTTGCCATTTGTGGGCGAACGGCTGGTGGGCATCTGGAACAGCATCGATCAGCAGGGCGCGGCCCTGATGGTGTCGGTCAAACCCTATCTGGGGCAGGTCGGCAACTGGCTGCTGGCGCGCAGTGCGCAGATCGGTGGCGGGATTCTCGAACTGGCCCTGAGCATTGTCTTTGTGTTCTTTTTCTACCGTGACGGGCCGCGACTGGCGGCGTTTGTTCATGGGTTGCTGCAGCGCTTGATCGGCGAACGTGCGGGTTATTACATCGAACTGGTGGCCGGTACGGTGCAGCGGGTGGTCAACGGGGTAATCGGGACGGCGGCGGCACAGGCCGTGCTGGCGCTGATCGGGTTTTTGATTGCCGGAGTTCCCGGGGCGTTGGTGTTGGGGATCGTGACGTTTCTGCTGAGTCTGATTCCGATGGGGCCGCCGCTGGTCTGGGTACCGGCCACGGCTTGGCTGGCGTGGAAGGGTGAGTATGGGATGGCGGTGTTTCTCGGGATCTGGGGGACGTTCATCATCAGTGGCGTGGATAACGTGCTCAAGCCGTATCTGATCAGCCGTGGCGGTAATCTGCCGTTGGTGATTGTGTTGCTAGGGGTGTTTGGCGGGTTGATTGCGTTTGGGTTTATCGGGTTGTTTATTGGGCCTACGCTGTTGGCGGTGGCTTATAGTTTGTTGACGGATTGGAGTAAGAGTCAGGTTCGGGCTGAGGATCGGCGTTGATTTTTTTGGGCTTTTTTGGGGGGGGGCATATCCGTTGCTGCGGTAATGGCGGCTTAGGGTTCCGCCCTTACGGCGGGTCACTTTTTCCAGACGCCGAAAAAGTAACCAAAAAGGCTTTACCCTGACGTTCGGCCCTCGCCTAGGCTCGGGTCCCTTCGCTCCGGGATCCATCCGGGGGCATCGCCTCCGGTTTGCTTCGCTGCACCTCCTCTCGATGTGTTTGGCTGCGCCAAACGGTCGCTACGCTCCCACCCCCGGCTAAATCCCTCCACTCAGCCTGCCGACGGGCGCTGAGATCAAAAGCGGTACTCGAGCTAACGCTCATCGTGTTGAGTGGTGAGAAGCAAGGGCTGTGTGCTGCCTTTGCTTTTCTGTGGGAGCTGGCTTGCCAGCCGATGGCGGCCTGACAGCCGACCAAGCGCTTGCAAGACTGCCCACGATCCACCTGTAGGAGTGAGCCTGCTCGCGATGGCAGCCAGCCAACCAACCAATCCCTAACCGAATGCCTCCAACCCATTGTGGGAGCTGGCTTGCCAGCGATGGCGGCCAACCAGCCAACCAATCTTTTACTGATGTACCCGATCCACCTGTAGGAGTGAGCCTGCTCGCGACGGCGGCCAGCCAACCAACCAATCCCTAACTGAATGCCCCCAACCCACTGTGGGAGCTGGCTTGCCAGCGATGGCGGCCTACCAGCCAACCAACCTCTTGCAGACTGCCCGCGATGCACCTGTAGGAGTGAGCCTGCTCGCGATGGCGGCCTGACAACCGACCAATCCCTAACCGAATGCCCCCAATCCGATGCAAGCTCCCGAAAGCTGCAATCTTTTGATCTTGCTTTGGCTCTGGCTCTGGCTCTGGCTCTGGCTCTGGCTCTGGCTCTGGCTTTGGCTCTGGCTTTGGCTCTGGCTTTTGATGTTGCTTTTGATCTGCCACCCCATCGGCAGGCCGAGCGGAGGTGTTCATCAGGGGGGTAGGCGCGCAGCGCCGTGCGGCGAAGCCGCATTCATCGAGAGGAGGTGCAGCGAAGCAAACCGGAGGCGATGCCCCCTGGTGGACACCGTAGCGAGGGAACACTGAGCCCCAGCGAAGTGCCGTACGTCAGGGGAAGCCTTTTTGGTTACTTTTTCGGCGTCTGGAAAAAGTGACCCGCCGTAAGGGCGGAACCGTAATCAGCAACACCCGCAGCAACGGATATGCTCAAAAACCCCCAAACCCCAACCGAATTCCAACCCAATAACTGCCGAATACTGCGCACTCCAGCTCCCAAAAAAAACCAAAAGATCGCAGCCTTCGGCAGCTCACACAGCCATTACGTGGCAACGTTGAGATATTTGCCCACCGGTGCCGTACTGGTCAGTGAATACTGCTTGCTCAGGTTGGCAATCATACGGTTCAGCGCTTCGGCAGTCGTCTGCACAGAAGCCGTCTGCTCTTCATCCGGCCGTTCACCACCTGCCTGTAAAGCGGCTTTCAGCTCATCACTGTTGACACCGCCACTGCTGTCGCTGTCCAGCACCTTGAGCAGCGCGGCGCTGTTGTCGGTGCTGGTGGTCGAGGTGCTGTCGCGGGTCTGCAGCGCGCTGCTCAGTTCGGTAGCGGTCACGCTGCCGTCGCCATCGGTGTCGAGCTGGCTGAACAGTTCGTCACTGTTCGCTTCTGGCGGTGGAGGCGGCGGGGTCAGGCTGGCGGTGAGTTCGTCCTGGCTGACAGTACCGTCCTTGTTCTTGTCCAGGGCCGAGAAGATCTGGTTGCTGTCGGCGCTACTGCCGGCGCTGGTCAGGCCGCTGCTCAGTTCGTCGCTGCTGATGGCGCCGTCGCTGTCGGTGTCGAGGGCGCTGATCAGGGCGTCGGCCAGGTCGGTGTTCGGGGCCTGGTCGCGGGGCGGTGGCGGCGGCGTCATCGCGGTCATTTCTTCGGCGCTGAGGCTGCCGCTGCCGTCGCTGTCCAGATCACCGAACTGTTTGCTCAGGTTGACCAGCAGGCCATCGTCGGATTTCTCCGACAGGGCGCTATTCAGTTCGTCCTGATTCACCGCGCCGTCGCCGTTGCTGTCGAGTGTGGCGAACAGTTGCTTTTGCAGTTGCTGGCTGCGGGCGTTTTGCGTGGAGGTGCTGCTGGTACTGGTATAGCTCGTGTAGTTGCTGACGCTACCGATCATCGGACTCACTCCCTGGGATGGAAAACCGGTGGTGTACCGGCTTATGCAGACTCAAGGGGCAACGTGTCCTGGGTGTTTGGACTTTGTACCGGTGGTTACACAGATTGGCAGCGCACGCAAACCTACAACGATCGGTGGTGTTCTCAGGTGCGCGGCAGGCGGATGATGGCGGTCAGGCCGCCGCCGGGTGTTTCTTCCAGATTCAGCTGCCCGCCCAGCCGCTGCGCCGCCTCGCGCGCGATGGTCATGCCCAGACCTACACCGCCGGAGTTGCGGTTGCGCGAGCCTTCCAGGCGATAAAACGGTTCGAACACCGCCTCACGTTTGTCTTCGGCAATCCCCGGGCCGTGGTCGATCACGCGAATCAGCAGTTGCTCGCGCTGATCCTGCAATTCGATGCGTGCCTGTCCGGCATAGCGCAAGGCATTGTCCATCAGGTTGTTGATGCACGAACGCAAGGCCATCGGCTGCACGGGCAACGGTGCGCAGTGGCCGCTGACCTGCACGTCCGCGCCCTGGTCCTGAGCGTTTTCGCAGAGCGATTCGACCAGGGCCTGCACGTCCATCAATTGCAGCGCCTCGCTGGTGCGCTGTTCGTGCAGGTAGGTGAGGGTGGCGTCGAGCATGTCGATCATGTCGTTCAGATCCTGACGCATCTGGCTTTGCAGCTTGTCGTCGCTGATGTTTTCCAGGCGCAGTTTCAGGCGTGACAGCGGTGTGCGCAGGTCGTGGGAGACGGCGCCGAGCATCCGCGCGCGTTGCTGGACCTGTTCGCGAATGCGTTGCTGCATCAGGTTGAAGGTGTGTGCCGCTTGCCGCGCCTCCCGTGGGCCGGACTCGTCCAGCGGCGGGCTGTCGAGGTCTTCGCTGAGGCGCTCGGCGGCGTCGCTCAGGCGCTGGATCGGTCGACTGAGCAACTTGGCGCCGTACCACGCGGCAATCATCAGGGTGATGAACTGAAACGTCAGGGGCACCACCGGGCCGCCGAACCATGGGCGCGGTGGGTGTGGCGGGTAACGAAGGTCCCTTGGCAGCGGCTGCCCCTCGGCATTTTGCGCAAACTCCGGGGGCGGTGGTGGGGGCGGTGGACCGTAATGGTGAAACCAGGCAAAGGCCAGCAGGTGCGCCAGGACAATCGCCACGAACAGCACGCCAAACAGGCGGCCGAACAACGTGTCGAAGCGCGCTCGCATCAGCCGATGTCCCTGGCGTCGAACAGGTAACCCTCACCGCGCACGGTTTTGATCAACTGCGGTGCTTTGGGATCGTCGCCGAGTTTCTGCCGCAGGCGCGACACCAGCAGATCAATGCTGCGGTCGAACGCTTCGATCGAACGACCACGGGCGGCATCGAGCAATTGTTCGCGGCTCAGTACCCGGCGCGGGCGTTCGATAAACACCCAGAGCAGACGGAATTCGGCGTTGGACAGTGGCACCACGAGGCCGTCGTCGGCGATCAACTGGCGCAAGACGCTGTTCAGGCGCCAGTTGTCGAAGCGAATGTTGGCTCGCTGCTCGGTACGGTCGTCGCGCACCCGGCGCAGGATGGTCTGGATCCGTGCCACCAGCTCCCGTGGTTCGAACGGTTTGGCCATGTAGTCGTCGGCGCCCAGTTCCAGGCCGATGATGCGGTCGGTGGGTTCGCAACGGGCGGTGAGCATCAGAATCGGGATGTCCGATTCGGCGCGCAGCCAGCGGCATAGCGACAAGCCGTCTTCGCCAGGCAGCATCAGATCGAGCACCACCACGTCGAAATGCTCGGCCAGCATCGCCTGACGCATGGCTGCGCCGTCGGTGACGCCGCTGGCGTGAATGTTGAAACGGGCCAGATAGTCGATCATCAACTCACGGATCGGCACGTCGTCGTCGACGATCAGGGCGCGGATGCTCCAGCGCTTGTCGTCTTTATGCTCATCCGTCATGGTGCTTTGGGTGTTGTGCATGGGGCTGTTCATCTGCCAGTAGGCCGCCAACCACAAAGATGGGCTGCGAGGTGGTGGTTTCAGCATAGGCGTCCTGCCGTGAGGCGGGAAGTGCTGATGTAAGGACGTGTTGCGGCTGGCGAGGCTAGCGTGGGCGCTTGTTGGCGGCGTGTCGGTTGTGTATCGGGATCGACACAATAGCAGCGAGCGCTATGCTGATCACGGCCGGCGCGACGATTTACCGATCATCGGGTGCCGCGCCGCCGCCGGTTCCGCTACAATGCGCGCCGATTTCGACTTGCCTGAGAGCCCATCCATGTCCGCCTGCCAGACTCCTATCATCGTCGCCCTGGATTTCCCCACCCGTGACGCCGCACTGAAGCTGGCCGACCAGTTGGACCCGAAACTGTGCCGGGTCAAAGTGGGCAAGGAACTGTTCACCAGTTGCGCCGCGGAAATTGTCGGCACCCTGCGTGACAAAGGCTTCGAGGTGTTCCTCGACCTGAAATTCCACGACATTCCCAACACCACCGCAATGGCCGTGAAAGCCGCTGCCGAGATGGGTGTGTGGATGGTCAACGTGCATTGCTCCGGTGGCCTGCGCATGATGGCGGCCTGCCGTGAAGAGCTGGACAAACGCAGCGGCCCGCAGCCATTGCTGATTGGCGTGACCGTGTTGACCAGCATGGAGCGCGAGGATCTGGCCGGTATCGGTCTGGACATCGAGCCACAGGAGCAGGTGCTGCGTCTGGCGGCGCTGGCCGAGAAGGCCGGAATGGACGGTCTGGTGTGCTCGGCGCTGGAAGCCACGGCACTGAAAACCGCGCACCCGTCGCTGCAACTGGTGACCCCGGGGATTCGCCCGGCGGGCAGTTCGCAGGACGATCAGCGTCGCATTCTGACCCCGCGTCAGGCGCTGGATGCAGGTTCCGATTATCTGGTGATCGGCCGTCCGATCAGCCAGGCGGCGGATCCGGCCAAGGCACTGGCTTCGGTCGTGGCCGAAATCGCTTAAGCAAACACCGCAAAACCCGTAGGCGTGAGCCTGCTCGCGATCACGGTGTATCAGTCAACATTGCCGTTGCTTGATACACCGCTATCGCGAGCAGGCTCACCCCCGCAATTGTCGGGTGGTGGCCTCAGACTTTCAGCACCAACTTGCCGAAGTTCTCCCCGCTGAACAATTTCATCAGCGTTTCCGGAAAGGTCTGCAGACCTTCGACGATGTCTTCCTTGCTCTTGAGTTGCCCCTTGGCCATCCAGCCGGCCATTTCCTGTGCAGCACTGGCGTATTGCGCCGCGTAGTCCATCACCACAAAGCCTTCCATCCGCGCACGGTTGACCAGCAGCGACAGGTAGTTGGCCGGGCCCTTGACCGCTTCTTTATTGTTGTACTGGCTGATGGCGCCACAGATCACCACCCGTGCCTTCAGGTTCAAACGGCTCAGCACCGCGTCGAGGATGTCACCGCCGACGTTATCGAAATACACGTCTACGCCTTTCGGGCATTCGCGTTTAAGCCCGGCGATCACGTCTTCGTTCTTGTAGTCGATGGCGCCGTCGAAGCCCAGTTCATCGACAAGGAATTTGCACTTGTCGGCGCCACCGGCAATGCCGACCACGCGGCAGCCTTTGATCTTGGCAATTTGTCCGGCAATGCTGCCCACCGCACCCGCGGCACCCGAGAGAACCACGGTGTCGCCCGCCTTCGGTGCGCCCACGTCGAGCAGGGCGAAGTAGGCGGTCATGCCGGTCATGCCCAGCGCGGACAGATACACCGGCAGCGGCGCCAGTTTCGGATCGACTTTATAGAAACCTCTGGGCTCGCCAAGGAAATAATCCTGCACACCAATGGCACCGTTGACGTAGTCCCCGACCGCAAAACCCGGATTGTTCGAGGCGATCACCTGGCCGACACCCAAGGCACGCATGACTTCACCGATGCCCACCGGTGGAATGTACGATTTGCCCTCGTTCATCCAGCCGCGCATGGCCGGGTCGAGGGACAGGTATTGGTTCTTGACCAGAATCTGGCCTTGCACCGGTTCGCCGACCGGCACTTCCTGATAGGTGAAAGTCTCGCGGGTTGCGGCACCCACCGGGCGTTTGGCGAGCAGGAACTGGCGATTGGTCTGGGAAGTCATGGCAGGCACTCAAACGGAATGAAGCCTTGTTGATAGACCTTCATCGACGATGTCGCAAGGTTGGCTGCCGGGGCGAATGCTGGTCGATCCAGTGCAGTGATAGTCACCCGCACAGGTTTATCACTGTGACGCATGGGCACCTAAACAGCCGTTTGATAGTGCTGACGCCCGACAGCCCCCGGTGGCTATGCTGCAAGTCTGCACACCCTCTGCATCCAATCCCTTCGAGGACATAACAATGAGCATGACGTTTTCCGGTCAGGTTGCCGTGGTCACTGGCGCTGCCAACGGCATCGGCCGCGCGACCGCCCAGGCGTTCGCCGCCGAAGGTCTGAAAGTAGTGGTGGCCGATCTGGACACGGCGGGGGGCGAAGGCACCGTAGCGCTGATTCGTACAGCCGGTGGCGAAGCGACCTTCGTGCGTTGCAACGTAACCGTTGAAAGCGAAGTGAAAAGTCTGATGGACGAGGTGATCAATACCTACGGTCGTCTTGACTACGCCTTCAACAATGCCGGTATCGAAATCGAGAAGGGCAAGCTGGCCGAGGGCTCGATGGACGAGTTCGACGCGATCATGGGCGTCAACGTCAAAGGCGTCTGGTTGTGCATGAAGTATCAGTTGCCGCTGTTGCTGGCTCAGGGCGGCGGCGCGATCGTCAACACGGCGTCCGTGGCCGGCCTCGGTGCGGCGCCGAAAATGAGCATCTACGCAGCCTCGAAACACGCAGTGATCGGCCTGACCAAGTCGGCGGCCATCGAATACGCGAAAAAGAAAATCCGCGTCAACGCAGTGTGCCCGGCGGTGATCGACACCGACATGTTCCGCCGCGCCTATGAGGCGGATCCGAAGAAAGGCGAATTCGCCAACGCCATGCATCCGGTCGGCCGTATCGGCAAGGTCGAAGAAATCGCCAGTGCCGTGCTTTATCTGTGCAGCGACGGTGCGGCGTTCACCACCGGGCATTCCCTGGCGGTGGACGGCGGCGTGACCGCGTTCTGAAACCGTCCTGCCAGAAAACAACCCGCCTGCGTGCGGGTTTTTTTATGGGCGCGGATCGGTTCCATTAAACCGCTAAACAATGTGTATCAAAGGGTTAGAACGGGGGCTTTTGGCGGCGTTGTCGCACAGCCTGTGCGCCGCGGCTGTGATTTACTGCGGGCAGCAAAACGGACAGGAGTTTGCTTGCTCATGGAATTGAGAATTGACCGACAGGCAATGGTGCCGGTGGTGCAGCAGATTGTGGATGGATTGACGGGATGGATCCTGCAAAATGACGTACCACCGACGACCCGACTTCCCTCCGTGCGGCAAATCGCCCGCGACAATCTGCTGAGCCAGTCGTGTGTCGTCGAGGCGTGCGAGCGGTTGGTCTCGCAGGGGGTTCTGAGTGCGCGTCAGGGCGCGGGGTTTATCGTCGCTGCAACGCCATCGCTGTTGAGTGTCGAGGATGAATCTGGCTTGCTGGAGAGCCAGCAGGCCCGGTGTGGTGCGGTGTGTGGCGGCCCCCGTGGCCTGAAGCTTGGAAGCGGTGGTTTGCCGCAAAGCTGGCGTGAGCCGGACGACCTCAGCTACGCACTGCGTGAAGTGGCGCGCACCGATATGGCCAGCCTGTTCGACTACAGCTCGCCACTGGGCCTTCCGGCGCTGCGCGAGCAGATCGCCAGACGTCTCAAACTGTTCGATATCGAGGCGCGCAGCACCCAGCTGATGAGCACCAACGGCGCCAGTCATGCACTGGATCTGATCGTGCGCACATTGTTCAAGGCCGGTGACTGCGTGGTGGTCGAGACACCCGGCTATCCAGGGTTGTTCGACCTCCTGCGCTTGCATGGGCTGCGCATGCTCGAAGTGCGTCGCACGCCGAGCGGGCCGGATGTCGAGGCGCTCGAGGCGTTGCTGCGCCAGTATCGGCCCCGCGCCTTGTTCGTCAACAGCCACCACCACAACCCCACCGGCAGTTGCCTGACACTGGCCATCGCCCAGCGTCTTGTGCAATTGAGCAAAACCTACGATGTGCGTTTGATCGAAGACGATGTCTACGCCGATCTGCATACTGGCAACGGTACACGCCTGGCCGCGCTGGACGATGAGGGGCGGGTGATTTACGTGGGCAGCTTTTCCAAGACTCTGAGCAGTTCGCTGCGGGTCGGATTTGTCCTGGCCGACCGCGAACTGCTGGTGCGCCTGGCCCAGGTCAAGATGATCAGTGGCCTGGGTGGCAGCGGGTTCTCCGAGGCGGTGCTGGCCAGCCTGATGGCGTCTGGCGCGTATCGCAAACTGGTGCAGCGCCAGCGTCAGCGCTTGAATGCCGACCGCGCCGCAGCACTGCAGGCGCTGGAGGACGCCAATTGGCAGGTTTTCGGCAAGCCGACGGGCGGGTTGTTTATCTGGGCGCGTGCGCCGCTGGCCGATCCAGTCCGCGTACGAACGCAGGCGCAACGCAGCGGTGTGTTGCTGGCCGCCCCGGAGGCGTTCAGTCCCAGTGGTGAGACCAGCGACTGGCATCGGATCAACATCGCCTTCGCCTGCGATCCACGCGCCCGGCAGTTTTTCCGCAATACCGGTGTGGATCGACCTCCAGTGTTCTGAAAACGACGCAGACCTAGCTTTTTGCCATTATTCCGACGCCAGAGACTTGTGCCGGTGATTGGCCATTGCGAATCTTCGTCAACAGACTAAGGCAGAGGGCTACGCGCAATGATTTCGGCCGTGCAAGGACGTTTTGCCAACCTCGGTATGGCGAAAAAACTGGGTGTCGGGTTTGTGCTGGTTTTGCTGCTGACCGCTTTGGTTGCAGCTATCGGTGTCTGGTCCCTGCAAACCATCAGCCAGCGCTTCGAAGGGCTCAAACAGATGTCCTCGCTCAACAGCGGCCTGCTCAAGGTGCGTCTGCTCGAGCAGGAATACGCCTTGCGCGGCAATCCGAAAACCGCCGATGCCTTGCGCAAGGGGGTGGACGAGCTGGTCGCTCAGGCCAACGAACTCAAGGCGCAATCGCCGGCCTACGTGACAGTGATGACGGATGTCGAGCAGTCGCTGGGGGCTTATCGCAAGGCGTTCGATGAATTCGTTTCGTTGACCCAGGCGAAGGACCTTGCCCTGGAAATGGCCAGTTGGTCGGTCTCCAGCGTGGCCAACAACCTCGATGTGTTGCAGGCCGGGCTGGCCGATGATGGCGCGTATACCTTGAAAGACACCGAGGGCAAGGACGGCGCGCAGTTTATCGAGCAGGCCGGGCAGGTCAGTCAGGTGTCGATGCTGATGCTGCAAGCGATGAACGAGGCGCGGGTGCGTCTGGATCAAAGTCGCAAGGGCGATGCCGACAGTGCCGGCAAGGGCAATATCGAGCAAGCGGCGCAGGCGCAGACGCAGGCCGAGGCGCTGAAGTTGACGGTCAAGGACGAAGGCTATCTGACGGTGCTCAACGAAGTCTCCGGGCACATTGCCGGCTTCAACGACAAACTGGCCGAATACACTGGGCTGCTGACCCAGGAAAAAACGGTCTACGAGCAATTGCATCAACGTGCCGCACAAGTGGTGGAGCGGGTGGATCAAGCGTCGGTCGCCGAAGACGCGGCGATGCAGGCCGAACTGAAGAAAAACTCGCTGTTGATCATCGGCTCATCGGCGCTGGCGTTGCTGGTCGGGTTGATTGCCGCGTGGGTGATTACCCGGTTGATCGTTGCGCCGCTGCGCAGTGTGATTCAGGTTGCGCAGCAGATCGCGGCCGGTGATCTGAGTGCGACGGTGCAGGTCAACCGTCGCGACGAAATTGGCCAGTTGATGCTGGCCATGCAGCAGATGGGCGCCGGGCTGAGCACGATTGTCAGCGGTCTGCAGGCGGGGATCGAGCAACTGGCGAGTTCGGCGCAATCGCTGTCGGCGGTGACTGAGCAGACCAACCTTGAGGTCAGCAGCCAGAAGGAAGAAACCGAGCAGGTCGCCACCGCCATGAACCAGATGACAGCGACGGTGCATGATGTCGCGCGCAATGCCGAAGAAGCGGCGCTGGCGGCGCAGACAGCGGATGACAAGGTTGAGAGCGGTCAGCAAGTGGTGCGCCAGAGCATGGCGCGGATCGAGCAGTTGGCGGATTCGGCGACGTCGGCCAGTTCCAGCATCGACAGCCTGAGTGCGCAGATCCAGAACATCGGTACGGTGCTCGAGGTGATCAAAAGCGTCGCCGAGCAGACCAATCTGCTGGCGTTGAACGCGGCCATTGAGGCGGCCCGGGCCGGGGAGCAGGGCAGGGGCTTTGCAGTGGTGGCCGATGAGGTTCGCGCGTTGGCCCGGCGTACGCAGCAATCGACCGAGGAAATCGAGCGCCTGGTCAGTGCGTTGCGTGCGGCGGCGCACTCCTCGGTGCAACAGATTCAGAGCAGCGGTGAACTGGTGAAGCTGGCGGTCAGCGATGCGCTGCAGACCGAGAGTGCGCTGGGCAGCATTGCGGCGGCAGTGTCGTTGATTCAGCAGATGAATCAGCAGATTGCGGCGGCGGCCGAGGAGCAGAGTTCGGTGGCTGAAGAGATCAACCGCAGTGTCACGAGTATTCGGGCAAGTGCGGATCAGTCTTCGCTGGCGATGCAGGGGAATGCGGCTTCGAGTGTTGAGCTGGCTCAGTTGGGGAGTGAGCTTAAGGGGATGGTTGGGCACTTTCGGCTTTGACTTGGCGGCCTCTGGGCCGCTGCGGGATTCATCCGGGGGCATCGCCTCCGGTGTGCTTCGTTGCACCTCCTCTTCGATGTGTCTGGTTTCGCCAGACGTCCCCGGATGAATTCCACCACTCAGCCTGTCGTTGGGACCTTGCAGATCAAAGTCAAACGCAGGCGAGCTGCCACTCGGCCTTGTGGCAGGTTCGGTCATTGCGCGAGCCCGTCTGTCAGCCCGGTATTTTCCTGACGAAGGCATTCTCTGCAGGCGCTGCCAAAGGTTGTGGACTTGGCATTGCCTGCGCTTACCTGTTTCGGTTTTGGTTTATCCGAGAATGGGGCTTGTGTCGCTTTCGAATGTTTTGTACGGGGGGACAAGGCTGATGTGGGTGATGGCTTGATGGCGGATGACTTCTGTCTGGTTGGCTCGAAGAGTCGGGTTTTGGATGATTACGGTGGCGGTATCAATGCTGACGATTTTTGCGTAGCGGCTGGTGATGCTGTTCTGAAAATCAAAATGCCCTTGCAGATAAACTTTATTGCCCGGACCGATGGCAGTGAGTTGCGACTGTGCAGCTAGGTTGTCCATAGTGACGTGTCCATTTTGTTATGAATGAAGGTTGCCAAATATGCGATCTCGTGAATTCAACTGAAAAGATCGAATGGGCTTCCAGGCAGTTCTGTTCGACAGCCATTCTGGGCAGCGGATTTGAGTGGAAACAGAAGACCACTCCTCTTTATCTGTAGGGTGTTTCTCTGTTTTCTCGGGGGGATAAATAAGCAGTAGCGCAGAGGGAGGTGTGTTTCAGCTTCGAAATGTTTAACGCGTGTACCGAGTTTGCTGTGTGTGGGAATGATCAACCCTGTGGGCTGGCTTGCCTGCGATGGAGGCTTCCCGCCCGACCAGATACACCCGGCCCCCCTGCGGTAGTGAGTCTGCTCGTGAAAGCGCCCCGACATTCATCCAGTCCCTATCGGGTTCCCAGCCGCGAGCCCACAAAAAAGCCACCTCTCGGTGGCTTCTCTTTCAACTTCTGCAATCAGTCGTAAATCACTTTCTTCTTCCAGTCCGCATCGGCTTCGACGTCTTTGAGGCCGGCGGTCAGTTGGTTTTCTTCGCCTTCAACCGGGGCGATTTTATCCATGACCTGGGCGTTGGCGCGGGCCAGCAGTTTTTCCAGGTATTGCAGTTGTTCGGAGTACATCTGGGGATCCTGCTGTTTGCGCAGGTATTGCACGCCGCGTTCGAAGGCGAGGCGGGCCTGGCCGGGCTGGTTTTGTTGCAGGGACTGTTGGCCGAGGTTGTTGAAGAACTCGATATGCAGCAGTACCAGAATGTGGCGGACTTCGCGGACCCACTGTTTGGCTTCGTTCGGCGGCAGGAAACCATCGTGGGCGGCGCGGGTGATCTGGCCGTGGAGGGCTTCGAGGAGGAAGCGTACGTCCTTGGCCTTGGCTTCGGTCAGGATCGGTGCTGGCGGGTTGTTGACCGGAATCGATTCGCCCTGGGCCACCAGCGCGCTCAGTTCGGTGATGCGGGCCTTGGTCGTGGCGCTGGTTTTTTCCAGGTTCAGCAGGCGCTGGCAGACGTTCAGTTCCAGACGGGTCAACAGCAGTTTCAGTGCCGGGGTCATGAATTGGCCGGGGAAGGTCTCGGTCAATTCGCCACAGCGGCGCAGGCGGTCATTGAGTTCGACTTTGGTGCGGGCCTTCTCCAGTTTGTTGTTTTCCACCACATGGTTCATGTAGCCAATGGCGATCAGAATTGCGATCCCGGCTATGACAAGCAGGGTGATCATGAGTGGTGTCACCGGTAAGACCTCTTTATAGGGTTCGCATGCGAGTGTAGTGGTTGGCCTTTTAGGTGCCTAGCACCGCTCGACGTGTTGATTCGGCAGGTTCAACCTGTATCGGCCGCGCATGGTTTATATGAATGCTGGCGCTTGATGTGCAGATTGCCATCACTGGGGTGGACTATAACGCCTTGGCGAGTGGCGGAATATAGGCGTCAATCGTCGGGCGACGCAAAACCCCGATTGCTCCCGTAAACGACGTCGAAGTCATTGATTTAAATAAATTTATATCTGGGGGTTGACGACCTTCCAATCCATCCATAGAATGCGCGCCACTTGCAGCGTAAAGCACACAGCGAAACGCGGCAGGGAGTGAATGTTGTAGCGTGTCCCCTTCGTCTAGTGGCCTAGGACACCGCCCTTTCACGGCGGTAACAGGGGTTCGAGTCCCCTAGGGGACGCCAATGCGGGAATAGCTCAGTTGGTAGAGCACGACCTTGCCAAGGTCGGGGTCGCGAGTTCGAGTCTCGTTTCCCGCTCCAATTTTAAACAGCACTGCTTTCGGGCGGGGCTGAGTGAAACCAGAACCAAATCTCAGGATGCGGATCTGGACACCGAAACACACACCATGTGTTCCGGGTAGCGTGTCCCCTTCGTCTAGTGGCCTAGGACACCGCCCTTTCACGGCGGTAACAGGGGTTCGAGTCCCCTAGGGGACGCCATTTGCGGGAATAGCTCAGTTGGTAGAGCACGACCTTGCCAAGGTCGGGGTCGCGAGTTCGAGTCTCGTTTCCCGCTCCAAATTCAAAAGCGCCGCTCGGCTAAGAGCGGCGTTTTTATTTAAGTGAAAGTTGTAGCCTGTCCCCTTCGTCTAGTGGCCTAGGACACCGCCCTTTCACGGCGGTAACAGGGGTTCGAGTCCCCTAGGGGACGCCATTGCGGGAATAGCTCAGTTGGTAGAGCACGACCTTGCCAAGGTCGGGGTCGCGAGTTCGAGTCTCGTTTCCCGCTCCATATTCACAAAAACGCCGCTCAATAGAGCGGCGTTTTTGTATGCGCGTTTTTTGTGTTTGCCCTGCCTTTTACAATTTTCCTACAGCCGATCCGTGAGATCAGGACGCGTCTGACAGTCAGCGCGAGGCAATTCTGGGATAACGACTGGCCTTGCTCACCGAGCTTTTTCTGTTGATTCCGGAGATCCTTCAATGTCATTGAAATCAGTGTCGCGCGGCAGTTTGTCCGAGATCCGTGCCACCGCGCTTCTCGCGCTACCTCTGATGGTCGGCCATGTCTGCGCCGGGTTGATTGCCTTCGTCGACAACCTGATCGCCGGCAACCACGGCACCGACACGCTGGCGGCGGTAACGCTGGGCACCGCATTGTTGTGGCTGCCGATGCTGGTGCCGATCGGTACGTTGATTGCGTTGACGGCGTCGGTCGCGCGTTTACAGGGGGCGGATCGTACCCATGAAATCGCGCCGATCTTTCGCCAGGCATTGTGGCTGGCGCTGTTCATGGGGCTGTTGATGTTTGCATTTCTGAGCCTTGTGCCCCTGTTGCTCGCGCCTGCCGGGATCGCCGAGCAGATGATTCCCGGCGCTCAGGCGTTCCTGCATGCAGTGCGTTGGGGCAGTCCGGCGTTGACGCTGTTTTTCTGCATGCGTTATCTGTGTGAAGGGATGCACTGGATGCGTCCGACGATGATGTTCAGTTTCGGCGGTCTATGGGTGCTGGCGCCGCTGGGCTACGTGTTGACCAATGGCAAATTGGGCTTTCCCGAGTTGGGCGCGCAGGGGCTGGGGATCGCTTCGGCCGTGATGATGTGGCTGCAGGCATTGCTGTTTGCTGGCTATCTCTGGTTTGGCAAGCGTTTGGCGCATTTGCAGCTGTTTGCACGTTTCGATCTGCCGAGTCGCGTTGGGATCATGAATTTGTTGCGCACCGGCATGCCGATCGGCATTGCGATTCTGATGCAAGGCAGCCTGTTCATTGTGACTTCGTTGCTGATCGGGCGATTGGGCTCGACGTTTCTCGCGGCGCACCAGATTGCGGTGAACCTCGCGCAGCTGTGTTTCATGATCCCGGTGGCTGTGGCGGAGGCGACAACGGTTCGCGTGGGCCATGCGTCAGGGCGCGGCGATCTCCAGCGTGTCCGGCAAGCCGCTTGGGCCGGTTGCGTGATTGTGTTGCTGACGCAGAGCGTATCGGTCGTCATCTTGTTGTTGGGCAATGAAGCGATTGCCAGCCTGTATAGCTCCGACATCGCCGTCACGGCATTGGCCTCGACGCTGTTGTTGTTTGCCGCCGCTTTGCAGTTTCCCGATGGCTTGCAGATGCTTTCGGCGGGTGCGTTGCGTGGTCTGCAGGATACGCGCGTGCCAATGTGGCTGGCGGTTTTCTGTTATTGGGGCGTCGGTGTACCACTCGGCGCGGGTTTGGCATTTGGACTGGAGTGGGGGCCGCAAGGGATCTGGACGGGATTGATCACGGCGCTGAGCCTGGCGACGCTTTTGATGGGCGCGCGATTTATCCATAGCAGCCGGGTCCGGGTGACTGCCATCAGTTGAAACAAAAAGGCCCGCCGATGAACATCGGCGGGCCTTTTGTTTGTCGGTGAGTTACCAGGACATCATCAGGCGACCGGCGAACAGGATCAGCACGACACCCATGGTGCGCTCAAACCAGTGCCCCATGCGCAGGAACAGCAGGCGCACCTTGGCGCTGGAGAAAAACAGCGCAACGATGACGAACCACAATGCGTTCACAAAGCACATCCACAGGCCGTACAGCGCCTGGATGTTCAGCGGCGTGCTGGCGCTGATGATCGTGGTGAAGATCGCCAGAAAAAACAGTGTGGCTTTCGGGTTGGTGGCATTGGTCAGGAAGCCGGTGGTGAAAGCCTTGAGCAGGGTCTGCTCGACTGCCGGCTCGTCGACAGCTTTTTCCCCTTCAATTGCCGACTTGGGTTTGCTGCGCAACAGGCTGACACCCAGATACAGGATGTAGGCGCCACCGATGACCTTGGCCACGGTCAGCAGCCAAGGGGTGGTGTGCATCAATGCGCCGACGCCGAGCAATGTATACAGCACGTGCACGGAGATGCCCGCGCCGATCCCCAGCGCCGTGCAAATGCCCACGACTCGGCCGAAACGCACGCTCTGGCGGATAGTGACGGCGAAGTCCGGTCCGGGGGCGACCACGGCCAGAAAATGAATGGTGGCCAATGCCAGAAATTCGCCCAGGTAGTTCGATAACATCTCAGCTCCAGAAAGTCAGGGGTGAAGCATTGCCGCGGTAGCCGACAAAGAACGAAAGGCTCAAGCGCGGATCTGCCACACCCGGGGTTACCGAGTGCATGCAGCGTGAATTGAACATGATGAAATCTCCGGGATTCGGCCGTACTTCAAGGGTCGGAGGGCCGAGCAGGGCAGGGTCGATGCCATAACTGTCGCCACGCATTTCGTCGAACCGGTCAGCAGAAATGTCGTCATCCCACATCTGTAATGCGCCGCCTTCGGTTGGCATGTTCAGGTAAACATTGCAGGCAAACTGTGCTTCCAGGCTGCGAGCCTGAAAGCTGTCCGGGGCGTCTTTGGCAAAGATGTCGTGATGCGCGAGGAAGCACACTCCCGGTTTCACTACGCGTGACAACCCGACATACATTTTGCGCCCGTACAGGTTTTCCAGATGCGCACCGGCCGGCCATGACTCATCGAGCATGCAGCGCAGCGTGTCGACGGGAGAGGAGTAGGGCGCGCAACGGTTACGCAATTCAGCGATGTTGCTGGTTGCACGCTCGAAATAGTCTTCGATCAGCAGCGGCTGGTTTTCTGCCTCATAGAACGCCATGCCGATGCGGCCGATGCTCGGTGCGTTGATATAGCCTTCAAAGCCTGGAGCGAGGATTTTGTCGCCAATCTGGATTGCCAATGCTTCGGGCAAAAAGCCTTTGACGCGGATGGCGAGGACTTCTTCGTTGGCCAGTTTTTTTATGCACGTCTCATCGAGACGCTCGACGTCTAGCATCATTTTTTGTAGGTCCATCTATCGGTAGTCAACGGAACCTGCGAATGCGGTTCCCCGGCGTCGGGCGATGCGTGCTGCACCGCCCAAAATCCTTAATCCACGCTGTAGTGGACCGACAAGGTGCCCTTTTTCTGCGCAAGGGACGCGATCGTGACTGTGCCCAGATCCTTCAGGCTACGTACATGGGTGCCGCCACAGCCGTAGGCGGGCAGCTCACCGAAACCGATTTCACGCACTCCTTCGCGCAACGAGGTCAGGCGTGGCAGGTCGTGTTCTATCCATTGGTTGATGCCGTATTGGACGCTTTGCGCATCGACTTCCCGGGCACCTTCTGCCGGTTTGAATTGCACCCGGCCTTCGTCTGGCCAGTGGTGCGCCTTGATCGGCGTCCAGCCCATTGCCTGGATAAAGTGGCCAATCAGGTGGCCGGCCGAATGCATGCGGGAATTGAAGCAACGCTGTTGTTCATCGACGCGAATCTGCGTCATGCCAGGCTTCACCGGCTGATCCACGTAATGCACGATCCGGTCGGGTTCCTGCACTACGCGCAGAACCCGGCTTTCATCTATCCAGCCAGTGTCGCAAGGCTGACCGCCGCCTTGCGGATGAAACAACGTGGCGCGCAGCACCACGGCAAATTCGTTCTCGTGGGGCGTGCAGTCGAGGACTTCCACATTGGCCTTGAGCTCATCACTATGGAAAAAGAGGCGAAGCGTCATATTCCATGCCCTTATTAAAATTTCTATTTTTATTATATGAATCGTGCAATAACGTGATAATCCGTTCAAACATCAAAGGACTTGTGCGCTGTGAGCATAAATCTCCCGCTACCTCTGCTCGGTGAAATGGCGATTTTCGTCAAGGTTGTCGAGACCGGAAGCTTCTCTGAAGCGGCCCGTCAGCTTGGCTCCTCGCCGTCAGCCGTGAGTCGCAGCATTTCGCGACTGGAAAAGGCCCTGGCCACGCGACTGTTGCAGCGCACTACCCGCAAATTGCGTTTGAGTGACGGCGGAGAAGAGGTCTTCAAGCGTTGTCAGGAGATGGTCAGTGCTGCCAGATCGGTGATGGAAATCAGCGGCCAGTTCACCCATGAAGCGGAAGGCCTGGTGCGGGTCAGCGTACCGAAAGCGGTGGGGCGCTTCGTGATTCACCCGCACATGCCCGAATTCCTGCGGCGTTACCCCAAGGTCGATGTCGAACTGCTGCTCGAAGACCGACAGGTTGATTTGATCGACGACCATGTCGATCTGGCGATTCGTATCACGGATCGGCCGCCGGCCGGATTGGTCGGGCGGCAGTTGCTGACTATTGACCATCTACTGTGCGCCACACCGCAATACCTAGCTGAACACGGCACGCCGACGCACCCTCACGATTTGCTCAAGCACAGCTGCATTTATCTGGGGGAAACGCCGAGCGATGCGCGCTGGAAGTTCAAGAAAGGCAGCAAGGCGGTGACGGTGGGAGTACGTGGACGATACGCCGCGAACCACACGGGGGTGCGTCTGGGCGCGGTGTTGCAGCACCTGGGCATTGGCAGCCTGCCGTATTTCACTGCCCGATATGCACTCGAACAGAAGTTGATTGTGCAGGTGCTGCCGGACTGGACCTTCCTCGCTTCCTACCATGGCGGACTGTGGCTGTTACATTCGCCGACGCGTTATCTGCCACCCAAGTTGCGAGTGTTTATCGATTTTCTGGTTGAGTGCCTGGAGAAGGAGCCGACGTTGAGCAAGCCAGCGAAGACGGGGGCGCCGAACAATCTGGCGATGGCGTATGAACTGCCGGAAAGTGAGGGGCTTCTATAAAGCAAAAGATCGCACCTTCGGCAGCGCCTGCAATCCATGCAGGCGCTGCCGAAGGTGCGATCTTTTGATCTGTGGAAACTTAGTGCTTGCTGTCCTGAGCGGACATCGCCAGCAGCTGTTTTTCCTGATTCCAGTCGAACGGTTCGTCGTTCTGTTCGGCTTCGTAGCGACGCTCTTCCAGAGCCTGATACAGGTCGATCTCTTCATCGGACAGGTAGTGCAGGCAGTCGCCGGCGAAGAACCACAGCAGATCGCGCGGGATCAGGTGGGCAATTTGCGGGTAACGGGTAATCACTTGAGTCAGGATGTCCTGGCCCAGGTATTGGCTTTCGATCGGATCGATCGGCAAGGATGCCAGCAGTTCGTCGAAGCGCTCCAGGAACAAGGCATGGCTTTCTTCGGGAACCTGTTCGGCCTCACCTACGGCGACCAGGATACTGCGCAGGTGGTCGAGCAAAACAAGATGATCGGCAACGACGTTGGACACGAGATAAGTCCTCAAGAGCAAAACGGGCGCGGGAGTATAAAGCTCCCGCGCCCGTTTTTATATGTTTGAGGGGATCAGCGGACTTTCCCCTCTGCCTGTTTCAGCTCCTCTTTGTCGAAATCATCGACGTCGATCACCTTGCGTCGTGCCGCTTCGGCATCGCGCAGACTCTGCGCTTCCGCCGGTTGCAACACCCCCGCTTCAAGTGCGGCATCAATGGCATGCTCGCCTGCGGCCGGTTTGACCTGACCGCTTTTCAGCGAGGTGTGCAGTTTTTTGTGCAGAGGCTGCGCGGCGTGCAACAGATCGCTGGCGTGTTGCAATGCGCCGACCGCATCGTCTGCCGATTGCGGGCGATAGCAGCCGGCAAGCAGCTCTTCCAGCGCCGGATCGCCTTTCGCGCGACCAATCACCCCGGCGACTTCGGCACCCAGTTTGTCCGACGGGCCTTTGTGGCGACGACCGAACGGGAACACGATGACCCGTAGCAGGCAGCCGAAGACTTTGTTCGGGAAGTTGCTCAGCAGTTCATCCAGCGCCCGTTCCGATTGACCGAGGCTTTCCTCCATCGCCCAGCGCAACAGCGGTTCCATGTGCGCGGGTGAATCCAGATCGTGATAACGCTTGAGCGCGGCGGAAGCCAGATACAGGTTGCTCAAGACATCGCCCAAACGTGCCGACAGGCGCTCGCGGCGCTTCAGTTCACCGCCCAGCAACATCATGCTGAAGTCGGCGAGCATGGCGAACGCCGCAGCCTGGCGGTTGAGGGCACGGAAGTAGCCCTGGCTGATTCTGTCGCCCGGTGCGTGTTCGAAGTGACCGAAGCCAAGGTTCAGCACCAGTGTGCTGGCGGCATTGCTCACGGCGAAACCGATGTGTTTGAGCAGCAGGCCATCGAACTCTTTCAGCGCCTGATCCTTGTCCTCGCGCCCGGCCAGAGTCATTTCCTTGAGCACGAACGGATGGCAGCGAATCGCGCCCTGACCGAAGATCATCAGGTTGCGTGACAGGATGTTCGCGCCTTCCACGGTGATGAAGATCGGCGCGCCGTTCCAGCTGCGCCCGAGGTAGTTGTTGGGGCCCATGATGATCGCCTTGCCACCGTGCACATCCATGGCGTGGCTGATGCACTCGCGGCCGCGTTCGGTCAGGTGGTACTTGAGGATCGCCGACAGCACCGACGGTTTCTCACCGAGGTCCACCGCGTTGGCGGTGAGCATCCGCGCAGCGTCCATCATCCACGCGTTGCCGCCGATGCGCGCCATGGCTTCCTGGATGCCTTCGAACGCCGACAGTGGCACGTTGAATTGCTCGCGAATCTGCGCGTATTGGCCGGTTACCAGACTGGTGAACTTGGCCGCACCCGTACCGACGGCTGGCAGCGAGATCGAACGGCCGACCGACAGGCAATTCATCAGCATCATCCAGCCCTTGCCGAGCATTTCCTGACCACCGATGAGGAAGTCCAGCGGGATGAACACGTCTTTACCGGAGTTCGGGCCATTCATGAATGCCGCGCCCAGCGGCAAATGACGACGGCCGATTTCCACGCCGGCGGTATCGGTCGGAATCAACGCGAGGCTGATGCCGAGGTCTTCCTTGTCGCCCAGCAGATGCTCCGGGTCGTAGGCCTTGAACGCAAGGCCGAGCAGGGTCGCGACCGGGCCGAGGGTGATATAGCGCTTTTCCCAGTTCAGGCGCAGGCCGATGACTTCCTGACCTTCCCACTGACCTTTGCAGATGATCCCGGTGTCGGGCATTGCCCCGGCATCGGAACCGGCGAGCGGGCCGGTGAGAGCGAAGCAAGGGATGTCGTCGCCACGGGCCAGCCGTGGCAGGTAGTGATTGCGCTGTTCGTCGGTGCCGTAATGCAGCAACAGTTCGGCAGGGCCGAGGGAGTTGGGCACCATGACGGTGGAGGCGAGGTCGCCGCTGCGGGTGGCGAGTTTCATCGCCACTTGCGAGTGAGCGTAGGCCGAGAACCCCTTGCCCCCGAATTCCTTGGGAATGATCAGGGCGAAGAAGCCGTGCTCCTTGATGTGCGCCCAGGCTTCAGGCGGCAGGTCCATCGACTGGCCGATCTGCCAGTCGGTGACCATGGCGCAGAGTTCTTCAGTCGGACCGTCGATGAACGCCTGTTCCTCTTCGGTCAGTTGCGCCTTGGGATAGGCCAGCAGTTTTTCCCAGTCCGGACGACCGCTGAACAGTTCGCCATCCCACCATACGGTGCCGGCATCGATCGCGTCGCGCTCGGTCTGCGACATCGGCGGCAGGGTTTTCTGAAACCAGTGGAACAGCGGCGCGGTGAAGTGTTGGCGGCGCAGGTCAGGCAGCAGCAACGGTGCGGCGACCACCGCCAACAGGACCCAGAGCACCACCAGCAGCCAGCCCGGTGCATGACTGAAAATACCCATTGCCAGCAGATAGACGGCAACGATGCCCAACGCCGGCAGCGGGGCGACGCGCCGGTGGGCGAGATACGCCACGCCAACGATCAAAACCAGTATCCACAACAACAGCATATTCAGTCCTCCGTGAACCAAGGCAAATCGACCCTCCAGAGCTTAGACGGCATCTGTAAAACCGGGTGGTCAGAGCAAGGTGATTGAAATCGTGGGAAACCCCGGATGGTTTTCGTAGGTTCGGTGGGCAACACGTGTGGGAAATCGTTCGCTCATCCCGCGCCTTTGCGTCCAAGTTTGGCCGAAACGTCGTTATCTCTGTGCTTGGGCTGTCGCTAGACTCGGGGCTCACCCAGGAGAATGTCGTCATGCACGAGTATCTGAGTCCCGGCCGCTTCATCGATAGTGACCACCCCGCCGTGGTGGAGTTCGCCGAACAGTACCGTGGAGCCAGCCGCGATCCGCTCGCGCAGGCGGTCAGTCTTTACTACGCCGTGCGCGAGGCGGTGCGCTACAACCCCTACACCTTCAGTCTCGACCCGCAAACCCTGTGCGGCAGCTATGCCCTGGCGACGGGGGAGAGTTATTGCGTGCCCAAGGCCACGTTGCTGGCCGGGTGCGCGCGGCATTGCGGGATTCCCGCGCGCATCGGTCTGGCCGATGTCAGAAATCATCTGTCGACCCCGCGTCTGCTGGAGTTGCTGCGCAGCGACGTGTTCGCCATGCACGGCTACACCGAACTGTTCCTGAACGGGCGCTGGGTCAAGGCTACACCGGCCTTCAACCAGAAACTCTGCGAACTGTTCAACGTCGCGCCGCTGGAATTCGACGGCATCCACGACAGTGTTTTCCACCCGTTCAACCGTGACGGCGCGCAGTTGATGGAGTACCTGGTCGATCACGGCCAGTTCGCCGATGTGCCGGAACAGTTCTTCTTCGAACACCTGAAAAAGTGCTACCCGCATCTGTTCGGCGATAAACAGGCGACGGTGTTGGGCGATATGCAGAGTGATTTGAGCCGTGTCTGATCCGGCGTATGCTGCCTGCCCACTCATTTGAAAAGAGGCGGTCATGCTGAAGATCTGGGGACGGAAAAACTCATCGAATGTCCGGAAGCCGCTGTGGGCCGCCGAGGAGTTGGGTCTGGCGTATGAGGCGATTGATGCCGGTGGCGCCTTCGGTGTGGTCGATACGCCTGAATATCGGGCGATGAACCCGAACGGCCGGGTACCGGTGATCGAGGATGACGGCTTTGTGCTGTGGGAATCCAACGCGATCGTGCGCTATCTGCTGGCCAAACATGCGCCGAACAGTGCGTGGTACTCGGCCGATCCACAGGCACGAGCCAGCGCTGACAAGTGGATGGACTGGACCACCTCGAGTTTTGCCGGTCCCTTCCGTACCGTGTTCTGGGGCGTATTGCGCACGCCCGCCGACAAGCAGGACTGGCCGGCAATCAACGCTGCGATCAAGGAATGCACCGAGCTGTTGAACATGGCCGATCAGGCGCTTGCCAGCCAGCCTTACCTGTCCGGAAGCGAAATCGGCATGGGTGACATTCCCCTCGGCTCCTTCATTTATGCCTGGTTCGAAATGCCCATCGAGCGTGCCGCACAGCCGTATCTGGAAGCGTGGTATACCCGGTTGAAGCAGCGTCCGGCGTATCAGAAAGCAGTCATGACCGCGTTGACTTGATAATAACTATCGACACACTTGACTGTACTTGTGTGGCGGCGGCAAGCACCATTGCGTTCGCGCGCCGTGGTTGTTTTGTTCGCCGCCCGGCCCAATCTTTCCTTTTCTTCCCTTCTTGGTGCGTAAATCCGATATGAGTTCCGCTCTGTCCATCCGGCAGCTAACCAAAACCTACGGCAACGGGTTCCAGGCCTTGAGTGGTATCGATCTGGACGTCGCCGAAGGTGACTTTTTCGCCTTGCTCGGCCCCAACGGTGCCGGCAAATCCACAACCATCGGCATTCTCTCGACCCTGGTGAACAAGACCAGCGGTACGGTGAATATCTTTGGCCATGACCTGGACAAGAACCCGGCAGCGCTCAAGCGCTCGATCGGCGTGGTGCCTCAGGAATTCAACTTCAACCAGTTCGAAAAGACCTTTGACATCGTCGTGACCCAGGCCGGCTACTACGGCATTCCGGCGAAAATCGCCAAGGAACGCGCCGAGCAGTACCTGACCCAACTCGGTCTGTGGGACAAGCGCGATGTGCCGTCGCGGTCGCTGTCCGGCGGCATGAAGCGTCGCTTGATGATCGCCCGGGCGCTGGTGCATGAACCGCGCCTGCTGATCCTCGACGAACCGACCGCCGGCGTCGACATTGAGCTGCGCCGGTCGATGTGGACGTTCCTCACCGAACTGAACGAGAAGGGCATCACCATCATCCTCACCACGCACTATCTGGAAGAGGCTGAGCAGCTGTGCCGCAACATCGGCATCATCGACCACGGCACCATCGTCGAGAACACCAGCATGAAACAACTGCTGGGCCAGCTGCACGTCGAGACCTTTCTGCTGGACCTGAAAACCGACTTGAACGTGGCGCCGCAATTGCTCGGCTATCCCGCCCGGTTGATCGACAGCCATACCCTGGAAGTCCAGGTCGACAAGTCCATGGGCATCACCGCGCTGTTCACTCAATTGGCGCAGCAGAACATCGAAGTGCTGAGCCTGCGTAACAAAACCAATCGCCTCGAGGAGCTGTTCGTGTCCCTGGTGGAGAAAAATCTGTCGAAGGTGGCGGTATGAGTTCCGAATTCCGTCCCAACCTCGTCGCCCTCAACACCATTGTTTATCGGGAAGTCCGGCGCTTTACCCGGATCTGGCCGCAGACCCTGCTGCCGCCGGCGATCACCATGGTTCTGTATTTCGTGATCTTCGGTAACCTGATCGGCCGGCAGATCGGCGACATGGGTGGCTTCACGTACATGGAGTACATCGTGCCGGGGCTGATCATGATGTCGGTGATTACCAACTCCTACGGCAACGTGGTGTCGAGCTTTTTCGGCAGCAAGTTCCAGCGCTCCATCGAAGAACTGATGGTGTCGCCGGTATCGCCGCACACCATCCTGATCGGCTACACCATTGGCGGCGTGCTGCGCGGCTTGATGGTCGGGGTGATCGTGACGATTTTGTCGTTGTTCTTCACCCATCTGCAGGTGCATCACCTCGGCGTGACTTTGCTGGTGGTGATTCTGACGGCGACGATCTTCTCGCTTCTGGGCTTCATCAACGCCGTGTTTGCGCGCAACTTCGATGATATTTCGATCATCCCGACGTTTGTGCTGACGCCGCTGACTTACTTGGGTGGCGTGTTTTATTCGATCACGCTACTGCCGCCGTTCTGGCAGACCGTGTCGCTGGCCAACCCGGTGCTGCACATGGTCAACGCCTTTCGGTACGGCATTCTTGGTGTGTCGGATATCCGTATCGGCATTGCGATCACCTTCATGCTGGTGGCGACCGTGGTGCTGTATGTTGGTTGTGCGCGGTTGCTGGTGAGTGGGCGCGGGATGCGGACCTGATCCCAAACCGCGTCGCTGCCATCGCGGGCAAGCCCGCTGCGACAGGGATTGTGTCGTTCACATAATTCCGGGCAAACCCGATTCTGTGAGAGCGGGCTTGCCCGCGATGGGGTTCATTCAGACGCTACAAAAAACGGCCTCCAATGCGGAGGCCGTTTTGCATTCAGCGCATGCGGCTTTTCTTGCGCCGCGCCCATTGCCGCGCCACCCACCAGCGCCAATACATCATCACAATGCAGTAGGCGAGGGCACCGAGTACCAGCCCGCAGACCACCGAGCCCAGCAAAAACGGCTGCCACAACGTCGACAATTGGCCGCTGATCCATTCCCAGGTCAACTCATCGGGCAGATGCCGGGCAGGCACATCCATCAACCATGCCCCGGCCTGATAGGTGCAAAAGAACACCGCCGGCATGGTGATCGGGTTGGTCAGCCAGACCAGACTCACGGCGATCGGCAGATTGCCACGCACGGTAATGGCCAGCGCAGCGGCCACCAGCATCTGCGCCGGAATCGGCAGAAATGCAGCGAACAGGCCGACGGCCATCGCACGGGCCACCGAGTGGCGGTTGAGGTGCCAGAGGTTCGGGTCGTGCAGCAACTTGCCGAGAAAGCGTAAGGATTTGTGTTCCCTGATGCTCGTCGGGTCGGGCATGTAACGTTTGAATAAGCGCCGGGGCATAAGGCTTCTCGGTCGGTTAAGGCGGCAAGTATGTCTGGATTCTACGAAGCGCCCATTCAGACTTTGTGACAATTGTTGACGACGGTCGTGCCCGCCAACCGCTATGCCTAAGTACGGGACTCTCAAGGACGGGCTTATGCGCACAGGGATGATGGCGCTGGCAGTCGGTCTGCTGGTGCCGCTTTTTATGCCGGCGTTACCGCCGGTCGGGGTCGTGGTGCTGCTGCCGGTGGTGGCGTTGATGGTGTTGCCGTTTCGCAGCTATCCAGTGGCGTTTCTGCTGTTCGGCTTCACCTGGAGCTGCGTCGGTGCGCAGTGGGCGTTGAATGATCGACTCTCGCCAGTGCTGGACGGCGAAACCCGCTGGATCGAAGGGCGGGTGACGGGATTGCCGCAAACCAGCGATGGCGTCGTGCGCTTCGAACTTGCCGATGCCCGCTCGCGTCACGAGAAACTGCCAACGTTGCTGCGGCTGGCCTGGTATGCCGGGCCACCGGTCAACAGCGGCGAGCGCTGGCGATTGGCAGTGAAGTTCAAGCGCCCCGGTGGGCTGCTCAATCCGGATGCCTTCGATCATGAAGCCTGGTTGTTGGCCCAAGGCGTCGGTGCGACCGGCACGGTCAAGGACGGGCAGCGTCTGCGCGAGGCACACTGGGCCTGGCGTGACAGCATTCGCCAGCGTGTGCTGGCGGTGGATGCGCAGGGGCGGGCCGGAGCGCTGGCGGCTTTGGTGCTGGGTGACGGCTCGGGGCTCAGTCGCGAGGATTGGCGCATTCTGCAAGACACCGGCACCGTGCATTTGCTGGTGATTTCCGGCCAGCACATCGGCCTGTTGGCGGCGGTCATGTACCTGTTGGTCGCCGGGTTGGCCCGTCTGGGCGTGTGGCCACTGCGCTGGCCATGGCTGCCGTGGGCCTGCGGTCTGGCGTTCGCGGCGGCGCTCGGCTACGCGTTGCTGGCCGGGTTTGACGTGCCGGTGCAACGCGCCTGCGTGATGGTGGGGCTGGTGTTGCTGTGGCGCCTGCGCTTTCGTCATCTGGGCGCGTGGTGGCCGCTGTTGCTGGCGTTCAATGGCGTGCTGTTGCTCGATCCACTGGCCGGGTTGCGGCCGGGGTTGTGGCTGTCCTTCGCGGCAGTGGCGGTGCTGATCTTCACCTTTGGCGGACGCCTCGGTGCCTGGCGCTGGTGGCAGACGTGGACACGGGCGCAATGGCTGATTGCGATCGGTTTGTGTCCGGTGTTGCTGGCGCTGAACCTGCCGATCAGCCTCAGCGGGCCGGTGGCGAATCTGTTGGCGGTGCCTTGGGTCAGTCTGGTGGTACTGCCACCCGCGCTGCTTGGCACGGTGTTGTTACCGCTGCCGTATGTCGGCGAAGGTTTGCTGTGGCTGGCGGGTGTCTTGATCGACGGGCTGTTTCGCGGGCTGGCGCTCATTGCCGGACACTGGCCGGCCTGGGTGGCAGCTTCGATGCCGGTGTGGGTCTGGGCGATCGGCGCACTTGGCGCGTTGCTGTTGCTGCTGCCGCGAGGCGTGCCCATGAGGATTTTGGGCTGGCCACTACTGCTGATCCTGGCGCTGCCGCCACGCGAGCCACTGGCACACGGCCTGGCGGATGTCTGGCAATTGGATGTTGGTCAGGGCCTGGCGATTCTGATCCGCACGCGTCATCACACGTTGCTGTATGACGCCGGGCCGCGTTTCGGCGATTTCGACCTCGGTGAACGGGTGGTAGTGCCGGCGTTGCGCAAACTGCGCGTGGAACACATTGATCTGATGATGCTCAGCCATGCCGACGCCGATCATGCCGGCGGCGCGCTGGCGATCACACGCGGCTTGCCGGTGGCGCGAGTCATCAGCGGCGATCCGCCGGGCCTGCCTGCCGAATTGAGTGCCCAAGCCTGCGAAAGTGGACAGCAGTGGCAGTGGGATGGCGTCCGTTTTCGTCTCTGGCAATGGGCCGATGCCGACGACAGCAACCAGCGTTCCTGCGTGTTGCAGGTCGAGGCCAATGGCGAACGCCTGTTGCTCACCGGCGACATCGACCTTCACGCCGAACGGGTTCTGCTCGATAGCGCGCTGGCAGTCCCGACCCAATGGCTGCAGGCCCCCCATCACGGCAGCCGCACCTCTTCCTCGATGGCCCTGCTCAAGGTGTTGAATCCTGAAACGGTGCTGATTTCCCGCGGCCATGGCAATTCGTTCGGCCATCCTCATCCCACGGTACTGGCGCGCTATCGCAAACAGGGCCTGCGCATTTACGACAGCGCCGAGCACGGCGCGATTCATCTGCAACTGGGCAGGTTCAAACCGGCGCGGACGATGCGTCAACACCGGCGTTTCTGGCGTGATTCGCCAGTATTGGCCCGTTGATCGGAGCACGCTTGAATGCACCATCACGGTCGTCGGGCCGGCGGGTCCTGATCGCGAAGCGGTATGGTAAAGTGGCGCACTTTTTCGAGGGGACTGTCACTGTGTGGGAATTGGTCAAATCCGGCGGCTGGATGATGTTGCCGATCATTCTGAGTTCCATCGCGGCCATGGCGATTGTCGCCGAGCGCCTGTGGACCCTGCGCGCCAGTCGCGTCACCCCCGAGCATCTGCTGGGCCAGGTCTGGGTGTGGATCAAGGACAAGCAGCTCAATAAAGAAAAACTCAAGGAATTGCGCGCCAATTCGCCGCTGGGTGAAATCCTCGCCGCGGGCCTGGCCAATTCCAAGCATGGTCGCGAGATCATGAAGGAATGCATCGAAGAAGCCGCCGGGCGGGTGATCCATGAGCTGGAGCGCTACGTCAACGCGCTGGGCACCATTGCTGCCATGGCGCCGCTGCTCGGCCTGCTGGGTACGGTGCTGGGCATGATCGATATTTTCAGTGCCTTCACCGGCTCCGGTATGACCACCAATGCATCAGTGCTGGCCGGCGGTATTTCCAAGGCGCTGATCACCACGGCGGCGGGTCTGATGGTCGGTATTCCGTCGGTGTTCTTCCACCGTTTCCTGCAACGCCGCATCGACGAGCTGGTGGTGGGCATGGAGCAGGAAGCGATCAAACTGGTCGAAGTGGTGCAGGGCGACCGTGACGTCGATCTGGCCGGGGAAAGAGCGTGAAATTCCGTCGCAAACCCCGGGAAACGGTGGACATCAATCTCGCGTCGCTGATTGACGTGGTGTTCATCCTGCTGCTGTTTTTCGTCGTGACCACCACCTTCACCCGCGAGACCCAGTTGCGTGTCGATCTGCCAGAGTCAGTCAGCGGTTCGCCCGCCGAAGACCAGCAGCTCAAGCAACTGGATGTCGCGATCAGCGCCGAAGGCGTGTTCTCGGTGAACAACAAGATTCTGCCGAAGAACGACCTGGCGACGCTGATGGAAGCCATGCAGAAAGAAGCCAACGGCGACACCAACATGCCGTTGTCGATCAGTGCCGATGGCAAGACTCAGCACCAATCAGTGATCACCGCCATGGATGCGGCCGGCAAGCTCGGTTTCAGCCATCTGCGCATGACCACGGTCGAGGCGGCGCCCAAATCCTGATGAGCCTGTCCGATCGCTTGCTCGCCGCGTGGTATCAGGGGCACCCGGCCCTGACGCTGTTGCGGCCGCTGGAAATGTTGTATCGCCGCGTGGTGGTCAATAAACGTCGGCGCTTTCTTGATGGTGAAGGCGCAATCTATCAGCCGCCGGTGCCCCTGATCGTCGTGGGTAACATCACCGTCGGCGGTACCGGCAAGACACCGATGATCCTCTGGCTGATCGAGCACTGCCGGCGCAGCGGTTTGCGCGTGGGCGTGGTCAGCCGTGGTTACGGTGCCAAGCCGCCGCAATTGCCGTGGCGGGTCGAAGCCGACCAGCACGCCGCCATCGCCGGCGACGAACCGCTGCTGATCGTCCAGCGCACCGGGGTGCCGCTGATGATCGACCCTGATCGCAGCGCCGCCGTCAAAGCTTTGCTCGCCAGCGAGCCGCTGGACCTGATTCTCTCCGACGATGGCATGCAGCATTACCGCCTGGCCCGGGATCTGGAACTGGTACTGATCGACGCCGCCCGTGGCCTCGGAAACAAACGCTGCCTGCCGGCCGGTCCTTTGCGTGAGCCGATCGAGCGCCTGCAAAGCGTCGACGGTGTGCTGTTCAACGGCGCCACGGCCGACCGCGACGATGGCTTCGCGTTTCGCCTGCAACCGACCGCGCTGGTCAATCTGCGCAGTGGCGAGCGCAAGCCGCTCGAGCATTTTGCGCCCGGTCAATCGGTGCACGCAGTGGCCGGTATCGGCAATCCGCAACGTTTCTTCAATACCCTCGAAGCGCTAGACTGGCGGGCAATCCCCCATGCGTTTGCCGACCACGCGCAATACAGCGTGCAGGCCTTGAATTTCACACCGTCATTGCCGTTGGTGATGACCGAAAAGGACGCGGTGAAGTGCCGTGCCTTTGCGGCTGACGACTGGTGGTATCTGGCGGTCGATGCCGTGCCGTCACCGGCCTTCGTGGCCTGGTTCGACACACAGTTGATGCGCCTGTTGCCCGATCGCCTTTTGCCTTAACTCTTTATCCAGGGAATGTTCATGGACACCAAATTGCTCGACATCCTCGCGTGCCCGATCTGCAAAGGCCCGCTCAAGCTCAGCGCCGACAAGACCGAACTGATCAGCAAGGGCGCCGGCCTGGCCTACCCGATCCGCGACGGCATCCCGGTGATGCTCGAAAGCGAAGCGCGCACCCTGACCACCGACGAGCGTCTGGATAAATGACCACTGCCTTCACCGTTGTCATCCCGTCGCGTTACGCCTCGACCCGTCTGCCGGGTAAACCGCTGCTGGATATTGCCGGCAAGCCGATGATCCAGCACGTCTGGGAACAGGCGAGCAAAAGCAGCGCCAGCCGCGTGGTCGTGGCGACAGACGATGCGCGCATTGTCGAGGCCTGCCAGGGTTTCGGCGCCGAAGTGGTACTGACCCGTGAAGACCACAATTCCGGCACTGACCGCCTGGCCGAAGTCGCGGCGAAACTGGGCCTTGAGCCTGACGCGATCGTGGTCAACGTGCAGGGCGACGAGCCGCTGATCCCGCCGAGCGTGATCGATCAGGTCGCCGCCAACCTTGCCGCCCACACCGAAGCGCGCATGGCCACCCTGGCCGAGCCGATCGAGGACGTGCAGACCCTGTTCAATCCGAACGTGGTCAAGGTTGTCAGTGACCTCAACGGTCTGGCGCTGACCTTCAGTCGCGCAACCTTGCCGTGGGCGCGCGATGCGTTCGCCAAGAGCCGCGAGCAGTTGCCCGAGGGTGTGCCGTACCGTCGCCACATCGGCATTTATGCCTACCGCGCCGGTTTCCTGCAGGATTTTGTGAGCTGGGGCCCGTGCTGGCTGGAAAACACGGAATCCCTCGAGCAACTGCGTGCCCTGTGGCACGGCGTGCGGATTCATGTCGCCGATGCATTGATCGCACCGCCGACTGGCGTCGATACCGTCGAAGACCTCGAGCGCGTTCGTCGCCTGCTGGAGGCCTGATGCGCGTTCTGTTCGTGTGCCTGGGCAACATTTGCCGTTCGCCCACCGCCGAAGGCGTATTGCGCCACAAACTGCGCGAAGCCGGGCTGGCGGATCGAGTCGAGGTGGCTTCCGCCGGCACCGGCGACTGGCACGTCGGCAACCCGCCGGACAAGCGCAGCCAGGCCGCCGCCAAAGTGCGCGGCTATGACCTGTCGGCGCAACGCGCGCAGCAGGTCAGCCGGGCCGATTTCGCCAGTTACGACCTGATTCTGGCCATGGACAACAGCAACCTGCGTAACCTCAAGGCGCTGCAACCGTCCACCGCCAAGGCCGAACTGGATCTGTTCCTGCGCCGTTATGCCGGGGTGGTCGATGAAGTGCCGGATCCGTATTACGACGGCGATCAGGGTTTCGAACAGGTGCTGGATCTCATCGAAGCGGCCTGCGACCAACTGTTGATCGAAGTGAAGGGCCGGTTATGAGCGTGCAACTGCAACGGCAGGTTTCCCTGAAACCGTTCAACAGTTTTGGCGTGGATGTTCGCGCGCAACTGTTTGCCGAAGCCCACAGCGATGCCGATGTCCGTGAAGCGCTGGCTTATGCTGCTGCGCATGACATGCCGTTGTTGGTGATTGGCGGTGGCAGCAATTTGTTGCTGACCGCAGACATTCCGGCGCTGGTGCTGCGCATGGCCACTCGCGGCATTCGCGTGGTGAACGATGACGGCAATCACGTCGTGATCGAAGCTGAGGCCGGCGAACCGTGGCATCCGTTTGTCCAGCACACGCTGGCGCAGGGTTTTTCCGGTCTGGAAAATCTCAGCCTGATCCCCGGCACCGTCGGCGCTGCGCCGATGCAGAACATCGGTGCCTACGGTGTCGAGATCAAGGACGTGTTCGCCGGGCTGACTGCGCTGGATCGCCAGACCGGTGAGCTGCGCGACTTCAGCCTGGAAGAATGCAACTTCGCCTACCGCGACAGCCTGTTCAAGCAGCAGCCGGGGCGTTGGCTGATCCTGCGCGTGCGCTTCAAGCTCGACCGGGTCGCCCATCTGCATCTGGACTACGGCCCGGTGCGTCAGCGCCTGACCGAGCAGGGCATCGAGCAACCGACGCCTAGCGACGTCAGCCGGGCGATCTGCAGCATTCGCAGCGAAAAACTGCCGGACCCGGCGGTGCTCGGCAATGCTGGCAGCTTCTTCAAGAATCCGCTGGTATCGGCCGCCCTGGTTGAGCAGATCAAGGCGCAGCACCCGGATCTGGTGGCTTATGCGCAACCGGACGGGCAGATGAAGCTGGCCGCTGGCTGGCTGATCGAGCGCGCTGGCTGGAAGGGTTTCCGTGAGGCCGATGCCGGCGTGCATAAATTGCAGGCGTTGGTGCTGGTCAATTACGGCGCGGCCACCGGCCTGCAACTGCTGGAGCTGGCGCAACGCATCCAGAAAGATATTGCCGAACGTTTCAATGTCGAGCTGGAAATGGAGCCCAACCGCTATTAAGGCAGCTACGAGCCTCAAGTTTTTAGCGGCGAGCTACAATCTTGATCGTGAGCCAGCTCCTGCTTTTGCTTGCAGCTTGTAGCGAGAAACTTGCAACTGAAAAGCCCTGTCTCAGCAGGGCTTTTTTGTTAACGATGGGTTAACTTAGCCAGCTAACGATAACCGTCATTTGCTTCACCAAAGGCCCGGTGCAGACGTTCGCGTCGGCACGAGAGAGCCTATTAGCCTGAGTCGATCTGCGTGAACCATCGCCAGCCTCCGGCGGCAGATTGCTCGACCCCATAACCACCAAGAATATGCGGGCGTGCCCATGATTACCCTGAAACTCAACGGTCAAGACCATCCTCTCGATGTCACTGAAGACATGCCGCTGCTTTGGGCCATCCGTGATGTCGCCGGTTACAACGGCACCAAATTCGGCTGCGGCATGGGCCTGTGCGGCGCCTGCACCATTCACATCGACGGCTTGCCCGCCCGCAGTTGCATCACCCCCATAGGCTCGGTGGTCGGACAAAACGTCACCACCATCGACAACCTGCATGCCGATCCGGTCGGGCAAGTCGTCCAGCAAGCCTGGCTCGACAGCGCCGTGGCCCAATGCGGTTTCTGTCAGGGCGGGCAGATCATGTCCGCCACCGCGTTGCTCAAGACCAACCCGAACCCGAGCGATGAGCAGATTGAAGAGGCGATGGTCGGCAACATTTGCCGGTGCGGTACTTACAACCGCATCAAAACCGCGATCCGCCAGGCTTCCACTCATCTGAAGGAGGCCAAGGCATGAGCCGTTTGCCGAATGATTTTGCCCTGAGCAACCTCAGTCGCCGTGGTTTCCTCAAGGGTGTCGGCGCCACTGGCGCATTGGTGCTGGCCGCCAGTTGGGGCTGGCAGGACGCGTTGGCCGAAGATGCACCGAAGAAATTCGGCGCTGACGGCATGCCCAACGGCTGGGTCGACGATCCGAAGGTCTACGTCAGCATTGCTGCGGACGGCACGGTGACCGTGGTCTGCAACCGTTCGGAAATGGGCCAGGGTGTGCGCACCAGCCTGACCATGGTCGTCGCCGATGAACTGGACGCCGATTGGGCCAAGGTCAAAGTCCGGCAAGCGCCGGGCGATGAAGTGCGGTTCGGCAACCAGGACACCGACGGTTCGCGCAGCATGCGCCACTGGTATGAGCCGATGCGCCGTTGCGGTGCGGCGGCCAGGACCATGCTGGAGCAAGCCGCTGCTGCACAATGGAAAGTGCCGGTGGGCGAGTGCCATGCGCAGTTGCACAAAGTCCTGCACAAACCGTCCGGTCGTGAACTGGGTTATGGCGAGCTCGCCGCTGCCGCCAGTGCGCTGGCCGTGCCGGCGCGCGACAGTCTGCGCCTCAAGCAACCGGCGGAGTTCCGCTATATCGGCAAGGAAGGCACCAAAGCCATCGACGGCGACGACATCGTCAACGGTCGTGCGGTGTATGGCGCCGATGTGCATTTTGACGGCATGTTGTTCGCCACTGTCGCTCGCCCGGCGGTGTACGGCGGCAAGGTCAAGTCGGTGGATGACAGCGCCGCGCTGAAAGTCCCGGGTGTGCTTAAAGTCATTCAGATCGAAAGTCGTCCGTTGCCGTCGGAGTTTCAGCCGTTGGGTGGCGTGGCCGTAATCGCCAGCAACACCTGGGCAGCGATCAAGGGCCGCGAGGCGCTGAAGATCGAATGGGACGATGGCCCGAATGCCAGTTACGACTCGGTAGCCTATCGCAAGGAACTGGAAGCTGCCGCGCTGAAACCCGGCAAAGTGGTGCGCAACACCGGTGATATCGACAAGGCCCTCAGTGGCGCCGCGAGTACGCTGGAAGCGTCTTACTATTTGCCGCACCTGGCGCAGGCGCCGATGGAGCCGATGGTCGCCATCGCCCGGTACAAGGACGGCACTTGCGAAGCCTGGGCGCCAAGTCAGGCGCCACAGGTGACCCGTGAACGGATTGCCGAGCGCCTTGGCCTGCCTTTCGATAACGTCACCTTCAATGTCACGTTGCTGGGCGGTGGTTTCGGGCGCAAGTCGAAACCGGATTTCGTCGTAGAAGCGGCGATCCTCGCCAAGGAATTTCCCGGCAAGGCCGTGCGGGTGCAGTGGACGCGGGAAGACGACATCCATAACTCGTATTTCCACACGGTGTCGGCCGAATACCTGAAGGCCGGCGTCGGCAAGGATGGCATGCCGTCGGGCTGGCTGCATCGCACGGTGGCGCCGAGCATCACCGCGTTGTTCGCGCCGGGCATGAACCATGAGGCGGCGTTCGAACTGGGCATGGGCTTTACCAACATGGCCTATGCTATTCCCAGCGTGCGCCTGGAAAACCCCGAAGCGACGGTGCACACCCGGGTGGGCTGGTATCGCTCGGTGTCGAACATTCCTCACGGCTTCGCGATCCAGAGTTTCGTCGATGAACTGGCGCACAAGGCCGGCGTCGATCCGCTCGAGTATCAGATCAAACTGCTTGGCCCGGACCGGCAGATTGATCCGCGCACCCTCAGCGAAGAGTGGAACTACGGCGAATCTCCCGAGCGTTATCCAATTGATACCGGGCGCATGCGCGCAGTGCTGGAGACGGCGGCGAAGGCAGCCGGCTGGGGTCGCCAATTGCCCAAGGGCCGCGGGCTGGGGCTGGCGGTGCATTACAGCTTTGTCACTTATGTGGCGGCGGTCATTGAAGTCGAGGTCAAGGACGACGGCACGCTGATCGTGCACAAGGCCGATATCGCCGTCGATTGCGGGCCGCAGATCAACCCGGAGCGTATTCGCTCGCAGTTCGAGGGCGCTTGCGTGATGGGCCTGGGCAATGCGGTATTGGGGGAAATCAGTTTCAAGGATGGCAAGGTCCAGCAGGACAACTTCCATATGTACGAGGTGGCGCGCATGTCGCTGGCACCCAAGGAGGTCGCGGTGCATCTGGTGACGCCACCGGGTGACGTGCCGTTGGGCGGTGTCGGTGAGCCAGGCGTGCCGCCGATTGCACCGGCGCTGTGCAATGCGATTTTCGCCGCCACCGGCAAACGCATCCGTGACTTGCCAGTGCGTTACCAGTTGCAAGGCTGGCAGAAGGCGCAGGCGTAATGGACAGCGCTGATCTCAACGTCCTGCGCAGCGTGCTGGAATGGCGCCGCGCCGGGCAGCGCGTGGTGTTGTTCAGCGTGGTGCAGACCTGGGGCACTGCGCCCCGCGCGCCCGGTGCGATGCTCGCGTTGCGCGAGGATGGCGTGGTGATCGGTTCGGTGTCGGGCGGGTGTGTCGAGGATGACTTGATCGCGCGCCTGCATGACGGACGGATCGCGAGCGACGGCCCGCCGGTGCAGTTGATTACTTATGGCGTCACCCGTGAAGAGGCGGCGCGCTTCGGTTTGCCCTGTGGTGGCACGTTGCGCCTGACTGAGGAGCGGGTCGGCGATCCGGCCTGGGTAGCCGAACTGCTCGCTCGATGCGAGGCCCATGAAATCGTCGCCCGTGAGCTGAACATCGCCACCGGTGAGGTGCTGCTGACGCCCGCCAGCCCAGCCGATTCGCTGCAGTTCGATGGTCAAACCCTGCGGGCGATTTACGGTCCGCGCTGGCGTCTGCTGTTGATCGGCGCCGGACAGCTGTCGCGGTACGTGGCAGAGATGGCGCGGTTGCTGGATTTCGAGGTGCTGATCTGCGACCCGCGCACCGAGTTCGTTTACGGCTGGGCAGAGCAACAGGGCCGTTTCGTTCCGGGCATGCCCGATGACGCGGTATTGAGCATTCAAACCGACGAGCGCACGGCGATTGTTGCGCTGACCCATGATCCTCGCCTGGACGACATGGCATTGCTGACGGCGCTGGATTCGCCCGCCTTCTATGTCGGTGCGCTCGGCTCTCGGGTCAACAGTCAGAAACGCCGGGAGAATCTGGCTCAGCTAGGCTTGTCAGAAGCAGCCATTGCGCGATTGCACGGGCCGATCGGTCTGCACATTGGCAGCCATTCGCCGGCGGAAATTGCCTTGTCGTTGCTGGCGGAGATTGTTGCGGTCAAGAACGGCATCGCGTTGAAACAGAAAAAGCCGGCGGAGGGCACATGAGTCGATCCATTGCAGTGATCGTGCTGGCAGCGGGCGAGGGCAGCCGCTTTCGCCAGGTGGCCGGCGCGGACAGGGACAAGTTACTGGCCGACTGCACCGGGCGCGATGGCGCGGTGCGATCAGTGATCGAGCAGGTGTTGGTGAATCTGCCCGCCAGCCTCGACAAGCGTGTGCTGGTGACCACCGAGGCGCGACCGCAAGCGATGCGTATGGCGCAGGCCTACGCCTGTGAAGTGGTTTCCATAGGTACCACGGGAATGGGCGACAGCATTGCTGCCGGAATTGCTGCGTGCCCGAAAGCCGATGGCTGGCTGATTGTATTGGGGGATATGCCGTTTATCTTGCCGTCGACGCTTGAGCGGGTGGTCGCGGCCATGGCGGACGATGCCGTAAGCGTGCCAGTGCAGGCAGGTGAGTTTGGCCATCCGGTGGGATTTGGGCGTTCGTTTGGCCCGGCGTTGTTGGGGTTGAGTGGCGATCGCGGGGCCAGGCCGCTGTTCAAGCAGGGGCGGGTGGTGGAAGTGGCGGTGGATGATCCCGGAGTGTTGTGGGATATCGACGTGCCTGAAGCGTTGGTGTTTTCCCGGTCCTGAGGCCTGAACGGATGACCTTGTGGTAGCGGGCAGTGATGTCGAAAACGAAGGCAAAAAAAAGCCCCGCCTGATTGCTCAGGCGGGGCTTTTTACTGGCTGTTGGAATCAGACGAGCGGTTTAGGCTCGTGTTCTTTTTCCTGGGCCACTTCGTGCTGCTCGACCGCGTCCTGAACGGAGCGTGGGGCTTCAGCAATCACCGACTCAACGACAGCTTCCTCTGCGGCCGGGGCAGGGGCTGCCTCGACTACTTCAGCAGCGACCGCTGGAGCTGCCGCAGCAGCCAGTTCGGCTTCTTTGGCCAGACGCTCTTCTTCACGCTTGCGACGACGCACTTCACGCGGATCGTTAGGCGCGCGACCGTTTGGCGTCAGGGCGCTGACCGGTGCTGCAGCTTCAACCACCGGGGCCTGAGCTTCTGCTACCACGGGCGCTTCGACAACCGGCGCTTCAACGACTGGCGCTGGAGCAGCTTGAACGGCTTCCACTACGGGTTCGGCAGCCTTGGCTTCTTCAGCGGCTGGGGCCTCGACTACGGGCGCCGGGGTTTCAGCGACGGCAGGCTCGGCCACCCAGTTGAATGCGGTTTGTTCTTCACGAACTTCACGCACGCTTTCAGTCACGGTTTCAGCGACGGTTTCAACAACCGGCTCTGCCACCACAGCTGGGGCTTCGACAACCGGCGCTGGCTCGGCAGCAGCTTCAACCTGAGGCTGAGCTTCGCGAACCGGTGCCACTTCGACTTCCGGAGCGGCGATCACTTCTACCGGCGTAGTCGCTTCGACAACCGGCGCTTCCACTGGAGCGGTTTCCAGGGTGGCGGCGGTGGCGCGTTCGGCTTGCTCGTGAGCCTGTGCTTCAGCCGGAGCGCTGATCACGCTGCTGGCAACAGCGGCGGTGACGGCCAGGCCGGCAGCCAGATCGGCAGTGCCTGGTGCTTCAGCGTTTTCGCCAGACTCGGATTCTTCCGAACCTTCGATTACGTTGCCGTTGGCATCACGCTGACGCTCACGACGGTTGCTGCGACGACGCTGACCACGGGAGCGACGACGCGGACGATCACCTTCGGCGGTGTCCTGACCGTCTTCCGGCAGTTGCTCTTCGTTCGTAGTCACTTCTTCTTCGGCAACGGCAGCAGCGGCCTGCTCGGCACGTGGCTGACGCTCTTCACGCGGCGGACGCGGCGCGCGCTCTTCACGCGGCTGACGAGTCGGACGCTCTTCGGCAACGACAGCAGCAGCGGCGGCTGGAGCGGCAGGAGCGGCGTCCAGAGGTTCGCGCAGTTCACGCACACGCTCTTCACGCTCGCCACGTGGCTTGCGGTCTTCACGTGGGGCACGCGGTGCACGTTCTTCACGCGGAGCGCGTGGTGCGCGTTCTTCGCGGGCGGCTGGTGCTTCGCTGCGGGCTTCACGCGGCTCGCGGACTTCACGGGCTTCACGTGGGGCGCGTTCTTCACGCGGCTCACGCGGTGCACGTTCTTCACGTGGCGCACGTTCTTCGCGCGGCTTGCGTTCTTCATCGCGGCGACCATTACGGTTGCGGCTCTGCTGACGACCGTTGCGACGCTCTTCATTGCGGGCCGGACGCTCGGTGGCCGGTTTTTCAACCACGACCGGAGCGGCTGGCTCTTCCTTGGTGGCGAACAGGCTGACCAGCGATTTCACCAGGCCTTTGAACAGGCTTGGCTCTGGCGCGGCAACCGGTGCCGGTGCTGGAGCCGCAGGTGCGGCGACTTCGGTCGGCACCGGAGCGTTGGCGCGGGCCGGAGCGGTTTTGACTGCAGCTTCCTGGCGAACCAGGGTGCGGGTCGCGGCGGCTGGCTGGACTTCTTCGACTTCGGCAGCGGCAGCAGCGATCTCGTAGCTGGACTGGTTGGTCGCGGCTTCCGGGCTGTCGTCACGCAGACGCTGAACTTCGAAGTGCGGCGTTTCGAGGTGATCGTTCGGCAGGATGACGATACGGGCACGGGTGCGCAGTTCGATCTTGGTGATCGAGTTGCGTTTTTCGTTGAGCAGGAACGCGGCGACCGGAATCGGCACTTGAGCGCGCACTTCGGCAGTGCGGTCTTTCAGGGCTTCTTCTTCGATCAGGCGCAGGATGGCCAGCGACAGCGATTCAACGTCACGGATGATGCCGGTGCCGTTGCAACGCGGGCAGACGATGCCGCTGCTTTCACCCAGGGATGGACGCAGGCGCTGACGGGACATTTCCAGCAGGCCAAAGCGCGAGATGCGGCCGATCTGCACGCGAGCGCGGTCGGCTTCCAGGCATTCGCGGACTTTCTCTTCCACGGCGCGCTGGTTCTTGGCAGGGGTCATGTCAATGAAGTCGATGACGATCAGGCCGCCGATGTCGCGCAGGCGCAACTGACGGGCGATTTCTTCGGCCGCTTCAAGGTTGGTCTGCAGGGCGGTTTCTTCGATGTCGCTGCCTTTGGTGGCGCGCGCCGAGTTGATGTCGATGGACACCAGGGCTTCGGTCGGATCGATAACGATGGAGCCGCCGGAAGGCAGTTCAACGACGCGCTGGAAAGCGGTCTCGATCTGGCTTTCGATCTGGAAACGGTTGAACAGCGGCACGCTGTCTTCGTACAGCTTGATCTTGCTGGCGTACTGCGGCATCACCTGGCGGATGAAGGTCAGGGCTTCGTCCTGAGCCTCAACGCTGTCGATCAGCACTTCGCCGATGTCCTGGCGCAGGTAATCGCGGATGGCGCGGATGATCACGTTGCTTTCCTGGTAGATCAGGAAAGGCGCGGAGCGATCCAGCGAGGCTTCTTTGATGGCGGTCCACAGTTGCAGCAGGTAATCGAGGTCCCACTGCATTTCTTCGCTGCTGCGGCCAAGGCCGGCAGTGCGCACGATCAGCCCCATGTCGGCTGGTGCCACCAGGCCATTCAGCGCTTCACGCAGTTCGTTGCGCTCTTCGCCTTCGATGCGACGGGAGATACCGCCGGCACGCGGGTTGTTCGGCATCAGCACGAGGTAACGACCGGCCAGGCTGATGAAGGTGGTCAGGGCGGCGCCCTTGTTGCCACGTTCTTCTTTTTCGACCTGAACGATGACTTCCTGGCCTTCGCTCAGGACGTCCTTGATGTTGACGCGGCCTTCAGGGGCTTTCTTGAAGTATTCGCGGGAGATTTCTTTGAGGGGCAGGAAGCCGTGGCGCTCGGAGCCGAAATCGACAAAGGCAGCCTCAAGGCTTGGTTCGATGCGAGTGATACGGCCTTTATAGATGTTGGCCTTCTTCTGCTCGCGTGCACCGGATTCGATGTCCAGGTCGTAGAGGCGTTGGCCATCTACCAGTGCAACACGCAACTCTTCGGGTTGAGTTGCGTTAATCAGCATTCTTTTCATGTAGTACCGTCGGTTTCCGGGCTGCCGGAAACGGCGTTCGGCACACACGACTTCTCACGGTCGGTGTCAGGTGCGTCGGGAATGGTTGGCCATTCCCGTGTCCAGCGATGTCAGGCCAATTGGGCCGATACCGCGACGTACGCGTCCTGCTTGCTGTGGCTACATAAGCACTCAGTCAGGAGGAGGAATCAACCAGCGGCTGTGGACGAGATGAAGCGTCTTGATAAAGCCTATTGCTACACAGTCCGGCGGTTGTGCATCTCCACCCTACACGTATCCCTGATAATTCGGGTGCTGCCGCGCGCAGAATCCGCAGCGGGTTGGCATTTACCGTGAGCTCCGAAAGGGGAGGTCACGCATCATGGCTAATTCAGGCGATGTTTCCGAAACATTCGCTCGGGGTCATCTGCAGCTGACTGCACTTTGTGAACTGGCCTCGAATATTTGCCTGTCAGGCGAGTGAAAACTCTGCTCGACGGTGTAATTCAGGCCTCATGTCACCTGCGCTTGTTACAACTGCAAACTCCACCGTTACGTAGCGAAAGCCCCGTAGGACGGCCTCGCGTCCTGGTGAATTGCGTTGGTCAGGGCCGGTTTTTGACCGTGGTTCCGCTGTCCAGGCCGCTTTTGGCGGCGTTCGCGACTATAGCAGCAATGATTAAGTGCTTCAAATCCATAAAAATTGTTATCATCCGCGACATGACAACTACTGCCCCTTCGACTCCAGGCGTTCAACTGCTTGAAGTCTCGCCGGAGTATGCCGGCCAACGAATCGACAACTTTCTCCTCGCCCGGCTCAAAGGCGTGCCCAAGACCTTGATTTACCGCATTTTGCGTAAAGGCGAAGTGCGTGTGAACAAGGGGCGGATCAAGCCCGAATACAAGCTGCAGGCCGGTGATATCGTGCGCGTGCCGCCGGTTCGCGTGCCTGAGCGCGACGAACCGGTGCCTCTGGCGCAAGGCTTGTTGCAGCGTCTGGAAGCCTCGATTGTCTACGAAGACAAAGCCCTGATCGTGATCAATAAGCCCGCCGGCATTGCGGTTCACGGCGGCAGCGGCTTGAATTACGGCGTCATCGAAGCCTTTCGTCAGTTGCGCCCGGATGCCAAGGAGCTGGAACTGGTTCACCGACTTGACCGGGATACCTCCGGCCTGCTGATGATCGCCAAGAAACGCAGCATGTTGCGGCACTTGCACGCCGCATTGCGCGGTGACGGCGTCGACAAGCGCTACATGGCGCTGGTTCGCGGCAACTGGGCAACTTCGATCAAGCAAGTCCGTGCGGCGCTCGGCAAGAGCAATCTGCGCTCCGGCGAGCGCATGGTCGAGGTCGATGAGGAGGAGGGCAAGGAGTCGGTGACCGTGTTCAAGGTCCTGCGTCGCTTTGGCGACTTTGCCACCTTGATCGAGGCCAAGCCGATCACCGGCCGCACGCACCAGATCCGCGTCCACACGTTGCACGCCGGGCATTGCATTGCCGGCGACACCAAGTATGGCGATGACGGTTTCAGCAAGGAAATCCGAGATCTGGGCGGCAAACGCCTGTTCCTGCACGCTTACATGCTGACCGTGCCGCTGCCCGATGGCGGTGAACTCAAGTTGCAGGCACCGGTCGATGAAATGTGGGCCAAGACCGTGGAGCGATTGAGTGCGCCCATCTGATTGCAAACTGCTGATTTTCGATTGGGACGGCACCCTCGCCGATTCCATTGGTCGGATTGTCGAGGCGATGCACTCTGCCTCCGCGCGTTCCGGTTTCGAGTTGCGTGATGATTTTGCCGTCAAAGGCATCATCGGCCTGGGCTTGCCCGAGGCGATCCGCACCTTGTATCCGGACATCAGCGATGCCGAGATGACCTTGTTTCGCGAGTATTACGCCGATCACTACATCGCGGCAGAAGCCGTGCCTTCGCCGTTGTTCGATGGCGTAGTCGAGTCGATGGCGTCGTTTCGCGAGCAGGGCTATCACCTGGCAGTCGCGACCGGCAAGAATCGTCGCGGACTGGATCGGGTGCTCAAGGCCAATGGCTGGGAAGACTATTTCGATATCACTCGCGCCGCCGACGAGACTGCGAGCAAGCCGCACCCGCTGATGCTTGAGCAGATTCTCGCGCATTGCGGTGTGCGCCCCGAGCAGGCGTTGATGGTAGGGGATTCGTCCTTCGACCTGTTGATGGCGCGTAACGCGGGCATGGCGTCTGTGGCGGTGAGTTATGGCGCGCAGTCGATTGAATCGCTGCAGCAGTTCGAGCCGCGCCTGTCGATCGACCGGTTTAGTGAATTGCACGCCTGGCTGGGGCAGCAGGCTTAATACGTTTTTGCTGGGGTACAGCGCATGACCGACGAATGGAAAGCACCGGCCAAGGCAAGTGCCGACGACGGTGACGAGAAAAGCTGGAAACTATTGGAGAAAACCCTGCTGGCCGGCGTGCAGGAACAGCGTCGTTCGCGGCGTTGGGGGATTTTCTTCAAGCTGCTGACGTTTGTTTATCTGTTTGTTGCGCTGATTCTGTTCACGCCGCTGATGGACATGGAAAAAAGCGCCACCCGTTCTTCGAACTACACAGCGCTGATCGACATCACCGGCATGATTGCCGACAAGGAGCCGGCCAGCGCTGACAACATCGTCGGCAGTCTGCGGGCGGCCTTCGAGGACAAGAAGGTCAAGGGTGTGATCCTGCGCATCAATAGTCCGGGCGGCAGTCCGGTGCAGTCGGGTTACGTGTATGACGAGATCAAGCGTCTGCGGGGTCTGCACCCGGACACCAAGGTGTATGCAGTGATTTCCGATCTCGGGGCATCCGGTGCCTATTACATCGCCAGTGCGGCGGATCAGATCTATGCCGACAAGGCCAGTCTGGTTGGTTCGATCGGTGTGACGGCGGCGGGTTACGGCTTTGTTGGCACGATGGACAAGCTAGGTGTCGAGCGTCGTACGTATACCTCGGGTGAGCACAAGTCGTTCCTCGATCCGTTCCAGCCACAGAAAGCTGACGAGACGGCGTTCTGGCAGACCGTGCTGGACACCACGCACAAGCAGTTCATCAACAGCGTCAAGCAGGGGCGCGGCGATCGCCTCAAGGACAAAGAGCATCCGGAGCTGTTCTCCGGGCTGGTCTGGTCCGGTGAGCAGGCGCTGCCGCTGGGGCTGATTGATGGCCTGGGTAACGCCAGTTCGGTGGCGCGGGATGTGATCGGCGAGAAAGAGCTGGTGGATTTCACCGTTCAGGAATCGCCGTTTGATCGCTTCTCGAAGAAGCTGGGTGCCAGCGTGGCTGAGCAGTTGGCGATGTGGATGGGTTTCCACGGGCCTTCGTTGCGTTAATTCGTTTCAAGTCAAAAGATCGCAGCCTGCGGCAGCGCCTACAGAGATCGGTGTAGGAGTTGTCGCAGGCTGCGATCTTTTGCTTTAAGGGATCTGCACGCCTTCGGCCAGCAGCATGTCGATCAGGCGAATCAACGGCAGGCCGATCAGGCTGGTCGCGTCAGGCCCTTCGGTGGATTGAAACAGGCTCACGCCCAGCCCTTCAGCCTTGAAGCTGCCAGCGCAGTCGTAAGGCTGTTCAATGCGCAGGTAGCGCTCAACGCGAGCCTGGTCCAGTTTGCGCATGTGAACGGTGAACGGCACGCAGTCGACCTGGCATTGGCCGGTCTGGCTGTTAAGCAGGGCCAGGCCGGTCAGGAAGGTCACGCTTGCGCCGCTGGCGGCCATCAATTGTTCGCAGGCCTTGTCGAAGGTGTGCGGCTTGCCGATGATCTGCTCGCCAAGCACGGCGACCTGGTCAGAGCCGATGATCAGATGGTCGGGGTGGCTGGCGGCCAGTGCCCGGGCTTTCTGTTCGGCGAGACGTTTGACCAGTTCGATGGCTGATTCGCCAGGGCGATGGCTTTCGTCGATATCCGGCGAACAGCAGACGAACGGCAGGTGCAGGCGGGCGAGCAAATCCCGGCGATAAGTCGAGCTTGAAGCAAGTAATAAAGGCAGCATTGGCGTCTCCTGAGGCAGGCGCGAATTCTAGCGGAGGCACGCAAGTGACGGACAGGGCACAATTTCCTTTGACATGGGTGGGTGCATCCCTATAATGCTGCGCCTATGTTGAATGACCCGATTCCACCTCACGTTGACCCGCGCAAATTGGCTGACCGTGGCACCACCCTTCAAGGTGAACTGCTGCTGGCCGATTTGAAGAGACTCTGCGACCCGCTTTCCGACAATGTCGGTACGGTGCAGGCCAAATTCGTTTTTGAACGAGATGAACGTAAATCTGTGGTGATCCACAGCTTTATCGACACCGAAGTCAAAATGGTTTGCCAGCGTTGTCTTGAGCTGGTCACCCTGCCGATCCACAGCGAATGCAGTTACGCTGTAGTGAAGGAGGGTGCGAATACCCAGTCGTTACCGAAAGGTTATGACGTGCTGGAACTGGGCGAAGATCCATTGGATCTGCAGTCACTGATCGAGGAGGAGCTTCTGCTCGCCTTGCCCATTGTGCCTGCTCATCATCCGGAAGAATGCCAGCAGCCGGCGGGAGCAGATGAACCCGTATCGAGCGAGGACGAGGTAACGCGGTCCAACCCGTTCAGTGTATTGGCGCAGTTAAAGCGTGACCCAAACGTTTAGGAGTTAATCAATTATGGCTGTTCAGCAGAACAAAAAATCCCGCTCTGCCCGTGACATGCGCCGTTCGCACGACGCTCTCGAGGCTAGCACTCTGTCTGTAGAAAAAACCACTGGTGAAGTTCACCTGCGTCACCACGTATCGCCAGAAGGCGTATACCGTGGCCGTAAAGTGATCGACAAGGGCGCTGACGAGTAATCACTTGTCCGCTCAAGTCATCGCGATTGACGCAATGGGCGGGGACTTCGGTCCCCGCAGCATTGTTCAGGCCAGCCTTGCTTGCCTTTCTGCTACGCCCTCGCTGCACCTGACCCTCGTCGGTCAACCCTCCCTCCTTGAAGAATTGATCCACGGCCAATCGGCTGCCGATCGCGCGCGCCTGACGATTGTTCCGGCGTCCGAAGTCATCACCATGGACGAAAAACCGACCCAGGCCTTGCGTGGCAAGCCGGATTCGTCGATGCGTGTCGCCCTTGAACTGGTGCGTGATGGCAAGGCTCAGGCCTGTGTCAGTGCCGGCAATACCGGTGCGCTGATGGCGTTGTCGCGCTTCGTGCTCAAGACGTTGCCGGGCATTGATCGACCAGCGATGGTGGCGGCGATTCCGACGCAGACGGGTTATTGCCAGTTGCTCGACCTGGGTGCCAATGTCGATTGCAGTGCCGAGCATCTGCTGCAGTTCGCGGTGATGGGGTCGGTGGCAGCGCAGACGCTGGGCATTGCCCGGCCACGAGTGGCGTTGCTCAATATCGGCACCGAAGACATCAAGGGTAACCAGCAGGTCAAGCTGGCAGCGACCTTGTTGCAGGCGGCGCGAGGTATCAATTACATCGGTTTCGTCGAGGGCGATGGCCTGTATCGCGGTGAAGCGGACGTGGTGGTGTGTGACGGTTTTGTAGGCAATATCCTGCTCAAGTCCAGCGAAGGCCTGGCGACGATGATCGCGGCGCGCATCGAGGCGCTGTTCAGGAAAAACCTCGCGTCCCGGGTTGTCGGGGCGTTGGCGTTGCCATTGATGAAGCGCTTGCAGGCCGATCTGGCGCCGGCGCGACACAACGGCGCAAGTTTTCTCGGTCTGCAGGGCATCGTGGTGAAAAGTCACGGTTCGGCCGGGGTTCAGGGTTTTCAGAGTGCGATTCAGCGGGCCTTGATCGAGATCCAGGAAAATCTTCCTGAGCGCCTTCATGGTCGTCTGGAGGATTTGTTGTCTTAGGCGTTTTCGTCGGACAATGCTTAAATGTGACCGCCCGGTTCAAAGGGCCATCCAACTGTCAGTTTCTTGCGTCCCCACGTGGGGCGTCATTTTTCGACGACAAGATCATTAGGGGCTTGTTACATGTCTGCTTCCCTCGCATTCGTCTTTCCAGGACAGGGTTCGCAGTCCCTCGGCATGCTGGCCGAGCTGGGCGCGGAATATCCGTTGATCCTCGAAACTTTCAAAGAAGCCTCTGAGGCTCTGGGCTATGACCTGTGGGCGCTGACCCAGCAGGGTCCGGAAGAGCTGCTCAATCAAACCGATAAAACCCAACCGGCCATTCTGACCGCTTCGATCGCCCTGTGGCGTCTGTGGCTGGCGGAAGGCGGCGCGCGTCCGGCCTTTGTTGCCGGTCACAGCCTGGGTGAATACAGTGCGCTGGTCGCTGCCGGTAGCCTGACGCTGGCTGACGCGGTGAAGCTCGTCGAGCGCCGTGGTCAACTGATGCAGGAAGCGGTTCCGGCCGGGCAGGGCGGCATGGCGGCCATTCTCGGTCTGGAAGATGCCGACGTACTGGCGGCCTGTGCTGAAGCAGCGCAGGGCGAGGTGGTCAGCGCCGTCAACTTCAACTCGCCAGGCCAGGTGGTCATCGCCGGTGCCAAGGCGGCCGTTGAACGCGCCATCGAAGGCTGCAAGGCCCGTGGCGCCAAGCGTGCCATGCCGCTGCCGGTGAGCGTGCCGTCGCACTGCGAACTGATGCGCCCGGCCGCCGAGCGCTTCGCCGAATCCATCGCCGCCATCGACTGGCAGGCGCCGCAGATCCCGGTGGTACAGAACGTCAGCGCGCAAGTGCCGGCTGATCTGGAAACCCTCAAGCGTGATCTGCTCGAACAACTGTACAAGCCAGTGCGCTGGGTTGAATCGGTCCAGACCCTGGCCGCCAAAGGCGCGACCAGTCTGGTCGAATGCGGCCCGGGCAAAGTCCTGGCCGGTCTGAACAAACGTTGCGCCGAAGGCGTTTCGACTTCCAACCTCAATACCCCAGACGCTTTCGCTGCCGCTCGCGCAGCGCAAGCCTGAATCAGGAGAAGCTTGCATGAGTCTGCAAGGTAAAGTTGCACTGGTCACCGGTGCAAGCCGCGGTATCGGCCAGGCTATCGCGCTGGAACTGGGTCGTCAGGGCGCCATCGTCGTGGGTACCGCGACCTCCGCCAGAGGTGCCGAGGCAATTGCCGCCACGCTGAAAGAGCACGGCATTCAGGGCACCGGTCTGGAACTCAACGTCACCAGCGACGAATCGGTCAGCAAGGTGCTGGCGAGCATCCAGGAGCAGTTCGGTGCGCCGGCGATCCTGGTCAATAACGCCGGCATCACCCGCGATAACCTGATGATGCGCATGAAAGACGACGAGTGGTACGACGTGATCGATACCAACCTGAACAGTCTGTATCGCCTGTCCAAGGGCGTTCTGCGCGGCATGACCAAGGCGCGTTGGGGTCGAATTATCAGTATTGGCTCGGTGGTGGGTGCCATGGGCAACGCAGGCCAAGTAAACTATGCAGCCGCCAAGGCCGGTCTGGAAGGTTTCAGCCGGGCGATGGCGCGTGAAGTCGGTTCTCGTTCGATTACGGTCAACTCGGTGACCCCTGGGTTCATCGACACCGATATGACCCGTGAACTGCCTGAAGCACAGCGTGAAGCCTTGCAGACGCAGATTCCGCTGGGTCGTCTGGGGCAGGCTCAAGAGATCGCATCTGTGGTCGCTTTTCTTGCATCCGACGGTGCGGCATACGTCACTGGGGCTACAATCCCGGTGAACGGTGGGATGTACATGTAAGTAAAATGTGACGGATTGCTTCAAAAAAATGTCATACGAGCTGTCTAAAATCCGTTATAAAGCTGCAATCTATTTATAGGCAGAGGGCCGCAGGGTTTGAGGAGTGAAGCTTTCAGTTGAAAAGCTGAAAAGTCTTTCTATACACTTACCCACTGGCCAGCTGCCTGAATTTGTCCATTAGGAGTGAAAACAAGGTATGAGCACCATCGAAGAGCGCGTCAAGAAAATCGTTGCCGAGCAACTGGGTGTTAAAGAAGAAGAAGTGGTCAACACCGCTTCCTTCGTAGAAGACCTGGGTGCCGACTCCCTTGACACCGTTGAGCTGGTGATGGCTCTGGAAGAGGAATTCGAGACCGAAATCCCTGACGAAGAAGCTGAGAAGATCACTACTGTACAAGCTGCAATCGACTACGTTACTAGCCACCAGGCGTAATAGTTTGTAATCGTTGTTTGCTGTCATGGAAAAACCGCACTGCCATCATGGCGTGCGGTTTTTTCTTTAGGCCTGATGCAAAATCGTCATTTGAAAAAGGAGAGTGCTGTGTCGCGTAGACGCGTCGTAGTCACCGGTATGGGTATGTTGTCGCCACTGGGCACGGATGTGCCGAGCAGTTGGCAGGGCATTCTGGCTGGCCGCAGTGGCATTGGTCTGATCGAACACACCGACCTTTCTGCCTATTCCACCCGCTTTGGCGGCTCGGTAAAGGGCTTCAATGTCGAGGAATACCTGTCGGTCAAGGAAGCACGCAAGCTCGACCTGTTCATCCAGTACGGTCTCGCGGCAGGCTTTCAAGCCGTGCGCAATGCCGGGCTGGAAGTTACCGATGCCAACCGTGAACGCATTGGCGTGGCCATGGGTTCGGGCATTGGCGGTCTGACCAACATCGAAGAAACCAGCCGTACCCTGCATGAAACGGGTCCGCGTCGAATCTCGCCATTCTTCGTGCCAGGCTCGATCATCAATATGATTTCCGGTTTCCTGTCCATCCATCTGGGGGCACAGGGGCCTAACTACGCCATTGCCACCGCGTGCACCACCGGTACGCACTGCATCGGCATGGCGGCGCGCAACATCATGTACGACGAAGCCGACGTGATGATTGCCGGCGGTGCCGAAATGGCTGCTTGCGGCCTCGGCATGGGCGGCTTCGGTGCCTCCCGTGCGCTGTCGACCCGCAACGACGAGCCGACCCGCGCCAGCCGTCCGTGGGACAAGGGCCGTGATGGTTTCGTCCTGTCCGATGGTGCCGGCGCCCTGGTCCTCGAGGAGCTGGAGCACGCCAAGGCACGCGGCGCGACCATCTATGCCGAGCTGATCGGTTTCGGTACCAGTGGCGATGCCTTCCACATGACCTCGCCACCCGCCGATGGCGCCGGTGCTGCGCGCTGCATCACCAATGCATTGCGCGACGCGAAGATCAACGTCGATCAAGTGCAATACATCAACGCCCACGGTACTTCGACCCCGGCTGGCGACCTCGCCGAAGCCAACGCGATCAAGTCCGTGTTCGGTGACCATGCCTACAAAATGGCGGTCAGCTCCACCAAATCCATGACCGGTCACCTGTTGGGTGCGGCGGGTGCGGTCGAGGCAATCTTCAGCGTGCTGGCGATCAACAGCCAGGTGGCGCCACCGACCATCAACCTCGATGAGCCGGACGAAGGCTGCGATCTCGACTTCGTTCCGCACACGGCGCGCAACATGGACATTGATGTCGTGCTGTCCAACTCCTTCGGTTTTGGCGGCACCAATGGCACCTTGGCATTCCGCCGGTTCGCAGGCTGATGGACAGCTGGGTCGACGGTCAACCGGCTGACACTCTGTCGCTGAAAGATCGCGGCCTGGCTTACGGCGACGGTCTGTTCGAGACCATCGCCGTGCGCAGCGGCCAGCCGCTGTTGCTGGATCGCCACCTGACGCGTCTGGCCGATGGCTGTGCGCGCCTGGCCATCGCGGCGGACTTCGATCAGGTTCGCCACGAACTGCTCGTTTATGCGGCGGCGATGGGCGAGGGCGTGCTCAAGCTCATCCTCACCCGTGGCGACGGCTTGCGCGGTTACGCGCCGGATCCGACGGCGTCTGGCCGACGCATTCTGCAAGGCAATCCTCCTGCGGCTTATCCGGTGGTTCATGCTGAACAAGGCATCCGCCTGTTTCCGTGCAGCACGCGTTTATCAAAGCAGCCGTTGCTTGCCGGGCTCAAACACCTCAATCGACTGGAACAGGTTCTCGCCCGTGCCGAATGGCAGGACAGCGAACACGCCGAAGGCTTGATGCTCGATCAGGCCGGTCGCGTCATCGAAGGAGTGTTCAGCAATGTCTTTGTGGTGCGCGACGGGGTGCTGATCACGCCGGATCTGAAGCGCTGTGGTGTCGCCGGCGTGATGCGTGCCGAAATATTGTTTCAGGCCAAGTCACTGGCCATTCCCACCCAAATCGCCGATATCAGCCTCGAACAGCTGCAATGGGCTGATGAAGTTTTTGTCTGTAACAGCGTGTATGGCGTCTGGCCGGTTCGTGCCTATGCTGCGCTGAGCTGGCCGGTTGGCCCGCTCACCCGTAAACTGCAAGCCATTGCCCGCGCCCTACTGGATGCCTGATTCGTGAGACGTAAACTTTTGCTGCTGCTGGAAACCGGACTGGTTCTGGCAGGGCTGCTGATGGGCGCCAGCGCCTGGAAGATTCACTCCGCACTGGAACAGCCCCTGAACATCACGCAGGAAGAACTGCTGGATGTGCCGAAAGGCTCGACCCCGACCCGTACTTTCCTCGAACTCGAAACCGATGGCGTCATCAAGGATGCCTTCTGGTTGCGGATTTACTGGCGCTTCAATCTCGCCGGCACGCCGATCCACAGCGGTGAATACCGCATGCAGCCGGGCATGACCGTCAACGGCCTGATCGACTTGTGGAAGCGCGGTGAAGTGGTGCAGTACAGCCTGACCCTGGTCGAAGGCTGGAATTTCCATCAAGTGCGCGCCGCGTTGGCGAAAGACGGAAAGATCGAGCAGACCCTCAACGGTTTGAGCGACAGCGACGTCATGACAAAGATCGGCCACAAAGGGGTGTTCCCGGAAGGGCGGTTCTTCCCGGATACCTACCGCTTCGTGCGCGGGATGTCTGATGCCGAGCTGCTGAAGAAGGCGTTCGATCGACTCGATGAAGTGCTGGCCAGGGAGTGGGAAAAGCGCTCCGCCGATGCACCCTACACCGAGCCCTATCAAGCGCTGATCATGGCCTCGCTGGTCGAGAAGGAGACCGGAGTGCCACAGGAACGCGGGGAAATTGCCGGCGTCTTTGTGCGCCGTATGGCCCTGGGCATGCAGTTGCAGACCGATCCGACGGTCATTTACGGGCTGGGCGATCGCTACACGGGCAAGCTGACCCGTGCCCATCTCAAAGAGCCGACGCCTTACAACACTTACGTGATTCCCGGTTTGCCGCCGACGCCGATTGCTATGGTCGGGCGTGAAGCGATTCACGCCGCGCTGAATCCGGTCGACGGCACCAGTCTGTACTTTGTGGCGCGTGGCGATGGCAGCCATGTGTTCTCCGATGATCTGGATGCGCATAACAGTGCCGTGCGCGAGTTCCAGCTCAAGCGACGTGCCGATTACCGTTCGAGCCCGGCGCCGGCAACTGCGCCTGAAGCGGCTCCGACAACCGAGGAAGCGATTCCTGCGGCATCACCGGATACCGCACCGCAAGCACTGCCACCGGTTACGCCGCCGCAGCCCGCGCCGGAACCGGAAGCCGCCGCCCCGAAAAACGCGCAATGACTTTGATTAAGGACTGCCTGTGACTGGCTTGTTTATTACCCTGGAAGGCCCGGAAGGCGCCGGTAAAAGCACCAACCGTGAATACCTCGCCGAGCGCCTGCGCGCCGCAGGTGTCGAGGTGTTGCTGACCCGTGAGCCCGGCGGTACGCCCCTGGCTGAACGGATTCGCGACGTGCTGCTGGCCCCGGCCGACGAAGTCATGAACCCGGATACAGAGTTGCTGCTGGTGTTCGCGGCGCGTGCCCAGCATCTGGCCGAAGTGATTCGCCCGGCACTGGCCCGCGGCGCCGTGGTCCTGTGTGATCGTTTTACCGATTCGACTTACGCCTATCAGGGCGGCGGCCGTGGTTTGTCGCTGGAGCGAATCGCCACGCTGGAAACCTTCGTGCAGGGTGACCTGCGTCCGGACCTGACGCTGATTTTCGATCTGCCGGTGGAAATCGGCCTGGCCCGCGCCAGTGCCCGTGGCCGTCTGGATCGTTTCGAGCTGGAAGGCCGGGCATTTTTCGAGGCCGTGCGTAACGCGTTCCTCAAGCGTGCCGAAGCCGATCCTGCGCGCTACGTGCGGATCGACGCCGGTCAGCCGTTGGCCAAGGTTCAACAATCGCTGGATACCCTGATTCCGAATTTGCTGGAGCTGAGCCGTGGCTGAGGCCTATCCATGGCAGGACAGCCTCTGGCAGCAACTGGCCGGACGTAGCCAGCACGCCCACGCCTACCTGCTGCATGGTCGGGCCGGCATCGGCAAACGTGCGCTGGCCGAACGCTTGATGGCCAGTCTGCTGTGCCAGCGCCCGACGCCTGAGGCTTGCGGCGAGTGCAAATCCTGCTTGCTGCTCAAGGCCGGCAGTCACCCCGATAATTACATCCTCGAACCGGAAGAGGCCGACAAGGCCATCAAGGTTGATCAAGTGCGTGATCTGGTCAGCTTCGTGGTGCAGACCGCGCAACTGGGCGGGCGCAAAGTGGTGTTGATCGAGCCGGTCGAGTCGATGAACATCAATGCTGCCAACGCCTTGCTCAAGAGTCTGGAAGAACCGTCCGGCAATACCGTGCTGCTGCTGGTCAGTCACCAGCCGAGCCGTTTGTTGCCGACGATCAAGAGTCGTTGCGTGCAGCAGGCCTGTCCGCTGCCGGGTGAGGCGATGAGCCTGCAATGGCTGGCCCAGGCATTGCCGGACTGTTCCGCAGAAGAGCGTGTCGAATTGCTGACGCTGGCGGCCGGTTCGCCGTTGGCGGCGGTCAGCCTGCAGTCGCAAGGCGTGCGCGAACAACGCGCGCAAGTGGTCGAAGGTGTAAAGAAGCTGCTCAAGCAACAGCAATCCCCAACGCAACTGGCCGAGGAATGGAAAAACATTCCGATGTTGCGCCTGTTCGACTGGTTCTGCGACTGGTCGAGCCTGATCCTGCGCTATCAACTGACTCAGGATGAAACCGGCCTCGGCCTGACCGATATGCGCAAGGTCGTGCAGTACCTGGCGCAGAAAAGTGCCCAGGGTAAAGTGCTCGATATCCAGGACTGGATTCTCGCCCAGCGCCAGAAAGTCCTGAGCAAGGCCAACCTCAATCCGGCCCTGCTGCTGGAGGCACTCTTGGTGCAATGGGCGGGATTGCCTGGTCAAAGATAAGAATGTGTACCTAGACTCTGAACATCAGCAGTGGAGGTCATCATGAATGAACCCGCCAGCCCGGGGCCGCGTAACGGCATCTTGTCCCTGACCATCAAGGACAAGTCGGTGCTTTATGCCGCCTACATGCCTTTCATCAAGAACGGTGGCCTGTTCATCCCGACCAACAAAAGCTACAAGTTGGGCGATGAGGTGTTCATGCTGCTGAACCTGATGGACGAGGCCGAAAAGATTCCGGTCGCCGGCAGAGTCACCTGGATCACGCCCAAGGGCGCGCAGGGCAATCGCGCTGCCGGTGTCGGCGTGCAGTTCAACGAGGGCGACAACACCGCCCGCAGTCGCATCGAAACCCATCTGGCCGGAGCCCTGAAGTCCGACCGTCCCACCCATACGATGTAAGTAGCCGTGTTTTTATGCTCGTAGATTCCCATTGTCACCTTGATCGCCTCGACCTCGCCGCCCATGACGGCTCGCTGGATGCTGCACTCGACGCAGCGCGCGCACGCGGGGTCGGGCACTTTCTGTGCATCGGCGTGAGTGCCGATAATGCTGCCGATGTCAAAGCCCTGGCTGAGCGTTATGCCGACGTCGATTGCTCGGTCGGCGTGCATCCTCTGGACGTGCAACCTGGCGCGGCCCCGGCGCTGGACTGGCTGCTGGAAGAACTCAATCACCCGAAAGTGGTGGCGATCGGTGAAACCGGTCTGGACTACCACTACGAGCCGGAAGCTGCCGAGTTGCAGCAGCAATCCTTCCGCCTGCACCTGCAAGCCGCCCGGCAGACCGGCAAACCGGTAATCATCCATACTCGCGGCGCCCGTGCCGATACCCTTGAGCTGCTGCGCGAAGCGGCACTGCCTCAGGCCGGTGTGCTGCATTGCTTCACCGAAGACTGGGACATGGCCAAGGCGGCGCTGGACATGGGGTATTACATTTCCCTGTCGGGCATCGTCACGTTCCGCAATGCCGATGCGCTGCGCGACGTCGCGAGCAAGGTTCCGGCGGATCGCCTGCTGGTGGAGACCGACTCGCCGTATCTGGCGCCGATTCCTTATCGGGGCAAGCCGAACCTGCCGCAATACGTGCGCGAAGTGGCAGAGTTCCTGGCGATGCTGCGTGGGGAAAACTACGAACGGTTTGCCGAGCAGACCACTGAAAATTTCAAGCGGCTGTTCCCGCTGGCCTCTGTCAAATCTGCCATGTAGGCGTTGCCGAAGGCTGTGATCGGTTGATCTTGCTCTTGGGAGATAAAGTCAAAAGATTGCAGCCTGCGGCAGCGCCTGCTGGTGAGCGATCATCAAATCGCAGGCAAAAAAAACCCGGGTTCTGGGGGGTGAATCCGGGTTAAGACCATTAGGAGTAAAACAAAGGCACGCGGTCCCTTGGTACCTTTATCGGCGCGGCACTTGGGGGAGATGCCGCCCGACAGTTCAAGTATTGATCAGTCTGGCGTTCAGTCCAGTTAGCCGGTCGGGGTTTTTAAACAAATTTGGAATACGTTCGCTTCGGTTGAGTTCTCATTGCGCCCTAATCGTTCTCAAAACGAACGGGAAACACAGATATGGTCGGATGATCCGTGCATTTTTGTGCAAGTTAGGCATAATACGCGGCTTCGAATTTTGACCCTTCAGACCTTTTCTTATGCACAAAGAACCTCGTAAGGTCCGTGAGTTTCGTCGCCGCGAGCAAGAAATTCTCGATACCGCGCTCAAGCTGTTCCTCGATCAAGGTGAAGACAGTGTCACCGTCGAGATGATTGCTGATGCCGTGGGTATCGGCAAAGGCACGATCTACAAGCATTTCAAGTCCAAGGCCGAGATATATCTGCGGCTGATGCTCGATTACGAGCGCGATTTGAACGAGCTGCTGCATTCGGCCGATGTCGACAAGGACAAGGAAGCATTGTCCCGTGCCTACTTCGAATTCCGCATGCGCGACCCGCAGCGTTATCGCCTGTTCGACCGTCTCGAAGAGAAGGTGGTTAAAGGCAATCAGGTGCCGGAGATGGTCGAGGAGCTGCACAAGATCCGTGCCTCGAACTTCGAACGCCTGACCCTGCTGATCAAGGGCCGCATCAGCGAAGGCAAGCTCGAAGACGTGCCGCCGTACTTCCACTACTGCGCATCCTGGGCGCTGGTGCACGGCGCGGTCGCGCTGTATCACTCGCCGTTCTGGAGCAATGTGCTGGAAGATCAGGAAGGTTTCTTCCAGTTCCTGATGGACATCGGCGTGCGGATGGGCAACAAGCGCAAGCGCGACCCGGAAACCCCGAGCAGCTGAATCATTCAGCGACCTGATAGCGCCATGATTTCGCTACATGACGCAGTACCGCAGGAATATACTCAGGCATAGGGCTTGCTAAAACTTGATTTGTGAGTCAAGTTTTAGCGGCTCGAATTTCTATCGCCGGAGTGATCATGATCGTTGACCGTCAAGGCAGGCGTTTTCGCAATTTGCGGATCAGTCTGACTTCCGCCTGCAATTACGCCTGTACCTACTGCGTGCCCAACGGCAAGCGGCTGGTGGCTGCGCAGGATGAGCTGTCGGCCGAAGCGATGGCACGCGGTGTGGCGTATCTGATAGAAGCCGCCGGTATCGAGCGCTTGCGCATCACCGGTGGCGAGCCGCTGGTCAGCCCCAAACTCGAGTCATTCATGACTGCCGTCGGCCGGATGGGGCTGGAAGACATCAGCCTGACCACCAATGGCCAACTCCTCGCGAAGAAACTGCCGCTGCTGGTGGATGCCGGTCTGCGCCGGATCAACGTGTCCCTCGATACCCTTGACGCCGGTGCGTTCCGCAGCATCGCCCGTGGCGGCGATCTGGCGAGCGTGCTCGACGGCATGGACCAGGCGAAAGCGGCGGGGCTGAAGATCAAGGTCAACATGGTGCCATTGCGCGGGCAGAACCTCGATCAGGTCATGCCACTGCTCGATTACTGCCTGGAACGTGGCTATGAGTTGCGCTTCATCGAGTTGATGCGCATGGGCCACCTCGCCACCGACTCCAATGCCTTCCTGCAACAATTTGTCAGCCTGCAGCAACTGCTGAGCCTGATTGGCGAGCGCTACGAATACGCCCAGGCCGATGCGCCGGTGGACGCCACCGCTGTGCGTTATGCGATCCCGGGCGTCGGTCACTTCGGCGTAATCGCCAATGAAAGCGTGCCATTCTGCCGGACGTGCTCGCGTTTGCGCCTGTCGTCCACCGGTTGGCTGCATGGCTGCCTGTCGTCGAGCAACCGCCACTATGTCGGCGATCTGCTCGACAAGCCGCGCCATCAGGCTCTGCCGGCGTTACAGCGCCTGCTGGTCAAGGCGTTGGGTGACAAGCAGGAAGTGGCTTTTTCCGGTGGCGCGACGGTCATGAAGATTATTGGCGGCTGAGCTCCCTCGCCACAAAAGCCTCATTTCAAATTCGATACCTGTAGATTTCTGTGAGCTGGCGCAAAAGCTGCATTCAACGGCCATTCGCCGGTTTTCCGTCACCGGCTTCTGGAGGATGAGGATGCGTAGCCTGGTTTTGCTGCTGGCCGTTTTGGCGCTTGGCGGCTGTATGACTGTCAGCGATATGGCCGAGGGCACTCGCTATCAGATGAGCGACGCGGGGCTGCTGGATCACAGCGACAGCCGCCGGGTGAACAACTTCCGCATTCAGCCGGACTCGTTCATCTACATCGCCCAGGGTTCGTTCGCACCGCCGGGTGGTTCCTATCCACGGCCGAACGTGGTCGCCGAAGAAGCCTTCAAGGGCTTTGTGGAATACTTCCCGATGGTTCGTCGCGCCCGTGCGCCGGAAGGCCTCGATCAGGCGATGGGCGAAGCCCGCGATGCTGGCGCGCATTATTTGCTGTACACCCGTTTTGCCAAGGCTGACGACCGCATCGGCAACTCCGACGAGTGGCTCGATCAGGAAGCCGTGGATCGCGTGGGCATCGACGGCGGGGTGATTCAGATCATGTTGATCGAGACCAGCACCCAGTATTTGATTGATACTGCACGGATCAAGAGTCGTGGCGGTTTACTGACGTTCCACGACAACAAGCCTGAAGACCTGATCGGCCCGCCACTGGCGCAATACGCGCGCAGCCTGCTGGGAGTCGGCGACCAATAAGCCAAGGAGAACGCCATGAGTGGCCCGCAAAAAGCCAATGACCTGTTGGGACAGATCCCCAAAACCAAAGGCCTGCCGCCGGTGCACTTGTGGAACCCGGACTTCTGCGGCGACATCGACATGCGCATCGCCCGCGACGGCACCTGGTATTACCTGGGTACGCCGATCGGGCGCAAGCCGATGGTCAAATTGTTCTCCACGATCATGCGCCGCGACGGCGATGATTACTTCCTGATCACCCCGGTCGAGAAGGTCGGGATCAAGGTCGATGATGCGCCGTTCGTGGCGATCACCGTGGAAGTCGAAGGCGAGGGTGAAGCGCAGGTGCTGCGATTTACCACCAATGTCGATGAGACGACCGAGGCCGGGCCCGAGCATCCAATCCGCGTCGAGATCGACCCGGCGACACAGGAACCGGCGCCGTATGTGCATGTGCGCACCAACCTTGAAGCGCTGATCCATCGCAATGTGTTCTACCAACTGGTGGAGCTGGCGGTCAGTCGTGAAGTCGATGGCCAACGCTGGCTTGGCGTGTGGAGCGGCGGCGAGTTCTTCCGCATCGGCCTCGAACCCTGATCCAAAACAAAAAAATCTGCAGGAGTGCGCCTGCTGCATTTGTTTTGCGTTTCCGCAGTAAATCCTGATTGACACCCAATCATATGATCATTAGCGTGAACACCCATCGCGAACCGCTTTGAGGTGTTCATGTCCAGCAGCTTTCATGTGTCGACCGTCGACTGGCTGGGCAGCTGGATCGCCGCTGGCCAGGTCAAACCGGGGCAGACCCTCAAGGTCGAAGCGGATTTGGGTGAACAACTTGGCGTCAGCCGCACCGTCATCCGCGAGGCGATCAAAACCCTGGCGGCCAAAGGCATGCTCGAAGTCGGGCCGAAGGTCGGCACGCGGGTGTTGCCGGTACGGCGCTGGAACCTGTTCGATCCGCAAGTCGTCGGTTGGCTGTCGCGTAATGGTTTGCCGGAAAACTTCGTCGATGACTTGCTCGATCTGCGCCGCACCATCGAGCCCATGGCCGTGCGCTGGGCCTGCGAGCGCGCCACCGTGGAACAGATCGAGACGGTGCAACTGGCTTACAACGCCCTGGAGCGAGCCGTGGACAGCGGCGTTGATTACAACCGTGCCGACCAGTCGTTTCACGAGTCCATTCTCGCGGCGAGTCATAACCAGTTCATTGAGCAAATGGTCCCGGCCCTCGGCGCCTTGCTGGCGGTGTCGTTCGAGGTCTCGGCTGCCGACCCGGATGAGCTGCGCCGTACCTTGCCGATCCACAAGGACATGGCCGAGGCCATCGCTGCCCGGGATTCGGCGCGCGGGGTGTGGGCGTGCATGACCCTGATTGATAACGCCGACCTGGCCATCAAGCGCTTCTACCCGAAGGTGATGGCCGACAAAAAAGCCAGCTGACAACCCAAATCCCCCTGTAGGCGCGAGCCTGCTCGCGATAGCGATTTATCAGTGCCAGACATCCCGACTGACCCGACGCCATCGCGAGCAGGCTCGCCCCTACAGTAAAAACAACAACATGAAGGATTCAACATGACGTGGACCGCCGTAACCCAACACCGCGCCCGACTTGGTGAAGGTCCGTTCTGGGACGCGCCGACCCAGGCGTTGTACTGGGTCGATATCGCCGGCAAACAGGCCCTGCGGCTGATCGGCCAGAACGTGCAGATCTGGCAGATGCCGGAGCACGTGTCCGCGTTCATTCCCTGTGCCAGCGGCGATGCCCTGGTCACCCTCAGCAGCGGTGTCTATCGCCTGGACCTTGATTCCCCGGGCCTCGAACCGCGCCTGACCTTGTTCTGCGTCGCCGACCCGCAACCGGGCAACCGTGCTAACGAGGCTCGTTGCGATGCTCAGGGTCGACTGTGGCTGAGTACCATGCAAAACAACATCGGCGAGCAGGGCGAGGATCTGCCGATCATTCGGCGCTCTGGCGGTCTGTTTCGGGTCGATGCCGATCAACGTGTGACGCCCTTGCTGCGCGGTCTGGGGATTCCCAACACGCTGTTGTGGAGCAATGACGGCACCACGCTGCTGTTCGGTGACAGCCTCGACAGCACGCTCTATCGCTATTTCATTCACACCGACGGCAACCTCGACACTGCTTACGTCTGGTACGGCCCCGATCAGCACGGCGGACCGGACGGTTCGGCGATGGACGCCGAAGGTTACGTGTGGAATGCGCGCTGGGATGGCAGTTGCCTGTTGCGCCTGACCCCGGATGGCGACGTTGACCGCAAGATCGATTTGCCCGTCAGCCGACCGACCAGTTGCGTGTTTGGCGGTGAAGACCTGAAAACCCTGTACATCACCAGTGCCAGTAGCCCGCTCAACCACCCGCTGGACGGCGCGGTGTTGTCGATGCGCGTCGAGGTGGCCGGTAAACCGTGCTCCCGGTTTGCGGGATAAATCCCAAAATATGGGATGCAAAATTATATATTGAGATTATTTGTCGGTCGGGTTTATAGTCGGCTCCAGCAGTAACACGCACTCACACTTAAAAAGAACAAAACAGGTGAAGTGATGCAGCGAATCCATCTCGCACTCCCGAGCGGAGTCCGCGTCTTGCAACGGCCCACAGCCGTCAGCGGCGCCTGCCTGTTTCGTTCCACACGCCTTCCAGACCGGACATCGGCAGATGCCCGGTTTTTTTGTGCCTGCGAAACAGGAGTCCTGATCCATGGCTGAACCCCTTTCCCTGCCGCCGGTGCCCGCACCGCCGAAGGGCGAGCGTCTGAAAAACAAGGTTGTGCTGCTCACCGGCGCCGCGCAAGGCATTGGCGAAGCCATCGTCGCGGCGTTCGCCACGCAGCAAGCCAGGTTGGTGATCAGCGATATCCAGGCCGAGAAAGTCGAGCGGGTCGCCGCGCACTGGCGCGAGCAGGGCCATGACGTGCAGGCGCTCAAGGCTGACGTGTCGCGCCAGGAGGATCTGCATGCGATGGCCAGACTGGCTGTGGAGCGGCACGGGCGCATCGACGTGCTGGTCAACTGCGCCGGAGTCAATGTGTTCCGCGATCCGTTGCAAATGACCGAGGACGATTGGCATCGCTGCTTCGCCATCGACCTCGACGGCGCCTGGTACGGGTGCAAGGCCGTGCTGCCGCAGATGATTGAGCAAGGTGTCGGCAGCATCATCAACATCGCCTCGACCCATTCGAGCCACATCATTCCCGGCTGCTTCCCGTACCCGGTGGCCAAGCACGGCCTGCTTGGCCTGACCCGCGCCCTCGGTATCGAATACGCGGCGAAGGGCATTCGCGTCAACGCCATCGCCCCGGGCTACATCGAGACGCAACTGAACATTGATTACTGGAACGGCTTTGCCGACCCGCAGGCCGAACGCCAGCGCGCACTCGATCTGCATCCGCCCAAGCGCATCGGCCAGCCGATCGAAGTGGCGATGACGGCGGTGTTCCTGGCCAGTGATGAAGCGCCGTTCATCAACGCCGCGTGTATCACCGTCGATGGCGGGCGCTCGGTGATGTACCACGACTGAACGCAGCGGCTTTCAGGCGGAAAAGTCCGTTTGAAATCCAATCATCATACGATATGACTATTTTCGACAGGTTTTGCAGGAACACGCTTTAACGCTTTTCAAACATTGCTCAAAAAAAATAACAAGGAGTCAGCTTATGAAACGTCGTTTCGGGATTCGTACCCTGTGCAGTGCTGCCCTGGCGGTCACCGCGTTCAGCCTGAGCAGTGCGCTGCTCGCCGCCGACACCGTGAAGATCGGTTTTCTGGTCAAGCAGGCGGAAGAACCGTGGTTCCAGACCGAGTGGGCCTTCGCCGAAAAAGCCGCCAAGGACAAGGGCTTTGAACTGATCAAGATCGCCGTGCCGGATGGCGAGAAAACTCTCTCGGCCATCGACAGCCTGGCGGCCAATGGCGCCAAGGGCTTTGTCATCTGCCCGCCGGATGTCTCGCTCGGCCCGGCGATCATGGCCAAGGCCAAACTCAATGACCTCAAAGTGATTGCCGTCGATGACCGCTTCGTCGACGCCAACGGCAAGTTCATGGAAGACGTGCCGTACCTCGGCATGGCCGCGTTCGAAGTCGGCCAGAAGCAGGGTAACGCCATGGTTGCCGAAGCGAAGAAACGCAACTGGGACTGGAAAGACACCTACGCGGTGGTCAACACCTACAACGAACTCGACACTGGCAAGAAGCGCACCGACGGTTCGGTCAAATCCCTGGAAGACGCCGGTATGCCGAAGGATCACATCCTCTTCGCGGCGCTGAAAACCCTTGATGTGCCGGGCAGCATGGACGCCACCAACTCGGCGTTGGTGAAACTGCCGAGCGCGGCGAAGAACCTGATCATCGGCGGCATGAATGACAACACCGTGCTCGGCGGCGTGCGCGCCACCGAAGCCGCCGGGTTCGCGGCCGCCAACGTCATTGGCATCGGCATCAACGGCACTGACGCCATCGGCGAGCTGAAGAAACCCAACAGCGGCTTCTTCGGTTCGATGCTGCCGAGCCCGCACATCGAAGGCTATAAAACTGCCGAGATGATGTACGAGTGGGTCACCACCGGCAAAGAGCCGCCGAAGTACACGGCGATGGACGATGTCACCCTGATCACCCGCGAGAACTTCAAGCAAGAGCTGGAAAAAATCGGCCTGTGGAACTGACGGCTGCTCGAACGCTGTGAAGAGGTGGCTTTATGCACGCGCAAGTACAGACACATGAACAGGGCCGCGCCGGCAGCCTGCGCTTCAACGGGATCGGCAAAACCTTTCCCGGGGTGAAAGCGCTGGACGGCATCAGCTTCGTCGCCCATCCAGGTCAGGTTCACGCCTTGATGGGCGAGAACGGCGCCGGTAAATCGACCCTGCTGAAAATCCTCGGTGGCGCCTACATTCCGAGCAGCGGCGAGTTGCAGATCGGCGAGCGGACGATGGCTTTCAAGTCCACGGCCGACAGCATCGGCAACGGCGTCGCGGTGATCCACCAGGAGCTGCATCTGGTGCCGGAAATGACCGTGGCCGAGAACCTGTTTCTCGGTCATCTGCCGGCCAGTTTCGGTTTGATCAATCGCGCCACGCTGCGCCAGCAGGCGTTGAATTGCCTCAAAGGCCTGGCCGATGAAATTGATCCGCAGACCAGGGTCGGGCGCTTGTCCCTTGGCCAGCGGCAACTGGTCGAGATCGCCAAGGCGCTGTCGCGCGGTGCCCATGTGATTGCGTTCGACGAACCGACCAGCAGCCTCTCGGCCCGCGAAATCGACCGTTTGATGGCGATCATCGGGCGTCTGCGCGACGAGGGCAAAGTCGTGCTTTACGTGTCCCATCGTATGGAAGAAGTGTTCCGTATCTGCGATGCCGTTACGGTGTTCAAGGACGGTCGCTACGTGCGCACCTTCGATGACATGAGCCAGTTGACCCACGATCAACTGGTGACCTGCATGGTCGGTCGCGACATTCAGGACATCTACGATTATCGCCATCGCCATCGCCCGCGTGGCGCAGTGGCGCTGAAAGTCGATGGCTTGCTGGGTCCGGGGCTGCGCGAGCCGGTCAGTTTCGAGGCGCACAAGGGCGAGATTCTCGGCCTGTTCGGTCTGGTCGGGGCAGGGCGTACCGAGCTGTTTCGATTGCTCAGCGGCCTGCAGCGCAATACCGCCGGACGCCTTGAATTACGCGGCCATGAATTGAAGTTGCGCTCACCGCGCGACGCGATTGCGGCGGGCATTCTGCTGTGCCCGGAAGACCGCAAGAAGGAGGGCATCATTCCTCTGGCCAGCGTGGCCGAGAACATCAACATCAGCGCCCGTGGCGCCAACTCCGGCCTTGGCTGCCTGCTGCGCGGAATGTGGGAGAAGGGCAACGCCGACAAGCAGATCAAGGCACTGAAAGTGAAAACGCCCCACGCCGGCCAGCCGATCAAATTCCTTTCCGGCGGCAACCAGCAGAAGGCCATTCTTGGCCGCTGGCTGTCGATGCCGATGAAGGTCCTGCTGCTCGACGAACCGACCCGTGGCATCGACATCGGCGCCAAGGCCGAGATCTACCAGATCATCCATAACCTCGCCGCCGATGGCATTGCGGTGATCGTGGTGTCCAGCGACCTGATGGAAGTGATGGGTATTTCCGACCGCATTCTGGTGCTCTGCGAAGGCGCCTTGCGCGGCGAAGTCAGCCGCGATCAGGCCAATGAATCCAACCTGCTGCAACTGGCTTTGCCGCGCCACCGCGCTGACGGCGTGGCGAACTGAGAGGTGACTATGATGACAACCCAAAACGAAACTCTGCCAACCGCGCGCAAACCGTTGGACCTGCGCCGTTTCCTCGATGACTGGGTCATGTTGCTGGCGGCGATCGGCATCTTTGTCGCCTGTACGCTGCTGATCGACAACTTCCTTTCGCCACTGAACATGCGTGGCCTGGGCCTGGCGATTTCCACCACCGGCATTGCCGCGTGCACCATGTTGTATTGCCTGGCGTCGGGGCATTTCGACCTGTCGGTGGGCTCGGTGATTGCCTGCGCCGGGGTGGTCGCGGCGGTGGTGATGCGCGACACCAACAGCGTGTTCCTCGGCGTCAGCGCGGCGCTGGTAATGGGCCTGATTGTCGGGCTGATCAATGGCATCGTGATTGCCAAGCTGCGCGTCAATGCGCTGATCACCACGCTGGCGACGATGCAGATCGTCCGTGGCCTGGCTTACATTTTTGCCAACGGCAAAGCGGTGGGCGTGTCGCAGGAATCGTTCTTCGTCTTCGGCAACGGCCAGTTGTTTGGCGTACCGGTGCCGATCCTGATCACCATCGTCTGCTTCCTGTTCTTCGGCTGGCTGCTGAACTACACCACCTACGGGCGCAACACCATGGCCATCGGCGGTAACCAGGAAGCGGCATTGCTGGCCGGGGTCAACGTTGACCGGACCAAGATCATCATCTTCGCCGTGCACGGTGTGATCGGCGCGCTGGCCGGGGTGATCCTCGCTTCGCGCATGACCTCCGGGCAGCCAATGATCGGTCAGGGTTTCGAGCTGACGGTGATTTCGGCATGCGTATTGGGCGGGGTGTCGCTGAGCGGTGGGATCGGCATGATCCGGCATGTGATTGCCGGGGTGTTGATTCTGGCGATCATCGAGAATGCGATGAACCTGAAAAACATTGATACGTTCTACCAGTATGTGATTCGCGGTTCGATTCTGTTGCTGGCCGTCGTGATTGACCGTCTGAAGCAGCGCTAAAATCAAGAGCCCCTCACCCCAGCCCTCTCCCAGAGGGAGAGGGGGCCGACCGAGGTGTCTTGCGTGATCCGTCGACCTGAGAGTTCTCGTCGATTATGGATTCGTCATGCATCGACCTGAAAGATTGGGGCAATTATGGATTCGGTAAGCCACTATCAGGTCGATGTATCTCCCAAATATCCCCTATTCAGCTCCCTCTCCCTCCGGGAGAGGGCCAGAGAGGGGGCCGACCGAGGTTTCTTGCGTGATCCGTCGACCTGAGAGTTCTCGTCGATTATGGATTCGTCATGCATCGACCTGAAAGATTGGGTCAATTATGGATTCGGTCAGCCACTTTCAGGTCGATGTATCTCCCAAATATCCCCCATTCAGTTCCCTCTCCCTCCGGGAGAGGGCCAGAGAGGGGACCGACCGAGGTGTCTTGCGTAATCCGTCGACCTGAGAGTTCTCGTCGATTATGGATTCGTCATGCATCGACCTGAAAGATTGGGTCAATTATGGATTCAGTAAGCCACTTTCAAGTCGATGTATCTCCCAAATATCCCCCATTCAGTTCCCTCTCCCTCCGGGAGAGGGCTAGGGTGAGGGGCTTTTGATCTTGTCGCCTTCTGTCCGCCCCCCCTAAATTTAACTTGCTCGCCCGCATCCGTTTCGGGTATCAATTTGTACATGATTAGACAGGTACGATTTGACAAGAAACAACGGGTGGTCGACGAACTCGTCCGGCGCATCGAAAGCGGCCTCATGGAGGACGGCTTTCTGTTGCCCGGTGAGCATCAGTTGGCTCAAGAATTCAAGGTCAGCCGTGGCACGCTGCGCGAAGCGCTGGCCGAACTGAAGCGGCGCAATTACATCGCCACGCAAAGCGGGGTCGGCTCGATCGTCACGTTCGACGGTGTGGTGCTCGACCAGCGCAGTGGCTGGGCGCAGGCGCTGGCCGACAGCGGCGCGCTGATCAACACCGAAGTGCTGCGCCTCGAAGCCGTGACCCGGCCCGATCTGCTCTCGCGTTTCGGTACCGACCAATTCATCACCCTCGACCGTCGCCGGCGCTCCAATGACGGCACGCTGGTGTCTCTCGAACGTTCGTTGATGCCGGCCACCGGCGGCCTGGAAAGCCTGCCGCGCGTCGGTCTGATCGACAATTCCCTGACCATCACCCTGGCTGCCTATGGCTACATCGGCGAGCGCGGCGATCAGTGGATCGGCGCCGAACCGCTGAATGCCGTGGACGCCGAACTGCTCGGGCGTCCGGTGGGCACCGTTTTCCTCAAAGCCTTGCGCACCACCTACGACCGGCAGAACCGTTTCATGGAGCAGGTCGAAAGCTTGCTCGATCCGGTGCATTTCCGCCTGCACCTGCAGTTTGGAGAATCGAAATGACCGCGTTCAACCGTGCTCTCGGTGCGTTTTACGGCCTGGCCCTCGGTGATGCGCTGGGCATGCCGACGCAGTCGCTGAACCGCGAAACGATCAAGACCCGCTTCGGCCGGATCACCGATCTGCAGGACGCCGGTCCCTTGCAACCGATCGCCGCCAATATGCCCAAGGGGTCGATCACCGATGACACCGAACAGGCGATTCTGGTCGGTGAGTTGCTGATCGAAGGCAAGGGCCGCATCGAGCCGGCGATCCTCGCGCAGCGTCTGATCGAGTGGGAAGCCGAAATGCAGGCCAAGGGTTCGCAGGATTTGCTCGGGCCCTCGACCAAACGTGCCATCGAGATGATCCTCGCCGGGCATTCGGCCGAAGAGGCCGGGCGCTACGGCACCACCAACGGCGCAGCGATGCGCATTACTCCGGTAGGGATCGCGGCGGACGTCGCCGAGCCCCAGCGCTTCATCGCCGCCGTGGTACAGGCCTGTCAGGTCACCCACAACACCACGCTGGGGATTTCCAGTGCCGCGGCGGTGGCAGCGGTGGTCTCGGCCGGGATCAACGGCATGGACCTTGGCGAAGCGCTGAACCTCGGACAGCAGATTGCGCAACAGGCCGAAGCGCACGGGCACTGGGTCGCCGGTGGGCGTATCGCTTCGCGGATCAGTTGGGCGCGCAGCATCAGCGTCGACAGTGACAAGGCGTTGTTGGCGGACTTGCTGTACGACGTGATCGGCACGTCGGTGGCGTCGCAGGAATCGGTGGTGGTGTCGTTCGCCCTGGCGCAGCAAGTGGCGGTCGGCGAGATGAGCGCGTTCGATGCATTGTGCATGGCCGCCAGCCTGGGCGGTGACACCGACACCATCGCGGCGATTCTCGGCGCCATGCTCGGGGCCTGCCTGGGCCTTGAGAGCTGGCCGGTGCCGATGATTGCCACGGTGAAAGCGGTCAATCATCTGGAGCTTGAGCCGTTGGTGCAGGGGCTGTTGGCCCTGCGTTGACGGGCTACGCCAACGCTGGCAAGCCAGCTCCCACAGGGATTGGGCAGGTTAACTTTGAACCTGTGGGAGCTGGCTTGCCAGCGATAGGCGCACCGCATAATCGAATTTTCAACCCGCAATGGATCGCGCAGACAGGCCGAGGACGGCCGGGATGTCTTGTCGTTCTGCATCATTGCCACAACCACAATAAAGGCAAACAGGAGCACAGTTCATGAGTTCATCAAACGCCGGGCAAAGCGCCGGACAGCTGGAGACCCGGGGTATCGAACCGGTGCCGGAAGCCGAGTGCAACGGCCATCCGCTGCAACTGTTCTGGGTCTGGTTCGCCGCCAACATTTCCATTCTCGGTCTGCCGCTGGGCGCCACGCTGGTTGCGTTTCGCGGGCTGGCGATCTGGCAGGCGATCATCGTTGCGATTGTCGGCGCAGCCGGTTCGTTCGCGGTGGTGGGGATCATCTCGATCGCTGGCCGTCGTGGCCGTGCGCCGAGCCTGACCTTGTCGCGAGCGATCTTCGGTGTGCGCGGCAACATTGGCCCGACGCTGGTCTCACTGATGTCGCGACTGGGCTGGGAAACCGTCAACACCACCACGGCGGCATTCGTGCTGCTGTCGCTGTGCTCGATCCTGTTCGGCTCGCCGGTGGAAGCGAAGAGTGCGCCAGTGCTGACGCTGATCTTCATCGCGATTTTCGTCCTGCTGACACTGTCGGTTTCCGGCCTCGGCCACGCCACCCTGCTGGTGATCCAGAAGTGGGCGACTTATGTGTTCGGCGCGCTGAACATCCTGGTCGGCGGTTTTCTCTGCGCGACCATCGACTGGAGCGCGGTGTTCAACGCCACCCCGGCGCCGCTGAGCGCAATGATCATCGGTATCGGCACCATGGCTGCCGGCACCGGGATTGGTTGGGCCAACGCCGGTGCCGACATGTCGCGCTATCAGCACCGCAGCGTCAAAGCCGTGCGTCTGGTGGCGTCTGCCGCGTTCGGCGCCGGGATTCCGCTGGTGCTGCTGATTACCCTCGGCGGCCTGTTGTCGGTAGGCAACAATGATCTGGCGTCGGCGACTGACCCGATCGTGGCGATCCGCGACATGCTGCCGACGTGGATGGCCGTGCCGTACCTGATCACTGCATTCGGCGGCCTGCTGCTGTCGAACAACCTGTCGGTGTACTCCGCCGGCCTGACCACGCTGACCCTCGGCCTCAAAGTCAAACGCGTCTACGCGGTGGTGGTGGACATCGTCGCGATCTTCGCCGGTTCGATCTACTTCATGCTGATTGCGGATAGCTTCTACGGCCCGTTCATTACCTTCATTTCCCTGCTGGCAGTGCCAATCACCGCGTGGGTCGGGATCTTCGTGGTTGATCTGATTCACCGCCACTACTACAGCCCCAAAGACCTGCTCGACGTCAGCCCGAGCAGCGCTTACTGGTATCGCGGCGGCATTGAATGGCGTGCGTTCGGCGCATGGGCGATTGCCATCGTGCTCGGCTTCAGTTTCACCACCATTGGCACCACTGCCGAGAACGTCTGGTTCAAGGGCTTTCTGTCCGACTCGTGGCTGGGCCACAACGGTCTGGGCTGGATCGTGACCTTCGTGGTGGCCGGTGGCATTTACTTCGTCCTCGGCGGGGCGAAAGACCGCCGCGCTGCGCAAGTCGAGCGTGCTCATGCCTAAGATGTTGCACACCGGCCAGGTCATCATCGACCTGGTCATGGCCGTGGAAAAATTGCCGCAGGTCGGCGGTGATGTGCTGGCGCAATCGGCCGGTTTCGAAGCCGGCGGCGGTTTCAACGTGATGGCCGCTGCCGTGCGCAATGGCTTGCCAGTGGTTTATCTCGGTCGCCATGGCACCGGGCGTTTCGGTGACCTGGCGCGTCAGGCGATGAATGACGAAGGCATTCATATCGGCATCCAGACGCCTGCGCCACGCGACACCGGGATTTGCGTGGCACTGACCGATGCGTCAGCTGAGCGCAGTTTCATTTCCTATATCGGCGCTGAAGGTGAGGTCACCGAAGAGGACTTGAACAGCGTGGCAGCCGAGGCGGGTGATTACGTTTATGTGAGCGGTTACAGTCTGCTGCATGAAGGCAAGGCGCAAGCGTTACTCGACTGGACGTTGGCGTTGGCGGATACGATCAACGTGGTGTTCGATCCGGGGCCTTTGGTCGAATCACCGGACTCACCGCTGATGCAGGCGCTGTTGCCGCGCATCGACGTGTGGACCAGCAACAGTGTCGAAGCGCTGCGGTTTACCGGCGCTGAAGAGATTGCATCTGCACTTGATCGTCTCTCTGAGCATCTACCCAAAGACGTGTTGATGGTGGTCCGCGACGGTCCGCAAGGCTGCTGGATTCAACAGCATGGCGAGCGCCGGCATGTGCCGGGGTTTGCCGTTAAAGCGCTGGACAGCAATGGCGCTGGGGATGCGCACGCCGGAGTATTTGTCGCAGGGTTGGCGCAGGGATTGAGCGCGCATGAGGCGGCACGCAGGGCGAATGCAGCGGCGGCTCTGGCGGTGACCCGGTGGGGGCCGGCGACTTCGCCGGGGGCTGCTGAAGTCGATGCGTTTATCCGCGAGCCCTTCGGCGACTGATCTGTCGCTATCGCGTGCTTGCCAGCTCCCACAGGTTTTGATGGTGAACTGCTGCCGCAGGCTGCGATCCGTTGATCCGGAAATCAAAAGATCGCAGCGTGCAGCAGCACCGGCATGATCACGCGTTCACACAATCACCGCGCCGGGTCGTCGAGCTTTCGCGCCGCTTCAACCCCGGCCGCACTGAGCTTGATCGGCAGGTTCAACGAGTGTTCGCCGGCCTCGTTGCAGGTCACATGACCATGGTGGATCAATCCGCGATCCTGCAGGGCGGCGAGGGCGCTGGCGACGACTTTTTCGCCGCGATAATTGTCCAGCACCTCCTTGCCCAGACCACTGGGGTGAGCGTGCAGCAGGCGGGTGAGGACTTCTTTTTCCAGGTTTTTATCGACGTTCATGGTTACCTCTTCATGGATGTGAACAGGACGCTCGCGTCGGCGAACTACTGACTGCCGCCTTCGGAGCCCGAACCACCGGTGGTGGTTTTCGAGCCGATGCCGTGGCCGGCGTTATCGGGTGTAGCGGGGGAGTCAGGGGTGTTCATGCCACCCTGGCGGCCGGGATCGCTGCCTTGGGTGCGTGGGTCGGTGCCGGTGGCCGGTGGCTGGTTGATCAACGGAACACCGGAACCATCGGTGTTCATGCCGGGGGCACTGTTGATAACGGGGGCTCGCGGAGCCGGAGTCGGATCGGTGGGGCCGGTGCCCGCTGCGGTGGTAGAAGCGGCAAAAACCGCGGGACTCAGCAGGGCGGCGAAAACGAGGGCAGTCAACCTTGACGGGATCATAGGGCGTCTCCAGTGATTGAAATCCTTACCTGTCGTTGGTCTGCCCTCTTGTCCGATTGGTGCCTGATTAACGACGAACGGTCGAGTCGCAGGACGATCAGCCGATGCCGATTTCCTCCTTGAACTGCTCCATGAAACCCTTCAGGCGTTGATGGCGGATCTGCGCCAGACCTTGACCGGCAGCGGTCTGGAAGCCCTCGGCCAGGTGCAGCAGTTTGGTCTGGAAGTGGTCGAGGCAAAAGCGCATGTCGTCGTAGTCGCGCTCTTTTGCTTCGGGATCATGTGGGTCATACAGCGCAGAACCCATGCGCCCGGCGACGTAGAACGTGCGAGCAACGCCGAGCATGCCCAATGAGTCGAGCCGGTCGGCGTCCTGGACGATTTTTGCCTCAAGCGTGAGCGGGCTGATGCTGGCGGAAAAGCTGTGGGCTTCGATGGCGTGGGCGACGCTGCTGATCTTGCTTTCGGGCCAGTCCAGCCCGGCCAGCACATTGGCGGCTTTCTTTGCGGCAAGACGCGAAGCCTGTGAGCGCAGCGGCGAGTTCTTTTCCACGGACACGCAATCGTGCAGCAGCACGGCGGCGAGCAACACTTCCAGGTCTCCACCTTCCTCGGCCTGCAAGGTGCGCACGTTGTGCCAGACCCGTTGCAGGTGGGAGAGGTCATGGGCGCCGTCTTCGGAGGGTTCGAGGGCGTGGGGCAGCAATTCGCGGGCGAGGGAGATCAGAGGGGCAAAAGCGTTGGCGGACATAAGTGTTCTTTCAGTTGAGTTGAGCTTCTGTGGCGAGGGAGCTTGTCGAATCGTCGCGCCGTTCCGCGCGACTGCGCAGCAGTCGCAAAACCTGGAAAACAAGCCCTGTCTGATAGATCACATTGGATGGAATTGGGGCCGCGCGCAACCCAGCGGGAGCAAGCTGCCTCGCCACAAAAGCCATGCAGCTTTAGTATGGCGCTTTCCATTTCCGACAAGGCCCGTCCATGACGATCGAAATCCGCCCGGCGACCCCCAGCGATGCTCCGCAAATCCTCGCCTTCATCACCGAACTGGCAGATTTCGAAAAGGCCCGCCACGAAGTGATCGCCAGCGTCACCGACATCGAGCGCAGCCTGTTCAGCGAAGGCGCCACCGCCCACGGTCTGATCTGCCTGCGCGACGGCTTGCCGATCGGTTTCGCGGTGTTCTTCTTCAGCTATTCGACCTGGCTGGGCAGCAACTGCCTGTACCTCGAAGACCTCTACATCACCCCGGAGCAACGCGGCGGCGGTGCCGGCAAAACCCTGTTGCGGCACTTGGCGAAAATCGCCTGCGACAACGACTGCGGCCGTTTCGAGTGGAGCGTGCTGGAGTGGAACACCCCGGCCATCGACTTTTACAAATCCCTCGGCGCGCAGCCGCAGGAAGAATGGGTGCGCTATCGCATGGACGGCAAAGTGTTGCGCGAGTTCGCCGAGGGCTGAACAACAATGTTGGCGACCCCGTGCTGATTTGAAGCTGCGTAAAGTTGTCGTTTGTAAGTTCAGGACTGCCGCTTATTCCTACGGCCCTTATTACTCAGAGTCGATGGATGTTCCTGCCAGCGCTTTTATCCAGGCGATACAGCATAAGCAGGCATTCTGATGGCAGGGATGGCTGAACCTGTTCGAGGTAGGGTGAGGCGAATTAATCCCAAAATATGGGATGCAAAATTACATATTGAGATTTACCGTCTGAGAGGTCTATAGTCCGTCGCACTCACTGCCAAAAACAAAACAGGTGAAGCGATGCAGGCGCAATTGATCGCGCTCGATTGGGGGACGACCTCATTACGTGCTTACAAACTCGCGGCGGGTGGTGTGGTGCTGGAGCAGCGTGCGCTGGCATCCGGGATCATGCAGTTGCCCGCGACTGCGCGAGTCATCAACGGTCGCGAATGCACTGACGGTTTTGAACTGGCCTTTGATGACGCGTGCGGCGACTGGCTCGACGCGCAGCCGGATCTGCCGGTGATCGCCTGCGGCATGGTCGGCAGCGCCCAAGGCTGGCGCGAAGCGGCCTACTGCGAAACACCGGCGAACGTCGCCCATCTCGGAAATTCCCTACAAACACTGGTCAGTCTGCGCGGCACGCGGGTGCACATCGTGCCGGGCGTGATTCAGCGTTCACACCTGCCCAACGTGATGCGCGGCGAAGAAACCCAGGTCCTCGGCGTGCTGCAGAATCTGCCGGCCGAGGCGAGCGGCGATCTGTTGATCGGTCTGCCGGGCAGCCATTCCAAATGGGTGGAGGTGGTCGATGGCTGCATCACTCATTTCGATACCTTCATGACCGGCGAAGTGTTCGCCGTGCTCAGCGAACACAGCATCCTTGGCCGTACCCAACAGCACAGCGCGGCTTTCGATGGCCCGGCGTTCGACCGTGGCGTGCAGGTGGCGCTGTCGGTGGACGGCGAGCTGGGCGTTCTATCGACGCTATTCAGTGCCCGCACCCTGGGGCTGACCGGCGAACTCGGCGCCAGTGCGCAACCTGATTATTTGTCCGGCCTGTTGATCGGTCATGAACTGGCGGCACTCGCCACGGTTCAGCGCCGCCGCCGCAACAGCGCGCAGCTTCCTTCGATCATCCTCATCGGCAATGCGCAACTCTGCGCGCGTTACAGCCGTGCCCTCGACGCCTGCGGTTTCGCCGCGGTGACGCTGGCCGAGCAGGCCACCGAGCGTGGTTTGTGGCAACTGGCGCTGGCCGCCGGACTGCTCGATTCCTCATCCCGTTAACCCTGACTGGAGGCCTGACATGCTCAAGCAAGCATTGGCGCAAAACGGTCTGATCGCGATCCTGCGTGGCCTGCATCCGCAGGAAGCCGCTGCGGTCGGAGAAGTCCTGTATGCAGCTGGATTTCGCGTCATCGAAGTACCGCTCAATTCCCCTTCGCCGTACGAAAGTATCCGCATCCTGCGCAAGACCTTGCCCGCCGATTGCCTGATCGGTGCCGGCACGGTGTTGACCCCGGAACAGGTCGAGTTGGTGAAAGAAGCCGGCGGGCAAGTGATCGTCATGCCGCACAGCGACGCCAAGGTCTTGCGCGCGGCGAAAGCGGCGGGGCTGTTTCTGTCGCCAGGTGTGGCCACACCGACCGAAGCATTCGCGGCGCTGGCGGAGGGAGCAGACATTCTCAAGCTGTTCCCCGCCGAGCAGATGGGCCCGGCGGTCGTCAAAGCCTGGCTGGCGGTGTTGCCATCCGGGACGGTTCTGGCGCCGGTTGGCGGTATCACGCCGGACAACATGCAGGCGTTCACCGACGCCGGCGTGAAAGGTTTCGGCCTCGGTTCCGGGCTGTTCAAACCGGGCATGACGCCGCAGCAAGTGGCGGTGAACGCCGAGGCCTACGTGGCCGCGTGGAAGGCGCTTGGTTAAGACTTTTTGGCGCTGCGTGCGCTGCATCTAACAAGAGAGACAAACAGATGAAAATCACCAAACTCACCACCTTCATCGTCCCGCCGCGCTGGTGCTTCCTCAAGGTCGAAACCGATGAAGGCGTGACCGGTTGGGGTGAACCCGTGGTTGAAGGTCGGGCGCACACCGTGGCCGCTGCCGTCGAAGAATTGTCCGACTACCTGATCGGCAAAGACCCACGCAATATCGAGGACATCTGGACGGTGCTGTATCGCGGCGGCTTCTACCGTGGCGGCGCGATTCACATGAGTGCGCTGGCTGGTATCGATCAGGCGCTGTGGGACATCAAGGGCAAGGCCCTCGGCGTATCGGTCAGTGACCTGCTCGGTGGGCAGGTGCGCGACAAAATTCGCGTGTACTCGTGGATCGGTGGCGACCGTCCGGCCGACACCGCGCGCGCGGCGAAAGAGGCGGTGAGCCGTGGTTTCACCGCGGTGAAAATGAACGGCACCGAAGAACTGCAATTCCTCGATACCTTCGAAAAAGTCGATCTGGCGCTGGCCAACGTCGCTGCCGTGCGTGATGCGGTCGGGCCGAACGTTGGCATCGGTGTCGACTTCCATGGCCGCGTGCACAAACCGATGGCCAAGGTGCTGATGAAGGAACTCGATCCGTACAAGCTGATGTTCATCGAAGAGCCGGTGCTCAGCGAAAACTACGAAGCATTGAAGGAGCTGGCGCCATTGACCAGCACGCCGATCGCTCTCGGCGAGCGGCTGTTCTCGCGCTGGGACTTTAAACGGGTGTTGAGTGAAGGCTACGTCGACATCATCCAGCCGGATGCCTCCCACGCGGGCGGCATCACCGAGACCCGCAAGATCGCCAACATGGCCGAAGCCTACGACGTGGCGTTGGCGCTGCATTGCCCGTTGGGACCGATTGCGCTGGCCGCGTGTTTGCAATTGGACGCGGCTTGTTACAACGCGTTTATCCAAGAGCAGAGCCTGGGCATCCATTACAACGAGAGCAACGATTTGCTCGACTACGTGAAAGACCCACGGGTGTTCGACTACGACCAGGGTTTCGTGAAGATTCCGAACGGGCCGGGACTGGGTATCGAGATCAACGAGGAATACGTGATCGAACGCGCCGCCGTCGGCCACCGCTGGCGTAACCCGATCTGGCGCCATGCCGATGGCAGTTTTGCCGAGTGGTGATTTGTCTCTGACACACCACCCCCCCTGTGGGAGCGAGCTTGCTCGCGAATGCGGCAGGTCAGTCAGATTGATGCAGGATGTGCCGCCGTCTTCGCGAGCAAGCTCGCTCCCACAGGGTGCAGTGCAGGCCACAGGCCGACCTCAAATAATCATAAGAAGAGGCACCCCCCATGCCACCGCAAACCCTCACCGGGCAGGCGTCTTTAGTCACGCCCAGCCGCAAGCGGTTTTTCATCATGGTGCTGCTGTTCATCACCGTGGTCATCAACTACCTCGATCGCAGCAACCTGTCGATTGCCGCGCCCGCGCTGACCAGCGAACTGGGCATTGATCCGGTTCACGTCGGGCTGATTTTCTCGGCGTTCGGCTGGACCTACGCCGCGATGCAAATCCCCGGCGGCTGGCTGGTCGATCGCGTGCCGCCGCGCATTCTTTATAGCGTCGCGTTGCTGCTGTGGTCGCTGGCCACGGTGATGCTCGGCTTTGCAGCCAGCTTCATTGCGCTGTTCGTGCTGCGCATGGCGGTCGGCGCGCTGGAAGCGCCGGCTTATCCGATCAACAGCCGTGTGGTGACGACCTGGTTTCCTGAGCGCGAGCGGGCCACGGCGATTGGTTTTTACACGTCGGGGCAGTTTGTCGGGCTGGCGTTTCTGACCCCGGTACTGGCCTGGCTGCAACATGAGTTCGGCTGGCACATGGTGTTCGTCGCCACCGGTGCGGCGGGGATTGTCTGGGCGGCGATCTGGTACGCGGTGTATCGCGAGCCGCGAGACTTCAAAGGCGTCAACCAAGGCGAAATCGACCTGATTCGTGAGGGCGGTGGGCTGGTCGATATTCAGCAGGAGACGGCCAAGGTCAAAGCCAGGTTCAGCTGGACTGATCTGGGTATCGTCCTGACCAAGCGCAAGTTGTGGGGCATCTACCTCGGCCAGTTCTGCCTGAACTCGACGCTGTGGTTCTTCCTCACGTGGTTCCCGACCTATCTGGTGAAATATCGCGGCATGGACTTCATCAAGTCCGGCCTGCTGGCGTCGCTGCCATTTCTGGCTGCTTTCGTCGGTGTGCTGTGCTCGGGGTTCTTTTCCGACTTGTTGATTCGGCGTGGCTGCAGCGTCGGATTTGCGCGCAAGTTGCCGATCATTGGCGGGCTGCTGATTTCTACCTCGATCATCGGCGCCAATTTCGTTGAATCGACACCGCTGGTGATTGCCTTCCTGGCGCTGGCGTTTTTCGGCAACGGGCTGGCGTCGATCACCTGGTCGCTGGTTTCGACCCTCGCTCCGGCACGTTTGCTCGGTTTGACCGGCGGGGTGTTCAACTTCATCGGCAACCTGTCGGCAATTGCCACGCCGATTGTCATCGGTTTCCTCGCCAGCGGTGATTCGTTCGCCCCGGCAATCACCTACATCGCGGTTCTGGCGCTGATCGGTGCGTTGTCCTATGTGCTGCTGGTGGGCAAGGTCGAACGTATCGAGTTGTAGTGCTCCGCCTCGGGCGACCATAATGCCGCCCGTTCCCTCGCTCAACGGTAAAGGCTGGATATGCAGGAAGACGCCCCGGAAAAAACCAAGGACGCCGCACCCACCGGCACTCAGACACTGCTTCGCGGCCTGGGTGTGGTGCAGGCGGTGGCCAGTGGCGCCCGCGATCTGAAAGAGATTGCCCGGCTGATCGGTACCACGCGCAGCACCACCCATCGCTTGGCCAGTTGTCTGGTGGATGAGCGCTACCTGCGCGTGGTCCCGCAAATGGGTTATCTGCTGGGGCCGAAGCTGATCGAGCTGGGGTTTCAGGCACGCGAAGAGTTGCCGCTGGTGAGTCTGGCCGGACCGTATCTGGATGAGTTGTCGGCGCTGACCGGCGACACCGTGCATCTGGGTATTCGTGAAGGCGACGAGGTGCTGTACCTGCTGAAGAATCCGGGGCGCAATGGCCCGGAAATGCGTTCGCGGGTCGGCCATCGCATGCCGCTGGCGCGAACCGGGATCGGCAAGGCGTTGATGCTCGATGACTCGCCGCAAGACTGGCAGCGCCTGTACGACATCAGCCTGCCGGCGGGTGGGAAAAGTCAGTTCTGGCCGCAACATCCCCAGCAATCGTGGGAACAGCTTGAGCAGCGCATGACCGATTACGTGGCCGGCGGCTACGCTTTCGATCTGGAGGACAACGAACCGTCGATCCGCTGCGTGGCGGCGCCGATTCGTGATGCGAGCAAGCGCATTGTGGCGGCGATCAGCATCGCCAGCACCGTGCCGTACATGCCGCTGGAAAAAATGGCCGAGCTGATCCCCCTGATCAAAGGGGTCACAGCCCGGCTGTCGGCGGAGCTTGGCTTGAAGGTGTGAGGCCTTAAACCTTGAGCGTCGCCATGTCGATCACGAAGCGGTATTTCACGTCGCCGGCGATCATCCGCGCGTAAGCCTCGTTGATCTGGCGGATGTCGAGCATTTCGATGTCGCAGGTGATGTTGTGCTCGGCGCAGAAATCCAGCACTTCCTGGGTTTCGGCGATGCCGCCGATCAACGAACCGGCCAGCACGCGACGGCCCAGCACCAGGTTGGCGGCATGCACCGGCGGGTCGATCGGCTCGATCAGTCCCACCAGAATATGCACGCCATCAAAACGCAGGGTTTGCAGGTACGGGTTGAGGTCGTGCTGCACCGGAATGGTGTCCAGCAGGAAGTCGAACTGGCCTGCGGCGGCAGCCATCTGTTCGGCATCGGTGGAGACGATCACATGATCGGCACCCTGACGACGACCTTCTTCGGCCTTGCTCGCCGAACGGGTGAACAACGTCACTTCCGCGCCCAGGGCCTTGGCGAATTTGATGCCCATGTGGCCAAGGCCGCCCATGCCGAGAATCCCGACCTTGTCACCGGCCTTCACGCCGTAGTGCTTGAGCGGCGAGTAGGTGGTGATGCCGGCGCAGAGGATCGGCGCGGCGCTGGCCAGGTCGAGTTTTTCCGGGATGCGTACCACGAAGTGCTCGCTGACGACGATGCTGTCCGAATAGCCGCCCATGGTGTTGCTGCCGTCGACCCGGTCCGGGGTGGCGTAAGTCATGGTCGGGCCTTCGAGGCAGTATTGCTCGAGGTTCTGCTGGCAGGCGGCGCAGGTGCGGCAGGAGTCGACCATGCAGCCAACGCCGACCAGATCTCCGACTTTATGTTGGGTGACGTTCGCACCGATGGCAGTGACTTTCCCGACGATCTCGTGGCCGGGCATCAGTGGATACACAGCGATGCCCCATTCGTTGCGGGCCTGGTGGATGTCGGAGTGGCAGACGCCGCAATACAGGATCTCGATCGCCACGTCGTCAGCGCGAGGGCTGCGGCGTTCGAATTTCATCGGGGCGAGGGGAGTGGTGGCCGATTGAGCGGCATAACCGATAGCGGTGTACATGAATAACCTCGCAGAAGCAGTGACAGGTGAGGTGGCGCATTCTGGGCGTCGTCTGTCGCGGCGGCCATGACGATTCCTCCGGGTCTCATGCCTAATCCTCCGGCATGCAGGTTTCGGCGAACGCATGTGCAAAAGGATCTGCGATGATGCTTGCATGCCTTTTTCCGTGACTTTTTTGAAGACCTCTCCGATGCAGTTGACCCGCCATCTTGATGCCAATGCCACGCTGGTTTCGCTGATCGAGCCGCTGGCGCTTGGCGACGGTTACAGCCAGACCGGGCTGCCGGGCGTGCAGGTCTTGCGCGCCAGTTGCGACGTGGCGCGTGGCCCGCATATTTATGAGCCGAGCCTGATGATCATCGCCCAGGGCAGCAAGCTGGCGTTCCTCGGCCCGCGCACCATGGAATATGGCGCCGGGCACTATCTGATTCAGGCGCTGCCGGTGCCGTTCGAGTGCGAAACCTTTGCCTTGCCCGATGCGCCGTTGCTGGGCGTGTCGGTGGCCATCGACCGGGTGCTGCTCGGCGAGTTGGTGCTGGCCATGGGGCTGGCGCCGGGGCGGCACATTCCGGCACAGACGCCGGAGTCGATGACCTCGGTGGTGCTCGATGATGACATGCGCGGCTGTGTCGAGCGCTTGCTGCGCTGCCTGCACGATCCGCTGGAGCGCCAGATTCTCGGACCGGCGCGGGTGCGCGAATTGTTGTTCACCGCACTGCGCGGGCCGCAGGCCGATGTGTTGCGTGCACTGGTGGAGCAGCAAGGACAATTTGCCCGGGTCGCTGCGTCGATCAGTCACCTGCATGCGCATTACACCGAACCGTTGAATGTCGAGACCCTGGCCAGTTGCGCGAACATGAGTGTTTCGTCCTTTCACGAGCACTTCAAACGCAGCACGTTGCTGTCGCCGGTGCAGTACCTGAAGCGCTTGCGATTGCTCAAGGCGCAGACGTTGCTGGTGGCGGAAGGGCTGGGCGTGGCGCAGGTGGCGCATCGGGTGGGGTATCAGAGCACGTCGCAGTTCAGTCGCGAGTACAAACGTTACTTCGAGCGCAGCCCTGGCGACGAACGCGTGGCCTGAGTCTGCGCGGATCCCTTGTAGGAGTGTTGAAACAGAAATCATGGGCAACAAAAAGGCCCCCATCTCGGGAGCCTCGTTGTTCAGCGGTACGACTTACATGTTCGGGTAAGTCGGGCCACCAGCGCCTTCCGGCGTGACCCAGGTGATGTTCTGCGAAGGGTCCTTGATGTCACAGGTCTTGCAGTGCACGCAGTTCTGGGCGTTGATCTGGAAACGCTTCTCGCCGTCTTCCTTGGTGATCACTTCATACACGCCGGCCGGGCAGTAGCGCTGCGCCGGTTCGTCGTACAGCGGCAGGTTCTTGCTGATCGGGATGCTCGGATCGGTCAGCTTCAGGTGGCACGGCTGTTCTTCTTCGTGGTTGGTACCGGAGATGAACACCGAGCTCAGTTTGTCGAAGCTGAGTTTGCCGTCCGGCTTCGGATAGTCGATCTTCTTGCAGTCGGCGGCCAGCTTCAGGCATGCGTAGTCCGGCTTGGTGTCGTGCAGGGTGAACGGCAGTTTGCCGCCGAAGATGTTCTGGTCCAGCCAGTTGAAACCACCGCCGACAATGGCACCGAATTTGTGGATCGCCGGCCCGAAGTTACGGCTGGCGAACAGTTCGTCGTACAGCCAGCTCTTCTTGAACGCGTCGACGTAGGTGGTCAGCTCTTCGGTGCCATCTTTCTCGGCGAACAGGGCGTCAGCCACCGACTCAGCGGCGAGCATGCCAGACTTCATCGCGGTGTGGCTGCCCTTGATCTTGGCGAAGTTCAAGGTGCCGAGGTCGCAACCGATCAGCGCACCGCCCTTGAAGACCATTTTCGGCAGCGAGTTCAGGCCACCTTTGCAGATCGCGCGGGCGCCGTAGCTGACGCGCTTGCCGCCTTCCAGATACTGAGCCAGCACCGGGTGATGCTTGAGGCGCTGGAACTCGTCGAACGGCGACAGGTAGGTGTTGCTGTAGGACAGGTCAACAATCAGTCCGACCACCACCTGATTGTTTTCCAGGTGATAGAGGAACGAGCCGCCGGTGTTTTCGGTGCCCATGATGTCCAGCGGCCAGCCGGCAGTGTGGACCACCAGGCCTGGCTGATGTTTGGCCGGGTCGATTTCCCAGATTTCTTTCAGGCCGATGCCGTAGTGCTGGGCGTCGGCATCGCTGTCGAGGTTGAAGCGCTTGATCAGTTGCTTGCCGATGTGGCCACGGCAGCCTTCGGCGAACAGCGTGTACTTGCCACGCAGTTCCATGCCAGGGGTGTACAGGCCTTCTTTCGGGTTGCCTTCGCGGTCGACGCCCAGATCACCGGTGATGATCCCGCGAACCACGCCTTGCTCGTCGATCAGTGCTTCCTGAGCGGCGAAGCCCGGGTAGATTTCCACGCCCAGGTTCTCGGCCTGCTGGGCCAGCCAGCGGCACAGGTTGCCCAGGGAAATAATGTAGTTGCCTTCGTTGTGCATGGTCTTGGGCACAAAGAAGTCAGGAATTTTCTGCGCGCTGTCGGCGTTTTTCAGGACGAAAATATCGTCGCGGGTAACCGGAGTGTTCAGCGGGGCGCCGAGTGCTTTCCAGTCCGGGAACAGTTCATTCAGAGCGCGTGGTTCGAACACGGCACCGGACAGGATGTGTGCGCCGACTTCGGAGCCTTTTTCGACCACGCAGACGCTGATTTCCTTACCGGCTTCGGCGGCCTTCTGCTTCAGACGGCAGGCGGCGGACAGGCCAGCGGGGCCGGCACCGACGATGACCACGTCGAATTCCATGTATTCGCGTTCCACAGGCTATCTCCTACTCAAGGCTCAACAGTTTTTTTTCTAATTTGGAGGTTCGGTGACGCATCCGTTATTGCCTTTACGTTAACGTCAAGGGTAATAATGGGCAAACCACCTTTCTCTCTAGGCGGCGCATTATATCTACACCACTCTCAGCGTCCAATACAAACGTTTGTTTGAATCGGCTCCAGCCCAGAGAAATCAAAGAAGCACGGCTTATGAATGGTCATTTTGCTGTATTGACCGGAATAGGCGTTCCGGTCAAGATACGGGCGGTTTTGCGCTCGTCGTAGGCAGACTGGCGGTTTCAAGAGCACCTCTAAAGACAGGGCACAGGCCGTAGAAGGTGATGCGCAGTGCAGGTCCGGCGCGCAGTTTACATGGCGTGAAGAGCAATGACTGGTCGGTCACCACTGACGAACGGTCAGCGCTGTTCATAACGTGAAATCACCCCGCACCCACGTCGGCGTTTTTAGAGGTGCCCTTTAGCCTGATGAGCATCAACCGCCAGGTTCGCCTAGGCGACTTTCTTTTCACCGGAGAGTAACGAGGAATCCATGAAGGTTCTTGTAGCTGTCAAACGCGTTGTGGATTACAACGTCAAGGTTCGCGTCAAGGCGGACAATTCCGGCGTCGATCTCGCCAACGTCAAGATGTCGATGAACCCGTTCTGCGAAATCGCAGTGGAAGAAGCCGTACGCCTGAAAGAGAAAGGCGTTGCGACTGAAATCGTCGTCGTCTCCATCGGCCCGTCCACCGCTCAGGAACAGCTGCGTACCGCACTGGCTCTGGGTGCCGACCGCGCCATCCTCGTCGAATCGGCTGAAGACCTGACTTCGCTGGCCGTGGCCAAGCTGCTCAAGGCTGTGGTCGACAAGGAACAGCCGCAGTTGGTGATCCTTGGCAAGCAAGCGATCGACAGCGACAACAACCAGACCGGCCAGATGCTCGCGGCACTGAGCGGCTACGGTCAGGGTACTTTCGCCTCGAAAGTCGAAGTCTCCGGCGACAGCGTTGCCGTGACTCGCGAAATCGACGGCGGCGCGCAGACCGTTTCCCTGAAACTGCCAGCGATCGTCACCACCGACCTGCGTTTGAACGAGCCGCGCTACGCGTCCCTGCCAAACATCATGAAAGCCAAGAAGAAGCCTCTCGAAGTGCTGACTCCGGACGCTTTGGGCGTTTCCACCGCCTCTACCAACAAGACCCTGAAAGTCGAAGCGCCGGCTGCACGCAGCGCAGGTATCAAGGTCAAGTCGGTGGCTGAACTGGTCGAGAAACTGAAAAACGAAGCGAAGGTAATCTAAATGACTATCTTGGTTATTGCTGAACACGACAACAAAGTGCTGGCCCCGGCCACCCTGAACACCGTGGCTGCTGCTGCCAAAATCGGCGGCGATGTCCACGTTCTGGTTGCAGGTCAAGGCGCTGGCGCCGTGGCTGAAGCCGCTGCGAAAATCGCGGGCGTGAGCAAAGTCCTGAACGCTGACAATGCCGCTTACGCGCATCAGCTGCCGGAAAACGTTGCGCCGCTGGTTGCCGAACTGGGCAAGAGCTACAGCCACATCCTGGCTGCCGCTACTTCCAACGGCAAAAACATCCTGCCACGCGTTGCCGCGCAGCTGGACGTTGACCAGATCTCCGAGATCATCTCGGTAGAAAGCGCTGACACCTTCAAGCGTCCGATCTACGCCGGTAACGCCATCGCTACCGTACAGTCGACCGCCGCGATCAAAGTGATCACCGTGCGTGCCACCGGTTTCGACCCGGTTGCCGCTGAAGGTGGTTCGGCTGCTGTTGAAGCCGTTACTGCTGCGCACAACGCCGGCACTTCCAGCTTCGTCAACGAAGAGCTGGCCAAGTCCGATCGTCCGGAACTGACCGCTGCCAAGATCGTCGTTTCCGGCGGCCGCGGCATGCAGAACGGCGACAACTTCAAACACCTGTACGCCCTGGCCGACAAGCTGGGCGCAGCGGTGGGTGCTTCGCGCGCTGCGGTCGATGCAGGTTTCGTCCCGAACGACATGCAGGTCGGTCAGACCGGCAAGATCGTTGCGCCACAGCTGTACATCGCCGTCGGTATTTCCGGCGCGATCCAGCACCTGGCTGGTATGAAAGACTCCAAAGTGATCGTTGCGATCAACAAGGACGAAGAAGCACCGATCTTCCAGGTGGCCGATTACGGCCTGGTGGCGGATCTGTTCGAAGCCGTTCCTGAGCTGGAGAAGCTGGTCTAATCCGGCGGCTTCACTTATAAAGAGCCCGACCTTTTGGTCGGGCTTTTTTTTGTCTCGCATTTGAGTGGAGCGTGTTGCCATGGATCTGCGCCGCAGGTTGTTATTGGGATTGATCCTCTTGCCGGGAATGGCGGCGGCCGCCGGCAAGTGTGAGCGCCTCGTCGTCACCGGCAGCCCGGACGCGCCGCCGTATCTGTGGCAGGACCCGCAGAATCCCAAACAACTGATGGGTGCCAGCGCCGACTTGTTACAGCAGATCGCCAAGGATCTGGGTATCAAAGTCGAGTTGCTCTACGCCGGTAAACGCTCGCAAGCCCTTGATGAAGTGCGCAGCGGGCGCATGGACATGCTCGCCGACGCGCCGCTGACCCTCAATGAGCTGGAAAACCTCGACTACATCCATCCGCCGTTGCTGGAAAACGATTATCTGGTGTGGACCCGCAAAGGCTCGACGCTGGTTTACAGCGAGGCCAAAGACCTGCACGGCCACACGGGCGCGTTGTCGGAAAAGTCTCGCATGACCCAGGCATTTGGCACTTTCGCCGAGCAGAATCTGACCCTGACCCGGACAGCCAACCTCACCCAGGCTTTTCAGAAACTTCTGCTGGGCGAGGTGGAATATGTCCTCGCTGGCCGCTACTCGGGCATGGCCGCCGCGCAGGCGCTGGGGATGGCCAATGACTTGTTGGCCTTCGAACAACCGATCGACCGGCCGGGCCTGTTCCTCGCGGTTTCCCATAACTCGGCCTGCAACGATCCGTGGTTGCGCGGACAGTTGGCCAAAAAGATGACAGAATTGCCCGCGTCCGGACTGACGGAAGCCGCGCTGCAACGCAATATCGAGCGCTGGAAGGCGCAGCAGCAACAGCCGCAACAAGCCGTCAGCGCCCCAAAACAGTAGGGATTCTTAGTGAGTATTCGACCTCTTTTCGCGGCTGTGGCCGTTCTGGCCCTGGCCGGTTGCGCAACCGATCCGGCACCCATTGAACAAATGCGTTTGACCGAGCAGGCCATCACCCAGGCCAAGGCCGTTGGCGCCACCGCTGATGAAGTGCCTGAAATGAAACTGGCCGAAACCAAATACGACCGCGCCAAAGGCAACATGGCCGATGAGTCTTACCGCAACGCACGCATGCGGTCCGAGCAGGCTGAACTCGATGCGCGTCTGGCGGAAGCCAAAGTGCTGACGCAAAAGAGCGAAGAGCAGGTGAACGTGCTCAATACCCGCATCATCCGTCTGCGCAAACAACTGGGGGACGCCCAATGAGCCGCAAGTCCAACGTGCTCGGCGGTCTGATCCTCGCCGGTTGCGCCAGTCTGTACGGCTGCGCCGGCCAACACAGTGAATCCGCTTTGCAAGAAGCCAGCGCCGACTTCCAGAAGGTCAAGGAAGATTCCAACGTTTTGCGTATCGCGCCGAAAGACGTGATCCGCGCCGGTGAGTCGCTGGCCCGTGCCGATCGCCTGTCGACCTATTGGGGCAGCGGTTCGGACGTGGTGCATTACGCCTACCTGAGCCAGCGTTACAGCGAAATCGCCCGCGAGCACACCAATCAGGTGCTCAACGAGGAGCGCGCGGCCAAGCTCGAACTGGAACGTCAGCGCCTGCAACTGGCCTTGCGTGAGTCGAAGTTGCTCAGCGTGCAGCAGCAAGGCAAGTGGCTTGAAGAGCAGATCGTTGCGCTGGCCACCACCCAGACCGACCGTGGTCTGGTGATGACCCTCGGCGATGTGCTGTTCGATACCGGTGAAGCAGAGCTGAAGAATTCGGCCAACCGTGTCGTGCTGAAGATCGTCCAGTTCCTGCAACTGAATCCCAAACGCGTGGTGCGCATCGAGGGTTACACCGACAGCACCGGCGGCAAGCAGGAAAACCTCAAGCTGTCCCGCGATCGCGCGCAAGCGGTGGCCGACGTGCTGATGGACCTGGGCATCGACGACAAACGCATTCAGGTCGAAGGCTACGGCGACGAATACCCGGTGGACGCCAACGCTTCCGAGCGCGGGCGGGCACAGAACCGTCGCGTGGAAATTGTCTTCTCCGATGAAAAAGGCCAGCTCGGCGCCGCCCGCTGAGGGTTGCGTCTCTGGAAAGCCCGGCCTGTCATGCAGTGCCGGGCTTTTTTATGTGTGTCGAATGGCTCGCAAATCCGTACAGTCGGGGGCAGACACCGCACTGTATGGTCGAGTAATGTGGCAACTGTCCCAGTACACTTCTAAACTGTTCCGGTATTGTTTCACACAAGAATAAAATGCCCGTGAAATCGAGTGCTGCGTCATGACCAATCTCTTGCTCTACCAACGTATTGCTCAGCAACTGGCCGAAGACATCCGTCGTGGCGTCTATCAACCGGGAGAACGCGTGCCGTCGGTGCGCAAGATGAGTTCGCAGCTCAACGTCAGCCATGCCACGGTTTTGCAGGCTTACGCCAACCTCGAAGATCAGGGGCTGATTCGGGCGCGCCCGCAATCCGGTTATTACGTCCACCAGACGCCCGCCCTGACCGCGCCGACGCCCGACATTGCCCGGGTCGAGCGGCCGGGATTGGTCACCCGCAGCAGCATCATTCAGCAGGTTCTGGTCGAGTCACGCCGTGAAGGCGTCTTCCCGCTCGGCGCTGCGGTGCCAAGCGTCGATTATCTGCCGGTGCGCGCACTGCATCAGCAACTGGCCAAGGTCACGCGTTTCCATAGCCCGCGGGCGTTCAGCTACATGTTCAGCCCCGGCTTCGAACCGCTGCGCCGGCAGGTGGCGATCCGCATGCGCGACGCTGGCGTGGTCATCGACCCGTCGGAAGTGGTGATCACTCACGGCTGCGTCGATGCCTTGCAGATGTCGTTGCGGGTGCTGACCCGTCCGGGCGATCTGATCGCCGCCGAATCGCCGACCTATTACGGGCTGTTGCAACTGGCCGATCTGCTCGGTCTGAAAGTCATCGAAATCCCCAGCGATCCCGCTACCGGCATGAGCCTCGAAGCATTGCAACTGGCCGCCAACCAGTGGTCGATCAAGGCCCTGGTGCTGACCACGCGCCTGAGCAATCCACTGGGCGGGACCATGCCGGAGGAGCGCCAGAAACAGCTATTACGTCTGGCGTCGGACTTCGACATCCAGATCGTCGAAGACGACATCTATGGCGAGTTGATGTTTGAACAGGGGCGCACCAAGGCACTTAAGGCCTATGACCGTCTTGACCGGGTGATCTACTGCTCGAGTTTCTCCAAGACCTTGTCGCCGGGGGTGCGCATCGGCTGGATGATTGCCGGCAAGTATCAGCAGGAAATCCAGCGTCTGCAGACCTTCAGCACCCATTCGGCCTGCAGCGTGACGCAGATGGCGATCGCCGCTTATCTGGAAAACGGTGGTTATGACCGGCATTTACGGTACATCCGCCAGGAATACCGGAAAAACCTCAGCGCCTTCCAGCTGGCAGTGCAGCAGTACTTCCCCGAAGGCACGCAAATGACCCGGCCCACGGGCGGTTTCATCTTGTGGGTAAGCTTGCCGGGCAGGGTCAACACCCAGGAATTGCATGTCCGCGCCTTGCAGCAGGGCATCAGCATTGCACCGGGGCTGATCTTCAGTAATACCGAGCAATTCAACCACTGTATCCGCCTCAATTGCGGCATTCCGTGGAACCGCGAGGCGGAGCGGGCGTTGATGACGCTCGGCCTGCTGGCGACTCAGCTGTGTCAGGAAACGGCGGGCGGATTTTAAGCCAGCAGTGGCTCGTGCTTGTCTTGTAGCGTTCAACAAGCGAGCATATGGCCCTCTGCCGTTAGTGTTGTAGGGTCCATGAAAGCGATTTTTTCTGCCGCCGGAGTCATCTTGGGTTTGCTACTGATCAGTCATGCGCCGAGTGCCTTGGCGGCAGCCGTTCAAGAAAAGCCGGCAACGGCTACCGCAGAAAAAAAGCCTGCAACGAGCGCAAAAGCGGCCCCGGACAAAAAATCGCAGCAGAAGAAAGCCGCCCCGGTGAAGAAGCGCCCGCCGATTGCGTCGAAATCAAAGTCGGCCAAAGAACTGGTGAACACTCCGCTGCCGCCCGCCAGGCTCGACCTGAGTCTGCCCAAGGAGATGGTTCAGGAGCTGAAACCGCCCGGCACCGTGGTGCTGCCGAAGCACGATCAGATCCTGCCGCAGTTTTTTGGCGAGAAAAACAATGGATTCCAGCTCAACGGCCGCTTGCTCAGCAACGAAATGCAGTTGCAACTGCGCAACGAAGACCGCCGGGAAATCGAAGGCGCGGCGCTGGATTTCGAATTCAAGCAGTAATTCCTGCTCACCTGTGACCCGCAGACCAGACGCTTTGTCGGAGACTGGTCAGTCACATTCACTTATCGGTAAAAACCCCGGATCAGGGAATTTTAAACAGCCGTTTTAGCGGTTACTCTGTTCCGCGTCTCTTTAGCACATTACCCGTCGTGAGGATTTGTCCGTCATGAAATGCCGTGAAGGCTGTGGCGCTTGCTGCATTGCCCCTTCCATCAGTTCGGCGATTCCCGGCATGCCTGATGGCAAACCTGCCGGCGAACGTTGCGTGCAACTCTCGGTCGAAAACCTGTGCAGCATTTTCGGCCAGCCGGAGCGTCCCGCTGTCTGTTCCGGTTTTGCCGCCGATATCGAAGTCTGTGGCAGCAACTCGGAAGAGGCGATCAGGTTGATCGGCTGGTGGGAGCAAATGACGGCGGCGTGATGTGTCAAACGAACGGAACTTCAACAATAAGGAATAAGACTATGGGTTCGCTGCATCGTATCGCTGTGTTGTGTGGTTTGACTGCCGTGCTGGCTACTTCGGCGGTTCAGGCTGAAGACTGGAAGGTCGCCAAGAACGAAGACGGCATCAAGGTTTCCCTGAGCGAAGTGCCGGGGTCGGACTACAAGTCCTATCAGGGCGTGGTCTTGATGAAGACCACCATCGCCAAACTGCGCGCACTGCAGGAAGACGTTTCCGGCGCCTGTGCCTGGATTCACGAATGCAAGACCCAGAAACTGCTCAAGCACGAAGGCGATCAGAGCTGGACCTACACCCAGTTCAACACGCCATGGCCAGTCACTCCGCGCGATTCGGTGCTGCACATCACCACCGTCGAAGGCGCCGATGGCAGCCTGACCCGCAACCTTGAAGGCGTGCCGAAGTACGTGCCGGAAGAGAAAGGCTTCGTGCGCGTTGCCCAGGTCAAGGGTTTCTGGAAGTTCGTGCCCAAGGGCGATCAGGTCGAAGTGACCTATCAAGTCCATACTGAGCCGGGTGGCAGTGTGCCGGCGATGGTGGCCAACAAGTTTGTCGTCGATGCGCCGTTCAACACGCTTAAAGCGTTGAAAGAACGCGCCGAGAAGTAATCGCCGCCGGTTGAGCAAAACGCCCCGATCAATCGGGGCGTTTTTGTTTTGTCGCTATATTGTGTTTCCAGATATGCGTTGAACGAAATTTTCACAACGTGTTCAAGACAATTCGCCCGCGCCGTTGGCACGCGGCCGCGCTGCCGTGGCATTAAATGAAAGTGTCCGGCACCGAGGCAGTAATCAATGGTAATGGTGCGGGTGATCGTGCAACATTTGCGCACCGCGCAAGCCCCGGGGTCTGGAATGGCCAATAGAGGGCATGGCGCCGCTGTATTTTTGCAACTTTAACTTCCAATGGGTCCTAAAACGACATGGCAAACCCGGACGCCCTGAATCAGCAGCGATCTTCTGCTCGCCTGCTGCAACCGACCGTCAAATCGCATCTGGCCTACACGCTGCTTTGTGCACTGGTCATGATGGTGATGTTTTCCGTGCTGCGCCTCGCGCTGCTGGTCTACAACCGCGAGATGATCCTCGACACCCCGGCTTCGACCTTCATTGAAGCGTTCGCCAACGGCCTGCGTTTCGACCTGCGCCTGGTGGTGTACATTTGCATTCCGCTGGTGCTGGCGCTGTTCAGTGCCCGCGCCATGGCCGTGCGTGGTTTCTTCCGTCTGTGGCTGACGATCGCTTCGAGCATCGCGCTGTTCCTCGGCCTGATGGAGATGGATTTCTATCGCGAATTCCACCAGCGCCTCAACGGCCTGGTCTTCCAGTACGTGAAAGAAGACCCGAAAACCGTTATGAGCATGCTCTGGTACGGTTTCCCGGTGGTCCGTTACCTGCTGGCGTGGGCGATCGGCACCGTCATCCTGACCCTGGCGTTCAAAGGCGCCGACCGTGCGACCCGTCCACGCGGCCCCTTCAGTGGCGGCAACGTCGGCACCCGTCAGGTGGCGCCGTGGTACACCCGCCTGGCGGTGTTCGTGGTCTGCCTGCTGATCTGCGTCACCGCTGCTCGTGGCACCCTGCGTCAGGGCCCGCCGCTGCGCTGGGGTGACGTGTACACCACCGAGTCGAACTTCGCCAACCAACTGGGTCTCAACGGTACGCTGTCGCTGATCGCTGCCGCCAAGGACCGCATGGGCGAAGATCGCAACAACATCTGGAAAGCCACCCTGCCACAGGAAAAGGCGCAGAAAGTCGTGCGCGACATGTTGCTGATGCCTGACGACAAACTGGTCGATGCCGACATCGCCGCCGTGCGCCGTGAATACACGCCGCCCGCCGACAAGACCTTGCCGATCAAGAACGTCGTTGTGATCCTGATGGAAAGCATGGCCGGTCACTCGGTGGGTGCTTTGGGCGCGCCGGGCAACATCACCCCGTACCTCGACAAACTGTCGAAGGAAGGCCTGCTGTTCGACCGCTTCTTCTCCAACGGCACGCACACCCACCAGGGCATGTTCGCGACCATGGCATGTTTCCCGAACCTGCCGGGTTTCGAATACCTGATGCAGACCCCGGAAGGCAGCCACAAGCTCTCCGGCCTGCCGCAACTGCTCAGCGCGCGCAAGTATGACGACGTCTACGTCTACAACGGTGACTTCGCCTGGGACAACCAGTCGGGCTTCTTCAGCAACCAGGGCATGACCAACTTCGTGGGTCGTAACGACTTCGTCAACCCGGTGTTCTCCGACCCGACCTGGGGCGTGTCCGACCAGGACATGTTCGACCGCGGTCTGATCGAACTGAAGGCGCGGGAAAACGGCAAGCCGTTCTATGCGCTGCTGCAAACCCTGTCCAACCACACGCCATACGCTTTGCCGACACCCTTGCCGGTCGAGCCCGTGACCGATCGTGGCAGCCTCAACGAGCACTTGACCGCCATGCGTTATGCCGACTGGGCGTTGGGTCAGTTCTTCGAGAAGGCGCGTAAAGAGCCGTACTTCAAGGAAACCCTGTTTGTCATCGTCGGCGACCACGGTTTCGGCAACGAGCGTCAGATCACCGAAATGGACCTGGGCCGCTTCAACGTACCGATGCTGATGATTGCGCCGGGCATCCAGGAAAAGTTCGGTACCCGTGACCACACCGTGGGCACGCAAATCGACATCGTGCCGACCATCATGGGCCGTCTGGGTGGCGAAGTACTTCATCAGTGCTGGGGCCGTGACCTGCTCAACCTGCCGGAAGGCGACACCGGCTTCGGTGTGATCAAGCCGTCGGGCAGCGAGCAGACCACTGCCATCGTCACCGCTGACCAGATTCTCGTGCTGCCAAAGGATAAAGAAATGGCACCGAAGATCTGGCAGTACCAGTTGGGCGCCAATCCGCATGCCGAGGTCGTGCAGGATGCACCGCGTACCGCTGAATTGAAACTCAAGCTCGAATCGTTCCTGCAAACGGCGACCAAGAGCCTGATGGACAATACCGCCGGCGTGATTAACGGCAAGCCGGACTGATAAAAAACGCTGCATAAAAAAGAGGCCCCTGAGGGCCTCTTTTTTTGTCCTGCGTTTTATATCCTGCCGAGTAACAGCAAGACCAGCAGCACTACCAATACCACGCCAATAATGCCCGACGGGCCATAACCCCAACTTCTGGAGTGCGGGAAGACCGGCAGACCACCGATCAGCAACAGGATCAGGATAATGATAAGAATTGTGCCCATGTCGATTTTCCTTGTTGATAGTATTCGAGAAGTCTTGATGTTCAGGGGCGGCTGGTAATTAACTAAATCCAGACGGCTTACAAATTCCGACTGTTGTGCATGAAAAAAAATTCAATGTTTTTTTAATGTATTTGGATCGCTCCCTTATTTCCTTTGAAACAAAAAAATCGCGGCCTGGTTCCTCTCGGCCGCGCCTGCACGAATCTTGTAGGCGCTGCCGAAGGCTGCGATCTTTTGATCCTGTATTCAGCAGTCTGATGGAGCGTGGAGGGCTAAGGATCCTTCGCTACACTCCGCGCATCTTCCCCGGAACAACAAGGCTGTCTGCTATGCAAAATCGCATGATGATCACTGGCGCGGGCTCGGGTTTAGGTCGGGAAATCGCGCTGCGCTGGGCGCGTGAAGGCTGGCAACTGGCCTTGTCCGACGTCAGCGAGCCCGGTCTGCAGGAAACCCTGAAAATGGTGCGCGAAGCCGGTGGCGACGGTTTTATTCAGCGCTGCGATGTGCGTGATTACAGTCAGCTCACGGCGTTCGCCCAGGCCTGCGAAGAGAAGCTTGGCGGCATCGACATCATCGTCAACAACGCCGGTGTAGCATCGGGCGGGTTCTTCAGTGAGTTGTCGCTGGAAGACTGGGACTGGCAGATCGCGATCAACCTGATGGGCGTGGTCAAGGGCTGCAAGGCATTCCTGCCGCTGCTGGAGCAAAGCAAAGGCAAGATCATCAACATCGCGTCCATGGCGGCATTGATGCAAGGCCCGGCCATGAGCAACTACAACGTCGCCAAGGCCGGTGTCGTAGCGCTGTCGGAAAGCCTGCTGATCGAACTGGCGCAACAGGAAGTCGGCGTGCATGTGGTGTGCCCGTCATTCTTCCAGACCAACTTGCTCGATTCGTTCCGTGGGCCGACCCCGGCAATGAAAGCGCAGGTCGGCAAGTTGCTGGAAAGTTCGCCGATCAGCGCAGCAGACATCGCCGACTATATCTATCAGCAAGTCGCCGCCGGCGAGTTCATGATCCTGCCCCATGAGCAGGGCCGCATGGCCTGGGCCATCAAGCAGAAGAACCCGCAACTGCTCTACAACGAAATGACCGCGATGGCGGAAAAAATGCGCGCCAAGGCCAAACAGAACAACGGCTGAGCTTGCCCGGCGGGTGTCGCGTGGTTAGGGTGGCCGCAATGGTCACCCTGACGAGACGCTTCGATGCTCAATTACTTGTGGTTTTTCCTTGCGGCGCTGTTTGAAATCGCCGGTTGTTTCGCTTTCTTCATGTGGCTGCGTCAGGGCAAAAGTGCCCTGTGGGTGATTCCTGCGTTACTCAGCCTGACCCTGTTCGCCCTGTTGCTGACCCGCGTTGAAGCGGCCTACGCCGGTCGCGCCTATGCCGCGTATGGCGGGATTTACATTGTCGCGTCGATTGGCTGGCTGGCCGTGGTCGAGCGCGTTCGCCCGTTGAGCTCGGACTGGATCGGCGTGGCGTTGTGTGTAATCGGCGCCAGCGTGATTCTGTTCGGTCCGCGCTTCTCAGTTGCTTGAATCGACGGTTTTGTACGAAACGTCTGACGGCCTGTCGGCGGGGTGGGTGTAAGGCAAGACTGATTTGCCGGCCGCGCATTGTGTCGCACCGGCAAGCCGCGCATCTTCAGGGTTCGTTAACCCGGAAGGACCAATCCCATGCTTGTACTCAGCCGCGTCGTCGGTGAATTGATTTCAATCGGCGACGACATTTCCCTGCGCGTTCTGTCAGTGAACGGTTCCAGTGTGCGTTTCGGCGTCGAGGCGCCCCAGAAAGTCAACGTGCATCGCGCCGAAGTCTATGAACGGATCCAGCGCAAGCAGGCCTCTGAAAAGGCCCGCTGACGGGCTCAGTCGAACAGGTGCTTGGGCACGTCGTGCTTGAGCATCAATTGGCATTGCTCGCTTTCCGGGTCGAAGACGATCAGCGCCTGGCCTTTGGTCAGGGCCTGGCGTACGCGCAGGACACGGGTTTCCAGCGGCGTGTCATCGCCGTTGTCGGTGCCGTCGCGGGTGACGAAGTCCTCGATCAGGCGGGTGAGGGTGTCGACTTCAAGTTGGTCGTGGGGAATCAGCATGGGCACCTCGGTTCAATCAAGGTCAGGATGCTACGGCGATTGTCGGTTGCCTGCCAGTTTTGTGTGGGGTGTACCGGCCTCATCACTGGCAAGCCAGCCCCTACAGTTTTTGGTTGGACCACAGGGCCTGTGAACCGCACAAACCCTGTGGGAGTTGGCGTGCCGGCGATGCGGGCAGTCCAGCCGCTACACTAACCGAATCAACTGTCGGAACGCTGCCCCACCAGACTGTCCACCGACGGCACCCGCGTATCACTTTCCATCTGTGTGTCATGCTCGATCTGATGACTGAACCGGTCGAGCGACGCATTGGCCGGCGCCGCGTCGCTGGCAAACACTGGCGGACTCAGAATATAGGCCCCGAGCAAGCGACTGAGCGCCGCCAGGCTGTCGATGTGCGTGCGCTCATAACCGTGGGTGGCGTCGCAGCCAAAGGCGAGCAGGGCGGTGCGGATGTCGTGGCCGGCGGTCACCGCCGAGTGGGCATCGCTGAAGTAATAGCGAAACAGGTCGCGTCGCACCGGCAACTCGTTTTCACTGGCCAGGCGCAGCAAATGCCGTGACAGGTGATAGTCGTACGGCCCGCCGGAATCCTGCATCGCCACGCTCACCGCGTGTTCGCTGGAATGCTGGCCGGGGGCGACCGGTGCAATGTCGATACCGACGAATTCACTGACGTCCCACGGCAATGCTGCCGCCGCGCCGCTGCCGGTTTCTTCGGTGATGGTGAACAGCGGGTGGCAGTCGATCATCAATTCCTGACCGCTGTCGACGATCGCCTTGAGCGAGGCGAGCAGTGCTGCAACCCCGGCCTTGTCATCCAGGTGACGGGCGCTGATGTGACCGCTTTCGGTGAACTCCGGCAACGGATCGAACGCCACCACGTCACCGACACTGATGCCCAGCGAATCGCAATCGGCCTTGGTTGCGCAGTAGGCATCCAGACGTAGCTCGACGTGATCCCAACTGATCGGCATTTCGTCCACCGCGGTGTTGAACGCGTGTCCGGACGCCATCAATGGCAACACGCTGCCGCGAATCACGCCATTGTCGGTGAACAGGCTGACGCGGCTGCCCTCGGCAAACCGGCTCGACCAGCAGCCGACCGGGGCCAGGGTCAAACGCCCGTTGTCTTTCACGGCGCGCACGGCCGCACCGATGGTGTCGAGGTGCGCCGAGACCGCGCGGTCGGGGCTGTTTTTCTTGCCCTTGAGGGTGGCGCGGATCGTGCCGCGACGGGTCATCTCGAAGGGAATGCCAAGTTCTTCCAGACGCTCGGCGACGTAACGCACGATGGTGTCGGTGAACCCGGTCGGGCTGGGAATGGCGAGCATTTCCAGCAGGACTTTTTGCAGGTAATTCAGATCCGGTTCAGGGATTTGTGTGGTCATGGAAACTCCTGATGAGTTGAGGCGCATCGATGGTTTCGATGAGGGAAAAATTTGTGGTGTCTGTTGCGGCCCCTTCGCGAGCAAGCTCGCTCCCACATTTGGAATGCGTTCCCCTGTGGGAGCGAGCTTGCTCGCGAAGGCGTCAGTGGACGCGCTGCGTGATCAAGAAACAGCCGGCTGACTGTGCGGAAACAGCAGATCGACAAACCGCTCCGCCGTTGGCTGCGGTTCATGGTTGGCCAGCCCGGCCCGTTCGTTGGCTTCGATAAACACGTACTCCGGTTGATCCGCCGCCGGCACCATCAAATCGAGGCCAACCATCGGAATGTCCAGCGCCCGTGCTGCGCGCACGGCGGCATCGACAAGGGTCGGGTGCAGGATCGCCGTGACATCTTCCAGTGTGCCGCCGGTGTGCAGATTGGCGGTGCGCCGCACGAACAGATGCTCACCGGCCGGCAGGATGCTGCTGTAGTCATAACCGGCCGCGTGCAGGGTGCGTTGGGTTTCGTGATCCAGCGGGATCTTGCTCTCGCCACCGGTCGCCGCCTGACGGCGCCGGCTCTGCGCTTCGATCAACGCACCAATCGAATGGTGCCCGTCACCGACCACTTCCGCAGGCTTGCGAATCGCCGCCGCCACGACGTCAAAGCCAATCACCAGAATCCGCAGATCGAGGCCTTCGTGGAAGCTTTCCAGCAGCACCCGGCTATCGAATTGTTTTGCGGTTTCGATGGCACGCTGCACCTCTTCGATGCTCTGCAAATCCACCGCCACGCCCTGGCCCTGTTCACCGTCGAGCGGCTTGACCACCACCCGCTGATGCTCGTCGAGAAACGCCAGGTTGTCGTCGGCATTGCCGGCCAACTGTTGCGACGGCAGGTTGAGGCCGGCGGCTTTCAGCACCTTGTGGGTCAGGCTTTTGTCCTGGCACAGGCTCATGCTGATCGCGCTGGTCAGGTCGCTCAACGATTCCCGGCAGCGCACCCGGCGCCCGCCATGGCTGAGGGTGAACAGCCCGGCGTCGGCGTCATCGACCTGAACGTCGATGCCGCGTCGATGGGCTTCTTCGACGATGATTCGCGCATAGGGATTGAACTGCGCCTCCGGTCCCGGGCCGAGGAACAACGGCTGGTTGATGCCGTTCTTGCGCTTGATGGCAAACGTCGACAGGTTGCGAAAACCGAGCTTGGCGTAGAGATTCTTGGCTTGACGGTTGTCGTGCAACACCGACAGGTCGAGATAGCTCAAGCCGCGACTCATGAAGTGCTCGATCAGATGACGGACCAGCACTTCACCGACACCGGGCCGCGAGCATTGCGGATCGACCGCCAGGCACCACAGGCTGCTGCCGTGCTCCGGGTCGTTGAACGCTTTGTGATGATTCAGGCCCATGACGCTGCCGATCACCGCGCCGCTGTCTTCATCTTCAGCGATCCAGTACACCGGGCCGCCCTGATGATGCGGGGTGAGCCGCGTGGCGTCGATCGGCAACATGCCGCGCGCCTGATACAGCACATTGATCGCCTGCCAGTCCGCCTCGCTCTGCGCGCGACGAATGCGGAAGCCGCGAAACACCCGCGTCGCCTGACGGTAATCGCTGAACCAAACGCGCAAGGTGTCGGACGGATCGAGGAACAACTGGGTCGGTTCAAGACCGAGAATCTGCTGCGGCGCGGCGACGTACAGCGCGATGTCGCGCTCGCCGGGTTGCTCGTTGAGCAATTCCTGCGCCAGCGTCGCCGGGTCAGGAAAGGTGTGGCCGATCAGCAGCCGGCCCCAACCGCAATGCACGGCGATAGGGTCGGCGCCGAGTTCGCTGCCGTCTTCGGCCAGACGCGCCTGCAAGCGTTCATACGACGGGGTCTGACCGCGCAGCAGGCGTTGGCTGATAGCCGTGGCGTGGGGTTTCATCAATCAGATTCCTTGTTCACTGAGCCACAGGTTCAAGGCCGCCAGTTGCCACAGTTTCGAGCCGCGTAACGGGGTCAGTTGGCCTTGCGGATCGGTCAGCAGTTTGTCGAGCATCGCCGGGTTGAACAGGCCGCGATCCTGACTCGAATCAAGCAGCAGTTCGCGCACCCAGTTCAGCGTGTCGCCTTGCAAATGCTTGAGGCCGGGCACCGGGAAGTAGCCTTTTTTGCGATCAATCACTTCACTCGGAATGACCCGTCGCGCCGCCTCTTTGAGCACCTGTTTGCCGCCGTCAGGCAGCTTGAAGCGACCAGGCACACGAGCCGACAGTTCGACCAGGCGATAGTCGAGAAACGGCGTGCGAGCTTCCAGGCCCCAGGCCATGGTCATGTTGTCGACACGTTTGACCGGGTCATCCACCAGCATCACCGTGCTGTCCAGGCGCAGGGCTTTGTCCACGGCGGCATCGGCGCCCGGTTGGGCGAAATGTTCCTTCACGAAGTCGCCGGCAGCGTCATTGGCCGTCAGCCATTTCGGCTGCACGGTGGCAGCGTAGTCGTCGTAGCTGCGGTCGAAGAATGCCGCGCGATAGGCCGCGTACGGATCCGCCGCACCGTCCACTTGCGGGTACCAGTGATAACCGGCGAACAACTCGTCGGCGCCCTGGCCGCTTTGCACTACCTTGCAGTGTTTGGCCACTTCGCGAGACAACAGGTAGAACGCGATGCAGTCATGGCTGACCATCGGCTCGCTCATCGCACGGAACGCGGCAGGCAGTTGCTCGATGATCTCCTTTTCGTCGATGCGCAACTGATGGTGCTGCGTGCCGTAGTGTTTGGCGATCAGGTCCGAATACTGGAACTCGTCACCGCGCTCGCCGCCAGCGTCCTGGAAACCGATGGAAAAGGTCGACAGGTTTTCCACGCCGACTTCCCGCAGCAGACCGACGAGCATGCTCGAATCGACACCGCCGGACAGCAGCACACCCACATCCACCGCCGCACGTTGGCGGATCGCCACGGCTTCGCGGGTGCTGTCGAGCACGCGGTCGACCCAGTCTTCCAGCGTCAGGTTTTTCTCATCCTCGTGTGGGCCGTAGGGCAGGGTCCACCAGGTTTTCTGTTCGGTGGTGCCATCGGCTTCAACGCGCATCCACGTGGCGGGCGGCAGCTTTTCGATGCCGGCCAGCAAGGTGCGCGGGGCCGGGACCACCGCGTGGAAATTCAGATAGTGATTGAGCGCCACCGGGTCAAGGATCGGGTTGATGTCGCCGCCCTTGAGCAGCGCCGGCAGGGCCGAGGCGAAACGCAAACGCTGACCGGTGCGCGACAGGTACAACGGCTTCACGCCGAGACGGTCGCGAGCGATGAACAGGCGCTGGGCGTCGCGCTCCCAGATGGCGAAGGCAAACATGCCGTTGAGTTTCGGCAGCATTGCTTCGCCCCAGGCGTGGTAACCCTTGAGCAGCACCTCGGTGTCGCCACCGGAATAGAACGCGTAACCGAGCGCTTCGAGTTCGGCGCGCAGTTCCGGGAAGTTGTAGATCGCGCCGTTGAAGGCCAGGGACAAGCCCAGTTGACTGTCGATCATCGGCTGCGCCGAGCCGTCCGACAGGTCCATGATTTTCAGGCGACGGTGGCCCAGGGCAATCGGCCCTTGAGCATGGAAGCCCCACGCGTCGGGGCCGCGAGGCGCCAGGTGATGGGTGATTCGCTCGATGGCTGCAAGGTCTGCAGGGTGTTGATCAAAACGTAACTCGCCAGCTAATCCGCACATAAAATCCTTACCGGTTTTTCCGTTGGGGAGGGTGATTCTCAGTCAGGCCAAAATGGCCGTTACTCAGAAACTGACCCGGTGCAGTTGTGGGAGTTTTAGAACGATGAGTTATAAGGGGCGGCGACTGACCGGCGGCCAGTCGCTCTTTTTCATTTGCCGCGAATCAACGTGCGCAAGGCAAAACGGTTGGGATGGCAGGCTTCGGCGACGCTTCTGGGCAGGGGCAGCGGCTCGTTGTCCAGCCACGCCGCCAGCAGTTCGCCGGACAGCGGTGCGGTGATCAGCCCGCGTGAGCCGTGGCCGCTGTTGACATACAAGCCGTCGAGCCACGGGCAGGCAATGTCCGGCACTTGTCGCGCATCCTTGCTTAACGCCGCGTAGACCTGAGCGAACGCTTCGCGGTCGGCCAGCGGGCCGACAATCGGTAGATAATCGGGGCTGGTGCAGCGAAAGGCGGCGCGGCCCTCCAGCGTTTCTGCAGGCAGGTCATTGATGTGCAGACGCGCCACCAGATCGCCGGAGATCTCCTCCAGCATCGCCAGATTGCCCAGGTGTTCGGCGGTCGTCGGTGTCAGGTCATCGCTGGTGAAATCGAAACTGGCGCCCAGCGTGTGTTCGCCCAGGCGTGCCGGGGCGACATAACCTTCGGCGCAGACCACGGTGCGTAGCGTCTGGCTTTCCGTGGTTTGCGGCAGGCGCGTGATCTGCCCGCGAATGCGTTTGAGCGGCAGCTCGGCACTGTGTGCAAAGCGTTTGATTTCCGCAGCGCCGGCCAATACCACCACCGGTGCGCTGGCGAGCACACGGTCGCCGGCAAGGGCTTGCCACTGACCCTCGACCTTGCGCAGTTCCAGCGCCTCGTGATGCTTGAGCAATTCGATGTTCGCTTGCGCGGCCTGTGCCTGGCACAGCGCGGGCGGATGCACCCAGCCGCCTTCGGGGTAATACAAGCCGCCGTGGCTCAGTCCGACCCCGGCCTGAATCTCGGCCTGCGGCTGGTCGAGCCAGTGCACCAGATCTTCCGGGAACGCCGCCGCCAGTTGTGCATGGCGCTCGGCTTCCTTGGTATTGAATGCCAATTGCAGCACGCCGCAATCGTCCCAATCCGAGCCGCGTTGCAGGGTTTCCAGCAGGCGGCGGGTGTAGCCGAACCCGCTGACGATCAGTTGCGACAACGCGGTGCCGTGGGCCGACAGCTTCAGGTACAGCACGCCCTGTGGATTGCCCGATGCTTCCTGCGCCACGTCGGCATGCCGTTCCAGCAGGCTGACCTGCCAGCCCCGCGCCGCGAGACTGGCGGCGCTGGCGCACCCGGCCAGCCCGGCGCCGATCACCAATGCCCGGCGCTCACCGGTCAGCGGGGCAGGGCGGGCGAACCACGGTTTGTCTGGCGCGGGTGGCGCAACGTCCTGCGGCCAGCCGACAAATTCACCGCGCAGGATTTCCCACTTGTGGCCGATGCCCGGCGTGCGTTTCATCTTGAACCCGGCGGCATTGAGCAAGCGCCGCACCCAACCGGTGCTGGTAAAGGTGCTGATAGTCGAGCCGGGCGCGGCCAGGCGGGCCAGTTCGACGAACAGCTCGGCGGTCCACATGTCCGGGTTTTTCGCCGGGGCGAAGCCGTCGAGAAACCACGCGTCGATCTGCGCATCGAGCTGCGGCAATTGCTCCAGGGCATCGCCGATCAACAGCGTCAGCGTGACCCGGCCATTGCCCAGAATGACCCGCTGAAAACCCTGATGGATCGCCACGTAATGGGTCAGCAACTGATCGGCCAGCGACTTCAATTGCGGCCACAAGGCCAAGGCCCGCTGCAAGTCCGCAGGGCTCAGCGGGTACTTTTCGACGCTGACGAAATGCAGGCGCGCCCCGGCCACCGCATGTTGCTCGAACAGCTGCCAGGCGCAGAGAAAATTCAGCCCGGTGCCGAATCCGGTTTCGCCGATCACCAGTCGCCCGTGCGCCGGCAACGCGGCAAAACGTTCGGCCAGACGGTTCTGTTCGAGGAATACATAACGGGTTTCTTCCAGACCTGACTGATCGGAAAAATACACGTCATCGAACACCCGCGAACGCGGGCGTCCCTGGTCATCCCAGTCGAGCTGGGCGTGGGGCAATACGGGTTTCATGGCAGGCTCGGCAATCACAAGGCGGCCATTCTAGCCGATCGGGCGCCGGGTGCTTGATCCATGGCAAGGGGGCCCAGGGTCGAATGCAGGATCATCAGCGGCTTTTGTGGCGAAGGCGCTTGCTCCCGCCGGGGTGCACAGCAGCCCCAAAACCGGTGAACGCGATGTGTCTGGAGGACCGTGGTGGCAGGTCTTGCGACCGCTGCGCAGCCAAGCGCGAGCAAGCGCCCTCGCCACCGTTATTCATTCATTTAACTCACCTTGGCGGAGGAATTTCTCCGCCATCGCCGTGCCCAATCCGCTAGTCTTGCTGCATTCTGGAAGGAGCCGTCCCATGTTTGAATCCGCTGAAATCGGTCACGCCATCGACAAAGAAACGTACGACGAGGCGGTGCCTGCGCTGCGTGAAGCTTTGCTGGAAGCGCAGTTCGAGTTGCAGCAGCAGAAACGCTTCCCGGTGATCATTTTGATCAACGGCATTGAAGGGGCCGGCAAGGGCGAGACCGTCAAGTTGCTCAACGAGTGGATGGACCCGCGTCTGATCGAGGTGCGCACCTTCGATCAGCAGACCGATGAAGAGCTGGCGCGACCACCGGCCTGGCGTTACTGGCGGATGCTCCCGGCGAAGGGGCGGATGGGGGTGTTCTTCGGTAACTGGTACAGCCAGATGCTTCAGGGGCGGGTTCACGGTCTGTTCAAGGATCCGCGCCTGGATCAGGCGATCAACGCCGCCGAGCGTCTGGAAAAGATGCTCTGCGACGAAGGTGCGCTGATCTTCAAGTTCTGGTTTCACTTGTCGAAGAAGCAGATGAAGGCGCGGCTCAAAGCCCTGGCCGATGACCCGCTGCACAGCTGGCGCATCAGCCCGCTGGACTGGCAGCAATCGCAGACCTACGACAAGTTCGTCAAATACGGCGAGCGCGTGTTGCGCCGTACCAGCCGCGACTACGCGCCGTGGCACATCATCGAAGGCATGGACGCCAATTACCGCAGTCTGGCGGTCGGCAAGATTCTGCTCGAAGGTCTGCAAAATGCGCTCAAGCGCCAGCAGGTGCACACCGAAGAAGTCAACGCGGCACCGCTGGGCACGGCGGTCGATCAACTGAACCTGCTCGACAGCCTCGACCTCAACCAGCAGTTGGAAAAGAAAGACTACGAAGAACAACTGATCACCGAGCAGGCCCGGTTGTCCGGGCTGATGCGCGACAAACGCATGCGCCGCCACGCTCTGGTGGCGGTATTCGAAGGCAACGATGCGGCGGGCAAGGGCGGGGCGATCCGGCGGGTGGCGGCGGCGCTCGATCCGCGTCAGTACAGCATCGTGCCGATCGCCGCGCCGACTGAAGAGGAACGTGCGCAACCGTACTTGTGGCGGTTCTGGCGGCACCTGCCGGCGCGGGGCAAGTTCACCGTGTTCGACCGCTCCTGGTATGGCCGGGTGCTGGTGGAGCGGGTCGAGGGCTTTTGCAGCCCGGCCGACTGGCTGCGTGCCTACAGCGAGATCAATGACTTCGAAGAACAGATCGCCGACGCCGGGGTCATCGTCGTCAAGTTCTGGCTGGCGATCGACAAGGACACGCAGATGGAGCGCTTTCAGGCGCGGGAGCAGATTCCGTTCAAGCGCTTCAAGATCACCGAAGACGACTGGCGCAACCGCGACAAGTGGGACGCCTACCGCGCTGCCGTGGGCGATATGGTTGACCGTACCAGCACCGAAATATCGCCGTGGACGCTGGTCGAGGCCAATGACAAACGCTGGGCACGGGTCAAGGTGCTGCGCACCATCAACCGTGCGCTGGAAGAGGCGTTCGAGAAGTCCGACAAACGCACGAAAAAGCACAAGGACTGAGCCGATGGGCACGCATACGCGGGGTGAATGATTGTCGCGGTCGGCGATGAGGTGGACTTATGCTCGGTCCACTCTCAACCGACAACAACAATGAGGTATGCCATGCGTGAAGTGGTGATCGTCGACAGCGTGCGGACCGGCCTGGCCAAGTCCTTTCGCGGCAAGTTCAACCAGACCCGCCCCGATGACATGGCGGCCCATTGCGTCAACGCGCTGCTGACGCGCAATGACATCGACCCGGCCAGCGTCGAAGACTGCATCGTCGGCGCCGGTTCCAATGAAGGTGCGCAGGGCTACAACATCGGCCGCAACGTGGCAGTGCTCTCGCGCCTGGGCACCCACGTGGCCGGCATGACCCTCAATCGTTTTTGTTCCTCGGGTTTGCAGGCGATCGCCATTGCCGCCAACCAGATTGCCTCGGGTTGCAGCGATATCATCGTCGCCGGCGGCGTCGAGTCGATCAGCCTGACCCTGAAAAGCGTCAACACCGATCACCTGATCAACCCGCTGCTCAAACAGCAGACGCCGGGTATCTATTACACGATGGGCCAGACGGCTGAAGTGGTGGCGCGCCGTTATGGCGTGAGCCGCGAGGACCAGGATCGCTATTCACTGCAAAGTCAGATTCGCACGGCACAGGCGCAGGCTGCGGGGTTGTTCGATGACGAAATCGTACCGATGGCCGTGAAGTATCGGGTCGAGGACAAAACCAGCGGTGAAGTGCAGGTACTCGACGGTGTCGTCGAGCGCGATGACTGCAACCGCCCTGACACCACTTATGAAAGTCTGGCGGGGCTCAAGCCGGTGTTTGCCGAGGACGGTTCGGTGACCGCGGGGAACTCCTCGCAACTGTCCGACGGGGCCTCGATGACGCTGGTGATGAGCCTGGAAAAAGCTCTGCAACTGGGGCTGAAGCCGAAAGCGTTTTTCCGCGGCTTCACCGTCGCCGGCTGTGAGCCTGACGAGATGGGCATCGGCCCGGTGTTTTCGGTGCCGAAACTGCTCAAGGCCAAGGGCTTGCAGGTGGCGGACATTGATTTGTGGGAGCTGAACGAGGCGTTCGCGTCGCAGTGCCTGTACAGCCGCGATCGGCTGGAGATTGATAACGAGAAGTACAACGTCAATGGCGGCTCGATTTCCATCGGCCACCCGTTCGGCATGACCGGGTCGCGGCAGGTCGGGCATCTGGTGCGCGAGTTGCAGCGGCGTCATCTGCGTTACGGCATCGTCACCATGTGTGTGGGCGGCGGGATGGGGGCGGCGGGGTTGTTTGAGGCGGTGCGCTGAATCAGGAAGAAAGTAGTTGGCTGATAGATTGCTATCGCGAGCAGGCTCACGCCTACATTTTGGAACATGTTCCCTGTAGGAGTGAGCTTGCTCGCGATTGAATCAACCCGGTGACCGATTGGAATCCACAACCTGCATCCGCGCGATATACGCCTTTATTTCCAGCTCAGCCTTTTGCGCACTGTCAAACGGCCCCTCCAGGGTATTTTCCCGAGTGCTGAAGAACAGCTCGCCATTGACCCGACACAACCGCTCACTGCGAAAATGCGTCGCGGGGGCGCTGTCCTGAGCGCGCATACCGTACATGATCGGCCTCCTTGATATGAAGTCAGTGAATGCATCTCATGAGCTTATGCCTGAAGCACTTGGCGCGCCTGGCCAGACGATCAACGGCAATCCGTCAATTTAATGCTGCGACCTGCACAGTTTCATTCGCGGCCTGGCCTGAACTGTCCCTGTGTTGCGCCTGCATGCGGGCCTAGAATGACCGCTCTTGTCAGCAGGCATTGGGGTTCGCATGCACATTTCATCCGGTCGCTGGGTTTACGGTCTGTTCCTGGCGCTGCTGACGGCGTTTTTGTGGGGCATTTTGCCGATCAAACTCAAGCAGGTATTGCAGGTGATGGACCCGATCACGGTGACCTGGTTTCGCCTGATGGTCTCGGGCGGCTGCCTGTTCATTTATCTGGCCTCGGTCAAGCGTCTGCCGAGCCGTAAAGTGCTGGGGCCCAGAGGCGGTTGGCTGGTGCTGATGGCGGTGCTCGGGTTGGTGGGCAATTACGTGCTGTACCTGATGGGCCTGAATCTGCTCAGCCCCGGCACCGCGCAACTGGTGGTGCAGATGGGCCCGATCATGTTGCTGATCGCCAGCCTGTTTGTGTTCAAGGAGCGTTTCAGCATTGGCCAGGGGATCGGGTTGGCGGTGCTGCTGATCGGGTTTGTGCTGTTCTTCAATCAACGTCTGGCTGAATTGCTCACCTCATTGTCGGACTACACCGCCGGCGTGTTGCTGGTGCTGTCGGCCTCGACGGTCTGGACGTTCTATGCGCTGGGTCAGAAGCAGTTGCTGACGGTGTGGAATTCGTTGCAGGTGATGATGGTGATCTACCTGTTCTGCGCGCTGTTGCTGACACCCTGGGTGCATCCGCTGGAGGCGCTGGCGCTAAGCCCGTTGCAGGGCTGGCTGCTGCTGGCGTGCTGCATGAACACGCTGATTGCCTATGGCGCATTTGCCGAGGCGCTGGCGCATTGGGAAGCGTCGCGGGTCAGTGCCACGCTGGCGATCACGCCATTGGTAACCTTTGGTGCGGTGGCGCTGGCGGCGTGGATGTGGCCGGAGTATGTGCATGCCGAACAGATCAATGGTCTGGGCTATGGCGGGGCGGTGCTGGTGGTGCTGGGCTCGGCGCTGGTGGCGTTGGGGCCGTCGTTGATTGCCGGACTCAAGGCGCGGCGGATGAAGATGGCAGCAGGCTAACCGCGTCAGGGCCATCGCGAGCAGGCTCACTCCTGCATGGGGAACGCATCCCCCCTGTAGCAGTGAGCCTGCTCGCGATGACTTATTAAGCAGCGCTACAAAATCAGCCCTTGGCGCCAGCCTCGATCATGTTCTCCGGCCGCACCCAGGCATCGAACTGTTCATCGCTCAGATACCCCAGTTGCAGCGCCGCCTCACGCAAGGTCAGGCCTTCGCTGTAAGCCTTCTTGGCGATTTCCGCCGACTTGTCGTAACCGATGTGCGGGTTCAGCGCCGTCACCAGCATCAATCCGCGCTCCAGGTGTCTGGCCATGACGTCGGCATCCGGCTCAAGCCCGGCGATGCAGTGCTGCTGGAAGTTGCTGCAACCATCGGCGAGCAAGCGGATCGATTGCAGCACGTTATGGATGATCACCGGTTTGAACACGTTCAACTGCAAGTGACCCTGGCTCGCGGCGATGCCGATCGTCACGTCATTGCCCAACACCTGACACGCCAGCATCGACAGCGCTTCGCACTGGGTCGGATTGACCTTGCCCGGCATGATCGAGCTGCCCGGCTCGTTCGCCGGCAGCTTCACTTCGGCAAACCCTGCGCGTGGGCCGGAACCGAGCAGACGCAGGTCGTTGGCGATTTTCATCAGCGCGACGGCAAGGGTTTTCAGCGCGCCCGACAGGTTGGTCAGCGGTTCATGGCCGGCCAGTGCCGCGAACTTGTTCGGTGCGGTGACGAAGGGCAGGCCGGACAGCGCGGCGAGCTCTGCGGCAATCGCCTCGCCGAAGCCGTGTGGCGAATTCAACCCGGTACCGACCGCCGTGCCGCCCTGCGCCAGTTCACACACCGCCGGCAGCGCTGCGCGAATCGCCCGTTCGGCGTAATCCAGTTGCGCGATGAAGCCGGACAGTTCCTGACCGAAGGTGATCGGTGTGGCGTCCATCATGTGTGTACGGCCGGTTTTCACCAGTTTCATGTGGCGTGCGGCGAGTTCAGCCAGGCCGCCGGACAGCTCGGCAATCGCCGGCAGCAGTTGCTCTTGCACCGCTTGCGCGGTGGCGATGCTCATGGCGGTGGGGAAACAGTCGTTGGAGCTTTGCGAGCGGTTGACGTGATCGTTCGGGTGCACCGGCGTCTTGCCTCCGCGCGGGTTGCCGGCCAGTTCGTTGGCGCGACCGGCGATCACTTCGTTGACGTTCATGTTGCTCTGGGTGCCGCTGCCGGTCTGCCAGACCACCAGCGGGAACTGGTCGTCGTGCTGGCCGTCGAGCACTTCGTCCGCGGCCTGTTCGATCAGGCGGGCGATGTCGGCGGGCAGGTCGCCGTTGCGATCGTTGACCCGTGCGGCGGCTTTCTTGATCAGGGCCAGGGCGTGCAGGACCGGCAGCGGCATGCGTTCCTGACCAATGGCGAAGTTGATCAGCGAGCGTTGCGTCTGAGCACCCCAGTAGGCGTCGTCCGGGACTTCGATCTGGCCCAGGCTGTCGGTTTCGATACGGCTCATCGTGCACACTCCTGTTGGTCTGTTTGCGCAGTTTAGGCCCGGTCAGGCCCAGGTGGTTCCATCGGGGCGATTGTTGACCGGTAAAACCCGGTCAATCAAGCGCGGCAAGGGGCGGGGGTTGAGCCACAGCGTTTTTTAGGCGCAGAATGGGCGCCCTTGGGGTTTGACCTCGCCTGTTAGAAAAGGAAACTCGATGACTCGTCTTCGTGCCATCTGTACCGCGGTCGCACTGGTTTGCGCCAGCGGCCAGGTGCTTGCCGATACCGCCAGCCACAACGCCAGTGCCGAAGCTTTCCTGACCCTGGCACACGCTGACAAACTGGGCACTCCGGTTTACATGCAAGTGCAGCAGATGTTTGCTCAACGCTTTGAGCAGACCAAAGCCCCGGAATCCAAGAAAGCCGTACTGGAAACCTACCAGGCCAAGGCCAACGCCGCGCTCGACCAAGCCATTGGCTGGAACAAGCTGAAGCCGGACATGGTCAAGCTCTACACCAGCAATTTCAGCGAATCTGAGCTGAAAGACCTCGTTGCGTTCTACAAGTCGCCGCTGGGCAAAAAAGTCCTTGAGAAAATGCCGCAGCTGACCCAGCAATCGGCCCAGATGACCCAGGCCAAGCTGGAAAGCGCCGTGCCTGTCGTCAACAAGCTGCTCGACGACATGACCAACGAGCTGGCACCGAAAGGCGCTGCGCCGGCCAAGAAGAAGTAAGCGGAGTTCGTGATGACCATGCAACAACGCATCGAATCGACGCTGGGCCTGCTTCAGCCTGAACATCTGCAGGTGCTGGATGAAAGCCACATGCACAGTCGCGGGTTACAGACTCACTTCAAGGCAGTGGTGGTCAGCGCGCAGTTCGAAGGCCTGAACCGGGTCAAGCGCCACCAGAAAGTCTACGGCACGCTCGGCGAGCTGATGGGCGAGTTCCATGCGTTGGCGCTGCACACCTACACCCCGCAGGAATGGGCAGAGGTGGGCGCCGCTCCGGCGTCGCCAACCTGTGCAGGAGGACGGCACTAAAAGCAGCTGCAAGCTTTGAGCTCCAAGCCGCAAGTTAAAGCACTGCGCTGTCAGCTTGTCGCTTGAAGCTCGCCGCTTAAAGCTGCTTTTTTGCTAGAATCCGCAACGCGCCGTTCAACCGGCGCGTTTTTTTTTGAATCCGGTTCACCCTTTGCGAGGGTAGCCACCTGGAGAAATACCCATGACACAACCGATTGTCGTGGCGGCACTGTATAAGTTCGTCACCCTCGAAGATTACGTCAACCTGCGCGAGCCCCTGCTGCAAGCGATGGTCGACAACGGTATCAAAGGCACCCTGCTGATCGCCGAAGAAGGCATCAATGGCACGGTGTCCGGCAGCCGCGAAGGCATTGATGGCCTGCTCGCCTGGCTGAAGAACGATCCGCGCATGATCGACATCGACCACAAAGAGTCGTACTGCGACGAGCAGCCGTTCTACCGTACCAAGGTCAAACTGAAGAAAGAGATCGTCACCCTCGGCGTCGAAGGCGTGGATCCGAACAAAAAGGTCGGCACCTACGTCGAGCCGCAAGACTGGAACGCCTTGATCAGCGACCCGGAAGTGTTGCTGATCGACACCCGCAACGACTACGAAGTGTCGATCGGCACCTTTGAAGGCGCCATTGATCCGAAAACCACCAGTTTTCGCGAATTCCCCGACTACATCAAAGAACACTTCGACCCGGCCGTGCACAAGAAGGTCGCGATGTTCTGCACCGGCGGTATCCGCTGCGAGAAGGCTTCGAGCTACATGCTGGGCGAGGGCTTCGAAGAGGTCTATCACCTCAAGGGCGGTATCCTGAAGTACCTCGAAGAGGTGCCGCAGGAAGAAACCAAGTGGCAGGGCGACTGCTTCGTGTTCGACAACCGCGTGACCGTGCGTCACGACCTCAGCGAAGGCGACTACGATCAATGTCATGCCTGCCGCACACCGGTCAGCGTTGAAGATCGCGCTTCCGAGCACTACGTGGCCGGCATCAGTTGCCCGCATTGCTGGGACAAGCTGAGCGAGAAAACCCGCCGCAGCGCAATCGATCGGCAAAAACAGATCGAACTGGCCAAGGCGCGCAACCAGCCGCACCCGATCGGCTACAACTATAAGCAAGCATCTACCGAGGCTTAATCATGTCTGCGCGCCTGCTCTATGTGATGGATCCGATGTGTTCCTGGTGCTGGGGGTTCGCTCCGGTGGCCAAGGCACTGGTCGAGCAGGCGCAGGCCGCCGGGGTGGAGCTGCACTTGGTGGTTGGCGGCTTGCGCACCGGCAGCGGTGCGGCACTGGAGCCGACCACTCGGCGTTACATTCTCGAACACTGGCAAGCGGTCACCGAGGCGACCGGTCAGCCATTCAAGTTCGACGGCGCATTGCCGGACGGATTTGTCTACGACACCGAGCCTGCCTGCCGCGCGATCGTCACGGCGCGGAGCCTGGCACCGGATTGCGCGTGGACCTTGCTCGGCCTGATTCAACACGCGTTTTACGCTGAAGGTCGCGATGTCACCCAGGCCAGCGTGTTGGTCGATCTGGCCGAACAGGCGGGCGTGCCGCGCATCGAATTTGCCGAACACTTTGACCGCGCCGAACAGCACGAAGCCACTCTGGCGGATTTCAACTGGGTGCAGGATCTGGGCATCGCCGGTTTCCCGACCCTGCTCGCCGAACGCAATGGCCAACTGGCGTTGCTGACCAATGGCTATCAACCGCTCAGCGAGCTGTCGCCGTTGCTCGGCCGCTGGCTGGAGCGCGCAGCCTGTGCCTGACCTGGCCGATGACACGTCAGCCGTAAAGCGTGTCGACCGGCTGAGCTGGGCAGAAGTCCGGCGACTGGCACTTCATCACAAAAAATCCTTGTGGATCGCCAATGGCGTCGCCGTGCTGGCGACGCTGTGCAGCGTGCCGATTCCGTTGCTGCTGCCGTTGCTGGTGGATGAGGTGTTGCTCGGTCACGGCGATGCCGCACTGAAAGTCATGAACCACGTACTGCCGGGTATGTGGCAGCAAGCGGCGGGTTACATCGGCCTGATGCTGGTGGTCACGCTGACCCTGCGCTGCAGTGCCCTGTGTTTTGGCGTGTTGCAGTCGCGGTTGTTTGCGCGACTGGCCAAGGACATCGTTTATCGAATCCGCGTGCGCCTGATCGAGCGCCTCAAGCGTATTTCCCTCGGCGAATACGAGAGCCTCGGCAGCGGCACAGTGACCACGCACCTGGTCACCGATCTGGACACCCTCGACAAGTTCGTCGGCGAAACCCTCAGCCGCTTTCTGGTGGCGATGCTGACCCTGGTCGGCACGGCGAGCATCCTGATGTGGATGCACTGGAAACTCGCGCTATTGATCCTGCTGTTCAACCCGCTGGTGATTTACGCCACGGTGCAGTTGGGCAAACGGGTCAAGCATCTGAAGAAACTCGAGAACGACAGCACCTCGCGTTTCACCCAGGCGCTGAGCGAAACCCTCGATGCCATTCAAGAAGTACGCGCCGGCAACCGTCAGGGTTACTTTCTGGGTCGCCTCGGTCTGCGCGCGCAGGAGGTGCGCAACTACGCGGTCAATTCGCAGTGGAAAACCGACGCTTCCAACCGTGCCAGCGGTTTGCTGTTCCAGTTCGGCATCGACATCTTCCGTGCGGCGGCGATGCTCACGGTGTTGTTCTCCGACCTGTCGATCGGCCAGATGCTCGCGGTGTTCAGTTACCTGTGGTTCATGATCGGCCCGGTCGAACAACTGCTCAATCTGCAATACGCCTACTACGCCGCCGGCGGCGCGCTGGCGCGGATCAACGAACTGCTGGCGCGCGCCGATGAGCCGCAATATCCGGGCGGTGTCGATCCGTTCAAGGGCCGCGAGACCGTCGGCATCGAGGTTCAGGGCCTGAGCTTCGGTTATGGCGATGAGCTGGTGCTGGATCAGATGAACCTGTCCATTGCCCCGGGTGAGAAAGTTGCGATCGTCGGTGCCAGTGGCGGTGGCAAAAGTACCCTCGTGCAGTTGCTGCTGGGGTTGTACACGCCGTTGGCCGGTACCATCCGCTTCGGTGGTTCGACCCAGCAGGAAATCGGTCTGGAGCTGATCAGGGAGAACGTCGCCGTGGTGCTGCAGCACCCGGCGCTGTTCAACGACACGGTACGCGCCAACCTGACCATGGGCCGCACCCGCAGCGACGAAGCCTGTTGGCAGGCGCTGGAAATCGCCCAACTGGAACCGGCCATCCGCGCCTTGCCGGATGGCCTCGACAGTATCGTCGGGCGCTCCGGCGTGCGCCTGTCCGGCGGTCAGCGCCAGCGTCTGGCGATCGCGCGGATGATCCTCGCCGAGCCGAAAGTGGTGATCCTCGACGAGGCCACTTCGGCCCTCGACGCCGCCACCGAATACAACCTTCACCAGGCCATGGCGCGGTTCCTCAATGGCCGCACCACGCTGATCATTGCCCATCGTTTGTCAGCGGTGAAGCAGGCCGATCGCGTGCTGGTGTTCGATGGTGGTCAGGTCGCCGAAGATGGCGATCATCAACAGCTGATTGCCGACGGCGGTCTGTATGCCAAGCTTTATGGTCACCTGCAGCAGATCCAGCGCCCTTGAGTTTCGTGCCGATTTCTGTGCTTAGTGCTTGAATTGCATTGAGTAAAATCACTCGGAACGCCCGCACAGTCCCGCCATTTGCACAATCGACCTAGAGGACGGCCAAGCTGTCCCTTTGACTTGGCGAAAATTAGCCTAGGCTGAGCTGTCAGGAGCGGGATTTTCCGGTGTTCATCTGGCAGTGCTTGCGCAAGGGATCTCATGAAGCAAAAGCGGACTCTCGGAACGCCACGGTTGTTGGGCATCGTCTGGCCATTTATTGCCGTCGTGTTGTTTCAAGCGTTATTGGGCGGCGTGAGTCTTTACGTGCTCTCGGCGGTTCGCGGTTACGTCGCCGGCGAAAGTCTCTGGTCCAAGGGCCAGAAAGACGCGATTTACTACCTTAATCTCTACGCCGACAGCCGTGACGAGGCGATCTTCCTCAAGTACCGCACTGCGATCGGTGTACCGCAAGGCGGGCACCAGTTGCGTCTGGCGCTGGATCATCAGCCGCCGGATCTGGCCGCAGCGCGCGAAGGCATTCTCAAGGGTGGCAACCACCCGGATGACGTTTCCAGCCTGATCTGGCTGTACCTCAACTTTCGCCATTTCAGTTATCTGGAGACCGCGATTGACCGCTGGACGGTCGGTGACGCCTATCTAATCGAGCTGGATAACGTGGCGCAGGAGATGCACCGCAGCATTTCACAGAACAATGCCGGCAGCGCCGATATCCAGCGCTGGAAGGCACGGATTTTCGCCATCAACAATGGCGTGACCCCAGCCGCAAAAGCCTTCAGCGATGCCTTGGGCGAAGGCTCGCGGATGATTCTGCGGCTGCTGCTGTTAACCAATCTGGCCACGGCGCTGGGGCTGATCGTGCTGGCCTTGTGGCGCACGCACAAGTTGCTCAAGCAGCGCCATGCCTTTGCCGAGGCGTTGCAACTGGAGAAGGATCGGGCGCACGTTACCTTGCATTCGATCGGCGACGGGGTGATCACCACCGATGTCGACGGCGCCATTGACTACATGAACCCCGCCGCCGAAGCCATGACCCACTGGAAGGCCGAACAGGCGGCGGGCCTGCCGCTGGCGGCGTTATTCAATCTGCTCGATGACAACGCCCAGTCCGAAGGCCTGACCCTGATCGAGCACATTCTCAGCGGCAAACTCAGTGGCGGCAGCGAGCATTCGAAACTGATCCAGCGCCTGGACGGCAGTACGGTGTCGGTGACCCTGGTCGGCGCACCGATCCGCAATGCCGGCAAAGTCAGTGGCACTGTGCTGGTGCTGCACGACATGACGCAGGAACGGCAATACATCGCCAACCTTTCGTGGCAGGCCACCCACGATGCGCTGACCGGTCTGGCCAACCGTCGCGAGTTCGAATATCGCCTGGAGCAGGCGCTGCACAACCTCACCCGCCAGGCCGGGCGGCACGCGCTGATGTTCCTCGATCTGGATCAGTTCAAGCTGGTCAACGACACGTGCGGCCATGCGGCGGGGGATGAACTGTTGCGGCACATCTGCACCCTGCTGCAGTCGGGATTGCGCGAAGGCGACACCCTGGCGCGGCTCGGCGGCGACGAGTTCGGCATTCTCCTGGAAAACTGCGCGCCGGACGCGGCAGAAAAGATTGCCGAGGCACTGCGCCAGACCGTGCAGAACCTGCATTTTGTCTGGAAGGGGCGGCCCTTCCTCACCACCGTCAGTATTGGCCTGGTGCATGTCGCCCAGACCCCGACGACCCTGGAAGCGTCCCTGCGGGCGGCAGACATGGCCTGCTACATGGCCAAGGAGAAGGGGCGTAACCGCGTGCAGGTCTACCACGCCGACGATTCCGAACTGTCCCTGCGCTTTGGGGAAATGGCCTGGGTGCAACGCCTGCACATGGCGCTGGAAGAAAACCGCTTTTGCCTGTACGCCCAGGAAATCGCTCCGCTCAAGCCCAGTGACGGCAAAGGCGGGCACATCGAAATCCTGCTGCGTCTGCATGACGAGGCCGGGCGGATGATTCTGCCGGACAGCTTCATTCCTGCCGCTGAGCGCTATGGTTTGATGAGTCAGCTGGATCGTTGGGTCGTACAAAATGTTTTTAAGGTTATTGCTCAATGTATTGCCCAGGAACAGCAAGGGCCATTAGCAATGTGTGCGATTAATCTGTCAGGCATTACTATAGGAGATGACGCGTTTTTGCACTTTCTGCGAGAACAGTTTGTTAACTACGCTATACCTCCTGAAATGATTTGTTTTGAAATTACTGAAACCAGTGCAATTTCAAACTTGGGCAGTGCAATTAGATTTATCAATGAGCTCAAAGGCTTAGGTTGTTACTTCTCACTAGATGACTTTTGTGCCGGAATGTCTTCGTTCGCTTATCTGAAACATTTGCCTGTAGACTTCCTGAAGATCGACGGGAGTTTCGTAAAGGATATGCTGGACGACCCGATTAACCGGGCAATGGTCGAAGTGATCAATCACATCGGGCATGTCATGGGTAAGCAGACAATTGCCGAGTTTGTTGAAACCACCCAGATCGAGCAGGCACTGCTTGAAATTGGCGTTGATTACGCTCAGGGTTATGTCATCGAGCGCCCGCAATTGTTTACCTGCGACAGTTTGCAAAGTCGGCCCGCCAGACCGCAACCGCTGTTATTCAAAGCGCCTGGCACGTTCCGTTGAAGTCTCTCGCCGATCCTTACAATCACAAATCAAAAGGAGCCGAACAGTGATCGACACATTCAACCGAACCGGACCACTCATGGAAGCTGCAAGTTATCCCGGCTGGGCACAACAGCTCATTCAGGACTGCAGCGAGAGCAAGCGCCGGGTTGTCGAACATGAACTTTACCAGCGCATGCGTGATAACAAACTCAGCGCCAGGACCATGCGTCAGTACTTGATTGGCGGCTGGCCGGTGGTCGAGCAGTTTGCGTTGTACATGGCGCAGAATCTCACCAAAACCCGATTTGCCCGTCACCCCGGCGAAGACATGGCGCGCCGCTGGCTGATGCGCAATATCCGCGTCGAGCTCAATCATGCCGACTATTGGGTGCACTGGAGTCGGGCGCATGGCGTCAGCCTGGAAGATCTTCAGGCCCAGCAAGTGCCGCCGGAACTGCATGCGCTGAGTCACTGGTGCTGGCACACCAGTTCGGCCGACTCGTTGATCGTAGCCATCGCCGCTACCAACTACGCCATCGAGGGCGCGACCGGGGAGTGGTCGGCGCTGGTTTGCTCGACGGGCGTATACGCGGCGGCGTTTCCCGAAGAAGATCGCAAACGCGCGATGAAGTGGCTGAAGATGCACGCCCAGTACGACGATGCCCACCCTTGGGAAGCTCTGGAAATCATCTGCACGCTGGCCGGCCTGAACCCGAGCAAGGCGTTGCAGGCCGAATTGCGCCAGGCCGTGTGCAAAAGCTATGACTACATGTACCTGTTTCTGGAACGCTGCATGCAACTGGAGACGTCGGAACGCTTGCTGGTCAACCGAGAGCGCAGGGTAGTCGTCGAGAGCTGATACACCGCGTAAAAATGTAGGAGTGAGCCTGCTCGCGATAGCGGACTGTCGGTCAACATCAGTGTTGAATGTCAGATCGTCATCGCGAGCAGGCTCACGCCTACAGTAGTTTTGTAGTGTCTGGAAAGGCTTAGCCCGCCATCGCCAGGCGGTTACGACCTTCGCGCTTGGCCACGTACAACGCACTGTCGGCGCGACGCAGCAAGCTGTCGGCCGATTCGCCGGGCAACAGCGTCGAGCAGCCGAGGCTGACCGTCAGTTCGATCAACTGGCCATCGGCGTAATACTCCGCCGCTTGCGCCGCATAGCGCAGTCGCTCGCCGACCATCGCTGACGCTTCGCGGCCGGTGTTCGACAGCAGAATCAGAAACTCTTCGCCGCCATAGCGAAACACCATATCGACGTTGCGCAACTGACCCTTGATCGAGGCGGCCACGGCTTTGAGCACATCATCGCCGGCACTGTGGCCGTGACTGTCATTGACCCTTTTGAAGTGGTCGATATCCAGCATCAGCACTGACAATGGTTGCAGGTGCCGGCGCGACATTTCGATCTCGCGTTGCAGGGTCTGCTCCATGGCGATGCGATTGCCGGCACCGGTCAGCGGATCGCGCAGAGCGCTCTGGGTCGCGGCGCGGTAGAGCAGGGCGTTGCGCATCGGGTACAGCAACACCGACAGCAGCGATTCGAGGTGCCCTTGCTCCTGATCGTTGAAGCGCTGATTGCGGCGGAACACCAGTTCGCCCATGTGCTCGCCTTCATGGCTCAGGCTATAGCTGACGGAATGATGACCGCGAGCACCAAACTCCAGGCGCAAGTCGCTGCCCTTGTGCACATAGTGCAAGGCGTCCAGCGGCACGAGGCGCTGAACTTCGCGGAAAAACAGACCGAGGATGCGTTGCGGTTCGAGGCTGGTTTGCAGTTGCAGGCTCAGTTGCTGGCGCAATTGCGCGAGACTGGCGGGCCGCTCCAGAAGTGGCGGCTGCTGACCGAAACCCAGGCGTTGCAATTTGGCGCTGTCGAAGTCAATTGCATTGGTCTGGGAGGGTGATTTCATATGGCGTGAGCCCCTAAGCAGTAAGTCTGTCTTACAGGCTGGGTGAGAGCGGCTATGGGCTGCGCGTCATACTGATCCATCAGTCCCGTAGGACATTTGGCGTAAGTTTAGTCTGCCTGATGTCGATTAGTCAGCTATCGAAATCGCCCCGGCGCCACTGCCTTCACACGGCATGCTTTGAGGGAATTTAGAGCGAAAGTCGTGCCATTCAGTTCAGGTTAATTAAAGCCTTTTGTATTCAATGGCTTACGAACTTGATTAGGAAAGCGGCGCTGGATTTTTGACTGGCTGGTGACGGTCGGTGCTGGCAAAAGCCTGCCGCGACGGGAATCCGCCGCGGCAACAAAAGCGACGTATGGCACTACTGAGCGTTGAATGCCTGGCCGTTGATACCCGTACTGTCCGGGCCCATCAGGTAGAGATAGACCGGCATGATCTCCTCGGGCGTCGGATTGTTCAGCGGGTTTTCCCCGGGATATGCCTGGGCGCGCATGCTGGTACGGGTGCCACCCGGGTTGATGCTGTTGGAGCGAACCGGTGCCACGCCGTCGACTTCGTCGGCCAGGGTTTGCATCAGGCCTTCGGTGGCGAACTTCGACACACCGTAAGCGCCCCAGTAAGCCCGGCCCTTGCGGCCGACGCTGCTGGAGGTGAATACCACCGAAGCGTCCTGCGACAGCTTGAGCAACGGCAGCAGGGTGCTGGTCAGCATGAACATGGCATTGACGTTGACCTGCATGACCCGCATGAAGTTGTCGCCGGAGAGTTGTTCGATTGGCGTGCGCGGGCCAATGATCGAAGCGTTGTGCAGCAAGCCGTCAAGGTGGCCGAATTCGTTTTCGATCATCGCCGCCAGTTCATCGTATTGATGGGGCAGGGCGGTCTCGAGGTTGAACGGAATCACCGCCGGTTGTGGGTGACCGGCCGCTTCGATTTCGTCATAGACCTGGGTCAGATTGGCCTCGGTCTTGCCCAGCAGCAGGACGGTAGCGCCGTGGGCCGCATAGGTTTTCGCGGCAGCTGCGCCGATGCCACGACCGGCTCCGGTGACCAGAATGACCCGATCCTTGAGCAATTCGGGGCGAGCGGTGTAATCAAACATAAAAACCTCACAATCCATTCATGAAGACCTGCTTCGCACTTGTGGCGAGGGGATTTATCCCCGATGGGTTGCGAAGCAGCCCCAGCATTCTTCCAGTTCGATTTGACGTGCAGGTTTTACGGCGGCTCGCCGCCGATCGGGGATAAATCCCCTTGCCATAAAGGCATCCTGCAAACAGTCAGGTCAGCAACTGCAGAGTGCGCTGTCCAGCACCTTGCGCAGCTCCAGCGGATGATCCACCACTACGTCCGCGCCCCAGTGCCGCGGGTTGTCGTCCGGGTGGATGTAGCCAAAGGTCACTGCGCAGGTCTTGGTGCCGGCATCGCGCCCTGACTCGATATCGCGCAGATCATCGCCCACAAACAGAACGGTCGATGGATCCAGATCAAGCATTTTGCACGCGAGGATCAGCGGTTCCGGATCCGGCTTGCTGTTTTTCACGTGATCCGGGCAGATCAGCAGTGCAGAGCGCTCGGCCAGCCCCAGTTGCTGCATGATCGGCTCGGCAAAGCGCAGCGGCTTGTTGGTGACCACGCCCCAGATCAGATTGGCTTTTTCGATATCGGCCAGCAGTTCGCCCATGCCATCGAACAGCTTGCTGTGCACGGCGCATCCCACCAGGTAGCGTTCGAGGAACTCAAGGCGCAGCTCCTCGAAGCCCGGCGATTCCGGGTCCATCGAAAACGTCACCGCGACCATCGCCTTGGCGCCGCCGGAAATTTCGTCACGGATGTGCTTGTCGTTCATCGGCGGCAGGCCGCGGTCCGTACGCATGGCCTGGCAGATGGCGATGAAGTCCGGCGCCGTGTCGAGCAGGGTGCCGTCCATGTCGAAAAGAACTGCTCTGATGGCCATCGGCTTATTCCTCGCGCAGGGTCTGGATCATGTAGTTGACGTCAACATCGTTGGCCAGCTTGTAGTGCTTGGTCAGCGGGTTGTAGGTCAGGCCGATGATGTCCTTGACGGTCAGGCCAGCCATGCGACTCCAGGCGCCGAGCTCGGACGGGCGGATGAATTTCTTGAAGTCGTGGGTGCCGCGTGGCAGCAGCTTCATGATGTATTCGGCGCCGATGATGGCGAACAGGTACGCCTTCGGGTTGCGGTTGATGGTCGAGAAGAATACCTGGCCGCCGGGCTTGACCATGCGGAAGCAGGCGCGGATCACCGACGATGGATCCGGCACGTGCTCAAGCATCTCCAGGCAGGTGACCACGTCGAACTGCTCGGGCATTTCTTCGGCCAGGGCTTCGGCGGTGATCTGCCGGTATTCGACGTTGACGCCGGACTCCAGCTGATGCAGTTGCGCAACGGCCAATGGCGCTTCGCCCATGTCGATGCCCATGACAGTGGCACCACGCTGGGCCATGGCTTCGCTGAGGATGCCGCCGCCGCAGCCGACGTCGAGGACTTTCTTGCCGGCCAGATTGACCCGTTCGTCAATCCAGTTGACCCGCAGCGGGTTGATGTCGTGCAGCGGTTTGAACTCGCTCTCGCGGTCCCACCAGCGGTGGGCCAGGGCTTCGAATTTGGCGATTTCGGCGTGGTCGACGTTGCTCATGATCAATTCCTCGAAAAACTTGAAAAAGGCTGTAGTCCCGGAGTGTGCCCCGGGGTGTTTACGATTCGGTGTGGCCGCTGATGCGCTGTCCCCAGGCGCGGGCGGTGGCGCCCAGCTGTTGTTCATCCATAAGCGTCAGGCGCCGGTCGTCGAGTAACTGTTTGCCGGCGACCCACAGGTGCTTCACGCAGTCGCGACCGGTGGCATAAATAAGTTGCGAAACCGGGTCGTAGACCGGTTGCTGCGCCAAGCCGGACAGGTCAAAGGCGGCGATGTCGGCGGCTTTGCCGATCTCCAGCGAACCGACTTGCGCTTCGATGCCCAGGGCTCGCGCGCCGTTGAGGGTGGCCATGCGCAGTGCGCGATGAGCGTCCAGTGCGGTGGCCGAACCGGCGACGGCTTTGGCCAACAGGGCCGCGGTGCGGGTTTCGCTGAGCAGGTCGAGATCATTGTTGCTCGCTGCACCGTCGGTGCCGATCGCGACATTTACCCCAGCCTGCCACAAACGTTCTACCGGGCAGAAGCCGCTGGCCAGTTTCAGGTTCGATTCCGGGCAGTGGATCACGCTGGTGTTGCTTTCTACCAGCAGCGCCAGGTCGTCATCGCTGATCTGCGTCATGTGCACGGCCTGGAAGCGCGGGCCGAGCAGGCCGAGGCGACCGAGGCGCGCCAGCGGGCGCTCGCCACGCTGCTCGACGGCTTGCTGCACTTCGAAGGCAGTTTCGTGCACGTGCATATGAATCGACGCGTCCAGCTCCTCGGCGATCACGCGGATTTTCTCCAGGTTCTCGTCGCCGACGGTGTAGGGTGCATGAGGGCCGAAGGTGATCCTGATCCGCTCGTGGTGCTTCAGATCGCCGAACAATTCGACCCCCTGACGAATGGCTTCATCGGCGCTGCCGGCGCCCGGGATCGGGAAATCGAGGATCGGAATGGCGATCTGCGCACGAATGCCGCTGTTGTGCACGCGCTCGCTGGCGACCTTCGGGAAGAAATACATGTCAGAGAAACAGGTGATGCCGCCCTTGATCTGCTCGGCGATGGCCAGGTCGGTGCCGTCACGGACGAAATCTTCATCGACCCATTTGGCCTCGGCCGGCCAGATGTGGTTTTCCAGCCAGGTCATCAGCGGCAGATCATCGGCCAGGCCACGGAACAGCGTCATCGCCGCGTGGCCATGAGCGTTGATCAGGCCCGGAGCGAGCAGCATGTCCGGCAATTCACGGGTTTCAGTGGCGTTACACTTCAGTGCTTCGAAGCGTGGGCCGATAAATACGATGCGACCGTCGCGGATCCCCAGGCCATGCTCTTTGAGCACGACGCCAGCGGGTTCGACAGGTACCAGCCAGGTCGGCAGCAATAATAAGTCGAGCGCAATGGCAGGTTTCGGCATCGAGGTCGGTTCCAGTGCTTTTGTAAAGGATGGCGAAGTATACCCGAGCGTCTTCGCGGGGGGATCGCTATAATCGGCGGCTTTTGTTCATGAGTGCGGGGTGAGGGATGCGCGATCGACTGTTGGCTGCGGAGAAAGTAAAGGCCATCGTTTGGCGAGACGGCGCGCTCCACCTGCTGGATCAGCGTGTTTTGCCATTCGAGGAAACCTGGATCGCCTACACCAGTGCCGCGGGCGTGGCTGAAGCCATTCGTTCGATGGTGGTGCGTGGCGCGCCGGCCATCGGCATCAGTGCCGCGTATGGCATCGTCCTCGCGGCCCGTGCCCGCGTGGCCGAAGGTGGCGACTGGTATGCGGCGCTGGAAGAGGATTTCGCCTTGCTGGCCGATTCTCGTCCGACCGCAGTCAATCTGTTCTGGGCGTTGGGTCGCATGCACGATCGGCTGGATCGTCTGAAAGGCCATGCCGATCCACTGGCCGCGCTGGAAGCCGAAGCTATCGCCATTCATGAGAGTGACCGCGAAGCCAACCTGACCATGGCGCAGCTCGGCGTCGATCTGATCCGCAAGCACCAGGGCAATGCGCAGGCGATCCTGACCCACTGCAATACCGGCGCACTGGCCACCGGCGGTTTCGGTACGGCGCTGGGGGTGATACGCGCCGCTTATCTGGAAGGCATGGTCGAGCGTGTCTACGCCGACGAAACCCGGCCATGGCTGCAGGGTTCGCGCCTGACCGCCTGGGAACTGGCCAACGAAGGCATCCCGGTCACGTTGAACGCCGACTCCGCCGCTGCGCACATCATGAAAACCAAAGGCGTGACCTGGGTGATCGTCGGCGCTGACCGGATTACGGCCAACGGTGATGTGGCCAACAAGATCGGCACCTATCAGCTGGCCGTGAACGCCATGCATCACGGCGTGCGTTTCATGGTGGTGGCGCCGAGTTCGACCATCGACATGACTCTGGCCAGTGGCGATGACATTCCGATCGAAGAGCGTGATGGCGCCGAGTTGCTGGAAGTCGGTGGCAAGCGCGTGGGGGCGGACGTCGAGGCGTTCAACCCGGTGTTCGACGTGACCCCGGCGGATCTGATCGATGCAATCGTCACCGAAAAGGGCATCGTCGAGCGTCCGGATACGGCGAAAATGGCCCAGTTGATGTGCCGCAAGCGCCTGCATTGATTGGCTGTGGCGTCTGTAAGGACGCCATCGCTGGCAAGCCAGCTCCCACAGGTTTTGTGCCCGCGGCCGATCCTGTGGGAGCTGGCTTGCCAGCGATGAGGTCCTAAAAGTCAATAAACATCGCTAAACCAAGCCTCAATTCTGCATTCAACGAAGCTCTGAGCTTCTCTGGTCCCCTTTAAGCCTGTCACCGGTCAACTAACTATGCTCCATGCGCATCTGGGGGATAGGTGCGTGGCGGCTCTTGTGATAACATCCGGCGTTTTCCGAGGCAGCTTCACGGAGCTGTCTTCACTGCGCAAATCCGCGATCCAATGTTGATTTGTCGTAAGTCGGTGCATGGCACTCGGCCGGCCCCGACGAGCTTCGTTGCTCCCACATGGATATGACGAAGTTTCACCAGAAAAAGGAATCAGGCTTCTCATGGGCGAACTGGCCAAAGAAATCCTCCCGGTCAATATCGAAGACGAGCTGAAACAGTCCTATCTCGACTACGCGATGAGCGTAATCGTCGGCCGTGCACTGCCGGATGCGCGCGATGGCCTCAAGCCCGTGCACCGTCGCGTACTGTTCGCGATGAGCGAGCTGGGCAACGACTTCAACAAGCCGTACAAGAAATCTGCCCGTGTTGTCGGCGACGTGATCGGTAAGTATCACCCGCACGGTGATACCGCGGTGTACGACACCATCGTTCGTATGGCTCAGCCTTTCTCCCTGCGCTACCTGCTGGTAGACGGTCAGGGCAACTTCGGTTCGGTCGACGGCGATAACGCTGCGGCCATGCGATACACCGAAGTGCGCATGACCAAGCTGGCGCACGAGCTGCTGGCTGACCTGCACAAGGAAACCGTGGACTGGGTGCCGAACTACGACGGCACCGAAATGATCCCGGCGGTCATGCCGACCCGTATCCCCAACCTGCTGGTCAACGGCTCCAGCGGTATCGCCGTGGGTATGGCGACCAACATTCCGCCGCACAACCTCGGTGAAGTCATCGACGGTTGCCTGGCGCTCATCGACAACCCTGAGCTGACCGTCGATGAACTGATGCAATACATCCCCGGTCCGGACTTCCCGACCGCCGCGATCATCAACGGTCGCGCCGGCATCATCGAAGCCTACCGTACCGGTCGTGGCCGTATTTACATGCGCGCCCGCTCGATCATCGAAGACATCGACAAGGTCGGTGGCCGTCAGCAGATCGTCATCACCGAGCTGCCGTACCAGTTGAACAAGGCGCGTCTGATCGAGAAGATCGCCGAGCTGGTCAAGGAGAAGAAGCTCGAAGGCATCACTGAGCTGCGTGACGAGTCCGACAAGGACGGTATGCGCGTCGTGATCGAGCTGCGTCGCGGCGAAGTGCCTGAGGTGATCCTCAACAACCTCTACGCCCAGACCCAGCTGCAATCGGTATTCGGCATCAACATTGTTGCGCTAATCGACGGCCGCCCGCGCATCCTGAACCTCAAGGATCTGCTGGAAGCCTTCGTCCGTCACCGTCGCGAAGTGGTCACCCGCCGTACCGTGTTCGAACTGCGCAAGGCGCGCGAGCGTGGTCACATCCTCGAAGGTCAGGCCGTTGCTCTGTCGAACATCGACCCGGTCATCGCCCTGATCAAGGCTTCGCCGACCCCGTCGGAAGCGAAGGAAGCGCTGGTCAGCACCCCGTGGGAATCCTCGGCGGTGGTGGCTATGGTTGAGCGTGCCGGTGCGGACTCGTGCCGTCCGGAAAACCTCGATCCGCAATACGGTCTGCGCGAAGGCAAGTACTTCCTGTCGCCAGAGCAGGCGCAAGCCATTCTCGAACTGCGTCTGCACCGTCTGACCGGTCTGGAACACGAGAAGCTGCTGGCCGAGTATCAAGAGATCCTCAACCAGATCGGCGAGCTGATCCGCATCCTCAACAGCGCCGTGCGCCTGATGGAAGTGATCCGCGAAGAGCTGGAAGTGATCCGCGCCGAATACGGCGACGTGCGCCGCACCGAAATTCTCGATGCCCGTCTCGACCTGACCCTGGGTGACATGATCCCGGAAGAAGAGCGTGTCGTGACCATTTCCCACGGTGGCTACGCCAAGACCCAGCCATTGGCGGCGTACCAGGCTCAGCGTCGTGGCGGTAAAGGCAAATCGGCGACCGGCGTCAAGGATGAGGACTACATCGCTCACCTGCTGGTTGCCAACAGCCACACCACGCTGCTGCTGTTCTCCAGCAAGGGCAAGGTGTACTGGCTCAAGACTTACGAAATTCCGGAAGCATCGCGCGCCGCCCGTGGTCGCCCGCTGGTCAACCTGCTGCCGCTGGATGACGGTGAATACATCACCACCATGCTGCCGGTCGAGGAATACACCGAAGGTCACTACATCTTCATGGCGACCGCCAACGGCACCGTGAAGAAGACCCCGCTGGAATCCTTCAGTCGTCAGCGCAGCGTCGGTCTGATCGCGCTGGAGCTGGATGAAGGCGACGTGCTGATCTCCGCGGCCATCACCGATGGCGAGCGTGAAGTGATGCTGTTCTCCGACGGCGGCAAGGTCACCCGCTTCAAAGAGTCCGACGTCCGTGCGATGGGTCGTACCGCCCGTGGTGTGCGCGGCATGCGTCTGCCAGAAGGGCAGAAGCTGATTTCGATGCTGATCCCGGAAGAAGGCAGCCAGATCCTCACCGCTTCCGAGCGTGGTTATGGCAAGCGCACCGCGATCACCGAGTTCCCTGAGTACAAGCGTGGCGGCCAGGGCGTGATCGCCATGGTCAGCAACGAGCGTAACGGCCGTCTGGTCGGTGCGGTGCAGGTGCTCGACGGCGAAGAAATCATGCTGATTTCCGATCAGGGCACCCTGGTGCGTACCCGTGTCGATGAAGTGTCGAGCCTGGGTCGTAACACGCAAGGTGTGACGCTGATCAAGCTGGCCAAGGATGAAACCCTGGTCGGTCTGGAGCGGGTTCAGGAGCCGTCGGAAGTCGAAGGTGAAGAGCTTGAAGGTGAAGAGGGCGAGGAATTCGAAGGCAGCGTCGTGAGCGACGATGCTGGCGAAGACCAGCAACTCGACGCCGCAGCAGACGAAGAACCGCAAGAATAAGCGGGCAAACGAGGGGGCGGATGAGAATTCGCCCCCTTGTTATTTGTCCGGTATGAAAACGCAGAGCCGTTTTCATCTGCAGATTTATTGTGATACCCAAATCAGAGCGAGATTGGATGTGAGCAAGCGAGCCTATAACTTCTGCGCCGGTCCTGCGGCGCTTCCTGAAGCTGTCCTGCAGCGTGCCCAGGGTGAACTCCTTGATTGGCACGGCAAGGGTTTGTCGGTCATGGAAATGAGCCATCGCAGCGATGAGTTCGTGTCCATCGCCACCCAGGCCGAGCAGGATTTGCGTGACCTGCTGAATATCCCGTCGAACTATAAAGTGCTGTTTCTGCAAGGTGGCGCCAGCCAGCAATTCGCGCAGATTCCACTGAACCTGTTGCCTGAAGGCGGCTCTGCCGACTACATCGACACCGGTATCTGGTCGCAGAAAGCCATCGAAGAAGCCTCGCGCTACGGTCACGTCAACGTTGCCGCTACCGCCAAGCCTTACGACTATTTCGCCATCCCGGGCCAGAACGAGTGGAAGCTTTCGAAAGATGCCGCTTACGTTCACTACGCGCCGAATGAAACCATCGGCGGTCTGGAGTTTCAGTGGATCCCGGAAACCGGCGACGTGCCGCTGGTGGCTGACATGTCTTCGGACATTCTCTCGCGTCCGGTCGATATCTCGCGTTTCGGCATGATCTACGCCGGCGCGCAGAAGAACATCGGCCCGAGCGGCATCGTCGTCAACATCATCCGCGAAGATCTGCTGGGCAAGGCCCGTTCGCTGTGCCCGACCATGCTCGACTACAAGGTCGCGGCCGATAACGGCTCGATGTACAACACCCCGCCGACCCTGGCCTGGTACCTGTCCGGCCTGGTGTTCCAGTGGCTGAAAGAGCAGGGCGGTGTCGAAGCCATCGCCAAACTCAACGACGTCAAGCAGCGCACGCTGTACGATTTCATCGACGCCAGCGGCCTCTACAGCAACCCGATCAACAAGTCCGACCGCTCGTGGATGAACGTGCCGTTCCGTCTGGCTGACGACCGTCTGGACAAGCCGTTCCTGGCCGGTGCCGACGCGCGTGGTCTGCTCAACCTCAAGGGCCACCGCTCCGTGGGCGGCATGCGCGCCTCCATCTACAACGCCGTCGACATCAACGCCGTCAATGCGCTGGTGGCGTACATGGCTGAATTCGAGAAGGAACACGGCTGATGTCCGAGCAAGAACTCAAGGCACTGCGCGTTCGCATCGACGCTCTGGACACCAAGGTCCTCGAGCTGATCAGTGAGCGTGCGCGTTGCGCCCAGGAAGTCGCGCGAGTAAAGATGGCCTCGCTGGCCGAAGGCGAAGTGCCGGTGTTCTATCGTCCCGAGCGTGAAGCTCAGGTGCTCAAGCGGGTGATGGAGCGCAATCAGGGGCCGCTGGGCAACGAAGAGATGGCGCGGTTGTTCCGCGAAATCATGTCCTCGTGCCTGGCGCTGGAGCAGCCGCTGAAAGTGGCTTATCTGGGGCCTGAGGGCACCTTCACCCAGGCGGCGGCCATGAAACACTTCGGTCACGCGGTGATCAGCAAGCCGATGGCGGCGATCGACGAAGTGTTCCGTGAGGTGGCAGCAGGTGCGGTGAATTTTGGCGTGGTGCCGGTGGAGAACTCCACCGAGGGCGCGGTCAACCACACGCTGGACAGCTTCCTCGAACACGACATGGTGATCTGCGGCGAAGTCGAGCTGCGCATTCACCATCACTTGTTGGTTGGTGAAAACACCAAGACCGACAGCATCAGTCGCATCTACTCCCACGCGCAGTCGCTGGCCCAGTGCCGCAAGTGGCTGGACGCGCACTACCCGAATGTCGAGCGCGTGGCGGTGTCCAGCAACGCCGAAGCGGCGAAGCGGGTCAAGGGCGAGTGGAACTCGGCGGCGATTGCCGGCGACATGGCGGCAGGGCTGTATGGCCTGACGCGTCTGGCCGAGAAGATCGAAGACCGTCCGGACAACTCGACGCGCTTCCTGATGATCGGTAACCAGGAAGTGCCACCGACCGGCGACGACAAGACTTCGATCATCGTCTCGATGAGCAACAAGCCCGGCGCGCTCCACGAGCTGCTGGTGCCGTTCCATGACAACGGCATCGACCTGACCCGGATCGAAACCCGTCCGTCGCGCAGCGGCAAATGGACCTACGTGTTCTTCATCGACTTCGTCGGCCACCACCGTGATCCGTTGATCAAGGGTGTGCTGGAAAAGATCAGTCAGGAAGCAGTAGCACTCAAAGTGCTGGGTTCCTACCCGAAAGCAGTTCTCTAAGGGCGGTAGCAAATGAGTGGCAACTTCCTCGCTCTGGCACAGCCGGGCGTGCAACAACTTTCGCCTTATGTTCCGGGCAAGCCTGTGGATGAGCTGGCCCGCGAGCTGGATCTGGATCCGGCGAAAATCGTCAAACTGGCGAGCAACGAAAACCCGCTGGGCGCCAGTCCGAAAGCGCTGGCGGCGATCCGCGAAGAGCTGGCCGAGCTGACCCGTTATCCGGACGGCAACGGTTTTGCGCTGAAATCCCTGTTGGCCGAGCAGTGCCGCGTCGAGCTGAGCCAGGTCACTCTGGGTAACGGTTCCAACGACATTCTCGAGCTGGTGGCGCGCGCCTATCTGGCGCCGGGCCTGAACGCAGTGTTCAGTGAGCATGCGTTTGCTGTCTATCCGATTGCGACTCAGGCCGTTGGCGCTCAGGCCAAAGTGGTTCCGGCCAAGGATTGGGGGCATGACCTGCCGGCCATGCTCGCGGCCATCGACGCCAACACTCGCGTGGTATTCATCGCCAACCCGAACAACCCGACCGGTACCTGGTTCGGCGCCGAAGCGCTGGACGAGTTCCTGCAGGATGTGCCGGAGCACGTTCTGGTGGTGCTGGACGAGGCTTACATCGAGTACGCCGAAGGCAGTGATTTGCCGGACGGTCTGGACTTCCTTGCCGCGTATCCGAATCTGCTGGTTTCGCGCACCTTCTCCAAAGCCTACGGTCTGGCGGCACTGCGCGTTGGCTACGGTCTGTCGACTCCGGTGGTCGCTGACGTGCTGAACCGCGTTCGCCAGCCGTTCAACGTCAACAGCCTCGCCCTCGCGGCAGCCTGTGCAGCATTGAAGGACGATGAGTATCTGGCGCAAAGCCGTCAGCTCAACGAGTCGGGCATGCAGCAACTGCAAGCCGGTTTCCGTGAGCTGGGTCTGGGCTGGATCGAATCCAAAGGCAACTTCATCTGCGTCGATCTCGCTCAGGTCGCTGCCCCGGTGTTCCAGGGACTGCTGCGCGAAGGCGTGATCGTGCGTCCAGTGGCCAACTACGGCATGCCGAACCACCTGCGGGTGACCATTGGTCTGCCAGAGGAAAACAGCCGCTTCCTCGAAGCGCTGCGCAAGGTTCTGGCTCGTGGGTGATGTCACTGCACTGCAATCTGCTGCACCTATGATCGGGCGCCTTGTGGTGGTCGGTCTGGGGTTGATCGGTGGTTCGTTTGCCAAAGGCTTGCGTGAAAGCGGCGTGTGTCGCGAAGTGGTCGGGGTCGATCTCGACCCGCAATCGCGCAAGCTGGCGGTCGAGCTGGGGGTGGTGGATCGTTGCGAGGACGATCTGATTGCCGCGTGTCAGGGCGCCGACGTGATTCAGCTGGCGGTGCCGATCCTGGCCATGGAAAAAGTGCTGGCCCGTCTGGCGAGCGTTGATCTGGGCGCGGCGATTTTGACTGATGTCGGCAGTGCCAAGGGCAATGTGGTGCGTGCGGCGACCGAGGCGTTCGGCGGCATGCCGGCGCGTTTCGTGCCGGGGCATCCGATTGCCGGTTCCGAGCAGAGCGGGGTGGAAGCTTCCAACGCTGAACTGTTCCGTCGGCACAAGGTGATCCTGACACCGCTTGAGCAAACCGATCCGGCGGCGCTGGCGGTGGTCGATCGCTTGTGGCGCGAATTGGGCGCTGACGTCGAGCACATGCAGGTCGAGCGTCACGATGAAGTGTTGGCTGCGACCAGTCATCTGCCGCACCTGCTGGCCTTCGGTCTGGTCGACTCGTTGGCCAAGCGCAATGAAAATCTTGAGATCTTCCGTTACGCTGCGGGCGGTTTCCGCGATTTCACAAGAATCGCCGGAAGCGACCCGGTGATGTGGCACGACATCTTCCTCGCCAATCGCGAGGCTGTCCTGCGCACACTCGATACATTTCGCAGCGACCTCGACGCCTTGCGCGACGCGGTCGATGCAGGGGATGGGCACCAATTGTTGGGCGTCTTCACGCGCGCCCGGGTTGCCCGCGAGCATTTCAGTAAAATCCTGGCCCGCAGGGCCTATGTGGACGCTATGAATTCCAACGATCTGATCTTCCTGGCTCAACCTGGTGGCCGCCTTTCCGGTCGGATTCGCGTACCGGGTGACAAATCGATTTCCCACCGCTCGATCATGCTCGGCTCCTTGGCTGAAGGCGTGACTGAAGTGGAAGGTTTCCTCGAGGGCGAAGACGCCCTGGCGACCTTGCAGGCTTTCCGCGACATGGGTGTGGTCATCGAAGGCCCGCACCATGGTCGCGTGACCATTCACGGTGTCGGCCTGCATGGCTTGAAACCGGCGCCGGGCCCGATCTATCTGGGCAACTCCGGTACGTCGATGCGCCTGCTGTCCGGCCTGCTGGCTGCGCAGGACTTCGACAGCACCCTGACCGGCGATGCGTCGCTGTCCAAGCGTCCGATGAATCGCGTGGCCAATCCACTGCGTGAAATGGGCGCCGTGATCGAAACCGCTGCCGAAGGTCGTCCGCCGATGACCATTCGCGGTGGTCACAAGCTCAAGGGGCTGACCTACACCATGCCGATGGCCAGCGCTCAGGTGAAATCCTGCCTGCTGCTCGCCGGCCTGTACGCGGAAGGCAAGACCACTGTGACCGAGCCGGCTCCGACTCGCGATCACACCGAGCGCATGCTGCGTGGTTTCGGCTACCCGGTCAGCGTTGAAGGTGCGACGGCTTCGGTCGAGTCCGGTGGCAAGTTGACTGCGACCCACATTGAAGTGCCGGGTGACATCTCGTCGTCGGCGTTCTTCCTGGTGGCAGCGTCGATCGCCGAAGGTTCGGAGCTGGTACTTGAGCACGTCGGCATCAACCCGACTCGTACCGGTGTTATCGACATCCTGCGTCTGATGGGTGCGGACATCACTCTGGAAAACCAGCGTGAAGTCGGCGGCGAGCCTGTGGCTGACCTGCGCGTGCGGGCAGCTAAGCTTAAAGGTATCGAGATTCCGGAAGAGTTGGTCCCGTTGGCGATCGACGAGTTCCCGGTGCTGTTCGTGGCTGCAGCCTGTGCTGAAGGGCGCACCGTGCTGACCGGCGCTGAAGAGCTGCGGGTCAAGGAATCGGATCGTATTCAAGTGATGGCGGACGGCCTGTTGGCGCTGGGCGTCAAATGCCAGCCGACTCCGGACGGCATCATCATCGACGGCGGCCAGATCGGCGGCGGCGAAGTGCATGGTCACGGCGATCACCGTATCGCAATGGCTTTCAGTGTGGCCTCCCTGCGTGCCACCGCACCGATCCGCATCCATGATTGCGCCAACGTCGCGACGTCGTTCCCCAACTTCCTCGCATTGTGCGGGCAGGTCGGCATTCGTGTGGCACAAGAGGCTCAGTCGTGAAAAACATTGCACCGGTCATCACCATTGATGGGCCAAGCGGCTCGGGCAAAGGCACCGTAGCCGGGATTCTGGCCAAGCGTCTGGGCTGGAACCTGCTGGATTCCGGTGCGCTTTACCGTTTGCTCGCCTTTGCCGCGCATAACCATGGCGTTGATCTGACCAATGAAGAGCTGCTGAAGAAACTCGCCGCTCATCTGGATGTGCAGTTCATTGCGGCGACCGAAGGTCAGTTGCAGCGAATCATTCTGGAAGGTGATGAAGTCAGCGATGTCATTCGCACCGAAAGCGTCGGTTCCGGCGCTTCGCAAGTGGCTGCATTGCCCGCCGTACGCGAGGCGCTGCTGCAGCGCCAGCGTGCTTTCCAGGAAGCGCCGGGCCTGGTGGCCGATGGTCGCGACATGGGGACGGTGGTGTTTCCCGATGCACCGCTGAAGATTTTCCTGACCGCCAGTGCCGAGGAGAGGGCGCGCCGTCGATATTTGCAGTTGAAGGGCAAAGTCGAGGGTGTTAGTCTGTCGAGTCTGCTAGATGAGATCCGTGCACGCGACGAGCGTGATACCCAGCGCGCAGTGGCCCCGCTCAAACCGGCGGCCGACGCGATACAGCTGGATTCCACGGAGTTGTCCATCGATCAGGTGCTTGAACGCATCATGAGCGAGATCGCCATTCGCGATATCGCCGGGTGACCAAGAAGGTTGCAGGGGACCAGTCATAGTCCTGCGGCGCTTCTTCTATATGAAACTAACCCACACCGTCTGGGGTGTGGAGATGGGCGTATCCTTCGCCCTCATTTACAGGAATTAAAATGAGCGAAAGCTTTGCGGAACTCTTTGAAGAAAGCCTAAAAACCCTGAACCTTCAGGCAGGCTCCATCATCACCGGTGTTATCGTTGATATCGATTACCAAGCTCGCTGGGTAACCGTTCACGCTGGCCTGAAGTCTGAAGCACTCATCCCGCTTGAGCAGTTCTACAACGACGCTGGCGATCTGACTATCAATGTCGGTGACGAAGTTCACGTTGCGCTGGACTCGGTTGAAGACGGTTTCGGTGAAACCAAGCTGTCCCGTGAAAAAGCCAAGCGCGCTGAATGCTGGATCGTTCTGGAAGCAGCCTTCGCAGCTGAGGAAGTGGTCAAGGGCGTTATCAACGGTAAGGTTAAAGGCGGCTTCACTGTCGACGTTAACGGCATCCGTGCGTTCCTGCCAGGTTCCCTGGTTGACGTCCGTCCAGTGCGCGACACCACGCACCTGGAAGGCAAAGAGCTGGAATTCAAGGTCATCAAGCTGGACCAGAAGCGCAACAACGTTGTCGTTTCCCGTCGCAGCGTCCTGGAAGCCGAGAACTCCGCCGAGCGTGAAGCTCTGCTGGAATCCCTGCAGGAAGGCCAGCAAGTCAAAGGTATCGTCAAAAACCTCACCGATTACGGCGCATTCGTCGATCTGGGTGGCGTGGACGGCCTGCTGCACATCACCGACATGGCCTGGAAGCGCATCAAGCATCCTTCCGAGATCGTCAACGTTGGTGACGAAATCGACGTTAAGGTTCTGAAATACGATCGCGAACGCAACCGTGTTTCCCTGGGCCTGAAGCAACTGGGCGAAGATCCATGGGTTGCTATCAAAGCCCGTTACCCAGAAAGCACTCGCGTTACCGCTCGTGTAACCAACCTGACTGACTACGGCTGCTTCGCTGAGCTGGAAGAAGGCGTTGAAGGTCTGGTACACGTTTCGGAAATGGACTGGACCAACAAGAACATCCACCCTTCGAAAGTCGTACAAGTCGGCGACGAAGTGGAAGTCATGGTTCTGGACATCGACGAAGAGCGTCGTCGTATCTCCCTGGGCATCAAGCAGTGCAAGTCGAACCCGTGGGAAGACTTCTCTGGCCAGTTCAACAAGGGCGACAAGATCTCCGGCACCATCAAGTCGATCACCGATTTCGGTATCTTCATTGGTCTGGACGGCGGCATCGACGGTCTGGTTCACCTGTCCGACATCTCCTGGAACGAAGTGGGCGAAGAAGCCGTACGTCGTTTCAAGAAGGGCGACGAGCTGGACACCGTTATCCTGTCGGTTGACCCAGAGCGCGAGCGCATCTCCCTGGGCATCAAGCAACTGGAAAGCGATCCGTTCTCCGAGTACGTCTCGGTTAACGACAAAGGCGCAATCGTTACTGGCACCGTGAAAGAAGTTGACGCCAAAGGCGCCATCATCGTTCTGGCCGACGATATCGAAGCGACTCTGAAAGCCTCCGAAATCAGCCGTGACCGCGTTGAAGACGCGCGCAACGTTCTGAAAGAAGGCCAGCAAGTAGAAGCCAAGATCATCAGCGTTGATCGTAAGAGCCGTGTAATTCAGCTGTCGATCAAATCGAAAGACGATGCTGAAGAGAAAGAAGCTATCCAGAGCCTGAACTCCGTTCAGGAAGCTCCAGCCGATACCACTATGGCTGCTCTGCTGAAGCAAGCAATGGCCAAACAGAACTAAGTTCTGCTTGATCATGAAAAAGGGCGACTTCGGTCGCCCTTTTTTGTGCCTGCGATTTACCGATTTTTGCCGTCCTGTTTTATGAGTGTGCTTGTGGGTGAAACCAAATCATTTCCCTGATGGTCTGTTTCTTTAATCGGATCAATCGCCTATTCACGACTAAGCTAGGTCTTAAGCGTGTAGTCGTCGGGCTTCGCCTGACATAAGGAAGTGAATGAACAAGTTTATCGTCCTCTTGGCTGCTGTGGTTCTAGCGGGCTGTACCACCAGCGCCAAGACCCATGCGGTGCGCGGTGTCAGTGGCATAGAGATAGACTGCTCCGGATTGGGCTCTGGCTGGGACAAGTGTCAGCGGCGTGCGGCGAAGGAGTGCAAGGGGGCTGGATACAAGGTGATCACGCGATCTGACGATGCCAGGGATGAGGAGGAGTTTCCTTTTGGCTTCAACCCGGCAGGCTACGTCACCCGGACGATGCTGGTGATATGCCGGTAGAGCGTGTTTGCGGGTTTGATGCCCTGAAAACGGGCGTTTCGGCGCCGAGGAAGATATGTCAATCCCTGGGCTGTTCAAAATCTTCCGGGCGTGCTAAAACCTTTCAAGCGCTGATCTAGCTGCTTGAAAAAGAAGGGAAAAATATGACGAAGTCGGAGTTGATCGAACGAATTGTCACCCATCAAGGGCTACTCTCATCCAAGGATGTGGAGCTGGCCATCAAGACCATGCTTGAACAAATGTCCCAATGTCTGGCGACCGGTGATCGTATAGAGATCCGTGGGTTTGGCAGCTTCTCATTGCACTATCGTGCCCCGCGCGTAGGCCGCAATCCAAAAACCGGCCAGTCGGTCAGCCTTGACGGCAAATTCGTTCCGCATTTCAAGCCAGGTAAAGAGCTGCGTGATCGGGTGAATGAGGAAGAGGAGGAGGGGGTTTGATCTTCGCTATTTTTCAAGGGGGTGCTGATGCGTAACCTCAAGCGCATACTTCTTGGCGTTTTTATTCTTTTACTGATTTTGGTGATTCTGGCGTTTGTTCTCGAGAATCAGCAGTCGGTTTCGTTATTGTTTCTGGGTTTGTCTGGCCCTCAGTTGCCGATTTCGTTGATCGTGGTTTTGGCTTTGCTTGTCGGGATGCTGATCGGGCCGGTGTTAGGCTGGTTTTTGGGGCGCTCATCGAGAGTCGCGAGTAGAAACAGAGCTGCGCGCAAGCATTTGACAGAGTGAAAGCCTCATATGCTTGCTTCCAGGCTTAGCTATATCCAATAGTAAAACGCCTATGAAGCTGTAAAATGCGATCCTCTTTTGGTTGTGAGGTTTTCACATCCATTCAGACTGAATTTGATAAAAGCTACGATTGGTAGCTTTTGCATTCGTGGATTGGACAGCGCTCCCGAATCGCTGTCAGCAGCTCAAAGGCATGGTACCGCGTGAAAATTCTAGTAACCGGCGGCGCCGGGTTTATCGGCTCAGCAGTTATCCGTCACATCATTTCCAATACCGGCGATTCTGTCGTTAACGTCGATAAGCTGACCTATGCCGGCAATCTGGAGTCTCTGGCTGGTGTGAGTCAGAGCTCGCGCTATGCATTTGAGCGCGTAGACATTTGTGATCGCGGTCAGATGGATCGAGTTCTGCGTGAGCACCAGCCTGACGCGATCATGCATTTGGCGGCAGAGTCGCACGTTGACCGCTCCATTTCGGGTCCGTCGGAATTCATCCAGACCAACATCATTGGCACCTACACGCTTCTGGAATCAGCGCGTCATTACTGGAGCGGCCTGGAGCAAGGTCGTAAAGCCGTTTTTCGCTTTCATCATATCTCTACTGATGAAGTGTACGGCGATCTGGAAGGGCCTGAAGATCTGTTTACCGAAACCACCCCCTACCAGCCAAGTTCGCCTTACTCTGCCAGCAAGGCTAGCTCCGATCACCTGGTTCGCGCGTGGTCTCGCACCTATGGTCTGCCGACCCTGGTTACCAATTGTTCGAACAACTATGGTCCGTGCCATTTCCCCGAAAAGCTGATTCCGCTGATCATCCTCAATGCACTGGAGGGCAAGCCTCTGCCTGTGTATGGCAAAGGTGATCAGGTCCGTGACTGGCTTTACGTCGAGGATCACGCCCGCGCGCTCTACAAAGTCGTTAGCGATGGCGTCATTGGCGAGACTTACAACATTGGTGGCCACAACGAGAAACAAAATATCGAAGTAGTGCATGCTCTCTGCGCGCTGCTTGATGAGTTGCGCCCGGCTTCGCCTCATCGCCCCCATGCGAGTCTGATCACTTACGTGCAGGACCGCCCCGGTCATGATCAGCGCTACGCGATTGATGCAAGCAAGATACAGCAAGAGCTCGGTTGGTCGCCGGAAGAGACGTTTGATAGCGGTATCCGCAAAACCGTGGAGTGGTACCTGAACAATACTGAATGGGTCGCGCATGTGAAGAGCGGCAGCTATCAGCAGTGGATTGATCAAAACTACGCAGATCGTACGGGCAAGGCATGAAAATCCTTCTTCTGGGAAGAAACGGCCAGGTCGGTTGGGAGTTGCAGCGATCTCTTGCGCCCCTCGGTGAGTTGGTGGCACTGGATCGTCAAGTAACCGATGGCCTGTGCGGTGACCTGAGCAATATTGATGGGTTACGGGCAACTCTCCGCGCAATCAGGCCAGATATCGTTGTCAATGGGGCTGCTTGCACCGCAGTCGACAAGGCCGAGGCCGAGACTGAGCTGGCGGATCTTGTAAACGCCCATGCTGTTGGAGTATTGGCGCAAGAGGTGAAAGCGCTTGGCGGGTGGCTGGTTCATTACTCGACAGACTATGTTTTCGATGGGCATGGATCTGCACCATGGCGGGAGAGTGACGCCGTGGCTCCGGTGAATCACTACGGTGCCAGCAAGCTTGCGGGAGAGCGATTGATCATCGAATCCGGCTGCAAGCATCTTATCTTTCGCACAAGCTGGGTGTATGGCGCTCGTGGCAATAATTTCGCCAAAACCATGTTGCGTCTGGCAAAAGAGCGCGAAAGTCTGAGTGTCATCGCTGATCAGATGGGTGCGCCAACCGGTGCAGACCTGATTGCGGACATCAGTGCCTTGACCCTACGACAGGTTTTCCTGCGTCCTGAGTTGTCAGGTCTTTATCACCTGGCGGCCGCAGGCGAGGTCTCTTGGCATGGATATGCAACTCACGTGATCGACTTCGCCAAAGCCCTTGGGGAAGACCTCTGTGTGAAGAGTATCAATGCGATCGAGACGTCTGCCTATCCAACGCCAGCCTGTCGCCCACTGAACTCCCGGTTGAATACAGAAAAGCTGCGCGACAATTTTTCTTTGCACCTGCCGGATTGGCGCAGTGGTGTAACCCGAATGCTTACGGAAATTCTCAATAAATGACCACGATAAATCGTAAAGGCATCATTCTCGCTGGCGGTTCGGGTACTCGTTTGCACCCGCTGACCCTCGGCGTGTCCAAGCAGATGCTGCCGATCTACGACAAGCCGATGATCTTCTATCCCTTGTCTGTGCTGATGTTGGCGGGGATGCGCGAAATTCTGATTATTTCCACGCCTGAAGATTTGCCGTGCTTCCAAAAGCTGTTGGGTGACGGTAGCCAATATGGCATCAAGCTGTGTTATGCCGAGCAGCCGAGCCCGGACGGGCTGGCTCAGGCTTTCATTATCGGTGAGGAGTTTATTGGTGATGATCCTTGCTGTCTGATCCTGGGAGACAATATTTTCTACGGTCAGCACTTCTCGGACAATTTGCGTTCCGCCTGTCTGCGAGAGCATGGTGCCACGATCTTCGGGTATCACGTTTCTGATCCCGAGCGCTTTGGTGTGGTTGAGTTTGACGCTAATGGATCTGCATTGAGTATCGAGGAAAAGCCGATAGTGCCCAAGTCCAGCTACGCTGTGACAGGTCTCTATTTCTACGATAATCAGGTTGTCGAAATTGCCAAGAAGATCAAGCCGTCCGCGCGCGGCGAGCTCGAAATTACCGATGTCAATCTGGCCTATCTCGAGCAAAAATCCCTTAAGGTCGAAATGCTCGGCCGCGGCTTCGCATGGCTTGATACCGGTACGCATGATTCGCTGCTAGAGGCCAGTCACTTCGTGCATACCATCGAAAAGCGCCAAGGCTTGAAGGTCGCCTGCCTTGAGGAGATTGCATACAGTAATGGCTGGATTGACATGGCGAAACTGCGTGCTCAAGCCGAGCGCTTGAAAAAAACCGGCTATGGGCAGTACCTGGAGAAGCTTCTGGATTCCGCAGTGCGCGAGGGCTGAGATTGTTGGCGCAGTAGCCATTACTCTTAGAGATTGGAATGTGGTTGCGCTGAGCCGGGTTGATGTTGGTTTGATATCGATCTTGTTCGAATGCTTTCAATTTTAAAGACGTTTTTTGTGCCTTCCGCCGGGAGGGAGTTATTAATGTCCAGACACAAGCTGTAGAATGACCAGCAATCTTACCGGTTCTTGCGGCTCGCGGTTGTGGGCGGGCAGCTTCGCCTCATTGGGTACGCCTCATAAAAGAAGCCCTGCCCCAATCGTTGATCGGCAAGGATCCGGGTGTTGCGTATGGATTTGGATTTAGGCCGAGCGGCTGTTTTTTTCTTGCGGCTTAGGGCAAGTATTTGCGTCAGTCAGGACGCATAAATGACCGGAAATATAACTGAACCCGTTTCTGGAATTATCCACTGGATAGGGGGCTAAGGATTGAGAGCATGGAACTGATTCCCGTAATTTTGTCTGGCGGAGTGGGCAGCCGGTTGTGGCCCGTCTCTCGTGAAGCCCATCCAAAGCCGTTCATGGAGCTGCCAGGTGGTCAGAATCTAATCCAGAAAACTTTCCTTCGTGCTTCGCGTCTGGAAGGCGTAGTGGAAGTTCTGACGGTGACCAACCGCGAACTCCTGTTCAAGACTGAAGATGAGTATGGTGCGGTCAGCACGCTCAAACAGTCGCAGGGTTTCATTCTTGAGCCTTTCGGACGCAACACGGCTGCCGCCGTTGCTGCCGCAGCGCTTCAACTGGAAGCCACTCATGGCCCCGATGCCCAAATGCTGGTGCTGGCGGCAGACCACCTGATAAAAGACGAAACAGCATTCGCTGCGGCAGTAGCCAATGCGGTAGTGCTTGCCGCCGAAGGCTGGCTGGTAACCTTCGGTATTCAGCCGACTTATCCTGAAACAGGATTTGGGTACATTGAAGCGCAGAAAAATGCACCTTTGAAAGGTGGCCTGAAGGTTGCGCGCTTCGTCGAAAAGCCCAACCTTGAAACTGCTGAAGGCTACGTCAGCGCAGGCAACTACTATTGGAACTCCGGGATGTTCTGCTTCCGGGTTGGCTCTGTGCTGGAAGAGCTTCTTCAGCATGCCCCTGACGTATTGGCAGCTGTCAGCAAAACCATTGAAAGTTCGCGTCTCACTACCTCCGAGAAATATCGTTGCCTGGCACTCGACGCTGATGCATTCGCAGAGGTTCCGGACATCTCCATCGATTACGCATTGATGGAGCGCTCCTCCAAAGTAGCGACCATTCCTTGTGATATCGGTTGGAGTGACATCGGTTCCTGGAACGCTGTCAGTGAGCTGACCGAGCCTGATGAAAATGGCAACCGTTTTGAAGGCGAGGTGTTGTCCCACAATTCCCGCAATAACTACGTGAACAGTGAAGATCGACTGACTGCGCTGGTGGGAGTTGAAGATTTGCTGGTCATCGATACCCCGGACGCGGTGATGATCGCCCATAAAGATCATGCCCAAGATGTAAAACATATCGTCAATCAGCTCAAGGCGGCCAGCCACACGGTTCATTTGCTCCATCGTACCGTTCATCGCCCATGGGGGACCTACACAACCCTGGAAAACGGCGAGCGCTTTAAAATCAAACGCATTGTGGTGAAACCCAAGGCGTCGTTGTCCTTGCAGATGCACCATCACAGAAGTGAACACTGGATCGTTGTCAGCGGGATGGCCAAGGTCATCAATGACCAGCAGGAGTTGATGTTGAATACCAACGAGTCCACGTTCATTCGTGCTGGTCATCAGCACCGTTTGATGAACCCGGGCGTCATAGACCTGGTGATGATTGAGGTGCAAAGTGGTGACTATCTTGGCGAGGACGATATCGTTCGTTTCGAAGATAATTACGGCCGCGTCGATAATTAACAGTATTTCGGTATAGGGAATTCAGGTCGGTGAGGTTTCCATCGGCCGGGCTTTTCTGCATTCGGCCTGGTTCTGATTCATTTTCATCGTGGCGAGCATGCGTAGCCGTTAAATGGGCCTCGCCTCCACATACCTCAGCAAGAGAGCGGTATGAATATCCCCATCAATACCCAGTGTTTTAAAGCCTATGACATTCGTGGCCAGGTGCCATCTGACCTCAATGCCGATGTGGCTTACCGAATAGGCCGGGCGATGGTTATCGAGCTGCAAGGCCAAAGCATCGTGCTGGGGCGTGATATGCGGCTCGAAAGCCCAATGCTGGCAGAGGCGATGACGCGTGGACTGTTGGAGGCGGGCGCGAACGTCATCGATATCGGGTTGTGCGGAACTGAAGAAGTCTACTTTGCAACCAGCGCGTTCAAGGCGGATGGCGGAGTGATGATCACTGCCAGCCACAATCCCAAGGGTTATAACGGGATGAAGCTTGTAAAGTCTGAATCTCGACCGATCAGCGGCGATACAGGACTCAATGCCATACGTTCCCGTGTGGAAAGTGGCGATTTGGGCCCCCTGGCTGCAACTCCGGGCGAAGTGCGTTTCGAACTGGATAAGACAGCCTACGTCGAACATCTTTTAAGTTATGTAAATGTGGCGGATTTCAGCCCGTTGAAAATACTTGCTGATCCCGGCAATGGCGCTGCCGGCCCCGTGCTTCAGGAATTGGTCAAAAAATTGCCATTCGAATGGGTGATCATCAACGCCGAGCCAAACGGTCATTTCCCCAACGGTGTACCCAATCCCCTTCTTCCGGAAAACCGTACGCTGACACGCCAAGCGTTGTTGGAAAACGGCTGTGATTTGGGGGTTGCGTGGGATGGTGACTTCGATCGATGCTTTTTTTTCGACCAGGAAGGGCGCTTCATCGAGGGCTATTACCTGGTTGGTCTGCTGGCAGAAATGCTGCTCAAGAAACACCCCGGCTCGAAGATTATCCATGACCCGAGGTTGACCTGGAACACGATCGATCAGGTTCGATTGGCGGGCGGCGTTTCAGTACAATGCAAGACCGGCCATGCCTTCATAAAAGAGCGCATGCGGATGGAGGATGCAATCTACGGCGGTGAGATGAGCGCGCACCATTACTTCCGGGATTTCTTCTATTGTGACAGCGGCATGATCCCTTGGCTGTTGGTAACCGCATTGATGTCTGCGTCGGGAAAAAACCTAGCCCAGCTTGTTGATGAGCGCGTTGCCGCCTATCCGTGCAGCGGTGAAATCAATTATCGAGTCGATGATGTATCTGCGGCGCTAGAGGAGGTTCTCGCACATTATTTGCCTCAAGGGCCTCATCTTGATCAAACCGATGGCGTCGGTCTGGAGTTTCCCGACTGGCGATTTAATCTCCGAGGTTCGAACACAGAACCTCTGTTGAGGTTGAATGTGGAAAGCAGAGGCGATCCAGCGCTTGTGGCGTTGAAAGTCAAAGAAATCGAGGAGCTGCTGAACAGTAGATATATGGAATGATAAAACGATTCTCACTTCCACAAGGAAGGTGAGGGTCAGCAATAAGTTGGCTCTCTGATAGAGAAATACTGTTCGATTGATTAATTTAAATTGGTGAAAAAATGAGCGACAAGAAAGTAGCGTTGATTACGGGTATTACTGGTCAAGATGGTGCTTACCTTGCTGAGTTCCTGCTTAAGAAAGGTTATTCGGTACACGGTATCAAGCGCCGTGCTTCGTTGTTCAATACTCACCGTATTGATCATCTTTACCATGACCCGCATAAGAAAGGCTATGATCTGAATTTGCATTACGGCGACCTGACCGATTCGAGCAGCTTGATTCGCATCGTGCAAGAAGTACAGCCAGATGAAGTTTACAATCTCGGGGCGCAAAGCCACGTAGCTGTTTCGTTCGAATCACCTGAATATACTGCTGATACTGATGCCATGGGTACACTGCGCATCCTTGAAGCCATCCGAATCGCCGGTCTTGAAAAGAAGACCAAGTTCTATCAGGCATCCACCTCTGAACTTTATGGTCTGGTGCAGGAAATTCCCCAGAAAGAAACCACGCCTTTCTATCCCCGCTCTCCATATGCCGTCGCCAAGATGTACGCCTATTGGATCACCGTGAACTATCGTGAGTCTTATGGCATGTATGCTTGCAACGGTATTCTCTTTAATCACGAATCTCCGATCCGCGGCGAAACCTTCGTAACTCGTAAGATCACACGCGCCTTGGCACGTATCAAGGTCGGCCTGCAAGACTGCCTGTATCTCGGTAACATGGATGCCCTGCGTGACTGGGGTCATGCCCGTGATTACGTGGAAATGCAATGGCTTATGCTCCAGCAAGAAACGCCCGACGACTTTGTGATCGCGACCGGTGAACAGCATTCCGTTCGGGAATTTGTTGAAGTTGCAGCGAATGAAATCGATATCAAGATTCGCTGGGAAGGCCAGGGCGTAGACGAGAAAGGTTACGACGTCGCAACCAACAAGTGCATCGTTGCCGTCGACCCACGTTATTTCCGTCCGGCCGAAGTTGAGACACTCTTGGGTGACCCAAGCAAAGCCAAAGAAAAATTGGGCTGGGTTCCACGTACTACCTTCGCTGAGCTGGTAGAGGAAATGATGCGTGAAGATCTAAGTGAAGCCAAACGCGACAAGCTGGTCGCTGAACACGGCTTTAAATATTTCAAGGGTCAGGAATAAGGGGGCTGGGATGATACCGGTATATCAGCCCTTTCTGGGCGGACGCGAAAAGGAATATGTAAACCAGTGTCTTGATTCGACCTGGATTTCCTCCCGCGGAGAATTTATCTCCCGCTTTGAAAACGAATTTGCCCGATACATTGGTGCCGAACATGCGACCACGGTGAGCAATGGCACTGTTGCCCTGCACTTGGCAATGGCGGCTTTGGGGCTTGGTCCTGGTGACGAGGTGATTGTTCCAACGCTCACTTATGTGGCGTCGGTCAACACCATCATGCAAACCGGGGCCAGCGTCGTTTACGCTGAATCTCTGGCGGATACATGGAACGTCAGCGTCCCTGACATCCGAAGCCGCATTACTTCTAAAACCAAAGCCGTCATGGTCGTGCATTTGTACGGTCTGGCATGTGACATGGATGAGGTCGTTGCTCTGTGCAAAGAGCATAATCTGCTGCTGATCGAAGACTGTGCAGAAGCTTTCGGCTCTCTGTATAAAGATCAGCATGTAGGGACTTTTGGTGATGTCGCTACGTTCAGCTTCTTCGGAAACAAGACTATTACCACCGGCGAAGGTGGAATGGTAGTGTCCAAGAACAAGGATATTCACGAGAGAGCTTGCCATCTTAAAAGTCAAGGTGTGTCCAAAACTCGCGAGTACTGGCATGACGAGTTGGCCTTCAACTATCGGATGACCAACATCTGCGCAGCCATTGGCCTTGCCCAACTAGAGCGTGCAGACGAAATCATCACTCTTAAGCGGCAGGTTGCGGATTGGTATCGCGAAGCGCTCGAAGGGCTTCCGCTGCAGATGCATGCAGAGCAGCCAGGTACCCGTCACTCCTACTGGATGTGTTCAGTACTGTTGGATGATCCGAGTCAGCGTCAAGCACTGCGGGATCATTTGAAGAACAAGGGCATTGAGACACGCCCTCTTTTCGCTCCTGCTCATAACATGCCGCACTGCAAAACTGAGGAAACCTTTGCGGTAGCGCAGAACCTTAGCTCGCGAGGAATGAACCTTCCGAGTTATCCGACCCTGAGCCGCGATCAGGTGCAGCAGGTAGCGGATGAAATTCGAAGCTATTTCGCCGACTAAAATGCGGGAAATCGGGGTTGGGAATCCAGCCCCGATTGCCAAGTGAAATTCAGAAATCAAGTTCAAACTGAATTTTTGAATTTAATATATTTACTCAGGTGAAGTGATGTTTTCCTATTTTTCGCGTGTATGGGCTGCCCGGTACTTCTGGATTCACCTTTCTCTCGCTGATCTTAGATCAAGGTGGAGGCGATCTTTTTTTGGGATGACCTGGTCTATTATTCAACCGCTTGGCTTGACCTTGCTGCTGACGTTAGTGTTCAGTAAGCTTTTTAATACAGATATTGTTACCTACGCACCATATATTCTCTCCGGGATCATAGTTTGGGAATATATTTCCGCCAATACAGTTGCAGGGTCATTGTCATTTGTTCAGGCGGATGCGTATATCAAGCAGTGTAACCATCCGTTGGCAATATACACGCTCAGAACCGTTGTCGGCAGTGCCATTGTTCTGATGCTCGCCAGTATCTCGTTGTATGGCTGGGTCGCCATAGTTCTCCCGCAAAATATTGGTTGGAGTTGGTTGGCCTCTTTTACCATATTTCCCATTCTCGCGCTCATCGCTTGGCCTGTGTCTACATTATTGTCTTATGTTAGTACTCGGTTTCGTGACATCCCGCATGCGCTTGGGTTGGTGATGCAGTCGTTATGGTTCATCTCTCCGGTATATTTCGAAGCCAAGATGTTCAAGAATGGCGGGCTTCATGCTTTGGTCGATTACAATCCGATATATCACCTGTTGCAGTTGATACGCGCTCCGTTACTGCAAGGCGAGTGGCCAACGTGGCAAAACTACGCGTTCAGTATTGGTACTGCGATTTTCTTTGGCGCATTAGCTATCATTATCGGCAGCAAGGCTGAACGGAAAGTGATTTTTTACCTATGAAAAATAACCGAATCTTGCTTGAGAACGTTAACCTTCATTATGCGTCGGTTGCCTATAAAGAGCGTTCATTAAAGTCTCTTATTGCTAACGTGTTTAGCAGAGAGAAAAACAACTCAAGTGTTGCAGATATCCATGCACTGAAAAATATCAGTGTTGAAATTAAAAGCGGTGAGCGCGTCGGGTTGCTCGGGCACAACGGAGCAGGCAAAAGTACCTTTCTGAAGACCGTCGCCGGGCTTTATCCGGTTTCGAGTGGTCTTCTGAAGGTCGAGGGCCAGGTTCGTTCATTATTTGATTTGAGTCTCGGCTTTGAGCCTGACGCGACGGGCAGAGAAAATATCCTGTACCGCGGATTGTTGTTGGGCCTTTCCCCCCGATTTATGCGTGAAAAGGCAGACGAAATCGTTGATTTCGCAGGACTGGGTGAATTCATAGACTACCCGATAAAAACCTATTCTGCGGGCATGCAGGTCAGGTTGGCTTTCGCGATCTCTACCACGGTGGGTGGAGATATTCTGCTCCTTGATGAGGTGATCGGTGCAGGTGATGCGAATTTCATGGCCAAGGCCAAGGAGCGTATTACAAGCCTTATTGAACAAGCGGAAATTCTGGTTTTGGCAACACACGATTTCGGCGCATTACGTTCGATATGCAATCGAGGACTGGTTTTTCATCATGGTGACATGGTTTTTGATGGGCCGTGTGATGAGGCAGTTGCTGAATATAAAGCTATAAATGGACTGGAATAACTTTGAAGACGCTAAGAGTCCTTTGGTTGCTAAACCATACAACATTACGAAAATTCGAAGTTGACCAGCTGAAAGCGTTGGGGGTGAATGAAATATTCATGCCCAAAAGCTTTCCTTATGATGAAGGGAATCTTTCAGCGAATGTTGACTCTAGTTTTGATGCCGGTTTAACGATACCGAAGTCGGAATTGGATATTCTTAATGCGCAGGATTGGTATTCCAGTCCAAGTGAGGAGGCCTGGCAAATCGCTAACCTCCACTTTGATGTTGCAATCATTGGGTTCTTTCCACTTCAGATTCATAGTTCTGTGCGACATTTTAAAGGTGCCATTATACTTCGGGTTTTTGGCCTGTCGAAAGGCTATTCTTATTCGCAATTGATTTATGAGGAGGCCGGTGAGGGACTGGTTCGTAATATAAAATCTATCGGCTCGCGTTTTTGGTTTGGAGCTGGCTATGCGCATCTGAAAGACTCCGAGCAGAACTTTTTAGCCAGCCGAGATTGTTTTCTTCCCGTAGGTTTGAAGGGGGATGCTACTCCTGAACTCTGGGAGGGCGGACTTAGGAAGATTCTTTTCGTTTGTCCTCGAATCGGTACATCCCCCTATTTCGAAACTATCTATAAAAACTTCGTGCGTGATTTTTCGGGTATCGGCTATACGATAGGTGGAGCGCAGCCTGTTGCTGTTTCTGATGAGAATGTTCTCGGTTTCGTGTCCGGTGAAGAACATGAATATAATATGAGACAGCATAGAGTGATGTTTTATCATTCTACTGAACCTAATCATATTCATTATCATCCATTCGAGGCAATTCGCGCGGGCATGCCCTTGTTATTTATGGCAGGGGGGATGCTTGATAAAATGGGAGGGATAGGTTTACCTGGTCGTTGCAAAACAGTTGCGGAGGCGAGAGCTAAGGCAGAGCAACTTATGAGTGGCGACCAAAGGCTTATAAAAAATATTCGCGAATCACAAATGATTTTGCTTGAGCCTATGAAAGCAAAAAACTGTGAGGAGGCCTGGCAGAACGGATTTAAAAAAGTACTTGAAGAGCTTGAATCGGTAAAAAAGGATAATATCAATCGTCCTGTTCGACGTAAGCAAATTGCAGTCATTGTTCCGGTTGAGTATAGAGGCGGGAGCCTTCGAGGCGCAAAACTATTAGCGAATGCTTTATATCGAGGAAGTCGTCAGGCGGGAGAGCCCACCGATATCGTCTTTCTCCATCTGGATAAGCCCGAGAGCTATCCTGCCGAAGAATTTACAGATCTTTTAGATGAGATCAAAATACGCCCATTTAACTGGAAGTCACTGGATGCAGCAACGGCTCGTAGGGCTATGCGTTATTCCGGACACGAAGGCTGGGAACCTAAAAGCAACCGATATATGGTTGTCGATGACGGCATAAATCATCTTCAAGACTGCGATGTTTGGCTCGTGGTATCCGATCGTCTGGAGGCGCCATTACTACCAATGCGACCGTCGGTACTTATGATCTATGATTATCTCCAGCGATATGTACCGATACTTCCGTTCGGTGCGGATCAACCATATTTGGATGCCGCGAGGTCAGCTTCTAAAATTTTGGTGACAACGGAATTCACTAAGCAGGATGCTCTGAATTATGCGGGTATTGCAGCTGGTAAAGTTTTCAAATTACCGATGATTGCACCCGATTTTTCCAACTTGAAAGGTGGGTATGCAGAAACTGCCAAATATTTCATCTGGACAACCAATACTGCGATCCACAAAAATCATGTTAATGCTCTGAAAGCATTGAAATTTTATTATGAAGAGCTGGACGGCACACTGCAGTGCAAAATTACAGGTGTCAATACCAAGGAATTGTTCAACAGTTCCTCGCAGCATCTTAAGCCTTTAGCTGATTTGCTCGGGCAAAGTAGGTTGTTGAAGAGGAACATCAAGCTTGTAGGTGAACTGGCCGATCAAAATTATCAGAGTATGTTAGCCAGCGCCGCTTTTTTGTGGCATGCGGGTGCGATAGATAATGGTACTTTTAGCGTGATTGAAGCTGCCGGTCTGGGTGTTCCTTCGTTGAGCAGTGACTACCCTGCCATGAGGGAAATCGATCAACAGTTCTCTTTGAATTTAAGTTGGATGAAATCAGACCAACCAAAGCATATGGCAAGTCAGCTTAAAGAAATGGAACTTGCACATTTAGAGCGTCGCAATTTTTTGCCGTCTGGTGAAGTGCTGGGCGAGCAAAGTATAGATAAATTAGCGAGTGCCTATTGGCAGGTCGTAAGGGAGTGCTTATGAAAAAGTTCGGAATCTACCTGGCATACGCTCCAGGAGTGAATCTCCGAAATGAAGGTCTTGGTCGGTACCTTGCTGCATTTCTTAACGGCGCGGCTGGGCGGGACGACGTAAAGTTTGTTTTGGTTTGCCCGAGCTGGTCAAAACAAGCACTTCAAGACCTTTTTCTGAGTGAAGGGGTTCAACAGGACCTGTTTGAACTTATCTCTCCACCAAAGTCGCCTATGATCTTGCAGATTTACGAGGCTTATACTGCCAGAAAAAGAAAAATCAAAGGTCTGACTATCAGGCAACGGTTTGCGAAAAAGCTTTTGACTTGGAAAATAAAGCTGACGCGTCATTTCGAGAATCGTTTGATTTCTCTCGATTCTTATAGTGGGGTGTTTCGACTTGGGAGCGAAGCGGCGGCTCTGTTCTTGTTGTTTATTTTATTGAGTCCGTTGCTTATTCTCGTTCCACTATATGCTCTTGTATTAAAGTTAAAAGCTCTCGCACGCCGTGTTTTGAGACCGGTAATGTGGAAAGTTAACCGCCTGCGAGCAGCTATCGGTGCTCCTAAAGAAGATGCATTTGTACTTCGTTTGTATCGTGGTTTGGAGCAAGTCGAGTCTGATCGCATGCAGCAGCTTATTGATAAAATGGCGGATGTAAAAGCTTGGTATTGTCCAACAGCTTTCTGGCCGGAATTTAACAAAATTCAAGCTCCACGCTTGATGTGTGTGCCCGATGTAGTACTTTCAGATTTTCCTATCGGATTTTCAAACGTAGGGGGTGAGCGGTTCCTGCAAGTCTATGAAAGAGTTGAGGCGGCAATTCATGGGGGTGAGCATTTTGTCACTTATAGTGAAAGTGTTAAATGGAATACCCTCGTCGAAAGGTATGCTGTAAAACCTTCGAATATTTCAGTGGTTTATCATGCGCCTAATGATTTAAGTAGTTGGGTGACCGTCAATGGCTTTTCCGATGTGGAAATCACCTCTAACAACTATTGCAAAACCCTTTTCAAGCGGGTGATGAAAAAGTCGTCTAATTTTTCATATTCATCGACATTTTCCAACGCTGATACGAAGTTTATTTTCTATGCTAGCCAGTTTCGGCCGAATAAAAATGTAATTTCGTTGTTAAAGGCGTACAAATACCTTGTTCGTAATGATTTTATTCGCCATAAGCTGATACTGACGGGCCATGCTGATGGTTTTCCGGAGGTCAAGGAATTTATTCGGGATAATTACCTAGAGAATGACGTTCTTTGCGTGCACGGATTGACCGTTCAAGAGTTGGCAGCGTGTTACAAGTTAGCGGATCTGGCTGTGAATCCGAGTATGAGCGAAGGGGGATGCCCATTTACCTTTAGTGAGGCACTGTCTGTCGCAACACCCGTTGTCATGGCTCGTATCCCTGTTACGGAAGAAGTGTTGGTAGGCTCTGATCTACAAAAATTGACCTTTTTCGATCCCTATGATTGGAAGGATATCGCTGAGCGAATTCGTTGGGGTATCCTGAATCGTGATGAGTTGCTCGATGTTCAAAAGGAAGTTTATGAAGCGCTGTCCAAACGCAATTGGACAGACGTTGTTAACGAACATATCGATGTTTTAGAAAAAATTTCGAGACTGAAAGTTTCTTGAAAGGAATGAGGCCAATGCCTACTCTATCTGGTTTACTCATTCTTGGCTTTGGTGGTCACGCTCGCGCAGTGGCTGATGTCGCATTAGCGTCAGGTATAAGACAACTTCGCTTCATAGACAGCAATGCTCGCCCAAATGAAACTTTTGGTGAGTTTGCTGTACTACGGAAGTGGGACGAAGATTTGCCAGAAGGCTGGGCTGTCATGCCAGCCTCAGGCGATGGTCTTAGCCGGCAAGCGCAGTACGAATGGGCAAAGGGTCGTGGCTGGCCTTTGGCTACGCTCATTTCGCCTACAGCTACGATAGGTGTTGGCGCGAAAGTTGGTCATGGAACGTTTGTAGCGCATCACGCTCATGTCGGCCCTATCGCCTCTGTGGGAATCGGGTGCATTGTAAATACCGGAGCGATTGTAGAACATGAGTGCGTCGTGGATGATTTTACTCATGTTTCTATAAAGGCGGCTGTAGCAGGAAGAACCTGTATAGGACGTTTTTGCTTTATTGGCGCTGGCGCTACAGTTATTGACGGCATCAAAATTTGTGATGACGTGACATTGGGGGCAGGAGCTTGCGCGCATCGTGACTTAGAGACGCCGGGAGTTTACGTAGGAGTGCCGGCAAAAAAAACGATAGGGAAAATCAAAAAATGAAAGTTCTCCATTTCTTTAAAACCTATTATCCGCAAACGATGGGTGGGATTGAACAGGTCATTTTCCAGCTTGCGGAAGGGGGAAGAGAACATGGGGTTACTGCGCAAGTACTGTCTTTGAGTGCTCATGGGGCTGCACGTAACGTAAAAGTTGGTGGGCACTTCGCTCACACGTCAAAGCTGGACCTGCACTTAGCATCCACTGGGTTTTCGACGTCAGCCTTCAAGGATTTTACGGAGTTGGCCAAGGATGTTGATATCATAAACTATCATTTCCCATGGCCATTCATGGATATTGTGCATTTCGCCTCGCGCATACGTAAGCCAACGGTTGTTAGTTATCATTCAGACATTGTTAAGCAAAAAACGTTGTTAAAGTTGTATCAGCCTTTGATGCACGGTTTTTTGGGAAGCGTAAATCGTATCGTTGCTTCATCTCCGAAGTATATAGAAAGCAGTTCGACGCTCCAAAAATTCAAGGATAAGGTAACTGTAATTCCGATCGGGTTGGATAGGAATACCTACCCGCATGTTTCATCGGAAAAATTGGGTTGTTGGAAAGATAAGCTCGGCTCGCGTTTTTTTCTTTTTGTAGGCGCTTTACGCTACTACAAAGGACTTGATTATTTGCTTGAAGCGGCTCGTACGGCTCGATTTCCAATCGCTATTTTGGGGCAAGGGCCTATGGAGGCCGAGTTGAAGGCCAAGGCTGTCAGATTAGGTCTGTCCAACATTCACTTTCTGGGCGGTTTGCCCGACGTTGATAAAACTGCGTTATTAATGTTGTGTTACGGTTTGGTTTTTCCCTCTCATCTTCGGTCTGAAGCGTTTGGGATTTCACTTCTTGAAGCTGCGATGTTTAGTAAGCCTCTTATCTCCTGCGAGATTGGTACTGGAACAACTTATATAAATATTGCCGGTGAGACAGGGTTGGTCGTTCCGCCCTGTAATTCTGAAGCGCTGGCGCAGGCGATGATTACACTGTGGGAAAATCCTGAAGAGAGTAGTGCGATGGGGCGTAGGGCAGCCTTGCGTTTCGAGCAGGTATTTACAGCAAAGCGAATGGTTGATTCTTATACGGAAGTGTATCGTTCGTTGTTGAAGTGAATCGAGGGAGGCTCTGAATACGATGGATCTTCTTAGCCTTGAACGTAGTGTTGCCACCTACTTTCGCTTTTTCTTATTTACACATCTTCGAGTTCAAGATGATCCCCAAGTCTATCCTGGTTACTGGTGGTTCCGGCTTTTTAGGGAAAGCTATTGTTCAGCGTCTTGCATTGATGGGGACATGTGATCTCATTGTGCCTCTCCGAACGCTTGCCAGGGTACTGCCCGAGGGGGTTAAAACCGTAAAAATTTCTGATATAGATGGTCAAACCGACTGGGGATCGATCAATAACGTGGACATTGTGGTGCATGCTGCCGCAAGGGTTCATAAGCTGCATGAACAGGCTGCTGATGCCCTTTCCGCGTTTCGCGCAGTAAATGTCGAGGGCACGATGAATCTCGCTCGACAGGCCGCCGATCGGGGAGTCAAGCGCTTCATTTTCATCAGCTCCATCAAAGTCAATGGAGAGACGACTTTGATGGGCAAGCCTTACACTGCAGACGATATCCCTGCCCCCAAAGATCCCTATGGCATCTCGAAATTTGAAGCGGAGCAAGGTTTAAAAGCTCTTGCAACGGAAACCGAAATGGAAGTAGTGATTATACGGCCCGTCCTTGTCTACGGCCCCGGAGTAAAAGCCAACTTTCTAAGCATGATGCGCTGGCTTGATAGAGCTATCCCGTTGCCTTTTGGTGCTGTTCGAAATCGTCGTAGTCTGATCTACCTGGATAATCTTGTAGATTTCGTAGTGACCTGCCTTGAGCATCCGGCAGCGGCCAACCAAACATTTTTGGCGAGTGATGGAGACGATGTTTCCACTTCTGAATTATTGCGCAAGATTGCCGGGTATCTGGGGAAACCGGCACGCCTGTTGTCCATACCTGTTTGGGTATTGAGCATAGTTTCAACTATTCTTGGCAAGCGGGGCTTGGCTCAACGTCTTTTCGGTTCTTTACAGGTCGATATCAGCAAGAATCGACAATTACTGGGTTGGACTCCTCCCGTGAGTCTTGAACAGGGTTTGAGTCTCACGGCAAAATATTTTCTGGACTCTCGAAAATCATGAATTACGTTTGGTGTATTCCGATAGTTGCTGGAATTTCTTTTTTTCTGACGTCAAGGCTGCGTAACTATGCTTTATCCCGTAGCTTGATGGATATCCCCAATGCGCGTAGTTCTCACTCGACCCCTACTCCCCGAGGTGGTGGGGTTGCCATTGTTGTAGCTTTTCTTTTTGCGTCGGGTCTTCTGTTCTATTTTGACGAAATTCCATTAGCCAACTTCCTTGGTATGACTGTTGCCGCGACAGCTATCGCGGTTATCGGATTTATGGACGACCATGGACATATCGCCGCCCGCTGGCGCCTGTTGGGACATTTTACAGCGGCGGTCTGGTTGCTTGGCTGGATGGGAGGATTTCCTCCAATCGCACTGTTTGGCGTCCATGTCGACATGGGCTGGGCAGGTCATGTACTGGCAGCTTTATATCTTGTGTGGCTACTCAATCTCTACAACTTCATGGACGGAATTGATGGCATCGCCAGCGTAGAGGCGATGTGTGCCTGCTTGGGAGCCTGTCTGCTTTACTGGTTGGCGGGGCTGAATAACCTCATCGGGGGACCGCTGTTGCTCGCCGCTTCTGTGGCAGGTTTTCTTTATTGGAACTTCCCACCCGCGAAGATTTTCATGGGCGACGCCGGTAGTGGGTTTCTCGGCATCGTGTTGGGAGGACTGTCTCTGCAGGGAGCGTGGGTGAGTGCACCCATGCTATGGGCCTGGCTGATTTTGCTTGGGGTATTCATCGTCGATGCAACATTTACGCTGTTTCGCCGTTTGTTTAGAGGGGAGAAAGTCCATGAAGCACATCGCAGTCATGCCTACCAATTCGCCTCACGTCGCTTCAGCAGGCATTTACCTGTAACGATCGGTGTTGGCATGATCAATCTTTTCTGGCTGTTGCCAATAGCCGTATGCGTGACGCGTTTTGGCCTGGACGGAGCTTCTGGGGTTATTTTAGCTTATGTGCCACTTATTTTCCTGGCAATAAAATTTCGCGCTGGAAATGAGGAAGATTCAGCGGTATAGAACTAAGCAGCAACCACTCGATCATTAGGTTTACGTGGTTGCGGCACGCCTTTAAAGCTTAAGGTGAGGGGGCGGCAGAGAGGAGCAACTAAGGTGTTTGAAGAGTTTATGGATAAAATCAGAGCGTACTTGGTAGGCCTCCCGCGGCGTCGAAAAAGGCTGGTTCAGGTCGCTACAGACATCCTGCTGGTCTGGGCGGCACTTTGGCTGGCGTTTATCGTGCGTCTGGGCCTGGATGATATGTATAATCCTTTGAGGGTCCATTTCTGGCTCTTCGCCTGTGCTCCATTTGTCGCTATTCCCTTGTTCATACGTTTCGGCATGTATCGTGCCGTCATGCGCTATTTCGGTAATGACGCCCTCATTGCAATTATCAAGGCCGTTAGCCTTTCATCGCTTATCTTGGCTGTCGTCGTCTATTGGTACAGCAATCACGAGGCGGTAGTGCCGCGTTCGATCATATTCAACTACTGGTGGTTGAGCCTCGTCATCATCGGTGGGCTGCGGTTGGTTATGCGGCAGTACTTCATGGGGGACTGGTTCACTGCCGCCCAGCGCGTTCCGTTTGCCAGTCGCGACGATGGGCTCACGAAGGTTGCGATTTACGGTGCGGGTGTCGCGGGGAATCAACTGGTCGCGGCATTGCGGATGGGCCGAACAATGCGCCCGGTGGCTTTTATCGACGATGATCCGGGTATTTCCGATCGCTCTATTTCCGGCCTTCAGGTCTATAAACCCAAACATATTCAGCAGATGATCGACGTCACCGGGGCGCAGGAAATACTTCTTGCACTGCCATCTTCAACGCGCGCGCGTCGGAGAGAAATTCTTAATCTGCTGGAAGGTTTTCCGTTGCACATTCGCAGCGTGCCGAACTTTTCCGATCTGGCGAGTGGCCGAGTAAAGGTCGAAGACATTCAGGAAGTAGATATTGCGGACTTGCTGGGCCGTGATGCTGTTCCAGCCCAACCTGATTTGCTCGAGCGCTGTATCAAGGGCAGGACCGTGATGGTCACGGGGGCCGGGGGGTCAATTGGTTCGGAACTTTGTCGACAGATTTTTGCTTTGTCACCGACGACACTTCTGCTGTTTGAGCACAGCGAATTCAATCTCTACAACATTCTGTCGGAGCTTGAGCAGCGCAGGGCGCGGGAGTCTGTGACTGTTCGATTGCTACCCATACTTGGGTCGATACGCCATCAGGACAAACTGCTGGATGTAATGACGACTTGGAAAGTTGACACGGTATATCACGCCGCTGCTTATAAGCATGTGCCGATGGTAGAGCACAACATTGCGGAAGGCGTATTGAACAATGTGATCGGCACGCTTAACACGGCTCAGGCTGCCGTGCAGTCGGGGGTCTCAAATTTCGTTCTGATATCCACTGACAAGGCGGTGCGCCCGACAAATGTCATGGGCAGCACCAAACGTCTTGCCGAAATGACGTTGCAGGCGCTCAGTCGTGAGATTGCGCCGGTTTTTTTGGGCGACAGGGCAAATGTCTTGCGCGTCAACAAAACGCGCTTCACCATGGTCCGGTTCGGCAACGTGCTGGGCTCTTCGGGCTCGGTCATCCCGTTGTTTCACAGCCAGATCAAATCCGGCGGCCCTCTGACTGTCACACACCCCAAAATCACTCGTTATTTCATGACCATCCCTGAGGCCGCTCAATTGGTGATACAAGCCGGCTCGATGGGGCAGGGCGGTGACGTATTTGTTCTGGACATGGGCGAGCCTGTGAAGATCGTCGAACTGGCAGAAAAAATGGTTCATCTGTCCGGTTTGAGCATCCGCTCGGAGCGCAATCCTCAGGGTGACATCTCCATCGAGTTCACCGGTTTGCGTCCAGGTGAAAAACTCTACGAGGAGCTGCTTATTGGCGACAATGTGTCGGCAACCCCTCACCCAATGATCATGTCTGCTAACGAAGATCATCTGCCTTGGGATGTTTTGAAGCTAAAGCTGAGCGAGCTGTTGATAGCGGTGGAAAGCGACGATTACACTCGCGTTCGCGAACTCCTCCGCGAAACCGTCTCCGGCTACACCCCCGATGGCGAGATCGTTGACTGGATCTATCAGCAACGTCGTCTCGAACCCTGATTGTTTCACATCCTGTAACGCACGCATTTTTGACATGGGTGCACCATGACCTAAGTTTGGAGAGCAGCTTCGGAAAAGCTGCTTTCTCAAACGATGATGGAGCGTCACAAATGCGTACCGGTTACTTCTACTCTCTGATTTTCGCTTTCCTCACCAGCGCCTCGATTGCCGCAATCGCCGCACCTGTCGCGCCTTCCGATTCACCCAAGGCGCCTCTGGTGATGGAAGTGCCAGCGGCCGCCCAGAGTGCCAGGATTGATCTCAACGACGCCGATGCGGTAACGCTGCAGAAAGAGCTCTCAGGTGTGGGTGAAGCCAAGGCGAAGGCGATTGTTGCATATCGCGAAACAAACGGACCCTTTGCCTCGGTGGATGAGCTGCTGGAAGTGAAGGGAATCGGCAAGGCAATTCTGGATCGCAATCGCGAGAAGCTGGAAGTCAACTAAGCTGAAGGTTCAACGCCAAGGGGCCGGTCATTGACCGGCCTTTTTCGTTTTGCAATGCGAACACCTGCGGCAGGCAGGCGAGGTGTTCTCCAGCAGGGTAAAAATTACGAATATCATATTGGCTTGATATTATGCCTATAATAATTCGCCGCCCCTGAGCTGCCCGGCTCGGGGGTTATTTACCCACTCACAAGTTTTTCAGGAGCAAAGTCATGAATTCTGTGCAGTCTCAAGGTACGGCTCTGATCACTGGCGCCTCGTCCGGTATCGGTGCGATTTACGCCGAGCGTCTGGCGGCGCGTGGTTTTGATCTGTTGCTGGTGGCCCGTGACAAGGCCCGTCTGGACAGCGCCGCCAGCCAATTGCGCGACGCTCACGGTGTGCAGGTCGAGGTGTGGAAAGCGGATCTGACCCAAAAGGACGACGTGATCAAACTCGAACAGCGCTTGCGCAGCGATTCGAGCATCAGCCTGCTGGTTAACAATGCCGGCGTGGCCGCCGACGGCCCGCTGGCCAATGCCGACATGGATCAACTGGAACGCCTGATCCAGTTGAACATCACCGCCGTCACGCGTCTGGCGTCGGCCGCCGCTGCCAGTTTCGCCAAGGCAGGTCGCGGCACGATCATCAACATCGCCTCGGTCGTGGCGTTGTTCCCCGAGCGCTTCAATGCGACCTACACCGCCAGCAAGGCCTATGTGTTGAGTCTGACCCAATCGTTGAACGCGGAGCTCGAAGGCTCGGGCGTGCAGATCCAGGCCGTGCTGCCGGGCGTGACCCGCACTGAAATCTGGGAGCGTTCGGGGATCGACGCCAGTGGCATTCCGGCGGAAATGGTCATGGACGCCGGGGAGATGGTGGATGCCGCCCTGGCCGGTCTGGATCAGGGCGAACTGGTCACCATTCCATCGCTGCCCGATGCCGGCGAATGGCAGTCGTTTGTGGCGGCGCGCCATGTTATGGCGCCGAACCTTTCGCGCAGCGCTGCAGCCCAGCGCTACAAATCAGGTCATTGAATCGAGCAGGGGTAATTACGGTATGAGTCAGCGTCGAGTAGTCGTCACCGGCATGGGTCTGGTGTCTCCGTTGGGCAGTGGTGTCGAAGCGGTCTGGCAACGTTTGTTGGCGGGACGTTCGGGGTTGCGTGCGCTGCCTGACGCGGTGGTCGCCGATTTGCCGGCACGGGTCGGTGGCAGCGTGCCGACACCGGAAGAGGACGCCGAGGCCGGATTCGATCCGGATCGCGCCACACCGCCCAAAGAACAGAAGAAAATGGATCGCTTCATTCTGTTTGCCATGGAGGCAGCACGCCAGGCGCTGGAGCAGGCCGGATGGCACCCTGCCGAAGCCGCCGAGCAGGAGCGTACGGCGACCATCATTGGCTCCGGTGTCGGTGGCTTTGGTGCCATCGCCGACGCGGTGCGCACCACAGACAGTCGAGGGCCTCGGCGTCTGTCCCCATTCACCATTCCATCTTTCCTGGTCAATCTCGCCGCCGGTCATGTGTCGATCCAGCATGGCCTTAAAGGGCCGTTGGGGGCGCCGGTGACGGCGTGCGCCGCCGGGGTCCAGGCGATTGGGGATGCTGCGCGGCTGATACGTGCCGGTGAAGCGGATATCGCCGTGTGCGGCGGTGCCGAAGCGGCAATCGACCGGGTCAGCCTCGCCGGTTTTGCTGCTGCCCGGGCGCTTTCCAGTGCTTTCAACGATACTCCCGAGCGCGCTTCACGACCGTTCGATCGCGACCGGGACGGTTTCGTCATGGGCGAGGGCGCCGGTCTGCTGGTGATCGAATCACTGGAGCATGCTTTGGCCCGTGGCGCGCAGCCACTGGCCGAGCTGGTCGGTTATGGCACCACTGCCGATGCCTATCACCTGACTGCCGGGCCGGAAGACGGCAGCGGTGCGCGGCGGGCGATGGCACTAGCGCTGGCGCAGGGTGGAATCACGCCGGATCAGGTGCAGCATCTCAATGCGCATGCGACTTCGACCCCGGTGGGCGACCTGGGTGAACTGGCAGCGATCAAGGCGCTGTTCGGCACGCAGAATAAAATTGCCGTGACCTCAACCAAATCCGCCACCGGCCACCTGCTCGGTGCTGCCGGGGGGCTTGAAGCGATCTTCACGTTGTTGGCGATTCGCGATCAGGTGGTGCCGCCGACCCTCAACTTCGATAACCCCGACCCTGCCAGCGAAGGGGTGGACATTGTCCATGGCCAGGCGCGGTCGATGCCGATCGAATACGCATTGTCCAACGGCTTCGGTTTTGGCGGAGTCAATGCCAGCGTGCTGTTCAAGCGCTGGCAGGCTTAATCTTCGGTGTGCTTGAGGTGTTCGCGGGTAACGTCGAGGATGCGTTGCGCAAACCCGGCATCCGCGACACTGCGCGACAGCAGCAACGCGCCGACGAGCGTCGACATGATCACAATGGCGCGGTCGGCGCAGTTGTCTCCCTCAAGGTTGTCCTCGATTTGTTCCAGTCGGGCATTGAGGACCTGATCGCTGGTAGGGCTCGGTTGTCCGCGCAGGCCCAGTTCCGAAGAAATGGTCAGCAGCGGGCAACCTTCATCGGGCGATGTCCTGTGCCATTCCGACAAATAGGTATCTATGAACGCCTCGAGCGGGTTGTCTGCGGCAAAGATTTGCGCACAGACCCCGGCGACTTGTTCACCCGCCTCCTGCAAGGCTTTCTCGACCAGTTCGTCCTTGGACTTGAAGTGCGAATAGAAACCGCCGTGGGTCAGCCCCAAGGCTTTCATTAACGGTTGCAGGCCGGTCGCGCCTATGCCGTCCTTGCGAAATCGTGCCGAGGCCTCCTTGATAATGCGCTGATGGGTCTGGGCTTTATGGTCTTGCGAGTAACGCATGTGTAGCTCTCCGCAACAATGCCCCATCTTAACCAAGGAAAATTACATGGTGACTGTACTTCAACTTCTAAAAACAGCGCGGATAAGTCCCACGGGTTACTGAAATGAAAACCCCGCCAGTCAGGCGGGGTTCGGGTTCAGCGATCTTGGGCTTCTTTGGCGTCCGCTTCGGCGTTGCGCTCGGCCACGCGTTTGCGTTCTTCATCGGTCAGTTCGACTTTGTTGGCGGTGTCGCGCAGCATCATCAATCCACCCACGATCGAGCCGATTGCAACGACCAGAATCAACCAGGCATACCAAGGCATAACGGCTCTCCTTAATGGCAGATCGACGGGCGAGAATTTCGCCGTACGAAGCTGCACACCACTTTTGAGCGAAGTGACGTCGCAGTGGTTCCATTCTAGGCCGGTTATGCCGGATGCACCTTAGTTCCTTGCAGGTGCAGCCCGCGCCTGCTTGAGCTTTACAAACCGGTGAGCATTGCGTCGGCCGGTGCGTTGGCGCGCAACTGGCCGGTGAGCAGGAAGTAAGCGAAACCAACGGCCATGAAGCCGAGGAAAATCAGCCCGATCAGCGCGTTGAACCAGGCCATTGCCACCAGGCATACCACCGCCAGTACCAATGCAATCATCGGCACCAGCGGATAGCACGGCGCGCGGAAAGTGCGCTCCAGATTCGGCTCTGATCGACGCAGTTTGAACAGACTGAGCATGCTCATGATGTACATCACGATTGCCCCGAACACCGCCATGGTGATCATCGCGGCAGTGAGCGTCATACCGCCAAGGTTGATCAAGCCGTCGCTATAGATGGCAGCGATGCCAATGATGCCGCCCACGATAATCGCGCGGTGCGGCGTCTGGAAACGCGAGAGTTTTGCCAGCGAGGCCGGCAAGTAACCGGCGCGGGCGAGGGCGAAGAATTGTCGCGAGTAACCGAGGATGATCCCATGGAAGCTCGCCACCAGGCCGAACAGGCCGATCCACACCAGCATGTGCAACCAGCCGGAGTTGTCGCCGACCACGGTTTTCATCGCCTGTGGCAACGGGTCGTTGATGTTGGCCAGTGTGCGCCAGTCACCGACGCCGCCGGCGAAGAACATCACGCCCATGGCCAGCAGCACCAGGGTCAGAATGCCGCTGATATAAGCCTTGGGAATCGTGCGTTTCGGATCCTTGGCTTCTTCGGCGGCCATCGCCGCACCCTCGATGGCCAGGAAAAACCAGATCGCGAATGGAATCGCCGCGAACATTCCGGCAATCGCCGGCGCGCCGAACACGTCCGAACCGGCCCAGCCATTGAGGGCGAAATTGCTGAAGCTGAACGCCGGCGCGACCACCCCCATGAACACCAGCAGTTCGGCGACGGCCAATACGCAGACGATCAGCTCAAAGGTCGCGGCCAGTTTCACGCCGAGAATGTTCAACCCCATAAAGACGATATACGCGCCAACCGCCGCGTGTTTCGGATCCAGCGCAGGGAACTGCACATTCAGATAAGCGCCAATCGCCAGCGCAATCGCCGGTGGCGCGAACACGAATTCAATCAGCGTCGCCAGCCCGGCAACCAATCCGCCTTTTTCACCGAAGGCGCGGCGGCTGTAGGCGAACGGCCCGCCGGCGTGGGGAATGGCGGTGGTCAGTTCGGTGAAGCTGAAGATGAAGCAGGTGTACATGGTCGCGACCATGAATGAGGTCACCAGAAACCCCAGCGTTCCGGCCACGCCCCAGCCGTAACTCCAGCCGAAGTATTCCCCGGAAATCACCAGCCCGACGGCGATGCCCCACAGGTGCAACGTGCCCAGTGTGGGTTTGAGTTGTGTGTTCATGCGCTTGCTCCCTGAACGGTTTGGACAGCTTCGGAGGAGGGCGTGTGCAGTGGGCGTGCCATTGCCGTGAAACAAGTCGTAATGAGTTGAAAGCTGTCGTATCGGGGATGTTCGCGGTGGGATAGCTGCTTTTTGTGCGCCAGTTGAGTGCGATGTTGCTCGTTATGCCGTCTTCGCGAGCAAGCTCGCTCCCACATTTTTGAAATGCGCTCGCCTGAACAACGCCGACACCTGTGGGAGCGAGCTTGCCCGCGAAGAGGCCCGCCCATACGGCGCAAAACCCACCTGTAACGCCGGCATAAACCCACTCTTTACGCTTTCTTTATGCACAGCCAACACCCTCGCTCTCGTTCCTTTACAGCCTCCTTTCCGACAATGCCTCCACACGCGGCAATACGCCGTAACACGGAGATCTTCCATGAGCGTTCTGGACGGGGTGTCACTGCTATTGGCAGTGGGGCTGTTCATTTATCTGTTGGTTGCGCTGTTGCGCGCGGATCGGAACTAGGAGTGGCTATGCACAGTTATGACTATTGGCTGATCCTCGCGTTTTTCGCGGTGGTCTTGCTGCCGGCGCCGTTCCTCGGGCGCTTTTACTACAAAGTGATGGAAGGGCAGCGCACCTGGCTGACGCCGATTCTCGGTCCGGTCGAGCGCGGTTGCTATCGCGTTGCCGGGGTTGATCCGAACGCCGAGCAGAGCTGGCAGAAATACACCCTGGCGCTGCTGGCGTTCAACCTCGCCGGTTTCCTCCTGTTGTTCGCGATCCTGTTGTTTCAGGATCACCTGCCGCTGAACCCGCAAAACCTGCCGGGCCAGGAATGGACCCAGGCGTTCAACACTGCGGTCAGTTTCATGACCAACACCAACTGGCAGTCCTACAGCGGTGAAGCGACCCTCAGCTACCTGAGCCAGATGGTCGGTCTCACCGTGCAGAACTTCGTCAGCGCCGCCACCGGTCTGGCCGTGCTGGTTGCGCTGTGCCGTGGTATCGGCCGCAAGTCGACCAAGACCCTCGGCAACTTCTGGGTCGACATGACCCGCGCCACCCTCTACGGCCTGCTGCCACTGTGCCTGCTGCTGGCGCTGTATCTGGTGTGGCAGGGCGTGCCGCAGACCTTCGCGCAATACGTCAATGCGGTGACCATGCAAGGCGTTGATCAAGTGATCCCGCTCGGCCCGGCGGCCAGCCAGATTGCGATCAAGCAACTGGGCACCAACGGTGGTGGCTTCTTCGGCGTGAACTCGGCGCACCCGTTCGAGAACCCGAGCGCCTGGAGCAACTTGTTCGAAGTGTCTTCGATCATTCTGATCCCGGTGGCACTGGTGTTCACCTTCGGTCACTACGTCAAAGACCTGCGTCAAAGCCGCGCGATCATCGCCTGCATGCTGGCGTTGTTCCTGATCGGTGGCGCGACTTCGCTGTGGGCCGAATATCAGCCTAACCCGGCGCTGAACAACGTCGCCGTCGAACAGACTGCGCCGCTGGAAGGCAAGGAAGCACGCTTCGGTACCACCGCCACTGTGCTGTGGTCGGTGACCACCACCGCCGCATCGAACGGTTCGGTCAATGGCATGCATGACAGCCTCAACCCGCTTAGCGGCATGGTCGCGCTGGTCAACATGATGGTCGGCGAAGTGATCTTCGGCGGCGTCGGTGCCGGGCTCTACGGCATGTTGCTCAACGTGCTGATCGCGGTGTTCCTCGCCGGCCTGATGATCGGCCGCACCCCGGAATACCTCGGCAAGAAACTCCAGGCGCGGGAAGTGCAACTGCTGGTGGTGACCTTGCTGGTGATGCCGATTGGCGTGCTGGTACTCGGCGCCATCGCGGCGACCCTGCCAGGCCCGGCGGCGACCATCAGCAACCCCGGCCCGCACGGTTTCAGCCAGTTGCTGTACGCCTACACCTCGGCCAGCGCCAACAACGGTTCGGCGTTCGGTGGTCTGAGCGCGAACACACCGTTCCACAACCTGATGCTGGGCTTGGGCATGTTGATCGGCCGCTTTGGTTACATCCTTCCGGTACTGGCCCTGGCCGGCAGCCTGGCGATGAAGAAAACCGCACCGATCGGCCAGAACAGCTTCCCGACCCACGGCCCGTTGTTCGTGACCCTGTTGACCGTGACCATTTTGCTGGTGGGCGGCTTGACCTTTCTGCCAACCCTGGCGCTCGGTCCAATCGCCGAACACCTAAGTATGGGCTTCTAAGGAATCCATCATGAATATGCATGTTCCTGCAAAACCTGCGGTGCCGGCCAAGTCGGCAGAAGCACCGAAAACCGCGATCTCGGCGCTGTGGCGTCCGGCGCTGGTGCAAGCCTTCGTCAAGCTCGACCCGCGCCAGCTGGTGCGTTCGCCCGTGATGCTGGTGGTCGAACTGACGGCGATTTTCACCACCGTGCTGTGCTTCATCCCGGACAACGTCGTGCCGACTTTCGTCGCCGCGCAGATTGCCCTGTGGCTGTGGTTCACCGTGCTGTTCGCCAACTTCGCCGAAGCCTTGGCCGAAGGTCGCGGCAAGGCCCGCGCCGACAGCCTCAAGGCTGGCAGCGAAGGCCTCAGTGCGCGGCGCAAACTGGCCAATGGCAGCTTCCAGGTGGTGCCCGCCGCCAGCCTGCGCAAAGGGGATGTGGTGCGCGTCGAAGCGGGGGAGATGATTCCCGGTGACGGCGAAGTCATCGAAGGCATCGCCGCAGTCAACGAAGCGGCGATCACCGGTGAATCGGCGCCGGTGATTCGCGAGTCCGGCGGCGACCGTTCCGCCGTCACCGGCAACACCCGGCTGGTGTCCGACTGGCTGCTGGTGAAGATCACCGCCAACCCCGGTGAGTCGACCCTCGACCGCATGATCGCGCTGGTCGAAGGCGCCAAGCGCCAGAAAACCCCGAACGAAGTGGCGCTGGACATCCTGCTGATCGGCCTGACCCTGATCTTCCTCTTGGTCGTCGTGACCCTGCAACCGTTCGCCCACTTCGCCAATGGCAGCCTGCCGCTGGTGTTCCTGGTGGCGCTGCTGGTTACGCTGATTCCGACCACCATCGGCGGCCTGCTGTCCGCCATCGGGATTGCCGGGATGGATCGCCTGGTGCGCCTGAACGTGATCGCCAAGTCCGGTCGCGCCGTGGAAGCGGCCGGTGACGTGCACGTGCTGCTCCTGGACAAGACCGGCACCATCACCTTCGGCAACCGTCGTTGCAGCGCGGTGCATGCCGCCCCCGGTGTGAATGGTCGCGAACTGGCTGAAGGTGCGTTGTTCGCCTCGCTGGCGGACGAAACCGCTGAAGGCAAATCCATCGTCGAATACCTGCGCGGTCTGCACCCGCAGTCCGAGCCGGCCCTGGATACCCTGACCGCCGTACCGTTCAGTGCCGAAACCCGTTTGTCCGGTGTCGACTATCAGGGCCGGGTTTATCGCAAAGGTGCGGTGGATTCGCTGCTGAGTTTCATCGGACAAAAACGCGCTGATCTGGCCCCGGCCCTGTCGCGGGAAATCGACAAGATCGCCCAGAGCGGCGGCACCCCGTTGCTGGTCTGCGTCGACGGCAAACTGCTTGGTGTGATCCACCTCAAGGACGTGGTCAAACCAGGCATTCGCGAACGTTTCGCCGAGCTGCGCAAACTGGGAATTCGCACTGTGATGGTCACCGGCGACAACCCGTTGACCGCTGCCGCCATCGCCGCTGAAGCAGGCGTCGATGACGTGCTCGCCGAAGCCACTCCGGAGAAAAAACTGGCGCGCATCCGTCACGAACAGAACGACGGTCGTCTAGTCGCCATGTGCGGCGACGGCGCCAACGACGCCCCGGCACTGGCCCAGGCTGACGTCGGCATGGCGATGAACGATGGCACCCAGGCGGCGCGCGAAGCGGCGAACATGGTCGACCTCGACAGCGACCCGACCAAGCTGCTGGACGTGGTGCAGATCGGTAAGGAATTGCTGGTGACCCGTGGCGCGCTGACGACCTTTTCCATCGCTAACGACGTAGCCAAGTACTTCGCGATCCTGCCGGCGCTGTTCGCGGCGATCTATCCGCAACTGGGCGTGCTGAACATCATGCACCTGACCAGTCCGCAGAGCGCGATTCTTTCGGCGATCGTGTTCAACGCCTTGATCATTGTTGTGCTGATTCCGTTGGCCCTGCGCGGTGTGCGAGTGCAGGCGGCGAGTGCGGCGGCGTTGTTGCGGCGCAATCTACTGATCTACGGACTGGGCGGGATTCTGGTGCCGTTCGTGGGGATCAAGGCGATCGACATGCTGCTCACGGCGCTGCATCTGGTGTGAGTTTGATATCGCAGCCCCTCACCCTGACCCTCTCCCAAGGGGAGAGGGGACTGACCGAGGTGATTACGAAAGCTGCATCGACCTGAAATACCGAGCCGAATTCAGGTCTTGAACGATACAGAAATCGGCTCCCTTTCCCCCTCGCCCCCTTGGGGGAGAGGGCTGGGGTGAGGGGGAAGAAGTCTCCCTGACACTCCACCCAAGTTGCCCAACGAATTCGAGGATTTTGCAATGTCCACAATGATACGTCCGGCCCTGAGCCTGCTGGTGCTGATGACCCTGATCACCGGCGTCGCCTATCCACTGGTGGTCACCGGTGTCGCGCAGGTTGCCTTTCCCGAGCAGGCCAATGGCAGCCTGGTGCATGACGCTACCGGTAAAGTCCGCGGCTCGTCGCTGATCGCCCAGGACTTCGTCGGTGATGCGTGGTTCCATCCGCGTCCTTCGGCGGGCGCGTTTGCGACCGTTTCCAGCAGTGCCAGCAACCTGGCGCCGAGTAATCCGGCGCTGGCCACGCGCGTGATCGACGACGCCAACAAGTTGCAAGTGCCCGGCCAGGGGCCAGTGCCTCTGGCGCTGCTGACCACCTCCGGCAGCGGCCTCGATCCGCACTTGCCACCGGCCGCAATTGCCTATCAACTGGCGCGTGTCGCGGCGGCGCGAAACGTGCCGGTGTCGACTTTGCAGCAACTGCTCGATGCGCACATCGAACAGCCGCTGGTTGGGCCACCGGTGGTCAATGTGCTTGAGTTGAACATGGCGCTGGAAAAGCTGTAATTCTGCGGCGCGGCCATTCGCCGGCAAGCCGCTCCCACAAGCGCAACGCTGAACCTGTGGGAGCCGGCTTGCGCGCGAAGAGGCCGGCACAGGTCACACATAATCACCTGAATGAAGAGATCCCCAAGCATGAGTGACTCCGGCCGCGCCGATGCGCTGTTAGCAGACCTGCCCCGCGACGGCCGTGGCCGGCTCAAGGTTTTCCTCGGCGCCGCCCCCGGCGTCGGCAAGACCTACGCCATGCTCCAGGCTGCCCACACCCAACTGCGCCAAGGCGTGAAAGTCATCGCCGGCGTGGTCGAAACCCATGGCCGCGCCGAGACTGAAGCGCTGCTTGGCGGTCTGCCGCAGCAACCGCTGGTGCGCTCGGAATACCGTGGCGTCATGCTTGAAGAAATGGACCTTGACGGTCTGCTCGCGGCGAAGCCGAAACTGGTGCTGGTCGATGAACTGGCCCACAGCAACGCCCCCGGCAGTCGCCACGCCAAGCGCTGGCAGGACATTCAGGAGCTGCTCGCCGCCGGCATCGACGTGTTCACCACCGTCAACGTCCAGCACCTGGAAAGCCTTAATGATCAGGTGCGCGGCATCACCGGTGTGCAGGTACGCGAAACCCTGCCGGACTGGGTGCTGCAGGAAGCCTACGAACTGCTGCTGATCGACCTGCCTCCCCGTGAACTGCTCGAGCGTCTGCGCGAGGGCAAGGTCTACGTGCCGGAACAGGCGCGCGCGGCGATTGATGCGTTTTTCACCCAGACCAACCTCACTGCATTGCGTGAGCTGGCGATGCAAACGGCGGCCGCGCAGGTCGATAACGATCTCGCCCAGGGTTATCGCCAGCTCGGTCAGGCGGCCCCGGCAGTGCGCGGCCGTTTGCTGGTGGGCGTCGATGGCGATGCACAGGCTGAACGTCTGGTGCGTCACGCCAGTCGCGTCGCCCAGCGTCGGCATTTGCCGTGGAGTCTGGTGCATGTCGACAACGGCACGGTGCGCGATGAACAGTCGCGCCTGCGCCTGCAAAGCGCGCAGCAATTGGCCGAGCGTCTGGGCGGTGAAGTGGTATTGCTGCGTGCCGGTGAAGTGGCGAAGACCCTGATTCAGCATGCCGCCGAACGCCGTGCGAGTCTGGTGTTGGTCGGTCAGTCGCGGCCGAGTCTGCGTCGTCGGCTGTTCGGTGGCGGGCTCGCCGCACGTTTGCTGCGGCAGGCGCATGGCCTGGAAATCAACGTCCTCGATAACGACCGTGAACACCCTCAGCAGCGCCTGCAAGTGACGCCGACGCTGGTCTGGTTCGACTATCTGCTGGCATTGGTTGCCACGGTGCTGGCCTGTGCGCTGGCGTGGGCGGTATCGAGTATTTTGCCGTTGCCGAACATCTCGCTGGTGTTCCTCGCCGCGGTGTTGCTGGTGGCGGTGCGCAGCAGTCTCGGGCCGGCCCTGGCCTGCGCCGCGCTATCGTTTCTGACCTACGATTTTCTGTTCATCCCGCCGAATTTTTCCTTCGCCATCCAGCGTGAAGAAGACGTCCTGACCTTGCTGTTTTTCCTGCTGATGGCGGCGCTCACCGGCAACCTCGCGGCGCGTCAGCGTCGACAACTGCAGGCGCTGCGTGACACCCAGGAAGAGACCACCGAACTGCTCGACCTGTCGCGCAAACTCACTGCCGCGACGGATCGTCAGGCCGTGGTCAGCGCCGCAGCGCAACACCTCAACGGCTGGAGCGATCTGCAACTGTGCCTGCTCAATCGCGACGGCCAGGGCGGCTGGAAAGTCGAGACCGGCGGGCCGCTGGAATTCAGCGAAGCCGAACGCGCCGCCGCCGACTGGGCCTGGCAACACGATCAACCCGCCGGCATGGGCACCGGCACGCTGCCGTTCGGACGTTGGTGGTGGTGGCCGCTGTCGGTCGAGGATGGGCCGCTGGCGCTGCTTGGGGTCTGCGCCAAAGAAGGCCAGACCTTGAGCGGTCAGCGTCGTCGCTTGCTCACCGCGTTGAGTCAGCCGCTGGCGCAGGCGCTGGCCCGGGCACAACTGGCGGATGATCTGGAAGCGGCGCGCCTGCATGGCGAAACCGAGCAGTTGCGCAGCGCGTTGCTGGCCTCGGTGTCCCACGATCTGCGCACGCCGCTGACCGCCATGCGCGGCAGCATCGACAGCCTGCTGGCGCTCGGTGAAGCGATCCCGCTGGAGGACCGTCGCGAGTTGCTCGAGGGTACCCGCGATGAGGCCGAGCGCCTCGACCGCTACATCCAGAACCTGCTCGACATGACCCGCCTCGGCCACGGTGCACTGAAACTGGCGCGCGACTGGGTGTCGCCGGCAGACATCGTCGGCAGTTCGCTCAATCGCCTGCGCGCAGTGCTGGCGCCGTTGCAGGTCAGTGCCGATGTGCCCGGCGAGTTGCCGTTGCTGTACGTGCACGCCGCGCTGATCGAACAGGCGCTGGTCAACGTGCTGGAGAACGCAGCACGGTTCTCGCCGCCCCACGGTCGGTTGCAACTCATCGCAGGCGCCAATGACCAAGAGATTTTCTTTTCGGTCAGCGATGAAGGCCCGGGGATTCCCGAGGACGAGCGGGCGAAGATTTTCGACATGTTCTACACCGCCGCACGCGGTGATCGTGGCGGCCAGGGCACCGGCCTGGGGCTGGCGATCTGTCAGGGCATGGTGGGCGCCCATGGCGGGCGCATCAGCGTCGCCGACGGTATCGACGGCCGCGGCACCTGCATCACCTTGCACCTGCCGTTGCAGACGCAGCCGGGGATGGACGATGAAGCCTGATCGCTACTGCGCTACTCTCTTGCCAATCTTTTGTGTTGATGTGAATTCATGAGCCAGACCGCGACCATTTTGGTGATCGACGACGAACCGCAGATTCGCAAGTTTTTGCGCATCAGCCTCGCGTCACAGGGCTACAAAGTGCTGGAGGCCGGCACGGGTGCCGAGGGCCTGGCGCAGGCGGCGCTGAACAAGCCGGACTTGCTGGTGCTCGACCTCGGTCTGCCGGACATGGACGGCCAGCAAGTGCTGCGCGAATTTCGCGAGTGGGCCACGGCGCCGGTGCTGGTGCTGTCGGTGCGCGCCAGTGAAGGGCAGAAGGTGCAGGCGCTGGATGGCGGCGCCAATGACTACGTGACCAAGCCGTTCGGCATTCAGGAGTTTCTCGCACGAATCCGCGCGCTGTTACGCCAGGCGCCAGCGGGAGAAGCGCAACAGGCGGCGTTGAGTTTCGGCCCGCTGACCGTCGACCTCGCCTATCGCCGGGTGCTGCTCGACGGGGTCGAAGTGGCGCTGACCCGTAAGGAATATGCCGTGCTGGCGCAACTGGCACGGCATCCGGGACGGGTGATCACCCAGCAGCAATTGCTCAAGGACATCTGGGGGCCGACCCATACCGAGGACAGTCATTATTTGCGGATTGTGGTGGGGCATTTGCGCCAGAAACTCGCGGATGATCCGACGCAGCCGCGGTTTATCGTGACGGAGGCGGGGGTTGGGTATCGCTTGTTGAGTGAGAACAGTCAGTAGGTTTTGTGTTGGCTGGTCTGGCCTCTTCGCGGGCAAGCCCGCTCCCACAGTGGACGGTGTGCAACACACATTTCAGTAACACCCGAGAACCCTGTGGGAGCGGGCTTGCCCGCGAAGAGGCCCGGTCAGGTTGCCGGGATTTCAGCCCTGCTCGCTGTCATAGCGATCCAGCGTATCCCGGGCAATCTCGCGTCCCAGCGCGATCAACTCCGGCGCCTTGTAAAACTCGAAAAACCGGCACACCCGTTTCGGCACGTTGATCAGGATATCCGGCGGATACCCGGCGATCTTGTACTGCGCCAGCGAGGTCTGCATTACCTCGAAACTCTGGTTGATCAGGTCGAGCAACGACGCCGGCCCGACGTTGTCGATGATGTACGAACCGGTCGCCGACTTCGGTGCGCCTTCACGCTCGGGCGCGGCCGCCGGTTGCTGGCTCTCCGGCCCGACACCTTCGAGCCACGGATTGATGTCTGCCGCCTCGGCGCGCAACGCTTCCTGCTCAAGCATCAGTAATTGCTCGGCCTGTTTGCGGCGGAATGGCATCTTCGAACCCAGTGAAGTGATCAGACTGTCGAACCGCGAGCGGAATGCGGGGGGACGCTGGATCACCGGCAATTGGTAATGGCGCTGGTTGGTCGAGTTGAGATTGACCGCGATGATCAGATCACAATGGCTGGACACTACCGGCACGATCGGCAACGGGTTGAGGATGCCGCCGTCGACCAGCATGCGATTGCCTTGCATCACCGGGGTGAACAGGCTGGGAATCGCCGCCGAGGCGCGCATGGCCTGGTGCAGGCAACCTTCCTGAAACCAGATTTCCTGCTGGTTGGTAAGGTCGGCGGCCACGGCGGTGTAGGGGATGCGCAGGTCCTCGATATTGATTTCGCCGACGATCTTGCGGATCTGCCCGAAGACTTTCTCGCCACGAATCGCGCCGAGGCGAAAGCTCACGTCCACCAGACGCAGCACATCGAGGTAATCCAGGCTTTCGATCCAGTTGCGGTACTCGTCGAGTTTGCCGGCGGCGTAAATTCCGCCCACCACGGCGCCCATCGAACAACCGGCAATACAGGCGATGTCGTAACCGCGTCGTTCGATTTCTTCAATGACCCCGATATGGGCATAACCCCGGGCGCCCCCGGAGCCCAGCACCAGCGCGACACGTTTTTTCATCAAGCTTCCTCCCGACAAGGTCCCACAATGCACCCTTCGACAGACGGGCTCAATCGCCGAGGTCGCTCAGTGCGCCGGTGGCGTCGTTTTTCACAATGGCGTGATGTTTCAGCGCTATCCTTTTCGCCAGTGCAGATTCGAGTCGGGCAAGGCACTTTTTTGCAGCCCGACCGTCTTACCTGCACGTCTGTTGACCTATCGTTGAGGTGTGAGTGATGAAAGCCTGGATCTGTGTGCCGTTGATGGCTCTGGCATTGGCCGGTTGCGCCGGCAAGACCGCGTACCGTGACACCTGCGGCAGCCAGCTCGATGCGGCGTGGCATGAGCTGGACCTGGCCAAGGCCGAAGGGTTTGCCGGTACGGTCAGTTATTCCAAGGCGCTGTCGTTACTGACGGCGGCAAAAACCCAGCAGCAATTCGAAGGTTTCGAAGGGTGCAGCAACAAAGCCGAGAAGGCGCGCTTCTACATTCGCGAATCCCGCGCCGGACGCTAAGCTGCTGACGTGAAGCAAGGATGCTGAGTTCGCAAAACATCAGACTCGTCCCGCAAGCCATTTGAATCAGGAGCAAGTGATGTCTGTGTTGGTTGACCGGTTGGTAGCTCATGTCCTGAGCCTGGAAGTGCGGTTGCTGGCCTGTCAGGCGCGCCTGACGGCGCGCACCGACCCCGAGGCGTTGCACGACTTGCGCACCACCGTACGCCGCTTGCGCAGCCTGTTGCGGCCGTTGCGCGGCTTGCCCGGCGTCGAGCAACTGGAAGACGCCGCGTCAGCGGTTGGCCAGGTGACGACGCCTTGGCGCGACCGTGAAGTGCTGGCGGCGTATCTGCTGCAACACCATCAGCCTGACGCCGCGCAACGGCGCATGGCGCAAATGGCCGAAGCCTACCCGGCGCTGGCGGCGAGCGCGGAGCTCAATGCGTTGCTGATGATTCTCGACGCGTTCCCGCGCTTCCTGCGGGCGTCCCAGCGGCAAGGATTGCTCAAGGACCTGGATAAACGCATTGAAAAACGTCTCGGCAAGCAATGGGAGAAACTCGACGAGGCACTGCACGATCCGGCCCACGATCGTCATCGCCTGCGCTTGCTGATCAAGCGTGTGCGCTATGGCATCGAAGCCTATCCCGAGCTGGATCGCTTGCCGAAGGCGGCGCTGAAACACTTGAAGGCCACGCAAGGGGCACTGGGTGACTGGCACGATTGCTGGCAATGGCTGGCCAAGGCGCAGCAGGAATCCGACCTGCAACCCTGCGTCGCCACCTGGCAGGCCGGGCTGATCGCGGCCGAACTCAAGGCCGACCGCGTGCTCGAAAAATTCAGCGCGACCTGCTTCAAATCCTGAATTCCCCTCAGATCCCCCCGAGGGAGCGGGCTGGCAAATCGGTGTAAGGCCTTTCTGTCAGCCCATTTGACCGGAATAGACGCTGCGGCGCTCTGCCATGCTGGTTAAGATCGCGGCATTCATTTCTTGATTGCCGAGGTTGTCATGCGCTTTTCCGATCTGCTGGAGGCGGTCCGCCGTCAACCGGAACTGACGATTCCCGCCGAGTGGGGTCAGGGCCGCGCCAGTTTTGGTGGCCTGGTGGCGGCGCTGCAATATGAAGCCATGCGCGCGAAGGTGCCGGCAGATCGCCCGGTGCGGTCGCTGGCGATCACCTTTGTCGGCCCGGTCGAGCCGCAAGTGCCAGTGAGTTTCGAAGTCGATGTGTTGCGCGAAGGCAAAGCGGTCAGCCAGGTGCTGGGGCGGGCCATGCAGAACGGGCAGGTAGTGACGATCGTGCAAGGCAGCTTCGGTGCTTCGCGACCTTCGGAAGTGGCCGTTGCGGCCTATCCGGCCGTTGACATGAAGCACTGGGAGGAATGCCAGGAATTGCCCTATATCAAGGGCGTGACCCCGGAGTTCATGCGTCATCTGGCGATGCGCTGGAGTGTCGGCGGCATGCCGTTCACCGGCACTCAATCGCGGCAGATGGGCGGCTGGGTGCGGTTGCGTGGGGACGTCAAGGAAGAGCCAGTCAATGAGGCGCATCTGCTGGCGCTGGTGGATGCATGGCCTCCGGCACTGTTGCCGTATCTGAGGAAACCGGCACCGGGCAGCACGTTGACCTGGACCATTGAATTCGTGCAACCGTTACACGATTTGAGCACGCTGGACTGGTGCAAATACCTCGCCGACATTGAGTACGCCGCCGACGGTTACGGCCATGTGGCCGCCAAGCTCTGGAGCGCGCAAGGGCAATTGATTGCCATGAGTCGCCAGACCGTCACGATCTTCGCCTGAATCAATGCCGACGGTGGCGCTCACGCCAGGCGCGCCACCAGCCGCCGCTGAGGAAAAACCGTGGAAAGGTCAGGAATTGTTCGACCAGCAAGCGCGACACGGCATCCTTGCGGTCACTGAACGGCTCGGAGGCTTGCGCCTCCAGGCTGTGGCCGTGGCGCTGCAGACCCAGCGCCGCGATGATGCCGATCACACCGATAGCCACGCTGCCCAGGCTCAGGCTGAACACCCCGGAGACGATCAGCAGAAATGCCACGATGAACAGCGGTACGGCAATCAGGTGCAGCACCAGATTGGTCGGGTGCTGATGATTGTTCGGGTACGCGCGCCATTGCCACGCGGGAAGATTGGGGTGACGTTTGCCCATGTTGACTACTCCTCGATCCATGTTGAACACAAGGTTGAAGAATAGGCCGGGGCGGGTGGGGCGGCGAATCGAGGTTGGCTATGGCGGTGATAGGCACTATGGCTGGATTCGCTGGTGTCTCGGCAGGCGCCAGCGCGGGCAAGCTCGCTCCCACAGTGATCTGCAGTGAGCAGCCATTTTGTGAGCACCCATGAAACCTGTGGGAGCGAGCTTGCCCGTGATGAGGTCTTCAGAGTTTGAGTTGGCCTATCGCCTTGCTTAACTCCCCAGCCAACGTCGCCAATTCATTACTGGTCGTCGCTGAATCCACGGTCTGCTGCACTGTGTTCTCGGTCACATCCCGAATGCTCACCACCGCCCGATTCATCTCTTCCGCCACCTGACTCTGCTGCTCCGCAGCCACCGCAATCTGCGTGTTGCTCTCGCGCATCTGCGCCACGGCACCGGTGATTTCCGCCAGCGCTTCACCGGCCGCTTGCGCCTGTTGCACACAGTCATCGGCCTTGTACGAACTCTCCTGCATGAAATCCACCGCGTCGCGTGTGCCGGCCTGCAACGCCGAGACCATGGTGGTGATCTCGTCCGTCGAGGTCTGCACCCGTTTCGCCAGATTGCGCACTTCATCGGCGACCACGGCAAAGCCACGGCCCATCTCGCCGGCACGCGCGGCTTCGATGGCGGCGTTCAGCGCCAACAGGTTGGTCTGTTCGGCGATGCTGTGGATCACGCTGACCACGCCGTTGATCTTCTGGCTGTCTTCGGCCAGACGCTGAATCATCTCGGCGGTCTGCTGCACGCCGCTCGATAACCCGGCGATCGAATGCTGCACCCGGGCCACCACTTGCTGGCCGCTGCCGGCCAGGCCATCGGCGGTCTGCGAGAGGTCACGGGTGGCGCCGGCGTGTTGGGCGATGTGGTAAACGGTGGCGGTCATCTCGTTGATGGCGGTGGCGGCCTGATCGGTTTCGCTCTGTTGCCCGAGCATGCCGTGGCGCACTTCGTTCATGCTCGACGCCAGCCGCGCCGCGCCGACATCCAGTTGCCGCGCCGTGTTGGCAACGGTGGTGACCACCCGTTGATAACCGGCCTGCATCGCGTTGAACGCATTGGCCATCTGCCCGACTTCATCTTTGCAGGCCAGCGGCACCCGAGCGGAGAGGTCACCGCTTTTCTCGACATGCAGCATCACGTCTTTCAACGTGTTGAGCTGGCTGAGCAGGAAGCGGATCAGCAACTGCGAAGCGCCGAGCATCGCCAGCATCAGGATAAACACCGCCACCGCGTAGTTGGCGAATCGCTCGCTGAACACCTGACTCAGGCTCGGGCCATAGGCAATCACGGCGACGTGCTGACCGTCGGCGCGGCTGAACACTTCGGCGCCCATCAGCGGGTTGTCACCGAACAGCGGCATCGGATTGATCTCGTTCCAGCCGTTGCTGTCGGTGACCTCCAGCAACGGCTGATCATTGAGGCGGGGCGCTTCGCCGCGTTTGAAGGTCAGTACCTGATCGGCCTTGGGCAGGGCTTGCCCGGCCGGCCAGGCCTTGAGCAACTGCGCCTGAGCCTGAGCGGACGCTTGCGCGGCGTGGCTGCGAGCCTGCTGTTCAAGTTGCACGGCGTACAACACCAACAGCAGGGTGGTGACAAAGGCGACCGCGTTAACCGCCCAGAATTTGTATTTCAGCGAGATATTGCTAAGCCAGGCACCCATGGAGGTCTTCTCTGATAGCGGAAACAGCATTGGCAAGGTGCCATTATTGTGCCGCTATGCAGACTGGAAGATCTTGATATGAGTCAACAGACGATCAGGTCTCGCCCGTGTAGGAGTGAGCCTGCTCGCGATGGCGGTGGATCAATTTACATCGTTGTCGATGGGCACACCGCCATCGCGAGCAGGCTCACTCCTGCATTGAGTTTTTAGGGTGTCAGGAAAGTGTGGGTAAACCGTAAAACACGCGGGCACACGCCGTGGTATGCGCCGCCAGATCTTCCTCGGTCTCACCTCGATGCAACGCCACTTCGCGCAACACTTCGGTCAGGTAGGCCGGCTCATTGCGGCCGTTTTTCGGTTTCGGCCGCAGGGTGCGCGGCAGCAAGTACGGCGCGTCGCTTTCCAGCATCAGCCGTCCACGCTTGATCTCTTTGACCAGCGGGTGCAAATGCGTGCCCCGGCGCTCATCGCAGATCCACCCGGTGATGCCGATGTGCAGGTCCAGATCGAGGTAACTGAACAACGCCTTTTGCTCGCCGGTGAAGCAGTGCACCACGGCGGCCGGCAGTTGATCGCGGAAGTCTTTGAGAATCTCCAGCAGGCGCTGGCTGGCGTCGCGCTCGTGCAGGAACACCGGCAACTGCAGTTCAGCGGCCAGCGCCAGGTGTTCTTCGAGGACTTTTTCCTGCTGTGGGCGCGGCGAGAAATCACGGTTGAAATCCAGTCCGCATTCACCCACGGCGACCACGTTGTTCTCTTGCAACAGACTGCGCAAACGGCGGGCGCTGTCGGCGTTCCAGTCGCTGGCCGAATGCGGATGGATGCCGGCGGTGGCGAACAGGCGCTGAGCGCTTTCATCCAGTTGCTGGCACAGTTCCAGGGCCTGTTGGCTACCCTCGACGCTGGTGCCCGTCAGTACCAGTTGGCAGACCCCGGCAGCGTAGGCGCGGTCGAGTACGGCCTGGTGTTTGTCGGCGAAACTTGGGTTGGTCAGGTTGACGCCGATATCGATGAGTTGCATGGTTGCTACCTCGGGCCGAAGGCCGGAAAGCATACCAGAGCTGTAGATTCATAAGAAAAGCCAAGAACTACAACGAGTTATAGCTGTCTTTTGATGCCGCGACGCAGTCCGGGTTGGCAGCAATGCCATCACTGTGCCAGTCTCTCGCACTTTGTCAGCGCTCCAGGCGCTCTGTTTTCGTCGGTGATTTCGACCGTTCAGCGGTGAAATTACCCCGTATTCTTTCCGGAGAGTGGATGGTTCGTCCCTCGATGTTGCTCCTGTTGTGTGGTTCGCTGCTGCTGCCGATGACGGCGGTTGCGCGCCTGCCCGGGCCGCTGCAAGCCGTACCGGCGGCCAAGGTGCGTGACTTGTCCGAGATTCGCAGCAGCCGCGTCTTGCGCGTGCTGGTCAACCAGAGCCGCAACAGCTCCGGTGAAGTTCAAGGGCAGTCCATCGGTGTCGAATACCATCGCCTGCGCGCCTTCGAGCAATACCTCAATGGCCACGCCCGTGACGGCCAGGAAATCACCCTCAAGATCATTCCCAAGGCCAAGGATCAGCTGCTGGGCGCCTTGCAGCGCGGCGAGGGTGATCTGGTCGCACCGGGCGAGTTGCTTGAACTGCAACCGGGCCATGCGGTGGCCAGCAGTGAGCCGATTGCCAGCAACGTGCCACTGGTGCTGGTCGGGATCAAGGGCGAGCGGCGTTACACCAAGGTCGAACAGCTCTCCGGCAAGACCCTGGCGTTGCCGACCGGCAGTGCGGCGGGGGAGGCGGTCAGTCAGCTCAATCAGAAACTGGCGCTGCACAAACTGGCGCCAATCAAGATCGAATGGGTCGACCCGACGCTGGCGGTCGAAGATGTGCTGGAGATGGTGCAGGGCGGCATCTTCCACCTGACCATTGTCGAGCAACCGATTGCCGAGCGTTGGGGCAAAATCTTGCCGAAGCTGCGTTTCGACCGGCAACTGATGATCAGCGAGCCGGGGGAGGAATACTGGTTCGTGCGTCGCGATGCTTCGATGCTGCGGGCGAGCGTTGATCGTTTCCTCAGCGGTTACAAAAAACCGTCGAACGAAGATGCGGCGTTTCTGCGTATCTATCGGCGGCTGTACCAGGTTCACTATCCACTGGCCAGGGCCGATCGCCAGCGCTTGGAAAAACTGCGCCCGACCCTGCAAAAACATGCCCAGGCGCAGAACATGGACTGGTTGAACCTTGCCGCGCTGGCGTTCAAGGAATCGGCGCTGCAACCCAGCGCCCGCAGTGGCAGCGGCCCGACCGGGTTGATGCAAATCACGCCGTCCGCCGCCCAGCGTGTGGGTGTCAACAATATCCAGAATCTCGATGCCAACGTGCAGGCCGGCGCCAAGTACCTGGCGATGATCCGTCGCAAGTTCTTCAACAGCCCCAAGCTCAATGAGCGCGAGCGCATGGCCTTCACCCTGGCGGCCTACAACATCGGTCCCGAACGTGTGCAGGGCATGCGCGCCGAAGCCCGGCGGCGTGGGCTGAACCCCAATCAGTGGTTTTTCCAGGTCGAACGCATCGCCATGGAGCAAGTAGGAATGGGGCCTGTCAGCTATGTTAATAGCGTGAACAAGTATTACTTGGCGTTCGACCGGGAGCGGGAGTCGTTGGAGCCCGGGGCGCAAAAAATCGTCTCACGGAAATGATCTAATAAACTGATTGTTATGGCGGAATATTTGCGCTTTTAACATGAGATTTACTGATTAATATAGCGGCCAACCAACACACACAACTTCTCGCAAAAACAAGGAATGCCCCATGAGCTCTCTGATCAACAAAGTTCTGTTCACCCGCGCCGGCTACGGTCTGACCATCCTGCGCATCGCTGTCGGCGTGATCTTCGCGGCTCACGGTTCGCAAAAACTTTTCGGTCTGTTCGGTGGTTACGGTCTGGCGGGCACGGCGCAGTACATGGACAGCATCGGTCTGCACCCGGGTTACCTGATGGCCACACTGGCCGGCGGTACCGAGTTCTTCGCCGGGCTGGCGCTGATCATCGGCCTGCTGGTGCGTCCGGCAGCGCTGGGTCTGACCTTCCTGTCGCTGGTGGCCATCTTCACCGTGCACATCAGCAACGGTCTGTTCATGGCCAACAACGGCTACGAGTTTGCCCTGGCGTTGCTCGGTGGCAGCCTCGCAGTACTGATTGAAGGCGCCGGCAAGCTTTCGGTGGATCGCGCCATCGCCGGTTAAGCGCTCTGGCTCAAGCAACAGGCCCGCATTGTGCGGGCCTTTTTTGTTGCGGCTGATTCTTGACACCCATCGGTCACGTTCTCTAGGATGTTGCTCATGCGCCGATTTAAACAGCTACTTGCGGGGCGCCAGGTGACTCAGACAGTTGCCGTCAGAAGCCGGAACAGGGCTTCGAAATACCGCTAAAGCGCTGGTTCGGTGTTGCCTCTCACCTGCCATGCAGACTTTTGAGGCAGAGACACGACACGATGAATGCACTACGCCCTCCAGCACGTCCAGCGCCGATCACCGCGCATATCACCCAGCGCAACCCGAAAATCCTGCTTGGTGGCAAACATCAGCCGACGCTGTTGCGTTATCTCGATGGCTGGCCACGTCGCAGCGGCGGTCCTGCCGCGTTCCTGATCCAGTTTGTCGAAGACGGCGAGTCACTGGCACGCTTTGCCAGCGACAGTTTCGACCTGGCCGTGATTCAGGCGCCCAGCGCTGCAGATGCTGCGGAAATGATCAAACAGCTGACCCGTGTTGCGCGGCAGGGACTGATCACCCGTGGTTGAAATGCGTTACGGGTAGTCGATCGCCACGACATAGACGAATTGCTCGCCAGTCGGCGTCTGCACCCGCACTTCGGCGTCCAGCGCCTTGCCGATCAAGGCGCGGGCCAGCGGTGAGTCGATGCTGATCAAACCCAGCTTCAGATCCAGTTCATCCGGACCGACGATGCGGTAGCGCGACTGCTTGCCGTCTTCGTCTTCGATGGTGACCCAGGCGCCGAAATAGACCTTGTTCGGATCGCTGGGTTTTTCGCTGACGACCTTCAAGGCTTCCAGGCGCTTGGTGAGAAAACGCACGCGACTGTCGATCTCGCGCAGCATCTTCTTGCCGTAGGTGTACTCGGCGTTTTCCGAGCGATCACCCTGCGCCGCCGCCTCACTGACCGATTGCGTCACCTGCGGGCGGCGCACATGCCACAACTCATGAAATTCGGCGCGCATCCGCGCTTCACCTTCAGGGGTGATCAGCGCGGTGCCGGCGGTGCGGGGAGGGCGATAACGGCTCATGGCAAGTTCTTGTGATGGAGAGTGCTTGAGTCTATCAACCCTCGCGCAACACTGTCAGTGGGCTCGCGTTCAACGCGCGCCGGGTGCCGAACACTCCGGCGCCGCCAATCAAGGCCGCGCCAATCAGTGGCAATAACAGCAACCACGGATGCGGATGCCACGGCAGATCGAAGGCGTAGCGGTACAGCACCAGGCTCACCACTTCCGAACCGATGGCCGCCAGCAAGCCGCTCACTGCGCCGAGCAAACCGAACTCGATGCGCCGCGCCTTGATCAGCAACCGCCGTTCCGCGCCGAGTGCGCGCAGCAACGCACCTTGGCGGATGCGTTCGTCCAGGGTTGCCTGCAATCCGGAAAACAGCACCGCCATCCCCGCCGCCAGCACGAACAACAACACGTACTCCACCGCCAGCGTGACCTGGGCGAGGATGCTGCGCAGCTGTTCGAGCAGCGCTTCGACCTGCAGAATGGTCACTGCCGGGAACGCCCGCGACAGCTCGATGATCTGCTGATCGTGGCCGGGAGCCAGATAGAAACTGGTCAGGTAGGTCGCCGGCAGATCCCTCAAGGTGCCGGGCTGGAAGATCATGAAGAAGTTTGGCTGGAAGTTGTCCCAATTGATTTCACGCAGGCTGGTGACCTTCGCTTCTCGGTTGACCCCGCCGACGCTGAATACCAGGTGATCGCCCAGTTTCAGTTTGAGGCTCTCGGCGACTTTGCCTTCCACGGAAACGCCAGGAATCTCGTCGCCCGGCTGATCCTTCCACCATTCCCCGGCGGTCAGCTTGTTGCCGGCCGGCAGGTCGGCGGCCCACGTCAGACTGAGATCGCGCTGAATGGCGCGGTCGCCGGCCGAATCCTTGCTGACGATCTGCTGCACCGCTTCGTCGTTGATGCTGATCAGGCGTCCTGGTACCACCGGGTACAGGGGCGCTGCTTGCGCGGACACATTGACCAAACGATCGGTGAAGGCCTGTTTGTCCGCCGGCAGGATGTTCAGGGCAAAGTAGTTCGGGGCGTTTTTCGGCAACTGGTTCTGCCAGGTGTCGAGCAGTTCACCACGCAGCAGGGCGATCAAGGCCATCGACAACAGAATCAAACCGAACGCCAATGCTTGCCCGGCGGCGGCCAGTGGATGACGCAACAACTGGCCAAGGCCCAGGCGCCACGGCAGGGAGGCGCGGGCCAGCAGGCGGCGCAAACTGTTGAGCAGCAACAGTAGCAATCCACCCAGAATGACCGCCGCTACTACACCGCCGCCGAGCAGGGCGAAGGTCAGCAGCAGGTCCAGGCTCAGGCGCCACATGATCAGGCCGAGGGCGCCCAGGGCTGCGCCGTAAACCATCCAGGTGCTCGAAGGTATCGGCAGCATGTCGCGGCGCAGTACGCGCAGCGGCGGTACACGTCCCAACGCGGCGAGCGGTGGCAGGGCGAATCCGGCCAGCGCCACCAGTCCAGTGCCGATCCCGGCAATGGCCGGGAACACTCCGCCCGGTGGCACATCACTTGGCAGCAGGTCATGCAGCAGCGCGAACAGACCCAGTTGCGCCAGCCAGCCGAGCAGCGCGCCGCTGAGGGCGGCAAGCAGCCCGAGCGCCGTCAGCTGCAGGCTGAACAACACCATGGTTTCCCGGCGCGACAGACCCAGGCAGCGCAACAAGGCACTGGCGTCGAAGCGGCGACTGGCAAAGCGATTCGCCGACAACGCCACGGCCACCCCGGCCAGCAGCACCGCCACCAGACTGGCCATGTTCAGATAACGCTCGGCTTTGCCCAGCGCGCCGCCAATCTGCCGATTGCCGTCACGGGCATCCTGAATCCGCTGGTTCGCCGCCAGCCCCGGTTTGATCAATTGCCGATAGGTTTCCAGCGCCTGCGGTTCACCGCGCCAGAGTTCGCGGTAGCTCACGCGACTGCCGGGCTGGACCACGCCGGTGGCGGCAAGGTCATCGAGGTTGATCATGACCCGTGGCGTCAGGCTGTAGAAGTTGCCGGCGCGGTCCGGTTCGTAGGTCAGCACGCGCGTCAGCTTCAACGTCTTCATGCCGACGTCGATGCTGTCGCCGATCTTCAGGTCCAGTGCGGTCAGCAGGCGCGCCTCGACCCAGGCCTCACCGGGTTGCGGTTCACCGCCGGACGCTTCGACAGCGAATGGCGCCGGGGCGCTCTTCAGTTCACCGCGCAAGGGATAGGCGCGATCGACCGCTTTGATGCTCGATAGCTGAATGCCGTTGTCGGTAGCAATGACGCTGGAAAACTCCACCACCTGCGCGTGATTCAAGCGCAGCTCGGTGCCGCTGCGGATCTGTTCCTCGCGTGCCGGCGAGCTGCCTTCCAGCACCAGGTCGGCGCCCAGGAACTCGGTGGCGCGCAGCATCATGGCGCCATTGAGGCGGGCACCAAAGTAGCCGATAGCGGTACTGGCCGCCACGGCGACCACCAGTGCGAAGAACAACACGCGCAACTCCCCGGCGCGGGCATTGCGCAGCAGTTGGCGAATGGCGAGGCTGAACAGGCGCAACAGCGGCAGACGTGCCATCAAGGCTCCAGAGGGGCGACCAACAGCCCGGCTTCAAGTCGGATCAGACGCCGGCAGCGATGGGCCAGGCGTTCGTCATGGGTCACCAGCACCAGGGTGGTGCCGCGTTCCTTGTTCAATTCGAACAGCAAGTCGCTGATGCGCTCGCCGGTGTGGCTGTCGAGGTTGCCGGTGGGTTCGTCGGCGAACAGCACATCCGGCTCGGCAGCGAACGCACGGGCAATGGCTACACGTTGCTGTTCGCCACCGGAGAGCTGGCGCGGCGAATGTGTCAGGCGCTGGCCGAGACCCACGCGCTGGAGCAATTCGGTCGCACGTTCACGGGCGTCTTTGCGGCCATCGAGTTCCAGCGGCAGCATGACGTTTTCCAGTGCGTTGAGGCTGTCGAGCAACTGGAACGACTGAAAGACGAAGCCGACGTGCTCGGCACGGATGCGCGCGCGCTGGTCTTCGTCGAGATTGCTCAAGCCCTGGCCGGCGAGAATGACTTCGCCACTGCTCGGCAGGTCGAGGCCGGCGAGCAGGCCGAGCAGGGTGGATTTGCCGGAACCGGACGCGCCGACGATGGCCAGGCTGTCGCCCTTGTTCAGTTCCAGGCTGAGTTCGTGCAGGATAGTCAGTTCACCTTCCGCGCTGGGAACCACTTTGCTGAGGTTCTTCGCGGTGAGAATGCTTGCGCCCATGGAGAATCCGATGCGTGTGTGGTTTTTGAGTGCTGGCCTGGCCCTGATGTGCATGGCCCAGAACGCAGCGGCGGGTACTGTCCTGATCGTTGGCGATAGTATCAGCGCCGGTTTCGGACTGGATACCCGGTTGGGGTGGGTATCGCTGCTCGAGCAACGGCTCAAACAGGAGGGTTTCGACGATAAAGTCGTTAACGCCTCCATCAGCGGCGACACCAGTGCCGGAGGCCAGGCACGGCTGCCGGCGCTGCTTGCAGAGCATAAGCCGGAGCTGGTGATCCTCGAGTTGGGCGGCAACGATGGCCTGCGCGGAATGCCGCCAACGCAATTGCAACAAAACCTTGCGGCGATGATCGACAGCTCGCGCCAGAGTGGCGCCAAGGTGCTGTTGCTCGGCATGCAGCTGCCTCCCAACTACGGCAAGCGCTACACCGATGCCTTTGCCGAGGTTTACGGCAAACTCGCCGATGAGAAGAAGATCCCGCTGGTACCGTTTTTCCTCGACGGCGTCGGCGGTCATCCGGACCTGATGCAGGCCGATGGTCTGCACCCGGCAGCCGGGGCTCAGGGCAAGTTGCTGGAAAATGTCTGGCCGACGCTAAAACCGCTGTTATGAGGCTTTTCTAGTGGCAGGCTTTCGGCTAATGTGGCGCCCCCTTATTTGGAGCCCCCAATGCCGCGTTCTGCCTGGTCCCTGTTTGCCTACCAACTGATCGAGCCTGACGAACAGCTGGATCTGTTCGCCTGCCAGGAAGTGCGGGTGCATCTGGTGACCCGTCAGCTGGAACTCGGCGGCTCGGCGGATCGCACCTTGTGCGGCAGTCTGCTGCCGGCGCAACCACGCTGGTCGAGCGTGGATCGCCGGGTGTTCCAGGATCAGCGCCTGTGTTCGTTGTGCCGGGCAATTCTGGAATCGCAGAAGCGCGGCACCTCACCGATCTGGCCCGAGTTGCGTTTCGAACTCTAAGCTGCCCGGCGAGGCGTCCGGTGCGGGAGCGGGCTTGCTCCCATCCAAAGCACCTTGTCGCCTGCTGCGGGGTGGTCTCCCCGAATTCCCAAGGTGCGGTGTACAATCGCGCACTTATACCCTTGATGATCATGCGAAGGATTTTCCGGATGTTGCCGCGCTTTCCTGCCGTCACCCGCTGCCTGTCACTTGCCGCCCTGTGTGTGGCCGGTCCCGTTGCTGCATTGGAGTTTCCCCTGCCACCCCCCGGTGAAGACATCATCGGTCAGGTCCAGGTGATCAAAGCCAAGTACGAAGACACCTTCGCTGACCTGGGAACCAAATACGATCTGGGTTATTCGGAAATGGTCGCGGCCAACCCGGGCGTCGATGCGTGGTTGCCGGGAGCCGGTACCGAAATCGTCCTGCCGACGCGCTTCATCCTGCCGCCGGGGCCGCGCGAGGGCATCGTGATCAACCTCGCCGAATACCGCCTCTATTACTACCCGAAAGGCCGCAACGTGGTGTACACCTTCCCGTTGGGTATCGGTCGTGAAGGCTGGGGTTCGCCAATCGCGCACACCTCTATCACTGCGAAGACGCCGAACCCGACCTGGACGCCTCCGGCCTCGATCAAGGCCGAGCACGCCGCTGACGGCGATCCGTTGCCGAACGTGGTGCCGGCCGGCCCGGATAACCCGCTGGGACCGTTCAAGTTCACCCTCGGCACGCCGGGCTACCTGATCCACGGTTCGAACAAGAAGTTCGGTATCGGCATGCGTACCAGTCACGGCTGCTTCCGCATGTTCAACAACAACGTGCTGGAGATGGCCAGCATGGTGCCGGTCGGTACTTCGGTACGCATCCTCAACGATGCCTACAAGTTCGGTCGCAGTGGCGGCAAGGTCTACCTGGAAGCGCACACGCCGATCGACGACAAGGGCAACCCGTCGGTGGTCGACAAGCACACCGCGGTGATCAACGCGATGCTCAAGCGTGACGACATCACCAACAACCTGCGTATGAACTGGGATGTGGTGCGTGATGTGGTCGCGGCTGAAGATGGCTTGCCAACCGAGATCGGCACGCCGAATACCTCGGCGCCGATTGTCTCGAGCGCGCCGATCGACCTGCAGCAGTAAGGTCTGGTCCGAACCCGTCGATGCGTCAGGCGTCGACGGGTTTTTTATTGCCCGGACGAAAGTGCGGGCAATAAAAAAGCCGACCCAAAAAATGGGTCGGCTTGATAACAATCCCGAGGGATTATTACTTGCGGCTAGCTTTGTCCAGCATACGCAGAGCACGCTCGTTAGCTTCGTCAGCAGTCTGTTGTGCTTTTTGAGCAGCAGCCAGAGCTTCATCAGCTTTACGGTATGCTTCGTCTGCACGAGCCTGGGCGCGAGCAGCTGCGTCTTCAGTAGCGGTCAGACGTGCTTCGGTTTCTTTCGATGCGCTGCTGCAACCGGTAGCCAGAACTGCGGCCAGAGCCAGAGCAGAGAATTTCAGAACGTTGTTCATCGTGTTCCCCTTCAAGGACTTTCAAATTAAGTGGCTGTCTCCTCACGATTGAGGAAATAGCCGGCGTACATAGTACCCATTACTTGTAGTAAGTAAACTGACGTAGCGCAAGAAGCAAAAAAAATTGTAGGCGTTGATTCTTTTTCGAGCAACTTTTAACAGGTTGTATAAAAAATACCCAGCTGCAAGCCCCGCGCCGAGCGAGTTAATGAGAAAAAGTTCCCTTGGCCGCGTGCTGTTTTCGCAGTCTTGGCTAAAGTCTGACTAGATGACTTCGTCTACACTTTTGTTTCGGTTTTGCGTGCTGCTTCGCTTATCTTTGTCCATGTTGAGGTGACTTTAAAAAAGGCGCTGCGTCTTAAGTCTCAACATCCGGCAATGTTCAGGTGCATCGATCGGGAAGAGGGTCTCCCGCACGATCCCTGCGTCCAACGGAGCAACCCCCCGTCAACCACCCGTGATGACGAGTGCACCTTGAGCATTTTTGCCAATGGTGCCTACTATTTATCAGGTGCTCGGTTGCGCGAGATCGGTGTGGCTCTTCTCGGTGTCCATCAGGCACGGGGTGGCGTAGTTGTTCCTTCGCCGGAAAAACATCGGTAAGGTAGGGGTCAGAATCCAAGACCCGCGAGGAGTAGTGATGAGCGAGGCGTTGTCCATCCACCATGACCAGGCTGGTCATCAGTTCGAGACCAATGTGGACGGTCATCGTGCCTACCTGACATACATGGATCTGGGGAAACAGACCCTGGATATCTATCGCACGTTCGTGCCCAATGCCTTGCGTGGTCGTGGCATTGCCGCAGCGCTGACGGAAAGCGCGCTGCAGTACGCCGAAGAAATGGGCTACACGGTGATTCCGTCGTGCTCCTACGTCGAGCGCTACATGGAACGTCATCAGCGCCGCGCCGCGAAGATCTAATCGAACACACACAAAAACGCCGGGCAATGCCCGGCGTTTTTTTATGCCTGCGAAACCTGGATCAGCTGCGCTGACGTTTCGGCAACACGTCCTTGAGCTTGGCGTGCATGCTGCGCAGGGTGTTCTCGGTGGCGGACCAGTCGATGCAGGCATCGGTGATCGACACGCCGTATTGCAGGTCGGCGAGGTCTTTTGGAATCGCCTGGCAACCCCAGTTCAGGTGACTCTCGACCATCAGGCCGATGATCGACTGGTTGCCTTCGAGGATCTGGTTGGCGACGTTTTCCATCACCAGTGGCTGCAAGGCCGGATCCTTGTTGGAGTTGGCGTGGCTGCAATCGACCATGATGTTCGGCTTGATCTTCGCCTTGTCCAGTGCCTGCTCGCACAGGGCGACGCTGACCGAATCGTAGTTCGGCTTGCCGTTACCACCGCGCAGCACCACGTGACCGTAGGCGTTGCCCTTGGTGGTGACGATCGACACGCCACCTTCCTGGTTGATGCCGAGGAAGCGGTGCGGGCTGGACACCGACTGCAGCGCGTTGATCGCCACGGTCAGGCCGCCATCGGTGCCGTTCTTGAAGCCAACGGCCGAAGACAGGCCGGAAGCCATTTCACGGTGGGTCTGGGATTCGGTGGTGCGCGCGCCGATGGCCGACCAGCTGATCAGGTCCTGCAGGTACTGCGGGGAGATCGGGTCGAGGGCTTCGGTGGCGGTCGGCAGGCCTTTTTCGGCCAGATCCAGCAACAGCTGGCGACCGATATGCAGACCGTCCTGAATCTTGAACGAGTCGTCGAGGTACGGATCGTTGATCAGACCTTTCCAGCCGACGGTGGTGCGCGGCTTCTCGAAGTACACCCGCATGACCAGATACAGGGTGTCGGAGACTTCCTCCGCCAGCACCTTGAGGCGATCGGCGTATTCGTGGGCGGCCTTGATGTCGTGGATCGAACACGGGCCGATCACTACGAACAGACGGTGATCGGTGCCATCAAGAATGTTGCGAATGACTTCGCGGCCCTTGGTGACGGTGCGCAGGGCAGCGTCGCTCAGAGGAATATCACGCTTGAGCTGATCGGGAGTGATCAGGGTCTCGTTAGAGGCGACGTTTAGGTCGTTGATCGGTAAATCAGCCATCGTTTACTCGTCAGGTCACGGGTGCCGGCCGCCAGCGATCCCCGCGCGGCGGAGCACAGCAGATTTAAGCGCGTCGGGGAGCGGAACCTTAGCGCGTCAGACGCTGCTCGACAATGGGCACGTAACGCTTTAGAAAACTGCGTCAGTCCGGCACAGGCTGGGCGAAAGCCTTGCGCACGCTGTCGTGGGAGAACTCGTCGGCATGCTGTTCGACCCATTGCAGGGCCAGTGCCTGAATATCCTGCAGATCTTCGTGGGCGTCGTTCATGCGGCAGAAACGCTCGATCTGACACACTTGCTCACCCATTCTTGCGCTGAACAGCGTCTGTTCGTCAGTGAAGGCGATCCCCACCAGATAACCTTTTTTGCGCCGCAGACACCACGCCACGTAGCCCGGATAGCAGATATCGGCATTGAGCGTCGGCATGCGCACTTGCAGCGCCGTGCCGTGGCGCCAGGCGCGGTGGTAATTGCAAGCGATGCCGCCGAGGCTGATAGTGTGCAGCTGTTGCCTGGAAATACACTCAGGCTTGAGCAAGGTTAATTCAACCGGCACCTCGTCCGGATGAGGAATGAAACGTCCCATGAGCACAGACTCCCTGTGTCGGCCATTTGACATTGTTTCCCCCAGTATAGTGGTCGAATCCGAGCTGACCGATTTCGACGCCGACCAGCGGCTGCTGGCAATGAGCGGCGTTTCCCTGGTGATTTTCACCAGTGTCGGCTGTGCCAGTTGCCGTTTCGCCCGCGAAGTGTTGCCGGGAATGGCGCTGGCGGTGGATCGCTTGTGCTGGATCGATGCCGGCGCCAACGGCGGGTTGGTCGAGCGTTATCAGGTCTTTCATTTGCCGGCGTTGTTTGTGGTGCGCGACGGCGAGTTCTTTGGAGCATTGCATACGCGCCTGACGGCCGATGCTCTCAACGGGGCATTGGTGCAGGCACTGGGTCGAATTGCAGAGGAGTTGCCATGATGGGGGCAGTGAACAAACCGGTGGTGGGGATTATCGGTACCGGTGCGATTGGCGGTTTCTACGGTGTGATGCTGGCGCGGGCCGGCTTCGATGTGCACTTTCTGTTGCGCAGCGAGTTCTCGGCGGTGGCCGAGCGCGGCTTGCAGGTGAACAGTGCGGTGCATGGTCCGCTGACGTTGCATCCGGCGCAGGCCTATGCGGCGGCCGAAGACATGCCCCAGTGCGACTGGCTGCTGGTCGGCGCCAAGACCACCAGCAATGCCGGTCTGGCACCGTCGATCATTCAGGCGGCGAAGCCTGACGCGAAGGTGCTGGTGCTGCAAAACGGCCTCGACGTCGAAGACAGTTTGCGTGAGCTATTGCCCGAGTCCCTGCATCTGCTGGGCGGGCTGTGCCTGATCTGCGTGCATCGCGAGGGGCCGGGGCAGATCACGCATCAGGCCCTGGGCGCGGTCAACGTCGGTTATCACAGCGGTCCGGCGCTGGAGAATGCCGCACGCATGGCGCTGGTCGAGGAGGGCTCCGGCCTGTTCCGTGCGGCGGGCATCGAGTCGCAAGCGATGCCCGATCTGCATCAGGCGCGCTGGCAGAAGCTGGTGTGGAATATTCCCTACAACGGTCTGTCGGTGCTGCTCGGCGCCGGCACCGCACCGCTGATGGCCGATGCCGGCAGTCGCGTGCTGATTCAGGCATTGATGGCCGAAGTGGTGCAGGGCGCCAAGGCCTGTGGCCACGACATGCCGCCGGGTTACGCCGACTACCTGTTCACGATGACCGAGAAAATGCCTGACTACTGGCCGAGCATGCACCACGACTTTGTGCACAAACGTCCGCTGGAGCTTGAGGCGATCTACGCCCGGCCACTGGCGGCGGCCAAAGCGGCGGGTCTCGAACTGCCGCGTATCGACGCGCTGTATCGCAGTCTTTGTTTTATCGACCGACGTAACGTTTAGGTCGATTTTTGTGTAAGGGGTGGGGGAAGGCATGGCCAAGAACATCGATGACAAACTGGTGCTGGCGATCTCGTCGCGGGCCCTGTTCGACCTGAGCGAAAGCCACAAGGTTTACCTGTCGAGCGGCGTTGAAGCCTATCGGCAGTATCAGATCGAACACGAAGACGAAATCCTCGCGCCGGGCGATGCCTTCCCGCTGGTGGAAAAGCTCCTGAGCCTCAACAGTCGCCTCGGCCGCGCGCGGGTCGAGGTGATTCTGGTGTCGCGCAACAGCGCCGACACCGGCTTGCGGGTGTTCAACTCGATTCACCATTACGGCCTGGCCATTTCCCGCGCAGCTTTCGTCGGCGGACGTAGCCCTTATCCGTACCTGAAGGCCTTCGGTTGCGACCTGTTTCTCTCCACTCACGCCGAGGACGTGCGCGCAGCGCTGGATGCCGGGTTCGCGGCGGCGACGATTCTGTCCGGCGGCGCCAGCCGTGCGGCGAGCGACGAATTGCGCATCGCGTTCGATGGTGACGCGGTGATTTTTTCCGACGAGTCGGAGCGCGTCTATCAGTCTGGTGGGCTGGAAGCGTTTCAGGCCAAGGAGCGTGAGTCGGCGCGTGAGCCTTTGCGCGGCGGACCGTTCAAAGGCTTTCTCGCTGCGCTCAATCTGTTGCAGCGCGAGTTTCCCGACGACGCGTGTCCGATTCGCACGGCGCTGGTCACCGCGCGTTCGGCGCCGGCCCATGAGCGCGTCATCCGCACCTTGCGCGAATGGGATATCCGTCTCGATGAATCACTGTTTCTCGGCGGCCTGACCAAATCGGCGTTTCTCGAAGCGTTTGCCGCCGATGTGTTTTTCGACGATCAGACCGGTCACTGCGAACTGGCCCGTGAAGTGGTCGCCACGGGCCACGTGCCCCATGGCATCAGCAACGAACCGCCGGTCTAAAGCCCTGTGGTTCAAGACGTTGCGTCGCCCGTCGTAGTCGCCAAGGCACTGCTAAGCTGAATCAAATCTCCGCCATGTTGGCACGCGAGGAGGTCATATGATTCGTTCGATGCTGTATGCCACTGACCTCGGTCTGTACGCACCGTTAGTGATGCAGCATGCCCTGGCGCTGGCGCGAACGTTCAATGCCGACCTGTATGTGGTGCATGCCGTGGAGCCGATGGGGCTGTTCGCCGAATCGGTGTTGCAGAGTTATCTCGACGAGCAGGCACTGAACGAATTCCACAGTCAGGGTCTGAAAACCGTCATCGCCAGTATCGAGCAGCGCGTGCTGGAAAGTTTTCGCGAAGAACTGGGTGAAGAGGGCGAGCAGGATCTGCAGCGCATTTGTGCCGTGCGTGTGCTGCAGGGCGATCCGTCGCAGGTGATTCTGGACCAGGTGCAGAAACTCTCCGTCGATTTGCTGATCGTAGGAAGTCACAGCCACGGGGTGGGCGCAGAAACGCCATTGGGGCGCACGGCGGCCCGGGTCCTGCAATTGGCCAAGGTGCCGGTGTATCTGGTGCCCTTGGTGGAGCGTCGGCGGCGGGAGGATCGCTGAGCAGGAATAATGGTCTTTTGATAAAAAAGTTCTAGATTTATTCTTCAAACCATTAATATAGTTATATACCAACGCTGATGCCCGTGGCGTCTACCTGCTTTGAGGGATTCATATGAAGCTTCAACAATTGCGCTACATCTGGGAAGTGGCGCACCACGACCTCAACGTTTCCGCTACAGCCCAAAGCCTTTACACCTCGCAACCGGGCATCAGTAAACAAATCCGCTTGCTGGAAGACGAACTCGGCGTCGAAGTGTTTGCCCGCAGCGGCAAACACCTGACTCGCGTCACGCCGGCCGGCGAGCGCATCATCACCACTGCCGGTGAGATTCTGCGCAAGGTCGAAAGCATCAAACAGATTGCCCAGGAATTCTCCAACGAGAAAAAGGGCACCCTGTCGATTGCCACCACGCACACTCAGGCGCGTTATGCGCTGCCGCCGGTGATCAGCAATTTCATCAAGCAATACCCGGACGTGGCGCTGCACATGCACCAGGGTTCGCCGATGCAGATCGCCGAGATGGCCGCTGACGGCACCGTCGATTTCGCTATTGCCACCGAGGCGCTGGAATTGTTCGGCGATCTGGTAATGATGCCGTGCTACCGCTGGAACCGTTGCGTGGTCGTGCCGCAGGGCCACCCGTTGACCAAACTGCCGAAACTGACGCTTGAAGCGCTGGCCGAATACCCGATCGTGACTTACGTGTTCGGGTTTACCGGCCGTTCGAAACTCGACGAAGCCTTCAGCCATCGTGGCCTGACGCCGAAAGTGGTGTTCACCGCCGCCGACGCCGACGTGATCAAAACCTACGTGCGTCTGGGCCTGGGCGTGGGCATCGTGGCGAAGATGGCGGTCGACACCAAACTCGACAACGACCTGGTAGTGCTGGATGCCAGCGAGCTGTTCGAGTCGAGCATCACCAAGATCGGTTTCCGTCGCGGCACCTTCCTGCGCGGCTTCATGTGCGATTTCATCGAGAAGTTCGCGCCGCACCTGACCCGCGAAGTGATGGCCAAGGCCATTCAGTGTCACAACAAGCAGGAACTGGAAGAGCTGTTCGACGGCGTCGAACTGCCGGTTCACTAAGCGGTTGTCCTACAGCACCTCGGTGACAGCGAACTGTTGCCGGGTGCCCGCCACCAGAATCTCCACCTCATCGCCCTCGAATTTGCCCAGCAGGCTGTTGCCCAGCGGCGAGCGCGGGGTGATGACGGTAATCGGCTGACCCACCACATCGACTTTCAGGCCCGCCGCATCCGGCGCCAGAAACAGCCATTGTTCGCGACCCTTTTCGTCCTCCAGACCGAGCAGGGAGCCGACCTCGATGCCACGGCTTTCGTCGTAGGCACGCAACGTCAGGTTCTGGCACAGCGCCAGTGACTGGCGAATTTCCTCGACCCGTTTCGCCTGACCTGCTGCCAGATACGACGCTTCCAGTCCGAGGGTGTCGTACTTGTTTTCGGCGATGTTTTCCTCGTGGGTCGCGGTTTCGTAAGCGGTTTGCGCGGCGCGCTCGGCGATGTCGAGGTCAACGCGCAGTTTGTCGAGAATCAGTTGGTGGACGATGTGTTTGTTCATGATCAATCGCAGAATTGCAAAACATTGGCGCGGCTCTTTTCGCTCGGCGCGGTCTGGTCCTGTTGCAGCCAGAACTGGCATTTAGGATTTGACTGGTTGCGCGTGTTACCGCGTGCCTGATCCAGTCGCGCCTGTTGTTCGTTCTTGCGCAGATTCTCTTCGTACTGCTCGAACAGCCGGCTTTGCGGTGGACTCTCCGGTTGGACCTGGACGGCCGGCGGATTGGCCAGTTGCTGTACCGCCTGGGCGACCGGCGCCAATTGTTCCTTGAACAGCACAGGCGCGAGCAGCCAGCAGGTCAGCGCAATGGCCAGGAACCCTAGCCACATGCCCAAGGCAATACTGCCGGTCAGGCGCAGCGCGCTAAGCTGGACAGGCAAGGGGCGACGCGGATTGGGGCGATAGGGCATGGCTGCCTCCTGGCGGATGGTTGCGGGCAAGTGGCGATTGTCGCACGAAGATTAATCGCCGTCGGCTCTTCTGCGCGAGGTCATTTATGCGGACAATCGCGGCTTTTGCCAACGGGAGTCTTGAATGTCGGATCTGAAAACCCGCTGGGATATTTTTTGCACCGTGGTCGACAACTATGGCGACATCGGCGTGACCTGGCGTCTGGCCCGGCAACTGGTGGCCGAGCATTCACTGACGGTGCGCTTGTGGGTCGATGATCTGCGTGCCTTCGAGCGTATGTGCCCCGAGATCAATATCCATGTCGCGCAGCAATGGCAAGAGGGCGTCGAGGTGTGCCACTGGCCGAGCGAGTGGACACAGGCGCAAGCCGCAGACGTGGTGATCGCCGCGTTTGCCTGTCAGTTGCCGCCTGCGTACATGGATGCAATGGCCGAGCGCCAACAGCCGCCGCTGTGGATGAACCTCGATTACCTCAGCGCCGAAGACTGGGTCGTCGGTTGTCATGGTTTGCCCTCTGTGAAATACAAATCGGTGCAGAAGTTTTTCTTCTTCCCCGGGTTTCAGCCGGGCACCGGTGGCTTGCTGCGTGAACGCGGTTTGCTTGAGCGGCGTCGGCAATTTCAACAGGACGCCGCTGCGCAGCGGCAATTCCTCGACAGTCTGGGGGTCGTTCGCGCACCGGGCGCACAACTGATTTCATTGTTTGCCTACGAGAACACCGGTCTCGCCAGCTGGCTGGATGTGCTGGCCGCCGATGACGAACCCACCCACCTGCTGGTGCCGGAAGGGCGAATTCTCGGTGATGTTGCGCACTGGCTCGGGGTCGATTCGCTGGCTGTCGGCGACCTCAACGTGCGTCAGGCGTTGACGGTGCAGGTGCTGCCGTTCGTCCGTCAGGATCAATACGATCACCTGCTCTGGTGCTGCGATTTCAACGCGGTGCGGGGTGAAGACTCGTTCGTGCGGGCGCAGTGGGCGGGGCGGCCAATGCTCTGGCACATCTATCAGCAGGACGAAGACATCCATCTGGACAAGCTCGACGCGTTCCTCGCGCTGTATACGAAAGGGCTTTCACCGGCCGCCGCTGAGGCGATGAACGGTCTGTGGCGGGCGTGGAGTGCCGGACAGCCGATTGGCGATCACTGGCTCAACGCCCGCAAACATTGGCCAGAACTGCAGGAAAACGCCGAAGTGTGGTGTCTGGAACAAGGCTTGCAGGCCGATCTTGCCGCAGCGCTGGTAAGGTTTTACCTAAATTGGATATGATACGCGGCCTAGATTTTTGTAAATCCCATCCAAATTCGGATATTCGCAATGAAAACTGGTAAAGAACTCAAACCCGGTACCGTGATCCGTATCGACAACGATCCTTGGCTGGTTCAGAAAGCTGAATTCACCAAGTCGGGCCGTAACAGCGCGATCATGAAGACCAAGCTGAAGAACCTGCTGACCGGTTACAAGACCGAAACCGTTTACGGTGCGGACGACAAACTGGACGACGTGATCCTGGATCGCAAAGAAGCCACCCTGTCTTTCATCAGCGGTGACTCCTACACGTTCATGGACACCACCGACTACACCATGTACGAGCTGAACGCTGAAGACATCGAAGCTGTTCTGCCATTCGTGGAAGAAGGCATGACCGACGTTTGCGAAGCCGTGTTCTTCGAAGAGCGTCTGGTTTCCGTAGAACTGCCGACCACCATCGTGCGTCAGGTTGACTACACCGAAGGTTCCGCTCGCGGTGACACTTCCGGCAAGGTGATGAAGCCTGCCAAACTGAAGAACGGTACCGAGCTGTCGGTTGCTGACTTCATCGAAATCGGTGACATGATCGAGATCGATACCCGCGAAGGCGGTTCCTACAAAGGCCGTGCCAAATAAGCATCGCTTTTCGTGGAAAGAAAAAGCCCGACCATTGAGTCGGGCTTTTTTGTGCCTGCGATTTGAGTTTCACACAATCCCCTGTGGGCGAAGGCCGACATTGGGATTTGCGTATGGCTTCAGACGGTGGTGTGCAGACGTACGTCAACGTTGCCACGGGTAGCGTTGGAGTACGGGCAGACCTGATGCGCCGCTTCGACCAGGCTCTGTGCATCGGCCTGTTCCAGACCCGGAAGGCTGATGTGCAGGTCGATGTCCAGACCGAAACCGCCCGGAATCTGGCCGATACCAACGTGTGCGGTGATCGAGGCGTCGTCAGGGATCTTGTGTTTGGTCTGGCTGGCGACGAATTTCAGTGCGCCGATGAAGCAGGCCGAGTAGCCGGCAGCGAACAGTTGCTCAGGGTTGGTCGCAGCACCGCCGGCACCGCCGAGTTCTTTCGGGGTGGCGAGTTTGACGTCGAGGATGTTGTCGCTGGAGATCGCACGACCATCACGGCCGCCGGTGGAGGTTGCGATTGCGGTGTAGAGCGTTTGCATGGTGTGAGCCTCGTTGAGTGTATTTGTGCGCTAATTGTTTGCGCGCTAACTAAGTGCGAAGTGAATGTAGCTCGCTAATGTTTAGTGCGCAAGATATTCTTTTGAGAAATGTTCGCTTCGACGCTAAAGCACGCGCCCGGTTATCCTGGAAAGCGCTGTTTAGACGGGTTGGCGGGGAAGTCAGGCGTGAAAAAATATTTTTCAGACAACGAAATCACAGGTAGGAGCGAGCCTGCGCGCGATAGCGGTGTAACAGTCAGTACGATGGCGCTACCGATATCGCGAGCAGGCTCACTCCTACAGTGGAACTAATGGCGGGTCAGATCAGGCTGTCCTGCAGATGGCTACGCAGTGCCTGTAACTCCGCTTGCAGCTTCTGCAGGCGTTCCAGGGTGAAGCCGCTGGCGCCCAGGATGCATTGCGGAATGGTTTGCGCCTTGTCGCGCAGCGCACGACCCTGTTCCGTCAGTTCGACGATCACCACGCGCTCATCTTCGCGACTGCGTGTGCGGCTGAGCAAGCCTTCGCTTTCCAGGCGCTTGAGCAATGGCGTCAGCGAGCCCGGATCGGTCAGTAGTCGAGCGCTGATTTCTCCGACGGTCAAACCATCCTTCTCCCACAGCACCATCATCGCCAGGTACTGCGGATAGGTCAGGTTCAAGACCTGCAACAGCGGCTTGTAAACCTTGGTCATCATCAGCGAAGTGGAGTGCAGGGCGAAGCAGGCCTGGTTATCCAGCAGCAGGTCCTCGCAGGTATCGCGTTCGGAAGTCATGTCAAAGCCTTGTTCGAGAATGGTCATGAATCTAGCGCCCGAACCTTTAATGCGCCAGATAATTTTCCCGTCCTAGTGCCGGCCCAGCTCGCGCTGCAGCGCCAGATCCCAGGGCGGCACCGGGCTAAACCGCGTTTTGAGGTATTCCAGCAGCAAACGGCTGCGCGAATGGGTTTGCTGTTCCATGCGTAATGCGTAGATACCGGTGGATTCCGGTTCCGGCAGACCGTGTTCGCAGAACAGCGGCAACAACTCACCGCGCAGCAGGTATTCGCTCGCCAGCCAGGTCGGCAGGTGTGCAACGCCCAATCCGGCCAGAGCACCACACACCAGCGCTTCGGCATTGTTGGCACTCATGCGGATGCGACCCGGCCGATGCAGTTGCATCTGGCCGTCCTGCTCGAAGCGCCAGGCGAAAGGCGGGGCGAGGCCGTCCCAGTCGAGGCCGTCGTGTTCGGATAACTGCGCCGGAGCACTCGGTAAGCCTCGGCGCTTGAGATAGTCCGGGCTGGCACAGGCGATGCGCACAATACTCGCCAGCGGGGTGGCGACCAGTCGGGTGTCAGCCAACTGCCCGGCGCGCAACACCAGATCGACCTTGCCCAGATTCGATCCGGCCATATCGACAAAGCTGTCGATCAGGTGCAATTGCACATCCAGCCCCGGGTAGAGGACGAGAAAGTCGGCAATCACTGGCGCCAGATGCCGTCGTCCGAAGGCTGCCGGCGCGTCAATACGGATCAGGCCTTCCGGCGCGCTGCTCAGGGACACGGCCTCGGCCCGGGCCAGTTGCAACTCGGCAATGATGCGCCGCGCCCGTTCGGCGAACGCCAGACCCGCGGGGGTGGCGAGCACGGCGTGGGTGCTGCGGATGAATAATTGGCTGCCGACTGCACTTTCCAGGCTGTCGATACGCCGCGCGACCGCCGATGGTGTCAGCGGATGGCGCCGCGAGGCGGCGGAAAAGCTCCCGCTTTCCAGTACATCGAGAAACAGTCCGAGCTGCTCGGTCAATTGGTTGGGGTTCATGAAAAAGCTACGCCTGTGCGAAATCTGCATAGCCATTGTGCGTCGCTGTGCGTTTCCCCGCCAGCCGTGACTGCGTAGGATGATTCGCCTGACGTAAGAGGAATTCGCCTGTGATGGAGTTTTTGTTGTACCTGTTGTTCGGTGCCGCCCTCGGTACGCTCGGTGGCATCTTCGGCATTGGTGGCGGCTTGATCGCGATCCCGCTGCTGGGCGTGTGGTTCGGCCTTGATCAGCAGATCGCTCAGGGCACCGCATTGGTCATGGTGGTGCCGAATGTGATGCTGGCGTTGTGGCGCTATCACCAGCGCAATCGCATCGAACTGCGTCATGCGGTGCCGTTGGCGGTCATGGGCTTTTGCTTTGCCTGGCTCGGCTCGATCTGGGCGGTGGGTATTGACGCGCAAACCATGCGCATCGGTTTTGTCGCATTTCTTGTGGTGCTGTCGGCCTATAACCTGCTGAAGATGTTCGGCAAGCGTCCGGCGGCGACGTCCGAAATGCGTTATTCCTGGCCTTGGCTCGGCGTGCTGGGAGCGGCCTCCGGGACCATGGGCGGTTTGTTCGGTGTCGGCGGGGCAGTGGTGGCGACGCCCGTGCTGACCAGCCTGTTCGGCACCACTCAGGTGGTTGCTCAGGGTTTGTCGCTGGCCCTGGCATTGCCGAGCACCGGGGTCACGCTGGTGACGTACGCGGTGCATCATGAAGTGGACTGGATGATCGGCTTGCCGCTGGCCATCGGGGGGCTGGCCAGCATCAGTTGGGGGGTGAAGGTCGCCCACGCGATGCCGGAAAAGCTCTTGCGCGGGCTGTTTTGCGGTTTTCTGGTGCTGTGTGCGGTGATGCTCGCGTTTAAAGTTTGAAGCCTTCGACGATGTGCTCGGCCAGGCACTCGGTGATCGGCGACGGATTGTTCAGGTTGCGGATCAGCATGATGCTTGCCTCCGGTAACAGTGGCAGATCTTCGTTGGCGCCGAGAATGCGCATGTCCGGAGTGATCAGGCTTTCCAGCTGCGCGGTGATCGCCAGGCCGGCGCTCACCACCGCCATCAGCGCCGACAGGCTGGTGCTGTTATAGGCGATGCGGTATTCGCGGCCCATCGCGTCCAGCGCGTTGCAGGCCCACAAACGGCAAAAACAGTCACTGTTGAACATCGCCAGCGGCAACGGCGTCTGTTCGTGGGCACTGAAGTTCTGTGCCTCGGCCCAGACAAAACGCTCCTTGCGCAACAACTGGCCAATCTCGTTGCCCGGCTCGCGAGTCACGATCGACAAGTCGAGATCGGTGCGCTGCAGCAGCTGTCGGGTCGATTCGCAATGCACTTCGATCTGGATCAGCGGATAGAACTGCGCAAACCGCGAGAGGATCCCCGGCAGAAAACGCATCACGTAATCATCCGGCGTGCCGATGCGCACCGTGCCGACCATGTGCGGCTCGCGCAATGTGTTGAACACTTCGCTGTGCAACTTGAGGATGCGCCGCGCATACCCGAGCAAGACCTGGCCCTCGGCAGTCAGGCGCACCTGGCGACCATCACGCTCGAACAACTGGCGCTGCAACACGTCTTCTTCCAGACGCTTCATCTGCATGCTCACCGCCGACTGTGTGCGGTTGACCATTTCGCCGGCGCGGGTGAAACCGCCCTGATCGGCAATCGCGACAAAGGTGCGCAGAACATCGGTATCAATACTGGGGTAGGCCGACAATTGATGAATCTCCGTGATGCATGCCATCAGAAACATTCGTTGGATTGATCTTAGCGTCGGCGCGAGACTTGAGCCATCCACAAGGAGGGCAACACGATGAAAGGTCAAAGAGAGTATGTAGACGAAACAAAGTTTTCCGGCCACGGCCATATCGTTTCCGACCTGCTGCACAAGTTTAGCCGCTGGTACGAACTTCACCGCGAACGCGAGTTGCTCGCCAGTCTGAGTGATGAAGCGTTGAAAGACATCGGCGTCAGTCGGGCCGACGTCGAGCACGAAGCGGTGCGGCCGTTCTGGGACGATCCGATGCATAAATGATCAGGCACTTACTACACAAACCCCTTTCCGGTGAGGTAGGTTGCGAGCAGACAAGGAGATGTTCATGCCCGCGACGCTGTCCTTTTCCCTCAAACAGGCGCGACGACTGGCGCTGGCTGCCCAAGGGTTCAACGGGCGCCAGCCGCCGACCGTCAAGGCGCCACACCTCAATCGTCTGATCGAACGGCTGGGTCTGCTGCAGATCGACTCCGTCAACGCCGTGGTGCGCTCGCACTACCTGCCTTTGTTTTCCCGTCTCGGTTGCTATTCCTCTGATTTGCTCGACCAGGCTGCCTGGAGTCCGGGTAAACGTCGCACGCTGTTCGAATACTGGGGCCATGAAGCATCGTTGCTGCCGCTGGCGATGTATCCGCTGATGGGCTGGCGGATGCAGCGCGCCAAACGTGGTGAGGACATCTATCAGCAACTGGCAACGTTCGGACGTGAACAACAGGAGACGATTCGCCGGGTCCTGGCCTCGGTCGAGGAGCGGGGCGCATTGGGCGCCGGCAGTTTGTCGACCCGCGAAGACAAGGCCGGGCCCTGGTGGGACTGGAGTGCGGAAAAGCATGCACTGGAATGGTTGTTCGCCGCCGGCGAGGTCACCGTGGCCGGCCGCCGGGGTTTTGAGCGTTTGTATGATCTGCCGGAGCGGGTCATCCCGTTGTCGATTCTGCAGCAGCCACTGCCGGATGAAGCCGAAGCGCAGCGCGGTTTGCTGCTGCACGCGGCTCAGGCATTGGGCGTGGGGACGGAAAAGGATCTGCGCGATTATTTCCGCTTGAGCCCGGGGGACGCCCGGCCGCGTCTGGCGGAACTGGTCGAGGACGGGCAGTTGCAGACCTGCGAAGTCGCCGGTTGGCGACAGATCGCCTATTGCCTGCCGGAGCCGAAAGTGCCGCGCAAAGTCGTCGCCAGTGCGCTGTTGTCGCCGTTCGATTCATTGATCTGGGAGCGCAGTCGCACCGAGCGGTTGTTCGATTTCCGCTATCGCCTGGAGATCTACACGCCGCAGCACAAACGGGTCTACGGCTATTACGTGCTGCCCTTTTTGCACAACGAGCGCATTGCCGCGCGGGTCGATCTGCGCGCCGAGCGGGCGACGGGACGCTTGGCGGTGCATGCGCTGCACGAGGAGGAACCGGGGCTGGAGGATGAGGGGATGCTGGCGCTGGCTTTGAATTTGCGGCGCATGGCGGTTTGGTTGGGGCTGGAGCGGGTGCAGCTTAATTGTCAGCGTGAGAGTGCAGGGCGTTTGCGGGTGGCATTGGCGCAGATCGGCGGTGACTGAACTGGCCTCTTCGCGAGCAAGCTCGCTCCCACAGTGGATTTGTGAACGACACAGATCCACTGTGGGAGCGAGCTTGCTCGCGAATGCGGCCTCTCAGGCGCTAGATACCTGACTGATTCAGCGCCGGACTTGTTTCAACGTTTCGGCAATTAAAAACGCCAGTTCCAGCGACTGATCGGCATTCATCCGTGGATCGCAGTGGGTGTGATAACGGTCCGACAACCCATCTTCAGTGATCGGCCGCGCACCACCGATGCACTCGGTCACATTCTGCCCGGTCATCTCGATGTGAATCCCGCCGGCATAACTGCCTTCGGCTTCGTGCACCTGGAAGAACTGCTTCACCTCGCCAAGGATCTGCGCGAAGTCGCGGGTCTTGTAGCCGCTGCTCGCCTTGATCGTGTTGCCGTGCATCGGGTCGGAACTCCACAGCACCTGCTTGCCCTCACGCTGTACGGCGCGAATCAGCGCCGGCAGGTGATCGCCGACCTTGTTCGCGCCCATGCGAGCGATCAGGTTCAGGCGGCCCGGGTCGTTGTCCGGGTTGAGCACGTCGATCAGGCGGATCAGGTCGTCCGGGTTCATGCTCGGGCCGACTTTCACTCCGATCGGGTTGTGCACCCCGCGCAGGAATTCGACATGGGCGCCGTCGAGCTGACGGGTGCGGTCGCCGATCCACAGCATGTGCGCCGAGCAATCGTAGTAATCGTTGGTCAGGCTGTCGCGACGCACGAAGGCTTCTTCGTAGTTCAGCAGCAGCGCCTCATGGGCAGTGAAAAAACTGGTTTCGCGCAGTTGCGGCGAGCTGTCCATGCCGCAGGCGCGCATGAACGCCAGGGTTTCATCAATGCGATCGGCAAGGTGGCTGTACTTTTCGGCGAGTGCCGAGTTGGCGATGAAGTCCAGGTTCCACTTGTGCACCTGATGCAGGTCGGCAAACCCACCCTGGGCGAAGGCGCGCAACAGGTTCAGGGTGGCGGTGGACTGGTGATAGGACTGCAGCAGGCGCTCCGGATCCGGCACGCGGCTCTTTTCGTCGAAGCCGATGCCGTTGACGATGTCGCCGCGGTAGGCCGGCAGGGTCACACCGTCGAGGGTTTCATCGTTGGCGGAGCGCGGCTTGGCGAACTGACCGGCCATGCGCCCGACCTTGACCACCGGGCAACCGGCGGCGAAGGTCATGACGATCGCCATTTGCAACAACACTTTAAAAGTGTCGCGAATCTTCGCCGCAGAGAACTCGGCAAAGCTTTCCGCGCAATCGCCGCCCTGCAGCAGGAACGCCCGGCCCTGGGTTACTTCGGCAAACTGCCGGCGCAGCTCGCGCGCTTCGCCGGCAAACACCAGCGGCGGGTAGCTGGCCAGGGTCTGCTCGACCTGACGCAGATGCGCGGCGTCGGGGTATTGGGGTTGTTGCTGGATCGGCAGGGCACGCCAGCTGTCAGGGCTCCACGGTTGGCTCATCACGGTCTCGAGTTTTCTACGCACGGAAGGGCATGGTATCAGCAAATTAGTGCGTGACCTGTTCCCGCCCCATCGCCGACAATCGCCGCTTTGCCACGGCACCATAGCGGTGCCATCGCGTCACCGCGCCCGGTGACCATCAGGAGACGAAATGACTGAGGAGCGCGTCGAGCATCTGCTCGCCGAAGTACAGGATGAGTTCGGCGTGATTCGCGTGCTGGAAGTGGCTGATTACCGCTTTCTGGAGTTCGGTGATGCCATCGAGCAAAGCTGCGTGTTTACCGCCGATCCGAGCTGGCTGGAATACGACTACACCCGGGCGATGCTGATTGGCGCGCTGTGCCACGAGCAACCGGAGAGCGCGCTGTTCCTCGGCCTCGGTGCCGGCACGCTGACCCAGGCCTGCCTCAAGTTCCTGCCGCTGGAGGACGTCGAAGCCATCGAACTGCGCCCGGACGTACCGCGTCTGGCGATCGAATACCTCGGGCTGGACGACGATCCGCGGCTGTACATTCGTGTTGGCGATGCGCTGGAGTTGTTGCCGACGGCCGAGCCTGCAGATCTGATTTTCGTCGATCTGTATACCGATGTCGGTCCTGGCGTCGGGCATCTGGCCTGGAGTTTCCTCGGTGACTGTCAGAAACGCCTGAATCCGGGTGGCTGGCTGGTGATCAACCAGTGGGCCACCGATGACGGCAAACCGCTGGGCGCCGCGCTGTTGCGCGGGCTCTATCACCGGCATTACTGGGAACTGCCGGTGAAGGAGGGCAATGTGATTCTGATTGTGCCGGCGGACCTCGATCAGGCGCTGGACATGCAGGCGCTGACTGCGCGGGCTGCAGCCCTGGCGCCGAAGTTGGGGTATTCGTTGCAGTCGTTGATCAATGCGATTCGCCCGGCGACCTGAGTTGTCAGTGATGGCCCCTTCGCGAGCAAGCTCGCTCCCACAGGGTTAGCGTCGTTCACAAAATCCGTGAACGACCTGGTCACTGTGGGAGCGAGCTTGCTCGCGAAGGGGCCTCAAGACCACCACAGATTCATATTCCTTTGAATATGCCGGGTCGCCGCTCCACCAGCGACCGTACTCCCTCTTTGGCATCTTCACTGGCCAGCAACTTCTTCACCAGCGCCGGCAACCCTTGCGCCGCCGCTGTCTCACCTTCATAGCGCGCCTGCCGTGCCGACATCAACGTCGCCTGCACCCCCAGCGGTGCCTGCCGGGCAATCCGTTCGGCCAGTTCAATCGCTCGCGGCAACAAGTCTTCGCTGGCCATCACTTCCTGCACCAATCCCAGGCGCAGGGCATCGTGGGCATCGAACTCATCGCCGGTCAGCAGCCAGCGCATGGCATTGCCCCAGCCGGCGACCTGATGAAAACGTAACGTCGCGCCACCAAAAGGAAAAATCCCACGCTGCACTTCCATTTGCGCGAAGCGGGTATTGCTCGCGCAGAGGTTGATGTCCGCCGCCAGCATCAGCTCGATGCCGATGGTCAGGCAATAACCCTGCGCGGCGACAATCACCGGTTTGCTGACCCGTGGTCCGACGAAAACACCCCACGGGTCGCAACCGCCGGTCGGAACCTGCCAGCCTTCGGCCAGTGCGGCACTGGCGTTGACCAGATCCAGGCCGGCGGTAAAGTGCTCGCCGTGACCGAACACCACGGCCACCCGTGCTTCGTTGTCGGCCTCGAACTCGCCGTAGGCCAGGCTCAGTTCGTTGAGCAGGTCGAGGTCGAAGGCGTTGCGTTTGGCGGCTCGATCCAGGCCGATCAGGTGGACATGACCACGACGTTCACGGCTGACGCGGCCGGCGCAGGGCTGATTCATGGCTAAATCCTCGGACGGGAAGGGCGGGTGCAGCGACGGTATGTCGCAGCTCGGTGAATCGTTTAAGCGTCATCGCCCGCAGGGCCGGGCCCTTGAAAAATAGACCTTCGCCCGATTATCCGCAAAACCCCGTTACACGGCGGTGACACACGGATTCAGGCAATAAAAAAAGCTCCCTTTTTGGGCAAATTCCGGTATAGTGCGCGCCGGCCTTTAACCGGGCCGCGTTTAGGTAGCGCAATTCCCCGAAGTCAGCTTCGGCTGCACGTCCGCACTGCGGGCTCTTCCTTGACGATTCTTTTTCATTCATACGTTTTCGCAAATCCCCGCCGACAAAGCTGCCAGGGCGACTCTTGAGTCTCAACACGGCATGTGCAGCTTTGGAGCATGGGTCTTTGCGGATGCACTTAGAGGCAGACCCATGACCCAGGAAATCGGCGGCTTCGCCGCTCTTGAACTTCATCCTAATATTGTCGCTGCAGTAGTCGCTACCGGCTATGAAGAGCCTTCGGCCATTCAGCAGCAGTCGATCCCGATCATCCTCGCCGGTCACGATATGATTGGTCAGGCGCAAACCGGTACCGGTAAAACCGCTGCCTTTGCCCTGCCTATCCTGCACCGCATTGATCCGTCCAAGCGCGAGCCGCAAGCTCTGATCCTGGCCCCAACTCGTGAGTTGGCGCTACAAGTTGCAACCGCTTTCGAAACCTACGCCAAGCAAATGCCGGGCGTAACTGTTGTGGCTGTCTACGGCGGCGCGCCGATGGGCCCACAATTGAAAGCAATCCGTAATGGCGCACAGATCGTTGTCGCCACGCCGGGCCGTCTGTGCGACCACCTGCGTCGCGACGAAAAAGTCCTCGCTACCGTGAACCACCTGGTTCTGGACGAAGCAGACGAAATGCTCAAACTCGGTTTCATGGACGACCTGGAAGTGATCTTCAAGGCCATGCCGGAAACCCGTCAGACCGTATTGTTCTCGGCGACCCTGCCGCAGTCGATCCGTGCCATCGCCGAGCGTCACCTGCGCGATCCGAAGCACGTGAAGATCCAGAGCAAGACCCAGACCGTTACCGCGATCGAACAGGCTCACCTGTTGGTTCACGCTGACCAGAAGACCTCTGCCGTTCTCAGCTTGCTGGAAGTGGAAGACTTCGACGCTCTGATCATGTTCGTGCGCACCAAGCAAGCGACCCTGGACCTGGCCAGTGCCCTCGACGCCAAAGGCTACAAAGCCGCGGCGCTGAACGGTGACATCGCCCAGAACCAGCGTGAGCGCGTGATCGACTCGCTCAAGGATGGCCGTCTGGACATCGTTGTCGCGACCGACGTTGCTGCCCGTGGTCTGGACGTTCCGCGCATCACTCACGTGTTCAACGTGGACATGCCGTACGACCCGGAATCCTACGTGCACCGTATCGGCCGTACCGGCCGTGCCGGTCGCGAAGGTCGTGCGCTGCTGCTGGTGACTCCACGTGAGCGCCGCATGCTGCAAGTGATCGAGCGTGTCACCGGTCAGAAGGTGGCTGAAGTTCGCCTGCCGGACGCTCAAGCCGTTCTCGATGCACGCATCAAGAAACTGACCAACAGCCTGTCGCCGCTGGTCGCTGATGCCGAATCGACTCACGGTGAGCTGCTGGATCGTCTGACCGCTGACATCGGTTGCACCCCGCGTGCACTGGCTGCAGCCCTGCTGCGCAAGGCTACCAACGGTCAGGCGCTGAACCTGGCAGCGATCGAGAAGGAACGTCCACTGGTGCCGAACAACGCACCGCGTGGCGACCGTCCTGAGCGTTCCGGTGACCGTCCTGATCGTGGTGATCGCGAGCGTCGCGCGCCAATGCCTCTGGGCGAAGGCCGTGCCCGTTGCCGTACCGCGCTGGGTGCGCGTGACGGTATCGCCGCCAAGAACCTGCTGGGCGCCATCCTCAACGAAGGCGGTCTGGCCCGTGAAGCGATCGGTCGCATCCAGGTGCGTGACAGCTTCAGCCTCGTCGAGCTGCCGGAAGATGGTCTGGACAAACTCCTGACCAAGCTGAAGGACACTCGCGTTGCTGGCAAGCAGTTGAAGCTGCGTCGCTATCGCGAAGATTGATCCGCCCTTGGACTGATTGATCGAACAAAAAAATCCCCGACTGGTTCGGGGATTTTTTTTGCCTGCTGCCCGGGTTTCACACAAAACCCTGTGGGAGCTGGCTTGCCAGCGATGACGTCAGCCGAAGCTATAGATATCCATCCCCAGCGCACCCATCGTGAATCCCTGATGCGCCACACTGAATTCACCCCCCGCGCCCCGGGCGAAATACAACGGCAACAAATGCTCATCACTCGGATGGCTGCGCACCGCATTCGGTGCTTGCTGACGGTAGTCTTGCAGCGCCGCCTCATCATTTGCCGCCAGCTTGTCGATCATCCAGTCGCGAAAATCCCGTGCCCATGGCGCGACGCTCTCCGGACCCGCATGCCAATCCAGTTCCCGCAGATTATGGGTGATGCTCCCGGACCCGATCAGCAAAATTCCCTGATCACGCAGCCCTGCCAGCGCACGGCCGACACGGGTTTGCAGTGCCGGACCACCACGAGTTGGTAGTGAAACCTGCACCACCGGGATATCCGCCTGCGGGTACATCAGCGACAACGGCACCCACACGCCGTGATCGAACGGCCGTTGCGGGTCGAGGCGTGCAGGCAGATGCGCGGCGTTCAGCAGTTTGGTGACTTCGGTCGCCAGTTGCGGATCGCCCGGTGCCGGGTACTGCACTTCAAACAGCGCCCGAGGAAAGCCGCCGAAGTCGTGCCAGGTTTCGGGCTGTGGATGACTGCTGACCAGCAATTCGTCGCTCTCCCAATGGGCAGAGACGATCACGATGGCTTTGGGACGGGGCAGCTCGGCGGCCAGTCGGGCCAGTGCCGGACCGCTGGCGCCGGGCTCGAGAGCGAGCATGGGCGAACCATGGGAAATAAACAGGCTGGGAAACATGGAGGGATTCCTGAGCGTTAAGATGAGCCATCTTCGGTCAGTACATTGATCTAAATCTAATATAAGTTTTAACGCGTTTTGATCGGTTTTTTGGGAGTGATGCATGCAGCCTGAGTTTTGGCACAAAAAGTGGGCGTCGAATCAGATCGGCTTTCATCTGTCGGAGGTGAATCCGTATTTGCAACGGCACTGGCCGGAACTGTCGATCCCGGCAACGGCGCGGGTGCTTGTGCCTCTGTGCGGGAAAAGTCTGGATCTGGCGTGGCTGGCCGGGCGCGGTCATCAGGTGCTGGGGGTCGAACTGTCGGAAAAGGCCATTGAGGACTTTTTCAACGAGCACCAGATACAGCCACAGATCAGCGAGAAGGGCGCATTCAAGGTCTATCGCAGTGATGCCATCGAGTTGTGGTGCGGCGATTTCTTTGCGCTGACGGCGAGCGATGTGGCGGATTGTGTGGCCTTTTACGACCGCGCCGCGCTGATTGCCTTGCCCGCGCCGATGCGTGAGCGCTATGCGGCGCATCTTCAGCAGATCCTGCCGCAGGGTGTGCAAGGGGTGTTGATTACGCTGGATTACGATCAGGCGCAGATACCGGGTCCGCCATTTGCGGTGGGGGATGATGAGGTAAAGCGGTTGCTCGGGGATCTCTGGCAGGTGCAGGCGCTGGAAGAGCGGGATGTGCTGGGCGAGAGCTGGAAGTTTCTGCAGGCAGGCGTGACGCGGCTGGAGGAGCGGGTTTACCGGGTTTCTGGCCGATAGGTTTTTTATTGGCAGGGCCGGCCTCATCGCTGGCAAGCCAGCCCCCACAGTGATCCGTGTTGTATCAGAGATCCAGATAACAGCACAAAATCCTGTGGGTGCTGGCTTGCCAGCGATGGGGCCAGAACAGGCAATCCATTATCCCGAGCACAAAAAAGGCCCGCATCGCTGCGGGCCTTTTCGTTACAGATTGATCAACCGCGACGACGCAGCGCGTCGATACGCTCTTCCAGCGGCGGGTGGCTCATGAACATACGGGCAAAGCCCTGTTTGATGCCACCGTTGATGCCAAAGGCGTTCAGGGTGTCCGGCATGTGCACCGGCAGGCCCTGTTCGGCGCGCAGGCGTTGCAGGGCGCCGATCATGGCGTTGGTGCCGGCCAGGCGTGCACCGGCTTCGTCGGCACGGAATTCGCGTTTGCGCGAGAACCACATGACGATCGCGCTGGCGAGAATGCCCAGCACCAGTTCGGCGAAGATGGTCGCCACGTAGTAGGCGATGCCCTGGCCTTCTTCGTTTTTGAAGATCACCTTGTCGACGAAGTTACCGATAATCCGTGCGAAGAACATCACGAAAGTGTTCACCACGCCCTGAATCAGTGCCAGGGTAACCATGTCACCGTTGGCCACATGACCGATTTCGTGGGCCAGCACCGCTTTCACCTCGTCGGGCGAAAAGCGCTCCAGCAGACCCTGGCTGACCGCGACCAGCGCGTCGTTCTTGTTCCAGCCGGTGGCGAAGGCGTTTGCTTCGTAGGCCGGGAAGATACCGACTTCGGGCATCTTGATCCCGGCTTCGCGGGACAGTTGCTCCACCGTTTGCAGCAGCCATTGCTCATGCCGGGTACGTGGCTGGCTGATGATCTGGGTGCCGGTGCTCATTTTCGCCATCCACTTGGAGATGAACAGCGAGAACAGGGAGCCGGCGAAACCAAAGACCGCACAGAAAACCAGCAGCTGACTAAGGTCGAGATCAACCCCGTTGGCCGCCATGAACCCGTTGAAGCCGAACAGGCTCAGGGTGATGCTGGCTATCAGCACGACCGCCAGGTTAGTGGCCAAAAACAGCAGGATGCGCATCATGGTTATAGAAATCTCCTCAAGCTAAAGATGTAGCGTACTGCGGGGTATATAAGGTGCTGCACCGGGCTATTCAACCGAGTGACTATTTCAAACTGTGTCCTACAGCCAATTCCCCGGTATGAAGGACAATTCTCACCGCCAATATCGAAACGGATAACGCGCGGCAGCGACCCGTCGCCATTACGCCAAGTGCGGATGAGCTGTTCGAATCGCAAGTGTAGAAGGGCTGTGGAAGTGCGGTTCACAGAAGTGTTGCTGAATCAGACAGTGCGCAACGTTCGGGCCGTTGCGCACTGCTGGCCAGTTACTGGCGGTACGACTTGAGGAAGTTGCCGATGCGGCCGATGGCCATTTCCAGATCATCGACGCGGGGCAGGGTGACGACACGGAAGTGATCCGGCCACGGCCAGTTGAACGCCGTGCCTTGCACCACCAGCAGCTTTTCCGAAAGCAGCAGGTCGAGGACGAATTTTTCGTCGTTGTGGATCGGGCAGACCTTCGGGTCGATTTTCGGGAACGCGTACAGCGCGCCCATCGGCTTGACGCAGCTCACCCCCGGAATGTCGTTGAGCAACTCCCAGGTGCGATTGCGTTGTTCCAGCAGGCGACCCTGCGGCAACACCAGGTCGTTGATGCTCTGGTAGCCGCCCAAGGCGGTCTGGATGGCGTGCTGACTCGGTACGTTGGCGCACAGGCGCATGTTGGCGAGCATGTCGATGCCTTCGATGTAGCTCTGGGCGTTGTGCTTCGGTCCGGAAATGGCGATCCAGCCGGAGCGGAAACCGGCCACGCGATAGGACTTGGACAGGCCGTTGAAGGTCAGGCACAGCAGGTCGGGCGCCAGCGAAGCGGTGCAGATGTGCACGGCGTCGTCGTACAGGATCTTGTCGTAGATTTCGTCGGAGAACACCACCAGGTTGTGTGCCCGGGCAATTTCCAGCATGCCTAGCAGGACTTCCTTCGAATACACCGCACCGGTCGGGTTGTTCGGGTTGATGATCACCATCGCTTTGGTGTTCGGGGTGATCTTGGCCTTGATGTCGGCCAGGTCCGGGAACCAGCCGGCGCCTTCGTCGCACAGGTAATGCACGGCGTTGCCACCGGCAAGGCTCACGGCAGCGGTCCACAGCGGATAGTCCGGGGCCGGCACCAGCACTTCGTCACCGTTGTTGAGCAATGCCTGCAACGACATCACGATCAGCTCGGAAACACCGTTGCCCAGGTAGATGTCTTCGATGCCGACACCTTCGACCTGCTTCTGCTGGTAGTACTGCATCACGGCCTTGCGCGCGCTGAACAGGCCTTTGGAGTCGCTGTAGCCTTGCGCGGTCGGCAGGTTGCGGATCACATCCTGAAGGATTTCGTCCGGCGCTTCGAAACCAAATGGCGCCGGGTTGCCGATGTTCAGCTTGAGGATGCGCTGGCCTTCCTCCTCCAGTCGTTTGGCGTGCTTGAGCACCGGGCCGCGAATGTCGTAGCAGACGTTGGCGAGCTTGTTCGATTTGCTGAACTGCATGGCGATGTGATCCCGAAAATGAACGATCCAGACGGCGAATGGACAACCGTACTGGGATTCCTGCGTCTTCGCACAGGCGGAGTCTTGCGCCGTGGCGCCGAGAATCCGTTTGAATGCGCCCGGTCTGACTGCCAGACTGGCGTGTGACGAGGCGCAATCATACGTGCCACCCGATCCGTGGAAAAGGTACAGATCGGGCTTTTTCAGCCGCTGAGGTGTGATGATGGAAAAGTTGGAAAAAACCCTGGAAGAATGGCGTGCGATGCTCGACCCCGAGCAATACAACGTGTGCCGTCTGAGTGCCACCGAACGACCGTTCTCCGGCAAATACAACGCCACCAAAACCGACGGTGTTTATCACTGTGTCTGCTGTAACGAGCCGCTGTTCGATTCCACGACCAAATTCGATTCCGGCTGCGGCTGGCCGAGCTTCTACGCGCCGATCGGCGCAAGCGCCATGACCGAAATCCGTGACACCAGCCACGGCATGATTCGCACCGAAGTGAAATGCGCCCGTTGCGATGCGCACCTGGGGCACGTATTCCCGGACGGCCCGCCGCCGACCGGTTTGCGTTATTGCATCAATTCGGTGTGCCTGAACCTTGAACCGCGCGAATGAACTTCACGTTTGAACGGTTTGATTGAACCTCGGCAGGAGCTGCCGAAGGCTGCGATCTTTTGATCTTCAAGACAAATCGAAAGATCGTCCGAATGCGGCCCGAGCCTTTGGCGGTTCCTGCGGGGAACGATTTCAAATATTAAATTGCACACAATTTAATTGCTCGCTATGTTTGGCCTTCGCCGATAACCCGAGGACCTCGTGCCATGAGCGACAACCTGCTGAATATTCCGTGCACCACCATCAAGGGTGAGCAAAAGACCCTGGCTGATTTCGCTGGCAAAGCGGTGCTGGTGGTCAATACCGCCAGCAAATGCGGTTTCACTCCGCAATACAAAGGCCTTGAGCAACTTTGGCAGACCTACAAGGACCAGGGCCTGGTCGTGCTGGGTTTCCCGTGTAATCAATTTGGCAAGCAAGAGCCGGGCAATGAAGGCGCGATCAGCGAGTTCTGCGAGCTTAACTACGGCGTCAGTTTCCCGCTGTTCAAGAAGATCGACGTCAACGGTGCCGCGGCCCATCCGCTGTTCGTGCAGTTGAAAAAACGTGCCCCGGGTGTGCTCGGCTCCCAAGGCATCAAGTGGAACTTCACCAAGTTCCTGATCGGCAAGGACGGCCAGTTGGTCAAGCGTTTCTCCCCGGCCACCAAGCCGCAGGACCTGACTGGCGAGATCGAAGCCCTGCTCAAATGAACCGCCTGCCCGTCGATTCGCTGAAGCTCGACAGCCAGTTGTGCTTCAAGTTGTATGCCGCGTCCCGGGCGGTGATTCGTGCTTACAAGCCGATGCTCGATGAGCTTGGCCTGACCTATCCGCAATACCTGGCGATGCTGGTGTTGTGGGAGTGGCAGGATTGCGCGCCGGAGCAACCGACGGTCAAGGCGCTGGGTGAGCGCCTGGCCCTGGATTCCGGGACGCTGACGCCCTTGCTCAAGCGGCTGGAGCAGTTGCAACTGGTGCAGCGTCGACGCTCGGCGCGCGATGAGCGTGAAGTGCACTTGAGCCTGACCCCGGCAGGTCAGGCACTGCGCGAGCAGGTCGGGCCGCTCAAGGCGCGCCTGCTATGCGACAGCGGGGTCGATCTGGATCGTCTCAACGACTTGCGCCACGGTCTCGATCATCTGCTGGGGCAGATCAAGGCGCTGTCGTAGCCGGAATCCATTGATCGAGCAGGGCTGCCAGTTCTTCCCGGCGGAACGGCTTGGCCAGATAGTCGCTCATGCCCGCTGCCCGGCAGCGTTCGCGTTCCTCGGACATGGCGTTGGCGGTCAGGGCGATGATCGGCAGGTCCGGCCAGCGTCCGCTCTGGCGGATCTGCCGGCTGGCTTCGTAGCCGTCCATCACCGGCATGTTGCAGTCCATCAGCACCAGATCGAACGAGTGATACTCCAGTTGATCCAGCGCCTCGGCGCCGTGGGCAGCCACCACGACGTCGCAGCCCAGTTTGCCGAGCATGCCCTTGGCCACCAGTTGGTTGACCGGATTGTCCTCGACCAGCAGCACCAGCCCGCGCCGCACGTTGGGGGTTGTCTCCAGGCGAGTATCGTGGATGGCCGCGGTGTCGGGTTGCAGGGTGCGGCGCAGATTCTGATAGAGCGCATTGCGTGCCAGCGGACGCGCCTGTTGCTGCAGTGGCGCAAGGGCCGCCGCTTCTTCGCTGGGCAGGAAACTGCCGTAAGCGGTCACCAGCAGGATCGGGGCGGTGAGGGTCGGACGCAGCCCGAACAGGCATTCCGGGCAATCGGTGATCAAAACGTCAGGCGTCAGACCGAGCAGTGAATCCTCGATGGTGCGTTGCTCGTATTCAAGGCCCCAGGCCGGCAGCAGGCTTTTCAGCAATTCGGCCAGGCCACTGCTGGCGGCGGTGATGGCCAGTACTTTGCCGTGCAATGGCGCGGGGGGCAGAGCCCGGGTGTGGCAGGGCAACGGCAGTTCGGCAGAGAACTGGCTGCCGAAGCCGGTCTCGGAGCTGATGGTCAGGCGCCCTTGCATCGCTTCGCACAGGTTGTACGTCAGCGCCAGTCCGAGCCCGGTACCACCGTACTGGCGCGTAATGCCGGCACCGGCCTGGGTGAACGGCTGGAAGATCCTGACCTGCGCTTCCTGGGCAATGCCGATACCGGTGTCGCAGACTTCGATGCGCACGCCGTCGTTACAGGTCGACAGGCGCACATCCACGCGACCGAAACGGGTGAATTTCAGCGCGTTGGACAACAGGTTGCTGACGATCTGCCGCACGCGGGTCGGGTCTCCCAGCACCAGCGCCGGGAAGTACGGATCGATCAGGCAGGTCAGTTCAACGCTCGGTGCGGCGTTCTGCGACAACAGGTTGGCCGTGTCCTCGATCAGCGAACCCAGATCGAACGGGATGTGCTCGAGCTCCAGTTGCCCGGCATCGAATTTCGACAGGTCGAGAATATCGTTGAGCAGTTCCACCAGCACCTTGCCCGAGTCGTGGGCGATCGAAAGCTGTTGCTGTTGCTCGGCATTCAACGGCCCGTCGAGGGACAGTGCGATCATCCCCAGCAGACCGTTGAGCGGCGTGCGGATTTCATGGCTCATGTTGGCGAGGAACGCCGATCGCGCTTCGGCCATTTCCAGTGCGGTGCGGCGGGCGACTTCGAGCTCCTCGTTGGACTGACTGAGCCGGGCATTGATTGCCTTGAGTTCGGCGGTGCGCGCCGAGACAATGTGTTCCAGTTGGCCGAGGTAGTCGGTCAGACGGTTTTCGGCGTTGCGCCGCTGCTGGATCTCGGTGGCGATATTTTCGAATTGTTGATTGGCCACTTTGACCAGCACACCGATTTCGTCATTGGCGTGTCCGCCCGGACAGATCAGTGAGGTCGGTTCGGCGCTGCGTGGATCGCGCCCGCTGAGTTCGCGAATCACCCGCACCAGCGGTTTGGTCAGCATCACGTAGAACAACGCCAGCAACAGGCCGGTGAGGATCAGGCTGCGGGCGAAACCGTTGAACAGGGTAATCTCGGCGCGGCGCAGAAAGCGGCTGCCGAATGCGTAGGTATCGACTTCAAGGCTCAACACCCCCAACGATTCGTTGGGCAGATGATCCAGGTACAGGCGATCCTCGAACTGGCGCTTGGCGCCGAACAGAAAATCGCTGATCACCCGGTAGCCGCTTTGCAGTTCCGGACGTTTGACGCTGGCCAGCACGTTACTGTTGTTGTCGGTCAGCTGCGCGGAGATGATCGCCGGTGAGCGCAACAGGCCCAGGGTGAGTTCCTGCGCGAGTTCGGCGTCGATGTTGTAGGCGATGCGTGATGCCGGATTGTGGCTGATTTCCAGCAAGGACAGGATTTCACGGTTGATGGAGGCGTCTTCGCTGGCATAATCGATGCCTATTTGCAGCAGACTGAGCAGCGTGCCCAGAATAAACCCGACCAGCACAGTCAGCCTGGCTTGCTTGTATGACAGCCGGTGGGTGAATTTGATATCCATGGGGTGTTGAACCACTTCCGTTTCCCTTCGCTGCTCAAGCATAGTCGATCATGTCTCGAAACCGAGGTTCCCGAATCGCCTTGTAACAAGGCGCGGTGCGGGATTATTGATCTGATTGTCGTCGCTGGATCACCATCATCACTGTGAACGTGCCCGAGGAGAAGACGTGGATTCCCGATTGAATGCTTTTCTTGAGCGCGCCGAGTCGGTTCTGGCGCGGATCGAGCCGCTGTTGCCGGCACCGCGTCCCGTCATTGACTGGAGCACCTGCCTGGCGGCGCGCTGGCAGCGCGACGGGCGCAGCGGGTATCTGCTGCCGCTGGAAGTCAGTCTCGACATGCGCCTGAGCGACCTGATCGGTGTTGATCGGCAGCTTGAGCAACTGGGTCGCAACACACAGCAATTCCTTGACGGCATGCCGGCCAACCATGCCTTGCTCTGGGGCTCGCGCGGTACCGGCAAATCGTCGCTGGTGCGGGCGCTGCTCGCCGAACACGCCGGGGCGGGTCTGCGCCTGATCGAAATCGAGCGTGACCATCTGGCCGACCTGCCGCGTGTGGTCGAGCAGATCGCCAAGTTGCCGCAACGGTTCGTGCTGTTCTGTGATGACTTGTCGTTCGAGTCCGGTGAAGGCGATTACCGCGTGCTCAAAAGTGTGCTCGACGGCTCGCTGGAGCAGGCGCCGGATAACGTCTTGCTGTACGCCACTTCCAACCGCCGCCATCTGGTGCCGGAGAAGGAAAGTGACAACGAAAACTGGAAACGCGTCGATGGTGAGCTGCACCCCAGCGAGGCCGTGGAAGACAAGATCGCGCTGTCGGACCGTTTCGGTCTATGGCTGTCGTTTTACCCGTTTACCCAGGAGCATTTCCTCAACGTCGTCGAGCACTGGATCGGTCAGTTGGCCGCCAAGGCCGGTTTGAGCTGGCAGCGCGACGAAGCACTGGACATCCTCGCCGTGCGTTGGGCCACCGGCCGCGGTAACCGCAACGGACGTTGCGCGTACCAATTCGCCCGTTACTGGGTGGGACTGAAATTGTTGGAGCACAAGGCATGATTGATTTGCAACAAAGCGGCCAGGGCCTCGAAGGCTATGGCATGTTGGCCGCGCAACTGGAATCGCTGCTGGCGGACGAGCGCGACTTCATCGCCAACGCCGCGCAGTTTTCGGCGTTTCTGTTCAACCAGCTCGAGGACCTGAACTGGGCCGGTTTCTACCTCAACCGCAACGAAGAGCTGGTGCTCGGCCCGTTTCAGGGTCAGATCGCCTGCGTGCGCATTCCGTTTGGACGCGGTGTGTGCGGCGCGGCAGCTGCCAGTCGGCAAACCCAGCGGGTGGAAGACGTGCATGCGTTTCCCGGCCATATCGCCTGCGACAGCGCCTCGAACAGTGAGCTGGTGGTGCCGTTGGTCAAGGATGGCCGTTTGATCGGCGTGCTCGATCTCGATAGCCCGAAGCTGGCGCGCTTTGGCGTCGACGATCAGGCCGGCATTGAGCAACTGGCGGCGATTTTCCTGCGCCTGACCGACTGCTGATCAAGCGCTGAGGCCAGCCTTGCGCAACAGGCTGGCGGTATCCACGGCATCAATCTGCTGTGGATCGAGAAAGCGCGTGGCGTACTGCAGGTAGACGCCATCGCTGATGAACAGGCCGAACAGCGGCGCATCAATGTGCGCTTCGCGACACATGGTGGCCATGATCCCCAGCGCTTCGCTGAGGGTCTTGGCCTTCTTGTAGGGGCGATCGGCCGCCGTTAACGCTTCGAAAATATCGGCAATCGCCATCATCCGCGCCGGCAGGCTCATGTCTTCGCGCTTCAGGCGTTTCGGGTATCCGGTACCGTCCATTTTTTCGTGATGACCGCCGGCGATTTCGGCGATGCTGTCCAGATGGCCGGGGAAGGGCAGGTGGCTGAGCATCATGATCGTCTGCACCATGTGATGATTGATGATGTAGCGCTCCTCACGGGTCAGTGTGCCGCGGGTGATGCTCAGGTTGTACAGTTCGCCGCGATTGTATTTATAACGTGGCACGTCTAGCTTGAACCCCCATGGATTGTCGTCGGGAATCAACTCGTTCTTGTCTCGTTCGAACAAATGTTCGGGCTTGTCCGCCAATAACTTTTCGCGAACCGGCAGGGTCGATGCCGGTGTTTGTGCCTGACGCCTGTTTTCTGCCCACGACACCCCCAGACGGTCATCCAGGGTGCGCATCCAGGTGCGTTGGGCAAGGTCGTTGAGGCGTTCGAGATCCGCTTCGGCCATCGCCTCACTGCCAAGATTGCAGCGCGCGACGAAGGCAAAATCGTCGTCCAGCGCGCTCAGCGTGGCATCTCGCTCTTGCGCCAGTGTTGTCGCGTCAGCACCGAGCGCCAGTGCCTGCCAGTAGCTGATCCACGCATCGCGCTTGAGCACCTCGAAGCGGGTGCGGATCTCGTGGATGCGGTCGTTGATGGTTTCCAGTTTGGTGGCTTTATCGACGACGTATTCCGGCGTCGTGACCTTGCCGCAATCGTGCAGCCAGGCAGCGATGTGCAGGGCTTCCCATTCATCCTCGGTCGGCCGATAGGCGCTGAACGCCGGGGCCTGACTGGCCGCGGCGGCCTGGGCCAGCATCAGGGTCAGCTCCGGCACGCGTTGGCAATGGCCGCCGGTGTAGGGGCTCTTGGCATCAATGGCGCCGGCGAGCAGTTGAATGAACGCATCCAGCAACTGTTTCTGTCTGGCTTGCAGACGCTGGCTTTCGATACTCACGGCGGCGGCACCGGACACCGCTTGCAGGAACGCGATGCGATCAGGCTGCAGTTTTTCCAGATCCGCCGCCGTGCCGCTGTCGTTGACCAGCAGAATCAGCAGGCCGATGGTTTCATCGTGGCGGTTGTGCAGGCGGATGCCGATCATATGAACGCGCGGCGCTTGCATGGCCAGCAGGACTTGCTGCAGATCCGCCGCCTGATCGAAACCCAGATCGCTGACCAGGCTGTTCGCACCGATCAGTTGCCTGAACCACATCGGGCCGTGGTCCTGTTGCAGGTCATGCGCCTGAATGTCGAAGTTCTCCAGGGGCTGCGGCGTGCCATTGATCACCAGCCCGTAAGGCACCATGCGCGTGTCGTCATTGTCGCGCAGATAAATCAGGCCGGCCTGGGCCTGGGCGATCCCCACGGTTTCGAACAGCACCCTGTGCAGCAACGGTGCGAAACGGGTTTCCGCGCACAGGCTGTCGGTGATGCGGAAGAAGCTCGCCAGCGTGTCTTTCATCTGCGCCATCGACACGCTCAACTGATCGACTTCCAGCACGGGTGAGCGTCGGCTCAGGGGAAAGTTGAAATCGAAGCTGCGGATTGCGTCTGCTTCCTTGACCAGCGCATGCAAGGGTTTGACCAGAATCCGCGAGATCAGCCAGCCCAGCGGCAGACACAGCAACAACGTGGCCAGGGTCACCAGTGCGCCTTGCCAGCGCATGCGATAGGCGTCGACCAACAGTTCGTCTTCGGGCACCAGCAGCGCCAGTTGCAGGCCTTTCGGCCCACCTTCCTGCATGCTGCTGCGGGCGACGATCCATTGCCGGCCATCGGCCTGCAGGCGCTTGCCAGGGTTGTCTGTCGTCAGCAGCACGTGCAGCCCGGGGCTCAGATCAGCCACTTTGGCCTGGCGTGCGTTGCGATCATCGACAATCAAGCGATCGCTGTCGGGGTAAGCCACGACGTTGCCATCGGCATCGAACAGGGCAATCTCGGTCGACGGGGTGACCCGGTGCTTGATCAGGGTGGCCGACAGTGTGGCCAGGGTCAGATCGGCACCGATCACGGCGCGCTCTCCACTGCGCCGGGCCAGCGTGGTGCCGATATTGTGGGTGGAGAAAAACACGTAGGGTTCAGTGGTGATCTGACCGGGTTGCCGGCGTGCATCGGTAAACCAGGCACGACTGCGCGGATCGTAGGCGTCGTCGCGGTTCTCCAGGCGGCTGACCGGCTGCAAGGCCTGATCGAAGAACAGCGATTGCGAGTGCGGCGTGCCCTGCGCGTCATGCTCGATGCTCCAGACTTGATAGCTTGCAGTATCCGGAGCCTTGAACCGTGTTTTCAGGGCAGCGTCGCGCAGCGGCCGGACCATGAAAAAATCGCCGTTGCTGTAACCCAGGTACAAGGAGGCGAGGTTGGGGTTGTCCGTCAGTGACTGGGCGAAGGGTTTGAGCAACGGCAAGCGTTCTTCAAGGCGCTGGGCCTGAGTGGCCGGGTTGTCCGCCAACAGACTGAGCACATGGCGGATCGGCTGGTAGGTTGCGCGCAGGTCCAGGCGTACATCCTGTTCGATACGGTTGAACAGTTGTTCGCTGCTCGACAGGATGATTTTCGTGGTCTGGTGATAATTGAACAGGCCCAGCACGATGCCAGTGAGCAACAGGAGAAACGTGAACATGACGCTGATGTGCACGTGCAGCGGGAACCGGCGTTGCTCCGGGCGCAGTGGGCTGGGCATTTCAGGCTCTCCATGATGGTTAACTCACTGCTCAGCGTTCAAGCATAGTTAAGGCAGGCTCATCGTGCTTCGATCCGCGAGGGCAAGTTGTTGCCGTAACGCCTGTTCGAGTTCGAGCATGGCCCGGTCAGTCGCCGCGCAATGGCGGGCGATGTCTTCGCTCGACAATGCGTGTGCGCAGGCCTGTTCGAGTGCATCGCAACAGGCAATCACCCGCGCAGCCTGGGCGATGCGGGCAGCGCCCTTGATTTTGTGGGCGACGATTGCCAGTGCGCCGAGATCGGAGGCGGACGACAGCGCGAGCAGTTCCTCCCGGTCAAGACGACTGCTCTTGAGCAGTTCAACCAGCAGGCGCCGAGCCTGCGTCGGGTCGCCACCGCACAGCAGATTCAGACTTTGCAGGTTGAAGGCCGGCGGTTGTGCCTTCGGGGTCATGCCATCGACCCATTGGCCGAGCACGCTCAGACTCAAGGGTTTGAACAGGCAGTCGTCCATGCCGGCCTGTTTGCAGCGCTGAACTTCCTCGGGCTGCGCATTGGCCGTGAAACCCAGCACGGTGCAGGGCGAGCAGCGCGTGAGCAGCTCATGCTGACGAATGGCGCGAGTCAGTTCATAGCCGTTCATCAAGGGCATGTTGCAGTCAACGATGACCAGGTCGAACTGGCCGGCCTTCCATTGCTCAAGGCCAATGCTGCCGTTCTCGGCAATGCTGAAACGATGCCCGAGAAACTCCAGTTGCTGACACATCAACAGGCGATTGGCGGGGTGATCGTCCACCACGAGAACGTTCAGCGGCGTCGGCGCAGTCTTGATTGATGGCACCTGTTGAGGGGGGCTCGCCTGGGCCGGCAGGGTTTGCAGGGGCAGAGAAACGCAGACCTGCGTGCCGATGCCTGGCTGGCTGCTCAATTGCAGATGGCCTCCCATCATTTCGCAGAGGTTGCGACTGATCACCAGACCGAGGCCGGCGCCACTTCTGGCCTGCTGACTGCTGTTTGGCGCCTGGGCAAAGGGTTCGAACAAGCGCTGCTGATCCTCGGCACTGATGCCGACGCCGCTGTCCTGCACGGTCAGTTGCATCAGCGCATGGGCAGGGGCCTCGGTTTGCATGAGGTCGAGGGTGATTCTGATCTGGCCTTGCTCGGTGAACTTGATGGCGTTGCTGATCAGATTCGACAGGACCTGCTTGAAACGCAGGGGATCCAGTTGCACGTCGACCGCGAGGTCCGGCGGATTGAAGTACGTGTGCAGGGCCAGGCTCTTCTGGCGTGCAAGACCGTCGAAGATTCGGGTGACGGACGCCACGGTTTCGACCAGGTTGACCCGCTCCGGACACAGACTCAGGCGTCCGGATTCGATCCGGGCAATGTCGAGAATGTCGCCGATCAGACCGAGCAGGTCTTTGGCCGAGTGGTAGGCGGTATCGATGGATGTTCGGTCCGGGTGCTGTTGATCCATGCGTCGGAGTGTCAGTTCGAGCATGCCGATCACCGCATTCATCGGTGTGCGGATCTCGTGGCTCATGGTGGCCAGAAACGTGCTTTTCGCCCGGTTGGCTTCATCGGCGCGTTCTTTGGCCGCGCGCAGTTCCTCGAAGAGCTGGCGGCGCTCACTGATGTCGATCCAGCCACCGATGACGCCTTTGACGGCTCCACTGGAATCACGATACGGGAGAATCCAGTGATAGATGGTCAGGCGGCGGTTGCCGATGTGCAGGGGGCGGTCAAGTATCAACGGCGTGCCTTCGGCTACGACGCGGCGGTAATCGGCCTCAAAGGCCTGGGCTTCGAACGCGTTGCTCAGGGAGCCCTCAATCACGCTTTTGCCGATGACGTCTTCGCGCCTGGCGTTGAATGCTTCGAGGTAGCTGTCATTGCAGCTTTGCAGCAGGCCTTCGCGATCGCGAACGTAAATGGGGTGCGGTGTGCCGTTGACCAGCGAGCGCATGAACTCGAACTGATCGTTCAGGGCGCGCTCGGCTGCCTGGCGTTGCTTGATCTGGTGACGCATGTAGGCGTTCCACGCCAGTAACAGCAGGAGAACCAGCCCGGCGGCGCCGATCACTTGATAAAACAGGCGCTGATAATTGCGCCAGATATTCTGCGAGGTGGAGTAGCCGCGCCAGCGACCGTTGATCACCCCCAGTTCCTCGGGGGCGATGCTCAGCAACGCCTTGTTGATGATCGAGACCAGTTCGGTGTTGTCCCGCGCTGTTGCCAATGAGAACGCGGCCTGGCTGGTGCCGATGGTGGTGGTGATTTGCAGCGCCTGATCAAAGATCCGCGAAGAGATGAAATAGTTGGCGATCACCAGTGAGTTCACCGCGCCATCGACATGCTTTTCGGCGAGCAGCGAGACCGCGCTGAAGGTGTCCGGCGTCTCGATCAACTGGATGAGAGGAAACTCCCGGCGCAAGTACTCGACCATTGGATTGCCTTGGGCAATCGCCAGTTGTTTGCCCTTGAGCTGGCTCAGGTTTGTCGGACCATCGGCGCTCTTGCGGGTCAACAGGACATAGGAATTTTCCAGGTACGGGCGACTGAAGTTCAGGGTTCGCTCGCGTTCGGCGGACGGCAACAACGCGGCAATCAGATCGGCCTGGTGACTGTCTATTTGCCGGATCATTTCCGCGTCGTTGCGACTGCGCCGGATGTCGAAACGCAGGCCTGTGCGCAAACGGATCAGTTCGAGCAGGTCGGCGCTGATACCGCGTAAATTGCCGCCGCTGTCGAAGAACGTCAGCGGTGCCAGCGCTTCATTCACCACCACACTCACTACAGGGTGCTGTTTGATCCAGGTTTCTTCACGCTGGGTGAGTTGCAGTTTCTGGTCGGTCAGCAACAGGTCACTGCCGGCACTCCAGCGCTTGGCGATGTTATCGCGTTCGCTCCTGGGTACGGCATTGAGTACGGTGTCGATGATCGACAGCAACTGCGGATTGTTGCGCCGTATGGCAAAGCTGAATCCCCGGGTTTCCTGCTTGCCGAAATTGGCCATGCGCACGTTATTCAGGTAGCCCTTGTTGACCATGTATTGGGTGGAAACGATGTCGCCGAGAAACACGTCGGCCTGATCGAAGGCAACCGCATTGATGGCATTCTGGTAGGAGGGATAACAAGTGATGAGCGCTTTGGGGTACAGCGCCTTGACCTCGTGCAACGGCAGATAGTGATAGACCATGCTCAGGCGCAGTCCGGCCAGGCCTTGGGCCAGGGAGCGGGTTTCGTCTTCACGGGTGACCAGCGCCGGCTGATCCCTCGCGTAGGGCACCGTCAGCGCGAGGTTCGCGTTGCCCGCCTCGAAAGCGTTCGCGGTGCCGAGCAGATCGATCTGGCCATCGACCAGGGCGCGTATCGCTGCGTCCCGGGAGGCAAAGCGCATGACACGGATCGGCAAGCCGGTGGCCTGACTGAGGAGTCCGGCGTAGTCGGCCGTCAGACCTTCGTAGTCCTTGCCGCTGACAGTCATGTCAAAAGGCGGATAGTCGGGTGCAGAGGTGCCCAGTATCAATTCTTTACGAGCACTCAGCCACACGCGTTGGGACTGTTCGAAGATGACCGGCACCGCCTCGCCTGAAGACCGGCTGAGCAGGGCATAGTCCGGTGCCGCGTTGGGCATGGCAAAGGCGTAGGTACTCAAAAAAAGAGCAACGCTCAACGCAACTAAATAGTCCTTTAAACGACTGGGCATGCGGGGTCTCACACGAGTGCGTTTCGTTTGGCCATCTCGATAAGTTCGACAAGGGATCTGGCTTTGAGCTTTTGCATCAACCGCTTCTTGTAAGTGCTGACGGTCTTGTTGCTCAAGAACATGCCCTTGGCGATTTCCTTATTGGTGCGGCCTTGTGCAAAGAGTTGAAGCACCATCAATTCGCGATCGTTGACGGACTTGAATAATTCCAGTTCGGCATAACGAATATCGTCGCTGCGAACCGGGTTCAATGCCTGACTGGGGAAATAGTTGTAGCCGGAAAGTACGGCTTTTATTGCACTGACCAGTTCGCTCAAGTCCTCTTGTTTACACACATAACCTGATGCGCCGGATTGCATGCAGCGAACGCCGAACAGCGTTGGACATTGAGCAGTGAGTACCAGGGTTTTCAATGGCGAACTCATGGCGTTGAATCGGGCCAATACCTCAAGGCCGTCGAGCTTGGGAATGCTGATGTCGAGAATGATCAGGTCTGGCATGCACTCGCGCACCATCTGCATGGCATCGACCCCGTTATCGGTTTCACCGACGACCTTGTAACCCTCATGCTCCAGCAGCATTCGAACGGCGAGACGGATGACCGGGTGGTCGTCGACAATAAAAACGGAGTTCATAATCAAATCCCATACAAGCACGAATAAAGGGCGCACCTTAGCTCAGATGAATGAGCACTCGCATGAACTGTCATGAACTCACTTGCGTTATCAGATAATTCCTACAACTAATGAGGAAAGGGACTACGACTAATCTGGGTTTGGCGTAAGGATGCTCAATTTTTTAATTGGCTTATAGTTGGCATTGGATGTTTTGCAAATGCGGCGGATTAATGGTTTTAGAGGGGCGGTTGGTGTTGTGTCAGTTGTTTATTATTTGTTTGTGTAAATGTCTGGGCGGTGAATAAAAATACCGCAGCCTTGGGGAAACAGCGTTGACCACTTTAACGCTGTACATGAAACAGCCCGTATTCAACCGGCCAAGAGCGCCGGCTGAATACGTCAGGATCAATGACTGGAGCGTCCGGTCATCTCCATGGCCATGTCGCTGGCGTAGCTGTCGGTCATGCCAGCGATAAAATCGATCATGCGCAGAAACGAGGTGTGCAACGAACCGTGTGGGTCCGGCGCATTGTTGCCCAGCAAGTCGAGGATGCGCCGGCTCTTGAAGGAAGGCGTACGGCCGTTGTGTTGCTCCAGGGCAGCCCCGCAGAAGGCATTCAGCAGGATTTCCAGCGTCGTATAGGCGCCGATTTCGTGCAGGGTCTTGCGTTTGTCCTGGAAGATCTTCTTGCGGGCGATGTCCTTGGCGTTCAACACGCAACGCTTGGCCGGTCCGTGCATGTGCTCAACCAGATCGCCGTGCAGCGTGCCATCGAGCAGTGCATCCTGCTGCTCGACGAAGGCCCGGGCCGCAGCATTGGTCAAATGTTCGATGGCCTTGCCGCGCAGAATCGCCAGTTTGCGTCGGCGCGAATCCTGCGGACCGAGTTGCCGGTAGGTTTCCGGCAGGTCGTCACCGACCAGCCCCAGCAGCAGCGATTCGACTTCGCTGTAATCGAGCAGGTCCATCTCCAGACCATCTTCGAGGTCAATCAGCGCGTAGCAGATATCGTCGGCGGCTTCCATCAGGTACACCAATGGATGCCGCGCCCAGCGCTGGTCTTCCAGTTGAGGCAGGCCGAGCTTGTGGGCAATTTGCTCGAGTAACGGCAACTCGCTCTGATAGCAGCCGAACTTGTGCTTCTTGTAGCCGAGGGAGTCGGCGTGACGCGCGGTCCACGGGTACTTCAAATACGTGCCGAGGGTGGCGTAGGTCAGTCGCGTACCGCCGTCAAACTGATGGTACTCAAGCTGCGTGAGCACCCGGAAGCCTTGGGCATTGCCTTCGAAATTGAGGAAGTCAGCACGTTCTGCCTCGTTCATGCCATCGAGCCAACCGCGCCCGGCAGCCTGCTGGAACCAGTGGCGAATGGCATCTTCCCCGGAGTGGCCGAAGGGCGGATTGCCAATGTCGTGGGCCAGGCAGGCCGATTGCACGACCATTCCCAGATCGCTGGGGTCGCACCATTCGGGCAGGGCATTGCGCAGGGTTTCGCCAACGCGCATACCCAGCGAACGGCCCACGCAACTGACTTCCAGTGAATGGGTCAGGCGTGTGTGGATATGGTCGTTGCTCGACACAGGGTGCACTTGGGTCTTGCGCCCGAGGCGGCGAAAGGCACCGGAGAAAATGATGCGGTCATGGTCTTTGTGAAAAGGGCTGCGACCCAGTTCTTGCGGGCTGTGCAGCGGTTTTCCGAGGCGTTCGCGGTTGAGCAGGGTTTGCCAATCCAAGGCTGGTTCTCTCCGTCAAAGTGACTGTTGCCCTAGCTTCCCGGTTCATGCTGCCACCTGCAAGCGGAACTACAGCCCCGCCGCATCAATATCGATCAACAGCAGCCGCTCGCCGTTATCGAAAAACTGCCCGGCCGTCAGGCAGTACTGATTGCTGGTGGCATCGCGGTAGGTGCTGGACAGGGTCAGGCGACGTTCTTCCCAGCCCTCGGCCAGCAAATGATAGAAGTAGGGTCGCCATGACCAGTTATGCCCCAGGTACCGGTTGTCGGCGACCCAGCCATGGTGCCGCCACTCCAGGTTCGGAGTCAGCTGCGTACCGTGCCGGTCGCATTGGTAAAACCGCAGCAGCCAAGGAAACGCCTCCAGGTGGGGCAGGGCGCTGAGAGGTGCATGGGCCTGCGCCCAGCCCTGCAGGATCGCCATCAATTCCGCCAGTTGCTGGCGCATCCGCATCAAGCGCCCGCGCTCAGAGAGTTTCTGTTGGACATAACGCTGGCGCAACTCGGCGAAGCGCGGCACAAACGCGTCGGTAGCAAAAAAGGCTTCCTGCGCCCGCGCGAACAGAAAACCCTGCACATAACGTGAGCCGCACTCGAGGGCGAAATTCAGTTGGGCTTCAGTCTCGACGCCTTCGGCGATGATCCAGCAACCCGTCTTCTCGGCCATCTGTGCCAGCGCCTTGACCACGTCACTGCTCGGCCCGCCTCGTGCGGCGGCCTGGAACAGGCGCATGTCGAGTTTGAGGATGTCCGGCTGTAGCGCGAGCACGCGATCGAGTTGCGAGTAGCCGGCACCAAAGTCATCAATGGCGATTCTCGCCCCGGCCTCGCGGTAGCGGGCGACCACTTCGGCCAAACGCTGACTGTTGCCACCCAACTCGGTGATCTCGAACACAATGCGCTGCGCATCGACACCGTGACGCGCCAGTTGCTTGAGGCTGGGCAAGGCTTGATCGGGGCGCAGGCGACTGATCCAGCGCGGCGACATGTTCAGGCTGAGAAACCAGTCCGCCGGTGCTTGGTGCAAACGGCTCAGAGCGTTGTCGCGGATTTGCCGGTCGAGACGCCGCAGGGCGACTGCCGGCGTACGCGGATCGGCGAACAGCGGTCCGACCGAGGTCAGTTGACCGTCATTCTGGCGCAGACGACCCAGTGCTTCGACGCCTGCTATACGGCCGGTGGCGGTGTCGATGAAAGGCTGAAAGCAGGCGAGCGGTTGCCCGTCGATCACGGGGCCTCCTTAGTCGTTCTTGTTCTGATTGAACCCTGTCGACCGGGTAGGCGTACAGGATCGAACCTCTCGATAAAAGAGGTTCATCCCGGTGATATTGCAAGAATGCAGCCAGATGTGTCGGTTTAACGCTTGGCCGAGCTTTGCATGACCAGTTTGATCAGCGGCCCGAGGCTGGTCCCGAGTCGGATCAACCGCGTCAGGCCACTGATACCACCGCTTTTCGCGCCTTTGCCGGTAATGAAGCCCAGCAGGGTGACAGCGGCTACGCCCCATAACGGCGCGTGTTTGATGCCGAAGCCGTCGTGCAGGTTTTGCGTCATGCCGCGCACGCGCTGCAACGGTTGCAGGACCTGTCCGGCTTCGTGGCGGATTTCCTGGCGATGCATTTCCATGCGCAGGCGAATCAGCGCCTTGCGCATTTCCCGGCGCGAGCTGTTGTGAGGCAGTTCAGGCAGGCTCATGGCAACAGGCGCTCCCGGTCGTTGGCCAGCTCTTCCAGCGTACCGTGGAAGGGTGAGGATTCATCGAAGATCGCTGCCTTGAGGCGCAGCCCGCAGAAGATTGCCGCCAGGGTGTAGAACACGCACAGGCCGATAATCCCGGCCAGCCGGTAGGTGTCCCAGAGCAGGATCAACACCAGGGCTGACAGGCCGACCAGCAACAGCAGCGCAAACACCAGCGCCAGACCCGCAAACAACAACAGGCTGACGGTACGGGATTTCTGCTCCTGCAGCTCGATGCCGAACAATTCGACATGGCTGTGCAGCAAACCAAGGACAGCGGCGCCCAGACGCCGTGTGGAGGAGGCGGTGCCCGCAGTCGGGCCGGATTCACCGATCGACATGATCAGCGCCGAGTGGCCAGCAGGCCAATCAGGAAACCGACGCCAGCGGCGATACCGACCGACTGCCACGGATTGGCCGACACGTAATCCTCGGTGGCGTTGACCGCTGCCTGACCGCGATCACGCAACGTCTCTTCAGTCAGTTTCAGGGTCTCGCGGGCACGCAGCAGGCTGTCGTGAATCTGCTCACGCAACTCATCCGCCTGATCACCGGCCAGGGTCGCGGTGTGCTCGAGCAACCGTTCGGTGTCGGCAACCAACGTCTGGAAGTCGTTCATCAGGATTTCTTGAGCAGTCTTTGCCTTGATGCTGGCCATGGGTGGATCTCCGTAAGTGGCGTCTGAAGCGTTCGAGTATGAGCCTTGCGCGAAGGTTCATTACAAATGACTGGTACAACTTTTGCTGTGTGCTGGTGCGTCGTCCGGCAGTCGTGCGCTGTTGCCGGGCGTGCATGCCGGAAAACCTTAACTCAAATAATCCCGGTTCGTGTCAGGACATCGACCTCGTGCGCCAAAACGGTACAGCGAATCTGCGGATCCCTGACCGGGCGGTCGCAACTTGGTGCATGAAATGCCCGCATGAACCGCTTTGGTGCTCTTTTTTCCTTCAGGTCTGCCTCTCCATGGAAAATCTGCAAAGTGCTGTGGACACACTGGTGCACAGCTCCAATACATTGTTCATTCTGATCGGTGCGGTGATGGTGCTGGCGATGCACGCCGGTTTCGCTTTTCTGGAGGTCGGTACGGTTCGCCAGAAAAACCAGGTCAACGCGTTGTCGAAAATCCTCAGTGATTTTGCCGTCTCGACCCTAGCCTATTTCTTTATAGGCTATTGGATCTCCTACGGTGTGACGTTCATGCAGCCAGCGGCCGTTTTGAGCGCTGATCATGGGTATGGGCTGGTGAAGTTTTTCTTCCTGCTGACTTTCGCCGCAGCGATCCCGGCGATCATTTCCGGCGGCATCGCCGAGCGTGCCCGGTTTGTTCCGCAGTTGTGTGCCACGGCGTTGATTGTGGCGTTCATCTATCCGTTTTTCGAGGGGATGATCTGGAACGGCAACTACGGCCTGCAAGCCTGGTTGACCGCGCAGTTTGGCGCGGCCTTCCATGATTTCGCCGGTTCCGTGGTGGTGCATGCCATGGGGGGATGGCTGGCGCTGGCAGCGGTGCTGCTGCTCGGCCCGCGCAACGGCCGTTACCGCGATGGAAAACTGGTGGCGTTCGCGCCGTCGAGCATTCCGTTTCTGGCGCTGGGCTCGTGGATTCTGATTGTCGGCTGGTTCGGCTTTAACGTGATGAGTGCGCAGACCCTGCAGGGCGTCAGTGGCCTGGTGGCGGTCAACTCGTTGATGGCAATGGTCGGCGGCACGGTGGCGGCGTTGATCGTCGGACGCAATGACCCGGGTTTCCTGCACAACGGCCCGCTGGCCGGACTGGTGGCGGTTTGCGCGGGCTCCGATCTGATGCATCCGGTCGGCGCGCTGCTGACTGGGGCGATTGCCGGGGCGCTGTTTGTCTGGTGCTTTACCGCCGCGCAGGTGAAATGGCGCATCGACGACGTGCTGGGCGTGTGGCCATTGCACGGTTTGTGCGGGGTGTGGGGCGGTATTGCCTGTGGCATCTTCGGTCAGGCGGCGCTTGGCGGTCTGGGCGGTGTCAGCCTGATCAGCCAGTTGATCGGCAGCGCCCTCGGTGTGGCAGTGGCACTGATCGGCGGCTTCGCCGTTTACGGCGTGATCAAGGCGCTGCACGGATTGCGCCTGAGTCAGGAGCAAGAGTATTACGGCGCCGATCTGTCGCTGCACAAAATCGGCGCGGTGAGTCAGGATTAGGTTTCCACATCGTCGGCACCGGGATAAAAACCGTGCAACAGACGGTAGCGATCGATGCGCACCTGATCGACTTTCTCCTGCACCTGATGCGCCGGCAGACCCAGCATGATCAAGGCATGTGAGGCGAGCATCAGGCTCGACTCCAGCAGCTCCGGCACCACCTCGGTGGCGCCGGCGGCTTTCAGTTCCGCCCATTGGCTGTCGTCGCGCGTGCGCACCAGAATCGGCACATGGGCATTGAGCCGGCGTGCTTGCGTGAGGATGCGCAGCGCGACGTCACTCTGGTCCACGGCGATCACCAGCAACCTGGCACGCAGCAGGCCGACGGCGGTGAGCAGATCGCCGCGTGTCGAATCGCCGTAGTGCACGTCGCTGTCCCCGCTTGTGGCTTCCTGAACGCGCACCGGATCGTTGTCCAGCGCAATGTAAGGCTGTTGCGCGTTACGCATGAACCGGCCGATCGACTGGCCGACCCGTCCGTAGCCGCAGATCACCACATGCTTGTCGAGGTCGGCATTGAGCGCACTGATTTCTTCGATCTGCGCTTCCTGATTGGGCTTGCGGTGCAAGGTCGCGGCAATGCGCGGGGCTGCCCGCAGTAACAGCGGCGTCAGTACCATCGAGCAAAAGGTGGTTGCCAGCAGCAGGGCGCCCAACCTGTCGGGCAGCAGGCTGTTTTGTTGCATTTGCGCCATCAGCGCGAAACAGAACTCGCCACCCTGGGCGAGGGCCAGACCACTGCGCCAGGCCGTTTCGCTGTCGCTGCCGCGCCACTTCACCAAAAGGGCCACGACGAGGCCCTTGATCACCATCAAGCCCAGGGTGAGACCGAGGATCAGCAGGCTGTGACTGACGAACAGTTGCAGGTCGATCAGCATGCCGATGCTGACAAAAAACACCCCGAGCAAAATGTCACGGAAAGGCCGGATGTCCGCCTCGATCTGATGGCGATAATGGCTTTCGCCCAGCAACATGCCGGCGAGAAATGCGCCGAGGGCCGGCGACAGCCCCAGCAGGTGAGTCAGCCAAGCGGTCAGCAGCACGATCACCAGCGCCAGCAGCACGAACAATTCTGCCGAGCGTGACGCCGCCACTTCATGGAAAAGACGCGGCAACAACCAGCGGCTGGCCAGCAGCAGGCCGACAAACAGCAGCACGGTTTTCAACAACGTCAGTGGCAAGGCCCAGTACCACGCCTGAGTGCTGCTGCCAGCGAACACCGGCACCAACGTCAACAGCAGCACCGCGACCACGTCCTGAAACAGCAAGACACCCACGGCGTTCTGCCCGTGGCTGCTGAACACTTCACCGAGGCTGCCAAGTTCCTTGGTGACGATCGCCGTGGAAGACAACGAAAGCCCGGCGCCGAGCAGCAGCGCGGGCGTCGCGGACATGCCCAGCAGCATCAGCAACAGACCGAGCAGCGCCGTACTGATCAGCACCTGCTGACTGCCGAGACGGAATACCACCTGACGCAGGGCAATCATTTTCGACAGAGAGAATTCCAGGCCCAGCGAAAACAGCAGGAACACCACGCCCAGCTCCGCCACATCCGGCAGGTGTTCGCTCTGGTTGACCCAATCGAATGCGCTGGGCCCGACCAGCAAACCCACGCACAGGTAACCCAGCACGGGTGGTAGCCGCAGCCGACGAAACAGGGCAATCACCACGAGGGATGAGGCGAGGATAATCAACAGATTGGCAAACACTGGGCGCTCCGATGTCAGGTTTTGACCTCTCAAGCGTAGAGGCAAAAAGTCCGGGAGCATCGTGTAATTGGCTTCTGGGCGAACTGATTTGCGTCAGGGTTTTGCGCGCCAACCCCCTGCAGGAGGGTTACAGCCTTTGAGCGGCGTTGGCTCGACGGGTTTTCAGGCGCGGCCTAGAATAAGCCCACGAATTTTTGGTTGAGCGATCATGCTTCCTGAATGTCAGTTGTTCGGCACCCTGGGGTGTCATCTGTGCGAAGTCGCGGAATCCATGCTGATGGAGTTCGTCGAGCGCGGTCTGCTGGTGGAACTGGTGGATATCGCTGACGACGAGTCATGGTTTGAGGCCTACAGCCTGCGGATTCCGGTACTGCGCCGGGTCGATACCGGCGCAGAGCTGGGCTGGCCGTTCAGCGCGGATGAAGTCGTGGCCTTCTTGCGTTAATCATTCATCCCGCTGGTCGCAACGCTTATCCATCCCTTGGCACCTCGCGGCTTATTCGGTTACTGTATGTTCATACAGTAATTGAGTCAGAGGGACGAACCGTGGTCAATGTCGAACAGTTGAAGAACAGCGTGAACCGGATGTCGGTTGACGTGGTGCGCGAGGCCGTCCTCGAGTTGCGCCTTGACGGGCTGGTCACGGAAGGCAAGACGCCGTTCAACAAACTGCATTTCAACACCTGCTTTGCCGAGATCGAGGCCTTGTTTCAGCGGGCCGGGTACCACAAGCAGCTGGATGTGGTCGGCTATCAGGGCTTGCTGTACGCCTTGTATGATCCGGGGCGCTGGGAGGCTGTCGACGTGCTGCGCTGGCTCAAGGAGTTCACGGAGGCGGCTGCGCTCAAAACGATTCCGGCCTGAGGAATCTGCGCTAGGTTCGTGGCCTCCCGTGCTGGATAATCCCGGCCTGCATTGAGGGTTCGAATTTCCGTATGTCCACATCTCCATTTTCCGCTGCGCAGAATCAGGCCAGCACGCTTTATCTGCCGCCTGGTCACTGGCTGACCGTACTCGACTGCCTGTGCGATCACTTCAGCGCCATCGGCCGCGAGCAATGGCTGGACCGGATCGCCCGGGGCCGCGTGCTGGATGGTCAGGGACAGCCGATTGCAGTGGATCTGCCCTATAAGGAAGGCCTGCGGATTCATTACTTTCGCGAAGTGCCGGACGAAAAACCGATTCCGGTGATCGAGTCGATTCTGTATGCCGATAACCATCTGGTGGTGGCCGACAAACCGCATTTCCTGCCGGTGACGCCGGCCGGCGAGTATGTGGAGCAGACATTACTGCGCCGGTTGATCCGACGCCTCGACAATCCCCATCTGGTGCCGCTGCACCGGATCGACCGGCATACGGCGGGACTGGTGATTTTTTCCGCCAATCCGCAGTCCCGTTCCGCTTACCAGTCACTGTTCCCGACGCGGCAGATCGACAAACGCTATGAAGCCATTGCGCCGGCGCTGCCCGGACTGGAATTTCCCCTGATCCATAAAAGTCGCCTGGTCGATGGCGAACCGTTTTTCCGCATGCAGGAAGGGCCGGGCGTCAGCAACACCGAAACAGCGGTTGAGGTGCGTGAGAAAAACGGCGATCTATGGCGTTATGGCCTGTATCCGGTCACTGGCAAGAAGCATCAACTGCGGGTACACATGACTGCGTTGGGGGCGAGTATCTGCAACGATCCGTTTTATCCGGAGGTATTGAAAGATGTTGAGGATGACTACGCCAATCCGTTGAAGCTGCTGGCGCAAGGGCTGCGGTTTGTCGACCCGGTGACCGGTGAGTTGCGCGAGTTCGAGAGTCGAATCACCCTGCAGTGGTGATATCACCGGACTTTCCGAGCGCCCATGAAAAAGCCCGCATCGAATGCGGGCTTTTCTGTATCGGGTGTCGACCCGGAGCTTACAGCTCCTTAACGGTACGAACCTGATCCTTGTTGATGCGAGTTTCTTTGCCGTCCAGCTGTTTGAACTCGTAGAAGCCCGAATCATCATCGTATTTCGGGGTGTCGACGGCCTGGATTTCGCGACCGTCATTCAAGGTGATCACTGTTGGCGACGAGCAACCTGCGAGGGTAGCCAGGCCCAGTGCGAGCATGAAAGTGGCGAGGGTCCGTTGAGTCATGAGTGTGTCTCCGAATGGGAATTCTTTTGGTTACTGAGCTTGAGACGTATACAAGGCGTGAGAGTTCCTTGAATGGTGTCAGTCTGACACAGTGTTGTGCGAACTTAACAGTTCAGGGGTGTTGAGGTTGGCCAGCCGCGGGTCATTGTCCGGGCATTGCAACGCGGTGGCACCGAGACCGCGCATCACCCGGCCGGGGCTGCGTTCACCGGCGTTCCAGGCGGTTTCGAAGGCCGGCAGAAGGGCAACCGGAATCACGCAGAGCAAAGGTTCCCAATGTTCATCGTGGCGCAACATTAAAGGTTTTTCAGGTTGCAATTGAGCGGCTTCGCGCATGCTTTGCACGAGTGCCGCGTCGATTCGCGGCACATCGCACGGCAATACCAGCAAATGCGAATGGTGCGCGACTTTCAGGCCGGCACGAATGCCGGCCAGGGGGCCCGGAAAATCGCTTTCGTCATCCACCACCAATTGATCGGCGAACGGTGCGTACCGCTCGCGATTGCGATTGCAGGAAATGATCAAGTCATCGGTCAGATCACGCACCTTGCGCTGCAAATGGGCGATCAAAGGCTCGCCCAGCCACTCGACCAACCCTTTGTCCTGGCCACCCATGCGTTGGCCGCGTCCGCCTGCCAGGAGCAGGATGGAGCAGGGCGGCAATTGGGTATTCAGCGTCATGGCAGCTCTCCGGTAGGGCGGCGGGAAATGGGGGCGCTGTGATATAACACCGGGCTGTTTCCCCTACAACTGGACGAGCCTATGAAAGCCAAGGCTGATGTACCTTTCGTGCCGCTCAATATAGCGGTGTTGACGGTCAGCGATACCCGAACTCTGGAAACCGACACCTCAGGCCAGGTCTTCGTCGACCGCTTGACGGCCGCCGGCCATCTTTTGGCCGAACGGGTTCTGCTCAAAGATGATCTCTACAAAATTCGCGCGCAAGTTGCCAACTGGATTGCCGACGACGTTGTGCAGGTGGTGCTGATCACCGGCGGTACCGGTTTTACCGGGCGTGACAGCACGCCGGAAGCCGTTGCCTGTCTGCTCGACAAGCAGGTCGACGGGTTCGGTGAGTTGTTCCGGCAGATTTCGGTGGCGGATATCGGCACCTCGACCGTGCAATCGCGGGCGTTGGCCGGTCTGGCCAATGGCACGCTGGTGTGCTGCCTGCCGGGTTCGACCAACGCGGTGCGTACCGGCTGGGACGGGATTCTGGGTGAGCAACTGGATGCTCGTCACCGTCCATGCAATTTCGTCACCCACCTGAAGCAGGCGGCGCCTTGTGAATCCCGTGGGTAAGGCGGGCAAGACCGGTAGCTTGCTGCCTGTCGAGGTGGCGTTGGCGCGGTTGCTGGAAATGGCCGAAGCCACGCCCATCACAGAGCATGAGTATTTGCCTCTGGCGCAGGTCGAGGGGCGGGTGCTGGCTGAAGATCTGGTGTCGACCCTCGATTTGCCACCTTGGCCCAACAGTGCGATGGATGGTTATGCCCTCAACCTGGCGGACTGGACGGGGGAAGCCATGCCGGTCAGTCAAAAGGTGTTCGCCGGGCAGGCTCCGCAGCCATTGACCCCGGGGACCTGTGCGCGAATCTTCACGGGCGCACCAGTGCCACCGGGCGCCGATTGCGTGGAAATGCAGGAAAACGCCGAGGTTGGGGCGGATGGTCGCGTATGTTTCATCGAGACAATGGCGGTCGGGCAGAACATTCGTCCGCAAGGCCAGGAAACCACCGTCGGCGAGCTGATCCTGACGGCGGGGACCCGACTTGGCCCGATCGAGCAAGGTCTGTGCGCGTCGCTGGGGCGCGCCGGACTGAACGTCGTGCGCAAGGTGCGCGTGGCGGTGATCTCCACCGGCGATGAGTTGGTCGAGCCGGGTCAGGCGCTGGGGCCGGGGCAGATTTACAACAGCAATCGGGTGGTGCTCTGCAGTTGGCTGCAGCGCTTGGGCTGTGAGGTGGTCGATGCCGGTATTCTTCCGGATGACCTGGCCGCGACCCGCGCCCGCCTGGGTGAGCTGCTGGATGTCGATCTGATTCTTTCCACCGGCGGCGTATCGGTGGGTGAAGCGGATTTTCTGGGTATCGCCTTGCGCGAAGAGGGTGAACTGGCGCTGTGGAAACTGGCGATCAAGCCCGGCAAGCCCCTGACGTTCGGCCATTTCCGCAACCTGCCGGTCATTGGTCTGCCGGGTAATCCGGCCTCGACGCTGGTGACCTTTGCGTTGTTGACCCGGCCTTATCTGTTGCGACGCCAGGGTGTGCAGGATGTCGAGCCACTCAAGTTCACGGTGCCAGCAGGTTTTGTCTGGCCGGTGGCGGGCAGTCGGCGTGAATACCTGCGGGGCCGGCTCGAACTGGGACGGGCGACTATTTATCGCAACCAGAGCTCCGGTGTGCTTCGCAGTGCCGCGTGGGCAGATGGCTTGGTGGAAGTGCTGGAGGGCAGAACGTTGCTTGAAGGCGATGCGGTGGTCTTCATTCCGCTGAGCGACCTTTTGGGGTGACTCCCGTCTTGCAAAGGCAGGCTTCGATCAATACCAGCGAAGCCTGCCACGATTGGCCCGCTCAATGGCTGATCAAGGTTACGAGCTGGTCGAACCGGCTATTGGCTACCCAGCCCAGCAGCGCCAGCACAACAGCGGTTGCTCCTGCCGAGTAGGCCAATCGGTGCTTGATCGTTTTGACGTCACCGCGAACCTCGTCCATGTCCCGCCGAATGTATTTCAGGTGGGTTTCCAGCTCGGTCACACGAGGTTCCATATTCACTTCTCCAGCGGTTCTGGTGTTTTGCCCAAAACCGGATTTGATGTTCGCGTGTTGTTCTTCCAGACCGGGCACCGAACACACCGGTATTCTCGCCTCAAGGCTTCCCATGGGAAAAACCACCGGCAGTTTCAACGGTACGCTTGCTGACGCTTCCGGCGCTCGAACGCCAGGAGGTATTGGGGGTGTATCCACTCATTAAATGCACATCCGTGTGGTGTTGAATTGAAAATTGATACAGCCTGCGCACGTTGAAGCATTGGTCGAGGTGGGTCAATTAAGCCGATTCCGTATGTTTTGTACGAAAAAATACCGCTGTGTAGGACGCGGTGCTCCGATGGGCGAATTAATTGCGGTGCCTGTGGCTTTTTTGCGTGTCTGAGTGGTCAAGATGTTTCAACCGATTCATTTCAGGGAGTGACGCTATGAGTGAGCGCCGGGCGCTGTTGATTCTTCATGGCAAGCAAGCGTTGAACGAGGCGGTCCGTACCGCCGTCGAGCAAAAGCGCCAACAAGGCTGGGAACTGGCGGTACGTCTGACCTGGGAAGCGGGCGACGCCCAGCGATGGGTCGAGCAGGCGCTGGCGGACGGCTACAGGACGATTATTGCCGGTGGCGGCGACGGCACTTTGCGCGACATCGCCGAGGCCTTGGCGGCGCATCCGGGCAAGGCCAGCCTGGTTCTGCTGCCGCTGGGCACTGCCAACGACTTTTCACGCGCAGCGGGTATTCCGCTGGAGCCGGCCGAGGCGCTTGAACTGCTGGATGTGCCGCCCAGGGATATTGATCTGGGTGAAGTAGGCGGGCAGATTTTTCTCAATATGGCCACTGGCGGTTTCGGCAGCCAGGTGACGGCCAATACCTCGGAGGATCTGAAAAAGGTGCTGGGCGGCGCGGCTTATCTGTTTACCGGTCTGTCGCGTTTCAGTGAGTTGCATGCCGCGTACGGCGAATTGCAGGGCCCCGACTTTCACTGGAGTGGCGAGTTGCTGGCCCTGGGGATCGGCAATGGTCGCCAGGCGGGTGGCGGGCACGTGTTGTGTCCCCAGGCGCTGGTCGACGACGGCTTGCTGGACATCAGCATCCTGCCGGCGCCGCAGGAGCTGGTGGGCACCTTGAAAAACCTGCTCAGCGACGGTTTCGGGATCGACAATATGTTTGTCCGGACCCGTTTGCCGTGGGTCGAAATCAAAGTGGCCGAAGGGCTGTACATCAATCTCGATGGCGAGCCGCTGGAGGGCGACAGCATGCGGTTCGAGGCGCGACCGGCAGCGTTGCGCGTGCATTTGCCGGAGCACTCGCCGCTGTTGAGCGGCGTGCCTGCGGTCAGTCGTCCAGACTGATGATCTGTTCACGTACGGCGAACAGCACCAGGCCCGCCACGTCGTAGATCTGCAGGCGCTTCATGATCTGCGAGCGGTGGGTTTCCACCGTCTTGATGCTCAAACCCAGGCCGTTGGCGATTTCCCGCGTGGATTTTCCACGCACGATCAGGCGCAATATTTCCAGCTGTCTGGCGGTCAGGTTGTGCGAGTCGCTGGTTTCCGGCGCCTGCTTCTGATTGCGGGTCAGTGCCTGGTTGATCACCGTGTGGGCGATGGCCGGACTCAGGTAGCGTTCGTTGTTGCGCAACGCTTCCAGCGCGTGTTCGAGTTCGGTGGCCGTGGTGTCCTTGAGCAGGTAGCCGTGGGCGCCGGACTCCAGCGCCTGCATGATCAGGGCGGGGTCGGTGTGCATCGACAGGATCAGCACTTTGCTCTGCGGGCGCACGCGTTTGAGCCGTTGCAGGGCTTCCAGGCCGCCGGTTTCTTTCATGGAGATATCCAGCAACACGATATCGGGATTCAGTTGCTCGACCATTTCGAGCAACTGCGAGCCGTCATTGGCTTCGCCAATCACCGCGTAACCGGGAATATCCAGCACCAGAGCGCGCACGCCGGCCCTGATCAGCGAGTGGTCATCCACCAGAAGTAAGTTGCAAGTCAACGCATAACCTTATTCGTACTGGCCCGCTCGAGTGCCCGCGGCGCCCAGGGGAAGAGTGCTTCGATTCGAGTGCCTTTGCCAGGCTCACTGCTGACGCTCAGGGTGCCACCCAGTTGCTCGATCCGTTCGGTCATCCCGGCCATGCCGCGTTGTCCTTCTCGCCCGGGATCGACAGCCGGGGCGAACCCCTGACCGTCATCGCTGATCAGCAACGTCAGGCCTTGCGGCAACCGTTGTACACGAATCAGCAGGTTTTTCGCCTGGGCGTGACGCAGAATATTGGTGACCGCTTCCTGGGTGATTCGAAAGGCGGCGACCGCCATTTCTTCCGGAATGCCATTGAGCCGCTGCTGGCAATCAAGGCTCCAGTGCACGTTGGTGTTGGCCATGGTCTTGAGCAAGTGCGCACGCAGGCTGGCTTCAAGACCGAGACTGGTCAACTGTCGTGGATTGAGAATGGCCGAAACATCGCGCACTTTGTTCAGCGTTTCTTCCAGGGTGTCGCACAGGGTTGTGCAGTGTTCCTGCAGATCTTCCGGTATTCGCCTTTTCAGCCACTCACTCTGCAGCTTGGCGGCCGTCAGCAATTGACCGATATCGTCGTGCAGTTCGCGACTGAGTCGGTGACGCTCGTTTTCCTGAACTTCCAGCAAGCGGTCGGCGAGTTCCTGTGGCTGGAACTTGATCGATTTGCGCGACAGTCGATATTGCACCCAGACACACGCGGTCGCGGCGAAATTGAGCAGCAGCAGCCCGACGTGAACGGGCGCGGAAAAACCATAGGTCAGCAGACTGCCAAGCGCTGCCGCGATACACAGTATGAGTGTGAACCGGCGGGCGTTTTCCCGGGAAGGTGGCCATGTGATGATTGACTTGAGGCTGGCGTACATAACGGATGGAGCCAATGGATGTTCGCTGCGGGTAGATCGACCGGTCGCGGGCGGATCTCTGTCTGGAAATACTGTCAATAATGTTATTGGTTTCAACGCGGATCAGTAAGCGAAAGTTGACGGCAAACTTTGCATGATTGTCGATCACTGAAGTCACTGTGCCATTAATTGAAAGCAACTAATGGGCGGCATAATACCACTTAAGATACCGTTGGTCGCGTTTGCTATATATGTCCAATGAGTCAGGAAATACGCCGTGTTGGACGCGAGTTCCATTATGGAAACCCCGTTTAATTGTCTTGCGTGGATATCGCCGGCAGCGCAAGTTGATGGCTTTAGCTGCACACAGGAAAACCCTGAGGTCGCCGGAAAAGATCCGTCTCGGTCAGGCGCAATTATTTAATTCGTTATGTCGCTGGCAGGTATGAACTATTCATTTGCGACATGTGGCATGGCAGTCTCACTGAGCAGCTCAGTGTGTACTCGCGCCGGTCAGGCCTGTCGCTCCGACCAGGAAAGGGGCGCCAAACGTTTGCCCGTCATGGCTGGCTGGAACCGGGTCTGGCCGACCTGGAAAGCAAATGCCTCGATCAGCGAAGCCTGTTCGCTTTCATCGAGGCTCAACTGGCCGGTGCTCGGATCGACCAGCTCAAGCTGCCAGGCCATCAAGGTCAGGCAGTCCTGCAAGGCTTGCAGCGCCTGTTCGTGCAGGTCGATCTGATCCTGGGCCTGAATGAGCAGATCGTGGATATTCAGGGAAAACTCGGACACCGCCTCAAGCGCCAGGGCCTGGGCCCGGCTCGCGAGTTTGAGCAGCGTGCTGAGCATGCAGTCGATGGCGTCCTTGTCATTGCTGATCAGTTGCAGGTGACTGAGGCATTCTTCGGACTTGGCCAGGAGCGTTTCGGCCTCGACGAGAAATTCGGGGAACCGCTGGGTCCACTCTTTACGGTCGATAGGCATGCTTATCTCCACAACGTCATGTCTGATGAGGGAATGCCGTGTGTGCCGACGATCATGCACCGTCGCGAGATCGCGCCCCACTGCGCAGGTGCACAGATCCGGGGTTTCGAGAGGATGTGTTTCCACTGACCTGCGATCGCACACAATAGCCTGACTCCGTTCATGCAATGAGAATGGCGTCACATTAATGGCTATTGGATATTGCGAACATCAGGTTGGGCCTGATTGTGACTAGGGGAATCCCTTAGGCGCGGGAACCTAACGTGCGAACCGAGGTCGCGCCGTCAGGACTGTAGCAGATGAAATCACGAGAGCCAGTAAAGCATGATGTTAATGTGACATCAATGCCCGGCTGTGGCATTTTGATGGCGAATTTTGCGGGAATCAAGATTCGTTATTTACCGCCGATAACCCTTCTTAGTGAATTCAACAGAACAAGCCCAGGAGTCATTGATGGCCGGCATTCTCGACACGGTAGACCAACGCACGCAACTGGTGGGTGAGAATCGCCTGGAAATTCTCATGTTTCGACTGGCCGGACGCCAATTGTTCGCAATCAACGTGTTCAAGGTGCAGGAAGTCCTGCAACTGCCGAAACTGACCTTGATGCCACAACGTCACCCGTTCGTGTGCGGTGTGGTCAATCTGCGCGGGCAGACCTTGCCGGTGATCGACCTGTCCCAGGCGATCGGCATGCGTCCGTTGGTGCCCGGGCCGAACAGCACGATTATCGTGACCGAGTACAACCGTTCGGTGCAGGCGTTCCTGGTCGGTGGCGTGGACCGCATCGTCAACATGAACTGGGAAGCGATCCTGCCACCGCCGACCAGCGCCGGCCGCCAGCATTACCTGACGGCCATCAGCAAGGTCGACGATCAACTGGTGGAAATCATCGACGTCGAGAAAGTGCTCGCCGAAATCGTCCCGTACAACGCCAAGGTGTCCCGCGACAAACTCGATGATCCGGTGCTGGAGCGCGCCCGTGGCCGTGAAGTGCTGCTGGTGGACGACTCCAACGTGGCGCTCTCGCAATTGCGCGACACCCTCGGCCAGCTCGGGGTGAAAATGCACATTGCCAGCGACGGTCTGAAGGCGCTGAACATGCTCAAGGCCTGGGCTGACACCGGCGTGAGCATGACCGACAAATTGCTGATGGTCTTCACCGACGCGGAAATGCCGGAAATGGACGGCTATCGCCTGACCACCGAGATCCGTAACGACCCGCGCCTGCGTGGGCTGTACGTGGTGCTGCACACGTCGCTGTCGGGCAGTTTCAACGACTCGATGGTGAAGAAGGTCGGCTGTGACAACTTCCTCTCCAAATTCCAGCCGGACAAACTGGTCGATGTAGTGCGCCAGCGTTTGATGCTGGATGAAGTGCCGGCCTGATCACACTACCCCACGGCATCCGTAGGCGCTGTCGAGTGAAGCGACGCTGCGCCTGCGTTGTCGTGCAGTGCCCGGACTCAGGCTTTGATTCGCAGATAAAGCTCGTATAGGGTGGCTTTCTTTAGCCACCAGGGAGCTGGCCATGCTGCGTCTGAGCGCGCTTTATCGTTACCCGTTGAAATCCGGCAAGCCCGAGGTTCTGCAATCGATTGGCCTGGACAAACTGGGCCTTGAAGGTGACCGCCGCTGGATGCTGGTGGACGAGGCCAGCGGACGGTTCCTGACCCAGCGCGCCGAAGCGAAAATGAGCCAGCTGGCGGCGCTGTGGAATGCGCAGGGCGGTTTGACCCTGAGCGCTCCCGGGCACGCAGCGCTGGAGGTGCCATTGCCTGAGGCTGATTCCGACCTGCGCGGCGTGACCATCTGGCGCGATACCTTGCGCGTTCCGGATGCCGGCGACGAAGCGGCCCGCTGGGTCAGCGAGTTCATTGGCAAACCCACGCGGCTGGTGCAGGTGCCACTGAGTCGCGCTCGCATGACTCAATCCGGTTATGGCCATGAGGACGACCAGGTTGCGTTTGCCGACGGCTTCCCGTTGTTGCTGATCGGTGAGGCGTCGTTACAGGACCTGGTACAAAAGGTTGGGCGGCCGCTGGAGATGCTGCGTTTCCGACCGAATCTGGTGATCGAGGGCAGCGAGGCGTTCGCCGAGGATGGCTGGAAGCGGATCCGTATCGGTGATGTTGAGTTCCGGGTCGTGAAGCCGTGCTCGCGGTGCATTCTGACCACCATCGATCCGCAGACCGGCGAGCGCAGTGCCGATCGCGAACCGCTGGCGACCTTGCAGAAATACCGTGCCCAGGCCGACGGCGCAATGTTCGGGCAGAATCTGGTCAACGACAGCAAGGGTCAGTTGCAAGTCGGAATGCCGGTGGAAATCCTCGAGTAACCGGCCCTCAAATGAAAATGCCCGTGTCCTTGGACACGGGCATTTTTTTGCGCCGGGAAAAACCGCGGTGTCAGCCGCGGTATTCGCACAGGTAAGCGGTGTCGACGGCGACTTTCAGCTGGAACTTGCTGTTGGCCGGAACGTTGAACTGGCTGCCGGCGGCGAAGGTTTCCCAGTCGTTGCTGTCCGGCAGTTTGACCGTCAGAGCGCCGGAAACGACGTGCATGATTTCGCGCTGGCTGGTGCCGAATTCGTATTCGCCCGGGGCCATGACGCCGATGGTCGCCGGACCTTCAGCAGTGCCAAAGGCGATCGACTTGACGGTGCCGTCGAAGTACTCGTTGACTTTAAACATGGGCGATTCCTCGAAAAAGGGCTAAAAAATGGAGGCGGCCAGTATGCACAAGGCTTCTGGCGCCGTCACCTGCCTGGCGACTGTCCAGTGAGTTCTCGAATTGACCCTAGAGTGGCAAGACCAGCGGCAGCAACCGCGCAGTGTTGCGCGCATCTTCCAGGGCGCGATGCTGTTGGCCACTGAACTGCAAGCCGGCCAGTTGCAATGCACCATTGAGGCCCAGTGGCCGCTCCAGGCGTCGCGCCTTGGCAAAGCGCTGCTTGAGGTTCATGTGCGGCACCCGGCTCAAACCGCTGTCGAGTTGCAGGCGCTGCCACTCTTGCAGCAATTGCTTTCGGTCGTAATCGCCCCAACTGGCCCAGCCTTCGAGCCGCGCCTGATGCTGGGCGAGCCAGCGTTCGAACGCCGGCCAGACTTCGCTTAACGGCTGCGCAGCGTCAATATTGGCCTGGGTGATGTGCGTCAGTTCACGGCAAAACGGCGTCAGCAAGGGCCGCCGAGTCGGTTTGACGAAGCGCTGAAAGTGATCCTGCTCGCGTCCGGCGCGATCGACGAGTGTTGCGCCGATCTCGATAATTTCCATCTCGGTGACCGGCCAGCCCCCCTCATCGGTGGTGGCTTCCAGATCTATGACCAGCCAGTGTGGCATCGCAGGGTTCCTGATTTCCGCGTCCTGATTCATCAGAGCGTAGTCAAACCCGGCGTTTGTGTCTGGGCGACTACTCGACCTGCAACAGAACCTGACGATTTTTTACCTGATCGCCAACCTTGACCTGCACCCGCTTGAGCACGCCGTCGATGCCGGCCTTGAGCGGATGCTCCATTTTCATTGCCTCCAGCACCACCAGCAGCTGACCTTTGCTGACCGCGCTGCCTTCGCTGACCAGGACGTCGACGATGGCGCCGTCCATCGGTGCCTTGAGGGTGCCGGAACTGACGCTGATCTGACTGCTGATGATGGCGTGAGTTCGATCCTCCAGATGCAGACTGCCGGGATGGACGAACAGCCACAGTTGATCGGCCGCCTGGCGAAAAGCATGGCGTTGCTGCAGGCCATCGATTTCCAGGGTCACTGAACGTGCATTGCAGTCGATGAGTTTCAGTTCGAATGTGCGCTCAAGCACCTGTACCTGAAAACAGCCATCGCGCCCGGCATGCAGCTGCAGCGTCCAGTCCTGGTCGTCGAGGCCAAGGCGATAGTGCAGCGGCACACTGGCGTTGTTGCGCCAGCCTTTCAATGAGGTGCGATGCCCTTGGGCGGCGGCCTGGTAAAACAGGACGGCGGCCATTGCCAGTTGCTCGGCACTCGGCACGTAGCGATGCAGGCTGGGGTGATCGCTGAAGTACTCAGGGATGAACGCCGTGCTGAATTCGCCACGGATGAACTGCGGGTGCTGCAGCAGGCTGGCCAGCAACCGCTGATTGCTTTGCACACCCAGCAACACGCTGTCCTGTACCGCCCGCAACAGTTTGCGCCGGGCTTCGTCGCGGGTCGCGCCGTGGGCGATCAGTTTGCCGAGCATCGGGTCGTAGAACGGGCTGATCGACTGGCCTTCGTACAGGCCATGATCGATGCGGGTGCCGGGTTGCAGCGCCGGTTCCCACGCGGTGACGCGACCGGTCTGCGGCAGGAAATCCTGCGCCGGATCTTCGGCATAGAGGCGCACCTCCATGGCATGGCCGTCGAGTACGACCTGGTCCTGCGTCAGCGGCAGTGGTTGCCCTTCGGCGACCAGTAGCTGCCAGGCGACCAGGTCCAGCCCGGTGATCAGTTCGGTCACCGGATGCTCCACCTGCAGCCGGGTATTCATCTCCAGAAAGTAAAACTGCCCGCGTGCGTCGAGCAGAAACTCCACGGTGCCGGCGCCGACATAGTTGACAGCGCGTCCACCCTTGAGCGCCGCTTCACCCATGGCCTGACGCAGCTCGGCGGTCATCACCGGGCACGGTGCTTCTTCGATGACTTTCTGATGGCGGCGCTGGACCGAGCAGTCACGTTCGCCGAGGTAGATGAGCTGGCCATGCTGATCGCCGAACACTTGCACTTCGACGTGCCGCGGTTCGATCAGCGCCTGTTCGAGGATCAACTCGTCACTGCCGAACGCGCTCATCGCTTCCGAGCGGGCGGTGCGCAGTTGCGCCGGCAAATCGGTTGCGCTGTGCACCAGGCGCATGCCGCGACCACCACCGCCGGCACTGGCCTTGATCATCAGTGGATAGCCGATGTGTTCGGCTTCGCGCAGTAAAGTGGCATCGTCCTGCGCGGCGCCCTGGTAACCGGCGATGCACGGCACGCCGGCGCCGAGCATGGCGATTTTCGACAGGCGCTTGCTGCCCATCAGCTCGATGGCCTCGGCACTCGGGCCGATAAAGGTCAGGCCAGCCTCTGCGCAGGCCCGGGCGAACCCGGCATTTTCCGAGAGGAAGCCGTAGCCGGGATGGATCGCGTCGGCGCCGCTACGGCGCGCGGCGTCGAGGATCGCCGGGATGTTCAGGTAGGACTGCTGCACCGGTGCCGGGCCGATGTTCACTGCCTGGTCGGCCATCTGCACGTGCAGAGCATCGGCGTCGGCGTCGCTGAACACGGCGACCGTGCGATAGCCCAGAGCCTGGGCAGTGCGCTGGATGCGGCAGGCGATTTCACCGCGGTTGGCGATCAGGATTTTGTGGATGGCGGGCATAGTCTTGTTCCTGAAGTTGTGGCGGTGAATGTGTTGGCCTCATCGCGAGCAGGTTCACTGCTACAGATTGTGTGAGTGACACAAAACCCCTTGTAGTAGTCAGCCTGCTTGCGATGCTTTTAAAGGGCCCACCCGGGTTTACGCTTTTGCACAAAGGCCATGGTGCCCTCGATCCCTTCGGCCCCGGTTACCGCCTCGCTGAACCACTGCGCCGCCTCATCCAGCAATTCACTCGACGGTTGCCCGGCGCTGGCCAGCAGTAACTTCTTGGTCATGGCGTTCGCCTCCGGTGCGCAACACAACACATGCTGCAGAACCTCATCGAGGCGCTCGGCCAGCGCCTGCGGGTCCTGCTCGACAAAGTGCACCAGCCCCAGGCGTCGTGCCTGATGGCCGTCGAAGCGCGCCGCGGTCAGTGCCAGTCGGCGGGTTTCGGTGAGGCCGATGCGTTGCACCACGAACGGGGCAATCTGCGCCGGCAGCAGACCGAGGCTGGTTTCCGGCAGGCCGAATTGCGCCTGGTGATCGGCAATCGCGATATCGCTGACACAGGCCAGCCCGAAACCGCCGCCAAGCACCGCACCTTGCAACACAGTGATCAGCACTTGCGGTGCGTGCTGTGCTTCTTCCAGCAGGGCGCCGAACGCGCGATTCAGATCGCGGTAAGCCTCGGTGCCCTGAGCGCGGGCGTTGGCCATGTCCTTGATATCGCCGCCGGCACAAAAATGCCCACTGGCGCCACTGAGCACCAGAGCGCGAACACGGCGGTCATCCCGCACAGCCGCCAACACCGCACGCAGTTCCGCAACCATCTGCAGGCTCATCGCATTGCGGCTGTCCGGGCGATTGAGGGTGATGTGCAACACGCCGCCATGCTCTTCGAGCAGCAGGGTCTGGCAAGTGGGCAGGGGGCTCATTTCTTTTTCCCTGGCAGGATGCCCATCAGTTTGCAGATGATCCCGAGCATGATTTCGTCGGCGCCGCCGCCAATCGACACCAGCCGCACATCGCGATAGGCGCGGGCTACCGGGTTGTCCCACATGAAGCCCATGCCGCCCCAATATTGCAGGCAGCTGTCGCTGACTTCGCGGCCGAGGCGTCCGGCCTTGAGCTTGGCCATCGACGCCAGACGCGTGACGTCCTGGCCCCTCACATACTGCTCGGTAGCCTGATAGACCAGCGCGCGCAGGCATTCGATTTCAGTCTGCAACTCGGCAAGGCGGAAGTGGATCACCTGATTGTCGATCAGTGCGTTGCCGAAGGTCTTGCGCTCCTTGCAGTACTCGATGGTGCTGTCGACGCAATATTCCAGGCCCTTGATCATGTTCGCCGCACCGAACAGGCGTTCTTCCTGAAACTGCAGCATCTGCATCATGAAGCCGGCGCCTTCGTGGCCGATGCGGTTGCGCTGCGGCACGCGAACGTTATCGAAAAACACCTGGGCGGTTTCCGAACTGCGCATGCCGAGTTTGTCCAGGTGCGAACTGAGGCTGATCCCCGGCGTGTTCATCGGCACCATGATCAGTGACTTGTTGATGTGCGGCTTGTCGTCCGAGGTGTTGGCCAGCAGGCAGATGAAATCGGCGCTCGGCGAGTTGGTGATCCACATCTTGCTGCCGTTGATCACATAGTCGTCGCCGTCCTTGCGCGCGCTGGTTTTCAGCCCGGCGACATCGGAGCCGGCGCCGACTTCCGAGACGCCGATGCAGCCGACCTGCTCGCCGGTAATCGCCGGCCGCAGGAACTCTTCACGCAGTTCATCAGAGCCGAAGCGGGCCAGCGCCGGGGTGCACATGTCGGTCTGCACGCCGATCGACATCGGTATGCCGCCGCAATGAACGGTGCCGAACTCTTCGGCGGCGACAATCGAGTAGCTGTAATCCAGGCCCATGCCGCCGAACTTTTCCGGTTTGGAAATCCCCAGCAGACCGAGGTCGCCCGCCTTGCGGAAAATCTCGTGGATCGGAAAGCGTCCGGCCTTTTCCCACTCGTCGACGTGCGGATTGATCTCGTGTTCGACGAACTGGCGAACGGTGCGGCGCAGGGCTTCGTGTTCCGGGGTGAAGATCATTTTTATTGTTCTCCTTGGGATCCGTGGCAGTCAGAAGCGGCTGACGCCGAAGCTGTTGGGTTGCAGCGTGCGAATGTCGGCCTCGTGGCAGATGTCCAGCAGGTAGCCGAGCAGGGTGCGGGTGTCGCGCGGATCGATCAGGCCGTCGTCCCACAGGTTGGCGCTGCCGTAGAGTGCGGTGGACTGGCTGTCGAGTTTCTGCGCAGTGACCTGCTCGAGCATGTCGAGCATCTTCGGGTCTGGCGTCAGGCCATCCTTGAGCTGTTTGGCTTCAGTGACGATGCGCAGGACTTTACCGGCCTGCGCGCCGCCCATCACCGCCGTGCGGCTGTTCGGCCAGGCGAAGATGAAGCGTGGATCGAGACCGCGCCCGCACATCGCATAGTTGCCCGCGCCGTAGGAGCCGCCGACGACAATCGTCAGTTTAGGCACCCGCGCATTGGCCACTGCCTGAATCAGTTTCGAACCGTGCTTGATCACGCCTTGCTGTTCGGATTCGGTGCCGACCATGAACCCGGTGGTGTTGTGGAAAAACAGCAGCGGCGTTTGGCTCTGGTCGCACAACTGAATGAACTGCGCGGCCTTGCTCGCGCCATTGGGCGTGATCGGGCCGTTGTTGCCGATGAAGCCGCAGGCGCGGCCCTGGATCTTCAACTGGCCGCAAAGGGTTTGCTGGTCGTACTCGCCCTTGAATTCGAGGAAGTCCGATTCGTCGGCGATCCGCGCAATGATTTCGCGCACGTCATACGGCTTTTTCGCATCGTCCGGAATCAGTCCGAGCAACTCCTCGATGGGGTACAGCGGTTCCTTGTATTGCGGCTCCGGCAGCCACGGCAGTTGCTCGTTCCACGGCAACATACGGAGGATTTCACGCACCTGACGCACGCCGTCGGCGTCGTTCTCGGCCAAGTATTCGGCAGTGCCGGCAATTTGTGCGTGCATCTCCGCGCCGCCCAGTTCCTCATCGGTGGCCACTTCTCCGGTCGCGGCTTTGAGCAGCGGTGGCCCGGCGAGAAACAGCTTGGCCTTGCCGCGCACCACCACGACGTAATCCGACAGCCCCGGCTGATAGGCACCACCCGCCGTGGCCGAACCGTGCACCACGGTAATCTGCGGCAAACCCATTGCCGACATGCGCGCCTGATTGGCGAAGCTGCGTGCGCCTTCGACGAAAATTTCTGCGGCGTAATTAAGGTTGGCGCCGCCGCTTTCGGCAAGGGTGATCAAAGGCAGTTTGTTTTCCTGGGCGATCTGCTGCAGGCGCAGGGACTTTTTCAGGCCGCTCGGCGAAATGGTGCCGCCCTTGATCGCACTGTTGTTCGCCACCACCATCGCGCGCACGCCGCAGACGTAGCCGATACCGGCAATTAAGCCGCCACCGGCGGCGCTGCCGTCCTTGTCGTCGTGCAGTTTGTAGCCGGCCAGGCTCGCCAGTTCGAGGAACGGTGCGCCGGGGTCGAGCAACAGGTTCAGGCGTTCGCGGGGTAGCAATTGCCCGCGCTTGTCGAATTTCGCCTTGGCTTCGGCGGCTTTGTTCAACAGGTTCTGTTCGAGTTGCTGGACGTGCTCGATGGCTGCGAGCATCGCCGCGCGGTTGCGGGCGAAGTCTTCGCTGTGCGGATCGAGTCGGGACTGGATCTGCGCCATGGTTTATTCCTTATCCTTGAGCACGTCGGGCAAGTACGCCCGGTGGAACCCGTTGAATGATTCGCTGTGGGTCGCCTTGTGCAACGGCCACGCACGGCTGCCGAGGCTGGCGGCACCGTCGATTTTCAAGGTGCTGCCACTGATGAACGCCGCCGCCGGGCTGAGCAGGAACACAATCGCCGCACTGACTTCCGATTCGGTGCCGATGCGCTTGAGCGGCACGTGTTCGCGCAAGGTCGGGATCACCGCTTTGAAGGCGCCTTCGTAGGTGTCCATGCCGCTGGAAGCGATCCAGCCCGGTGCCACTGCGTTGACCCTGACCCCGGCGTAACCCCACTCGACGGCGGCAGTCTTGGTGAAGTTGTCCATGCCCGAACGCGCCGCGCCGGAGTGGCCCATGCCGGGCATGCCACCCCACATGTCGGCGAGCATGTTGACGATGTTGCCACCGTGCTTGCTCATCGACTGGTTGAACACTTCCCGGGCCATCAGGAAGCCGCCGACCAGATTGGTGCGCAGTACGGTTTCAAAACCTTTCTGATTGATCGAGGCCAGGGGGGAGGGGTACTGGCCGCCGGCATTGTTGACCAGTCCATGAATCGGCCCGTGTTCGGCGATCAGTTCGCGGACCCGTTGTTTCACCGCTTCTTCGTCACGGATGTCGCAGGCTTTCCAGTGCACACGGCCGCCGTCTTCGGCGATTTCGGCGGCGACTTTTTCGAGCTTTTCCGGTTTGCGCCCGACCAGCAGCACATTGGCGCCGAGCGCCGCCAGTTCATGCGCGGTACAACGCCCGATGCCGCTGCCACCACCGGTGACGATGAGGGTCTGGCCGCTGAACAGATCGTTTCTGAAAACCGACGCGTAAGCCATGCACACCATCCTCTAGTCGAACTGTTCGGCGATGCTCTGCGGCACCGGTATCTGGATTTCCAGCAGTTGCTGGGCGAAGGCTTTGCCTTGCGGGTCGATGCGCAGGCTGGCCACGCCGCCGCCGCCGAGGGCGTTTTCCAGGAGGAAATTCAGGCTGTGGGTGCCGGGCAGGTACCAGCGCTCGACGCGGCCATGGATCGGATCGAGCACGTGGCTCATCCAGTCGACGATGACGGCCGGGGTCAGCGCCTCGGCGATCCACGGCAGGTAGTCGGGTTTACGCGGCATGACGCCGATGTTGCTGTGGTTGCCCTTGTCACCGGAGCGCGCCACGGCCAGTTTCACCAGCGGCACACTGGCGTCGGCCCGGCCTTGAGGCCTGGGTGGCTGGTCGGGCGCTGGCAGCGCCTGGCTGTCGAGTGGCATGGGCGCCGGCAGGGCGCAGGGATGCCGTTCGCCTGCGATATCGACTTCGAGGTTGCAGACACTTTTATCGATCAGGAACGAGAACAGGCGGATCACCGGATATACCGTCGGCCGGCCGCCGACAATGCCGGTCAGTCCCGGCGCCATGCCGGTGGCCGCCTGGGCGATTTCCCGGGAAAACAGGACCAAGGCCTGTTTGTCCGCATGGCGCACGGCGATCTTGATCACCACTTCGCGGCTGTCGCGGCGCCGCCCGTGGGGGCCATAGGTGGCTTCGCTGCCGAGCAGTTCGATATCGGTTTCGCCGTAGGGCCCCCAGCCGCGCTGGCTGAACATCCCGGATGTCTTGTCGATGATCGCCTGACTGACGCGCCGGGCCTTCTCCACCGCGTCGATACCGGCGATCAGGCAACTGGCGGTGCAGCGAAAACCGTCCGGGTAGGTGGCGCTGACCTTGTACTTGTCGCTCGGTGGCAGACCTTTGGCGCCGTGCACATGCACGGCGTTTTTGCCTTGTTGCTGGAGTTTGACCTGTGTGAAGTCACAGACCACATCGGGCAACAGATACGCCTGCGGGTCGCCGATTTCATAAAGCATCTGCTCGCCAACGGTGAGCGGCGTGACCAGTCCACCGGAACCTTCGGGTTTGCTGACGATGAACTGGCCGTCGCTACTTACCTCGACGATCGGGAAACCGATGTGCTCGTAATCCGGCACGTCGCGCCAGTCGGTGAAGTTACCGCCGGTGCATTGCGCGCCGCATTCGATGATGTGCCCGGCCAGGGCGGCCTGGGCAAGTTTGTCGTAGTCATGCCACGACCAGCCGAACTCATGCACGAGGGCCGCGCTGACCACCGCACTGTCGACCACTCGCCCGGTGATGACGATGTCGGCACCCAGTCGCAGCGCTTCGACAATCCCCGGTGCGCCGAGGTAGGCGTTGGTCGACACACACATCGGCGGCAACGGCGCACCACTGAACATTTCACTGACGCCGCCGAGTTGTTTGAACTGCGGTTGCAGGTCATCGCCAAGTAATACGGCGATTTTCAGCGCGACCCCGGTCTTGTCGCAGGCGGCTTGCAGAGCGGCGGCGCAGGCTTGCGGGTTGATGCCGCCGGCATTGCTGATCACGCGGATTTTCTGCTTCGCTAGTTGTGACAGCAGTGGCGTGAGGACTTCGATGAAGTCACCGGCAAAACCCGCTTGCGGATCCTTCATGCGAGCGCCCGCCATGATCGACATCGTGATCTCGGCGAGGTAATCAAACACCAGATAATCCAGGCGTCCACCGCCTACAAGCTGCGCGGCGGCGGTGGAGGTGTCTCCCCAGAATGCGCTGGCGCATCCGATGCGGACGGTGGTGGGCATTTTTATCTCCGACTCAGAAACCTGCGACAGAAGTGTCTGGAGGCTACCAAGCAAGCGCTTGGTTTGTAAACAGCTGAAATATCTTCTGCCCAAGCGCTTGCTTGGTCGTCGTCGGCGGCTTAAATTGCGCGCAACCCTGTGGTTTCAGGGGGCAACAGACTGATCGACTGTAGGAGAGAACGGGTGGACGAGCAAAAAGCCCTGAGGGTCATGCGCGAATTGGTCGATCAAGGCCAGTTGACCGACCCGGACAGCGCCCGCGGCAAATTGCTGCAAGTGGCGGCTCACCTGTTTCGCAACAAAGGCTATGAGCGCACCACAGTGCGCGATCTGGCCGGCGCGGTCGGTATCCAGTCGGGCAGCATTTTTCATCACTTCAAGAGCAAGGACGAAATCCTCCGTGCGGTGATGGAAGAAACCATTCACTACAACACGGCGTTGATGCGAGCGGCGCTGGCCGAAGCGAGCAATGTGCGTGAACGCGTGTTGGCGCTGATTCGCTGCGAATTGCAATCGATCATGGGCGGCAGCGGTGAAGCCATGGCGGTGCTGGTGTACGAATGGCGTTCGTTGTCCGAGGAGGGCCAGGCCAAAGTCCTCGCGTTGCGCGATATTTACGAAGCGATCTGGTTAGAGGTGCTGGGTGAGGCCAAGGACGTCGGGTTTATTCGCGGCGATGTATTTATTACCCGACGTTTCCTCACTGGCGCGTTGTCCTGGACCACCACCTGGTTCCGTGCCGGCGGCAGTTTGAGCCTCGATCAACTGGCTGACGAGGCATTGATTCTGGTGCTCGAAGAGCGTTGAGCCACTTTCTATCGGGCCGGGAAACTGGCTAACTGGGCGAAACCGCCTAGCTTGAATGCATTGATCGGTATTTTTTCGGGGAGTGGGGTGTTTTGAAGTCTTCGCCAGTTCGGACGGCCGCTGGGCTGATGCTCGCAGCGCTGGCTGCATTATGGGTTTTGCCCGCGCAGGCAGCGCAATTGGTTCGGGTGGGTGCAGCGCATTTTCCGCCTTACACCATTCGCCCGGAAAACGGGGCCGACACCGGCCTGTTGCCGCAACTGGTCGAGGCGTTGAATCGGTTGCAGAGCGACTATCAGTTTGTCCTCGTGCCGACCTCGATTCCCCGACGGTTCGGTGATTTCAAACAAGGCCGGATTGACATGGCGATCTTCGAGAACCCGGAGTGGGGCTGGAAGGACATTCCCCACTCGGACGTCGACATGGGCCTTGAGGACGCGGAGATTTTCGTCGCGCAACGGGAGGACGGTCGCCAGCAAAACTATTTCGCCGATCTGTCGGGCAAGCGTCTGGCGCTGTTCAGCGGTTATCACTATGAATTCGCCAACTTCAATGCCGACCCGAAGTATCTCGCCCAGAACTACAACGCCACACTGACCTATTCCCACGACAGCAACCTGTTGATGGTTCTGCGCGGCCGCGCCGATATCGCATTGGTGACCCGTTCCTATCTGTTCGATTACCTGCTGCGCAATGAAAAGGTGCGCGAGGCGTTGCTGGTCTCGCAGCGTATCGATCAGGTTTACCACCACTACGCCATTCTTCGCCCGACCGCACCGATCACCGGTGAAGCGTTCGGCAAGTTGCTCAAAGGCCTGCGCGACAATGGCGAAATGCTGAAAATTTTCGAGCCGTACAAGATCGCGGTAGTGCCGGTACCCCATCACTGATTGTCCTGCTGGCCTAAATTTCCACTCTCGGCTCACGTCCCATCGTTGAACTGTCGACGAATATCGTGAGCCCGACCCATGCCCAATCTGAATGACCTGACTGCCCTGGCGTTGCCTTCGGGCCGTCACCTCGCAGCCGATGCCACTGAAAGCCGTCTGAGCCTGAGCCTGGACGGACAGCCGCTGATTCGTCTGCGCCTCGAACGTGATGGCAAGGGACCGATCCAGCTCGATGAGCGTTATGCGCTGCCTGTGGGGCAAGCGCTGTGGGCAGCCTGTTACTGGTTGTTCGCCCGCGATCCCGCGTGTCAGCAATTGACCTGGCAACTGGATCAACCGCCGACCGACGCCTTGCGCAGCGGTTTGCTGGTGAGCACCGAGGTAGCTGGCGAGTACCGCTGCCAGCGCACGCTGTTCTGGCAATTGCCGCAACCGTGGCTGGGCACTTCACTGGCTGGCAGCTATCCGCAGCACATGGTCATCAGCCAGGGCAGGCGCCATCCGCTGCGCCCGGTGAAGCCGCGCGGTGAAGTCTATCGGCGTTTCGATGCGCGTCTTGGCGCGTGGATTTCCCTGCGTTCGCTGGAAATCGAAGAGGATTTGCCACGCTTCCATCGCTGGCAGAACAGCCCGCGGGTCGCCCGTTTCTGGCAGGAAGAGGGCAGCATCGAGCAGCACCGCGAGTACCTGAGCAAACTCGAAACCGATCCACACACCCTGACGCTGATCGGTTGTTTCGACGATCAGCCGTTTGCCTATTTCGAGGCGTATTGGGCGAAAGAGGATCGCATCGCGCCGTTCTACGACGCCGATAATTACGACCGCGGCATTCATATGCTGGTGGGGGAGGAGGAGCATCGCGGGCCGCACAAGGTGGCGAGTTGGCTATCGGCGCTGGTGCATTACCTGTTTCTCGATGATCCGCGCACGCAACGCGTGGTGGCCGAGCCGCGTGCCGACAACGCGAAGATGATCGGGCATATGCAGAACCAGTGCTTCCACTGCGAGAAGGAATTCGACTTTCCGCACAAACGCGCGGCGCTGATGCTGCTGGGGCGCGAGCGGTTTTTTGATCGGTGCACGTTGGCGTAAAAGCAAAAGATCGCAGCCTTCGGCAGTTCCTGCATGAAACGTATTCCTCTGCAGGAGCTGTCGAAGGCTGCGATCTTTTTTGGCCGCGAGCCGGGCTTAGCGACGACCCAACGATGCCGCATCCCCACGACTGCCCGACACCTTGCGGCAGTGCACCAGGGCATCACGAATCATGAAGTTGACCAGGGTCGGCGAGACGCCGAGTTCCTTGGCGATGTCCTTTTGCGGCACACCGTGCAGGCGGTACATCTCGAACGCATAACGGGTGCGGCTGGGCAGCTCGGTCAGCGCGTCGGCAATGTGTTCCAGGGTCGAGAAGTTGATGTGTGAGGTTTCTGGCGAAGCGCCCTGAATGACCACATTCAACCCTTCCTCTTCGGGGCCCGAATACTTCTGCTCCAGCGCTTGTTTGCGGTAGTGATCAATGGCGAGGTTGCGCACGATCTGGAACAGATAACTCAGTTGAGCCTTGATCGAGGACGTGATCGGTGGCGCCGATTGCAGTCGGAAAAACGCATCCTGCACCACGTCTTCGGCACGCGACCGGCACCCGGTAATGCGGGCGGCGATTTTGACCAGAATCAGTCGATTGTCGACAAAGGCCTGAAGTAGCGGTGAATCGCACCTGCTTGTGGATACTTGTTCCGTCATGGAAATCACCTTGCTGCCAATAGGTTAGTGGGACGGCTGGGGGAGGGGCCGTCCTACACATCGAGCGACAAATTATGTTGAATGATAATGATTGTCAATTGAGAAAGAGAAGTAATGCGCCACAAAGGTGCGTTCTGAGAACTGCGACACGCCGCCACACCCCAGCCCTGTTGGCGCTCCCGCCCGCTGACTAATTATTTCCAGACGTCATCCGTTCTCATTGGTGAATGGCTCCGGCTGCACAGCCCCGGCCAGCCAGCATTCCCAAGCCATGCGTGGTCGGCACAGACCGCGCCCTGCATGCCCTTGAAGGGGCGTGACGCAGCAACCCGATTCCACTAGCAAGCCGACTTCAGGCAGGAAACCTCATGACCGACGCGTTCGAACTCCCCAGCACCCTGGTCCAAGCCCTCCAGCGCCGCGCGGCCCTGACGCCGGATCAACTGGCCTTGCGTTTTCTCGCTGAAAACCCAGAGCAGGCTGTGGTACTCAGCTATCGCGAACTCGATCAGCGCGCCCGCAGCATCGCGGCCGCGCTCCAGGCTGAAGCCGAATTCGGCGATCGCGCGGTGCTGCTGTTCCCCAGCGGCCCAGACTACGTTGCGGCGTTCTTTGGTTGCCTGTACGCCGGAGTGATTGCGGTCCCGGCCTATCCGCCGGAGTCGGCGCGTCGCCACCATCAAGAGCGTCTGCTGTCGATCATTGCCGACGCCGAGCCGCGTTTGCTGCTGACCAGCGCCGACCTGCGCGATGCCTTGCAGCAGATCGACGGCGCGCCGCCGCTGTTGTGCGTCGACACCCTCGACAGCGCACTGGCCGAGCGTTGGGTTGAACCGACGCTGCCTCCAGAGCACATCGCTTTCCTGCAATACACCTCCGGTTCCACCGCGTTGCCCAAAGGCGTGCAGGTCAGCCACGGCAATCTGGTTGCCAACGAATTGCTGATTCGCCGCGGTTTCGGCATCGACGTGAACCCCGACGATGTGATCGTCAGCTGGTTGCCGCTGTACCACGACATGGGCCTGATCGGCGGTCTGCTCCAGCCGATTTTCAGCGGTGTGCCGTGCATTCTGATGTCACCGGCGTACTTCCTCGGCCGACCATTGCGCTGGCTCGAAGCGATCAGCCAATACGGCGGCACCATCAGCGGCGGACCGGATTTCGCTTACCGCTTGTGCAGCGAACGGGTCAGCGAATCGGCACTGGAACGGCTCGACCTGAGCCGCTGGCGCGTGGCCTATTCCGGCTCGGAACCGATCCGTCTCGACACCCTTGAACGCTTCGCCGAGAAGTTCACCGCGTGCGGCTTCAGCGAAGACAGTTTCATGGCTTCTTACGGTTTGGCCGAAGCGACGCTGTTCGTGGCCGGTACTCCGCGTGGCACCGGCATTCCGGCGCTGCGCGTGGACGATCAGGCATTGGCGCAAAACCGCGCCGAGCCGGGCGACGGCAGCCCGATCATGAGTTGCGGCATCAGTCAGCCAGAGCACGCGGTGCTGATCGCCGACCCGGTTACGCTACAGGAGCTGGCTGACAACACTGTCGGCGAAGTCTGGGCTGCGGGCCCGAGCATCGCCCGCGGTTACTGGCGCAACCCCGAAGCCAGCGCCAGGACTTTCGTCCAGCACGCCGGCCAGACCTGGCTGCGCACCGGCGATCTGGGCTTCGTTCGCGATGGTGAACTGTTCATCACCGGGCGTCTGAAAGACATGCTCATCGTGCGCGGTCACAACCTGTATCCGCAGGACATCGAGCAAACCGTCGAGCGCGAAGTCGAGGTGGTGCGCAAGGGCCGGGTCGCGGCATTTGCGGTTTCTCAGGACGGCGAGGAAGGCATTGGCATCGCCGCGGAAATCAGCCGCAGCGTGCAGAAAATTCTCCCGCCCGAAGCGCTGATCAAAGCCATTCGCCAAGCGGTGGCCGAGGCGTATCAGCAAGCGCCGAGCGTGGTGGTGCTGCTCAATCCGGGCGCCTTGCCGAAGACCTCCAGCGGCAAGCTGCAACGTTCCGCCTGCCGTAATCGTCTGGCCGATGGCAGCCTCGACAGCTATGCGCTGTTCCCGTCCGCGCAGGCCTCCAGCATCGAATCGGCCGTGCAAACCAACGAACTCGAAGCCCTGATCGGCAGGATCTGGGCCGAGCAGCTCAACGTCCAACAGGTCAGCGCCGACGACCACTTCTTCCTGCTCGGCGGTAATTCCATCGCCGCCACGCAAGTGATTGCCCGGGTGCGTGAGGCGCTCTCGCTGGAGCTGAATCTGCGCCTGCTGTTCGAGGCGCCGACCCTGTGTGCATTTGCCGCCGCCGTGGCGCAACAGCAACAGGACGGCGGCAGCGCTCAAGGGCAAATCAACACGCTCTCGCGCAGCGAGCCAATCGTGCAATCTCTGGCACAAAACCGGCTGTGGATCACCTGGCAGCTCGACCCGCACAGCAGCGCCTACAACATTCCCGGTGCCCTGCGTCTGCGCGGCGAACTGGACCAGGACGCCGTGCGCGCCAGCTTCCAGCAACTTATCGAACGCCACGAATCGCTGCGCACGCGCTTTTTCGAACGCGACGGCGTGGCCCTGCAACAGGTCGAGGCGGCGACTGAATTCAATCTGCAACTGATCGACATCAGCGACCTGCCAGCCCACGAGCGTGAAGCCCGCGCGCAACAGATCCGTGAAGACGCAGCGCGCACCCGGTTCGACCTGGAAAAAGGCCCGCTGCTGTGGGTGACGCTGGTGCGGCTCGGCGACGAAGATCATCAACTGCTGGTGACGCTGCACCACATCATCGCCGACGGCTGGTCGCTGAACCTGCTGATCGACGAGTTCTCGCGCCTGTACGCCGCTGCCACCCAAGGCCAGCGCGCCGACCTTGCGCCGCTGCCGACCCAATACGCCGACTACGGCAGCTGGCAGCGCCAATGGCTGGCGCAAGGCGAGGGCGAGCGACAACTGGCGTACTGGAAAGCACAACTGGGCGACGAACAACCGGTGCTGGAACTGGCCACCGATCATCCTCGCTCGGCCAGACAGTTGCACAGCGCCGCCCGCCACAGCGTGCGCCTCGGCGTCAGCCTCAGCGATGCGATCAAACAGACCGCCCAGGCCCACCAATCGACGCCGTTCATGCTGTTGCTCGCGGCCTTGCAGAGCCTGCTGCACCGCTACAGCGGTCAGCGCGACATTCGCATCGGCGTGCCCAATGCCAACCGTCCGCGCCTGGAAACCCAAGGCCTGATCGGCTTCTTCATCAACACCCAGGTGCTGCGTGCCGAGGTCGATTCGCACCTGTCGTTTGTCGAGTTGCTGACGCAGACCCGCGAGGCCACGCTTGGCGCTCAAGCCCATCAGGACTTGCCGTTCGAACAACTGCTCGAAGCCTTCCCACAGGCTCGCGAACACGGCCTGTTTCAGGTGATGTTCAACCACCAGCAACGCGATCTCGGCGCGCTGAAACGCTTGCCGGGGCTGCTCGCCGAAGAACTGCCGTGGCACAGCCGCGAGGCCAAGTTCGACCTGCAACTGCACAGCGAAGAGGATCGCAACGGGCGCCTGACCCTGTCCTTCGACTACGCCGACGAGGTGTTCGAAGCGGCGACCATCGAGCGTCTGGCCGAACACTTCAGCAACCTGCTGCGCGCCGTCTGCGAACAGCCGCAACAGGCGATCGGCGACCTGCAATTGCTGACGCCGTGCGAGCACGAACAGCAACAGGCATGGAGCGTCGCGCCATGCACCCCGGCGCCACAATGGCTGCCGGAACGGCTCAACGATCAGGCGCGCCAGACTCCGGAACGCACTGCGCTGGTGTGGGACGGCGGCAGTCTCGATTTCGCCGAATTGCACGCCCAGGCCAACCGCCTCGCGCATTACCTGCGCGACAAAGGGGTCGGCCCGGACGTATGTGTGGCGATTGCTGCCGAGCGTTCACCGCAACTGCTGATCGGCCTGCTGGCGATTCTCAAGGCCGGCGGTGCCTATGTGCCGCTGGACCCGGATTACCCGGCCGAGCGTCTGGCCTACATGCTCAGCGACAGCGGTGTCGAACTGCTGCTGACCCAGACCGCATTGCTCGACCGTCTGCCGGCCCGCGACGGCGTCAGTGTGATCGCGATGGACGCGCTGCACCTGGAAAACTGGCCGAGTCAGGCGCCGGGTCTGCACCTGCACGGCGACAACCTCGCCTACGTGATTTATACCTCGGGTTCCACCGGCCAACCGAAGGGCGTCGGCAACACTCACGCCGCCTTGGCCGAACGTCTGCAATGGATGCAAAACACCTACGGCCTCGATGAAACCGACGTGCTGATGCAAAAGGCCCCGATCAGTTTCGACGTGTCGGTGTGGGAGTGCTTCTGGCCGCTGATCACCGGCGCGCGGCTGTTGATTGCCGCGCCGGGCGAGCACCGCGATCCGCATCGCATCGCCCAACTGGTTCAGCAATATGGCGTGACGACGTTGCACTTCGTGCCGCCGCTGCTTTCGCTGTTCATCGACGAACCGCTCAGCGCCGAATGCACCAGCCTGCGTCGGCTGTTCTCCGGTGGTGAAGCGCTGCCGCCAGAACTGCGCAACCGCGTGTTGGCGCAACTGCCGGCGGTGCAATTGCACAACCGTTATGGCCCGACCGAAACCGCGATCAATGTCACCCACTGGCACTGCACAGCGGCTGATGGCGAGCGTTCGCCGATCGGCCGGCCGTTGGGCAACGTGATCTGCCGCGTACTCGACGCCGATCTCAATCCGGTGCCGGCCGGGGTGCCGGGTGAACTGTGCATCAGCGGCATCGGTCTCGCTCGCGGTTACCTTGGTCGCCCGGCGCTGACTGCCGAGCGTTTCGTGGTCGATCCGCTGGGTGAGCAGGGCGCGCGTTTGTACCGCACCGGTGACCGCGCACGGTGGACCTCGGACGGTGTGATCGAATACCTCGGCCGTCTCGATCAGCAGGTCAAACTGCGTGGCTTCCGTGTCGAGCCGGAAGAAATCGAAGCGCGCCTGCTGGCTCAGGAAGGTGTCGCCCAAGCCGTGGTGCTGGTGCGTGAAACCGCTGCCGGCGCGCAACTGATCGGCTATTTCACTGCTGCCGATGGCAGCGAAGATCAGGACGTACTGATTGCCCGTCTGAAAACCGCTTTGGCCGCCGAGCTGCCGGAATACATGGTCCCGGCGCAACTGATGCGTCTCGAACAAATGCCCCTGAGCCCCAGCGGCAAACTCGACCGTCGCGCCTTGCCCGAGCCGCAGTGGCAAGTCCGCGAGCACGTCGAGCCGGTCACTGAGCTGGAACAACAGATCGCCGCGATCTGGCGCGAAGTACTGGGTCTGGCGCAAGTCGGTCTGCGCGACGACTTTTTCGCCCTCGGCGGGCACTCGCTGCTGGCCACGCAAATCATCTCGCGCAGCCGTCAGGCCTGTGACGTCGAGTTGCCGCTGCGCGCCTTGTTCGAACACAGCGAACTTGGCGATTTTGCCGAGCAGATCCGCCTGATCCAGGCCAGCGGCAAGACCAACCAGCAGCCACCGATTGCAAAAGTCGACCGCAGCCAGCCGGTGCCGCTGTCCTATTCGCAACAGCGCATGTGGTTCCTCTGGCAGATGGAACCGGACAGCCCGGCGTACAACGTCGGCGGCATGGCGCGCCTGCGTGGCGTGTTGCATGTCGAGCGTTTCGAGGCGGCCTTGCAGGCATTGATCCTGCGCCACGAAACCCTGCGCACCACCTTCCCGAGCATCGACGGCGTGGCCCGGCAGCAGGTGCATGCCGAGACGGGCGTACGCATGGGCTGGAAGGATTTTTCGAAACTGCCGGCTGACCAGCGTGAGCAGAAGGTGCAGCAACTGGCCGATGCCGAAGCGCACCTGCCGTTCGATCTGGAAACCGGGCCGCTGTTGCGCGCCTGTCTGGTGAAGACCGCCGAACATGAGCACTACTTTGTCCTGACCCTGCACCACATCGTCACCGAAGGCTGGGCGATGGACATCTTCGCCCGCGAACTCAGCGCGTTGTATGAAGCGTTCGTCGATGACCGCGACTCGCCGCTGGAACCGTTGCCGGTGCAGTACCTTGATTACAGCGTCTGGCAGCGCAACTGGCTGGAGTCCGGTGAACGTCAGCGCCAACTCGACTACTGGACCGCGCAACTCGGACGCGAACATCCGCTGCTGGAGCTGCCCGGCGACCGTCCGCGTCCGCCGGTGCAAAGCCACCAGGGCGAACTGTTCCGTTTCGACCTCAGTGATGATCTCGCCGCCCGTGTCCGTGCCTTCAATGCGCAAAACGGTCTGACCCTGTTCATGACCATGACCGCCGCGCTCGCCACCTTGCTCTACCGCTACAGTGGCCAGACCGACCTGCGCATCGGTGCGCCGGTGGCCAACCGTATCCGCCCGGAAAGCGAAGGGCTGATCGGCGCGTTCCTCAACACCCAGGTGCTGCGTTGCCAGCTCGACGGCCAGATGTCGGTGGGCGAGTTGTGCGAGCAGGTGCGCCATACCGTGATTGAGGGCCAGTCGCATCAGGACCTGCCGTTCGATCATCTGGTCGAAGCCCTGCAGCCACCGCGCAGCGCCGCGTACAACCCGCTGTTCCAGGTCATGTGCAATGTGCAGCGCTGGGAGTTCCAGCAGAGCCGCCTGCTCGCCGGGATGACCGTCGAATACCTGGCCAACGATGCGCGGGCGACCAAGTTCGACCTCAACCTGGAGGTCACCGACCTCGACCATCGCCTCGGTTGCTGCCTGACCTACAGCACTGATCTGTTCGATGAACCGACCATTGCACGCATGGCCTGCCATTGGCGCAATCTGCTCGAAGCGCTGATCAGCGATCCGCACCAACGCCTCAGCGAGTTGCCGCTGCTGGCGGCGCCGGAACAACAGCAACTGATCGACAGCCTCGGTGCGGAGCCGGGCGAACATCGCCTCGATCAGTGCATCCATCACCTGTTTGCCGAGCAGGCGCTGGCCCGTAAAGACGCGCCGGCCCTGACGTTCGCCGGGCAGACCCTGAGCTACGCCGAACTCGACGCCCGCGCCAATCGCCTGGCCTGGGCCCTGCGTGAACGCGGCGTCGGTCCGCAAGTGCGGGTCGGTCTGGCGCTGGAGCGCTCGCTGGAAATGGTTGTCGGCCTGCTGGCGATTCTCAAGGCCGGCGGCGCGTACGTGCCGCTGGACCCGGAATATCCGCTCGACCGTTTGCACTACATGATCGAAGACAGCCGCATTGGTCTGCTGCTCAGCGATCAGGCAATGTTCAATGCTCTTGGTGATCTGCCGCCGAGCGTGGCGCGCTGGAGCCTGGAAGAAGACAGTCCGGCACTGGCCGGCTACCCGGCCACCGAGCTGCCGTTGATCAGCTTGCCGCAGCATCAGGCGTACCTGATTTACACCTCCGGTTCGACCGGTAAACCGAAGGGTGTGGTGGTTTCTCACGGCGAAATCGCCATGCACTGCCAGGCCGTGATCACGCGTTTCGGCATGCGCCCGGACGACTGCGAACTGCACTTCTATTCGATCAACTTCGACGCCGCCACCGAGCGGCTGCTGGTGCCGCTGCTCAGCGGCGCGCAGGTGGTGCTGCGGGCGCAAGGGCAGTGGGATGCCGAAGAAATCTGCGGTTTGATCCGCCGCCACAAGATCAACGTCCTCGGTTTCACCCCGAGCTACGGCAGCCAGTTGGCGCAGTTCCTCGCCACGCAAAATCAAACGCTGCCGGTGCGGATGATCATCACCGGCGGCGAAGCACTGACCGGTGAACACCTGCAGCGGATTCGCGCTGCGTTCAAACCGAGCCTGTTTTTCAACGCCTACGGCCCGACCGAAACCGTGGTCATGCCACTCGCCAGTCTGGCCCCGGAAGTCCTGGAAGAAGGCGCCGGCAGCGTGCCGATCGGCAGCGTGATTGGCGACCGCCTGGCGTACATTCTCGACGCCGATCTGGCGCTGGTGCCGCAAGGCGCGACCGGTGAGTTGTTCGTCGGCGGCGCCGGTCTGGCGCAGGGTTATCACGACCGCCCGGGCATCACGGCCGAGCGTTTTGTCGCCGACCCGTTTGCCGCGAATGGCGGGCGCATGTACCGCACCGGCGACCTGGTGCGCCAGCGTGCCGATGGCTTGGTGGAGTATCTGGGGCGGATCGACCATCAGGTGAAAATTCGTGGTTTCCGCATCGAACTGGGCGAGATCGAAACCCGCCTGCTTGATCACGCTTCGATCCGTGAAGCGGTGGTGCTGGCGCTGGATGCGCCGAGCGGCAAACAACTGGTTGCCTATCTGGTCAGCGAAGTCGCCGAGCAAGGTGAAGTACAACAGGCCGAACTGCGCGACGCATTGAAGGCGCACCTCAAAGCGCAACTGCCGGACTACATGGTGCCGACGCACCTGATCCTGCTGGCGCGCATGCCACTCACCGCCAACGGCAAACTCGACCGTCGTGCTTTGCCCGCGCCGGATCCTGAGCTGAATCGTCAAGACTACGTCGCCCCGAGCAGCGAACTGGAACAGGCCCTGGCGCAGATCTGGTGCGAAGTGCTCAACGTCAAGCAGGTCGGCCTCAACGACAACTTCTTCGAACTCGGTGGCGACTCGATTCTGTCGATTCAAGTGGTCAGTCGGGCGCGGCAGCAAGGCATCCATTTCAGCCCGCGGGACCTGTTCCAGCATCAGACCGTGCAGACCCTCGCCGGGGTCGCCAGCCGCAGCGAGCAAGTGACTGCCGAACAGGGGCTGGTCAGCGGTGACTCGGCGCTGACGCCGATCCAGCACTGGTTCTTCGACACTGAAATCCCGGAGCGTCAGCACTGGAACCAGGCCTTGCTGCTGGAGCCGAGCGTGGCGCTGGAACCGCAGCGTCTGGAGCAGGCGCTGCTGGCGGTGATCGAGCAGCACGACGCCTTGCGTCTGCGCTTCACCCAGGGCAACGATCAGTGGCAGGCCACGCATCAACCGGTGTCCGATGCCAATGTGTTGTGGCAGGTGCGGGTTTCCGCGATGGAGCAGTGCCAAGCGTTGTACGCCGATGCCCAGCGCAGCCTCGAACTGCAACACGGCCCGTTATTGCGCGCGTTGCTGGTCGATGGGCCAGAAGGACAGCAGCGGTTGTTCATTGCCATCCATCATCTGGTGGTCGACGGTGTCTCGTGGCGCGTGCTGCTCGACGATCTGCAAACCGTGTATCGCCAACTCGACGCCGAACAAGCGGTGAAGCTGCCGGCGAAAACCAGTGCCTTCAAGGACTGGACGGCACGCTTGCAGGCCTACGCCGGCAGCGAATCCCTGCGCGAAGAACTGAGTTGGTGGCAGACGCAACTGGCCGGGCCGAGCGCCGACCTGCCATGCGAAAACCCGCAGGGTGGACGGCAGAACCGGCATGCGCAAACCGTCAGCGTGCACCTCGATGCCGAGCGTACTCAACAACTGCTGCAACAGGCGCCGCGTGCCTATCGCACGCAGGTCAACGACCTGTTGCTGACTGCGCTGGCCCGCGTCTTGTGCCGCTGGAGCGGGCAGCCGTCGGCGCTGATTCAGCTCGAAGGCCACGGCCGCGAAACCCTGTTCGACGAGATCGACCTGACCCGCACCGTCGGCTGGTTCACCAGCGCCTATCCATTACGCCTGACCCCGCACAACATTGAAGAAGCGGCCGGGCAGGGCGCTTCGATCGAGGCGATCAAGGAGCAACTGCGCGCGGTGCCGCACAAAGGCCTGGGCTATGGCGTCCTGCGTTATCTGGCCGATGACCTCAGTCAGCGCAGCATGGCGGCGTTGCCCAACGCACCGGTCACCTTCAACTACCTCGGCCAGTTCGACCAGAGTTTTGGCAGCGATGCGCTGTTCCGTCCTCTCGATGAACCGGTCGGCGCCGCTCACGATCCGCAGGCGCCGCTGCCCAACGAGTTGAGCATCGACAGTCAGGTGTATGGCGGTGAACTGCTGCTGCGCTGGACTTTCAGCGCCGAGCGATATGACGCGCAGACCATCGTTGATCTGGCCGACGCCTACCTCGGCGAACTGCAAAGCCTGATCGCCCATTGCCTGCAAGACACGGCCGGCGGGTTGACGCCGTCGGACTTCCCGCTGGCGAAACTGACTCAGGCGCAACTCGATGCGTTGCCGGTGCCGGCGGCGCACATCGAAGACGTCTATCCGCTGACGCCGATGCAGGAAGGCATGCTCCTGCACACCTTGCTCGAACCGGGCACGGGCCTGTACTACATGCAGGATCGCTACCGCATCAACAGCGAACTCGATCCCGAGCGTTTTGCCCAGGCCTGGCAAGCGGTGGTCGCCCGTCACGAAGCGCTGCGTGCGTCGTTCTGCTGGAACGTCGGCGAAGACATGCTGCAAGTGATTCACTCCCCGGGGCGCACGCCGATCGAGTACCTGGACTGGAGCAACGTTGCCGAGGCCGAGCAAGAACCGAAGCTGCAGGCGTTGCTCAAAAGCGAGCGCGAGGCCGGTTTCGATCTGCTCAATCAGGCACCCTTCCACCTGCGCCTGATCAAGGTCGGCGCGGCGCGTTACTGGTTCATGATGAGCAACCACCACATCCTGATTGATGCTTGGTGCCGCTCGTTGCTGATGAACGATTTTTTCGAGATCTACACCGCCCTCGGTGAAAGTCGCGAAGCGCAATTGTCGGTGCCGCCGCGTTACCGCGATTACATCGGCTGGCTGCAACGCCAGAGCCTGGCCGAGGCGCGCCAGTGGTGGCAGCAGAACCTGCAAGGGTTCGAACGCACCACGCCGATCCCGAGCGACCGGCCGTTCCTGCGTGAACATGCCGGCGAAAGCGGCGGCATGATCGTCGGCGACTGCTACACCCGCCTCAAGGTCGAGGACGGTGCACGTCTGCGTGAACTGGCCCAGGCCCATCAACTGACAGTGAACACCTTCGCTCAAGCGGCGTGGGCCTTGGTGCTGCGCCGCCTGAGCGGTGATCGTGACGTGCTGTTCGGTGTGACCGTGGCCGGACGTCCGGTGGACATGCCAGAGATGCAACGCACCGTCGGCCTGTTCATCAACAGTATTGCCCTGCGGGTGAAAATGCCCGAGGACGATCAGCGCAGCAGCGTGCGCCAGTGGCTGAGCGCGCTGCTCGACAGCAACATGCAACTGCGCGAGTACGAATACCTGCCGCTGGTGAACATTCAGGAACAGAGCGAACTGCCGAAAGGCCAGCCGCTGTTCGACAGCCTGTTCGTGTTTGAAAACGCGCCGGTGGAAGTCTCGGTACTGGACCGTGCGCAGAGCCTCAACGCGACCTCGGATTCTGGCCGCACCCACACCAACTTCCCGTTGACGGCGGTGTGTTATCCGGGCGATGACCTTGGGTTGCATCTGTCGTATGACCAGCGCTACTTCGACGAGTCGACCATCGAGCGCATGCTCGGCGAGTTCAAGCGTCTGTTGCTGGCGCTGGTCGATGGCTTCCATGGCGACATGGCCGAACTGCCGTTGCTGGGCCGTGAGGAGCAGGACTTCCTGCTGCACGGTTGCAACCAGAGCGCACACGATTATCCACTGGAGCAGAGCTACGTGGCGCTGTTCGAAGCGCGGGTGGCGGCGCACCCGCAACGCATCGCTGCCACATGCCTGGATCAGCAACTGAGCTATGCCGAGCTGAACCATAACGCCAACCGCCTCGGCCATGCCCTGGTCGCAGCCGGGCTGCAGATGGATCAACCGGTGGCGTTGCTGGCCGAGCGTAACCTCGATCTGCTCGGGATGATCATCGGCAGCTTCAAGGCCGGTGGCGGTTACCTGCCGCTGGATCCCGGCCTGCCGGGCCAGCGCTTGCAACGCATCCTTGAGCTGAGCCGGGCGCCGGTGCTGGTGTGCAGTGCCGCCTGCCAGGCACAGGCGCAGGCCTTGCTGGATGAATTCAGCTGTGCCAACCGTCCGCGTCTGTTGGTCTGGGAAACGCTGCAAGCGCAGACGACATCGGTGGAAAACCCGGGTATTCACAGCGGCCCGGACAACCTCGCCTATGTGATCTACACCTCGGGCTCGACCGGCCTGCCGAAAGGCGTGATGGTCGAGCAGCGCGGCATGCTCAACAACCAGTTGAGCAAGCGTCCGTACCTCGATTTGAGCGAGGCCGATGTGATCGCACAGACCGCTTCGCAAAGCTTCGACATTTCGGTCTGGCAGTTCCTCGCCGCGCCGCTGTTCGGCGCTCGGGTGGACATTGTGCCGAACACCATCGCCCACGATCCGCAGGGGTTGCTGATGCATGTGCAGGCGCAGGGCATCACCGTGCTGGAGAGCGTGCCGTCGCTGATACAAGGCATGCTTGCCTCGGAGCGCCTGAGCCTCGACGGCCTGCGCTGGATGCTGCCGACTGGCGAAGCGATGCCACCGGAACTGGCGCATCAGTGGCTGTTGCGTTATCCGCAGATCGGGCTGGTCAATGCTTACGGTCCGGCAGAATGTTCCGATGACGTGGCGTTTTTCCGCGTCGATCTGGCCTCGACCCGCGGCAGCTACTTGCCGATTGGTACGCCGACCGACAACAACCTGCTCTATCTGGTCGATGGCGCGCTGGAATTGGTGCCGTTGGGTGCGGTGGGTGAGTTGTGCGTGGCCGGTACTGGCGTCGGTCGCGGTTACGTCAGCGATCCGCTGCGGACCGCGCCGGTGTTCGTACCGAACCCGTTCGGCGCGCCGGGCGAGCGTCTGTACCGTACCGGTGACCTGGCGCGACGCCGCAGTGACGGTGTGCTGGAGTACGTCGGTCGGGTCGACCATCAGGTGAAGATTCGCGGTTACCGCATCGAACTGGGTGAAATCGAGGCGCGTCTGCACGAGCAACCGGAAGTCCGTGATGCGGCGGTCGGGGTGCAGGAAGGGGTCAACGGCAAGCACTTGGTCGGCTATCTGGTCGCGGCGGATTCGGCGCTCAATCCGAGCGAACGCCTGGAACGGATCAAGCAACGCCTGCGCAGCGAATTGCCGGAATACATGGTGCCGCTGCACTGGTTGTGGCTGGATCAGCTGCCGCATAACGCCAACGGCAAACTCGACCGCAAGGCCCTGCCGGCGCTGGAGATCGGCCAGTTGCAGAGCGCGGATTACCTGGCCCCGCGCAACGAGCTGGAGCAGACCCTGGCCGATATCTGGGCCGAGGTGCTGAAGGTCGACAAGGTCGGCGTGCGCGACAACTTCTTCGAGTTGGGCGGGCATTCGTTGCTGGCTACGCAGATCGCTTCGCGGGTGCAGAAAACCCTGCAACGCGATGTGCCGCTGCGGGCGATGTTCGAGTGCAGCACGGTGCAGGAACTGGCCGAGTACATCGAAGGCCTGGCGGCCAGTGACATCACCGAGGACAAGGTGGATCGCTTGAATGACCTGATGGCGGAGCTGGAAGGGTTGTAATCTGCGGCCCCATTGCTGGCAAGCCAGCGCCCACACTGATCGAACGTGTTCACAACATTTGTGTGCAGCGTAGAACCTGTGGGAGCTGGCTTGCCAGCGATGACGTCAGTGAATTCAACACAAATAAACCGGCACATTCACGTACATTTCCCAGGTTGACGACAAACCACCGGCAGCTCAGGCTGCCGGTTCTCTTTTTCTACCGCGGGGGTGGTCGATGGCTTTTTTCACGGTTGACGGACAAGCGCTGCACTACATTGATCAAGGCACCGGCCCGGCCGTGTTGCTGGCGGGCAGTTATCTGTGGGACACCGCCATGTGGGCGCCGCAGATTGCTGCACTGTCGCCGCACTATCGGGTGATCGCCCTGGATCTTTGGGGCCACGGTGAGTCCGGCGCGTTGCCGCAAGGCACCACTTCGCTGGACGACATCGCCCGTCAGGTGCAGGCGTTGCTCGATCACCTGGAGATCGACCGGGTCACTCTGGTCGGGTTGTCGGTCGGAGGCATGTGGGGCGTACGCCTGGCATTGTCGGCGCCGCAACGGGTCAACGGCCTGGTGCTGATGGACACTTACGTCGGCGTCGAGCCAGAGCCTACCCGCCAGTACTATTTTTCGCTGTTCAAGCAGATCGAAGAATCCGGCGAAATCTCTGACCTCTTGCTCGACATCGTCGTGCCGATCTTCTTCCGTCCGGGCATTGATCCGCAGTCGGCGCTTTACCAGGATTTCCGCGCGAAACTGGCGGCGTATTCGTCTGACCGTCTGCGCGACAGCATCGTGCCAATGGGGCGTATCACCTTCAGTCGGGATGATCTGTTGCCACGTCTGGGCGAGTTGAATGCGCAGGCCACGCTGGTGCTGTGCGGCGATCAGGACAAACCACGGCCACCGGCGGAAACGCAGGAAATGGCTGAGTTGATTGGTTGCCCGTGGTTGTTGGTGCCGGAGGCAGGGCATATCTCCAGTCTGGAGAATCCGGCGTTTGTGAACGAGGTGCTGTTCAGCTTCTTGAGCGAGCGCAACCGCCACACCGCGTAAACGTTCTTTGCGAGCAAGCCCGCTGCCACAGAGGATTTCAATCCAGGGTGGGAGCGGGCTTGCTCGCGAAAGGGCCGCCAGGTTTCGAAAGGTCCGGAGCTATTTGGGGCCGAGAATCTTCGCCAGCTTGTCCGGCGAAGGCGCCCCTTGCTGTTGTTGCAGCTCACCCTTGTCGTCCATGTAGAAAATCGCCGGGGTCGCCTGCAAGTCCAGGTCCTCCATCAACTGCATGTTGGCCGCCAGTTTGGTCTGCACCGCCGCCGGAATGTCCTTCAAGGCCTTGAGCGAACTGGCCTTGCCAGCCTTCTCGTGATCCTCCAGCGCCTTGGCCGGATCCTTGGCTGCCAGCAGCGCGGCGGACTTGCCCGGGCTGTCTTCGCGAATGATCCCGACCATGATGTGCCGCAACTGCACTTTGCCGGCCTTGACCCAAGGGCGTGCCTGTTCCCAGAACATGTTGCAGTACGGGCAGTTCGGGTCGCTGAACAGGTATACCGTGCGCGGTGCATCCTTGTTGCCGTCCTGAATCCAGTTGCTCGCCTCGAACTTGGCCCAGACTTCCTTGGCCATCGGCGCATACACCAGTTTCTGCAACGGTTCGCTGCTCAGGTCTTTGCCGTCGGCGTCGTACAGGTTGCCGAGCAGCACGTGCTTGCCATCCGGGGTCAGGTAGAGCGCCATGCCACGGTTCTGGTATTGCGCCGCGTAACCACGCAAACCATCAGGCGCATCGAACTGGCCGACGATTTTTGCGCCTTTGGCCTCGATCTGCTTGATCGCGGCAGGCAGTTCTTCAGCAGCCTGCAGCGACGGCAAATGCAACAGGGCAGCGCCCATTGTCAGCGTCAGCAGGTGGCGGAGGCGGGGCATGGCAGTTTCCTTGCAGAGGTGGCCGGAGCAATGGCCGGGTTCGATTGGGAGTGTGGTGCATCGAAATTTTCCAGTGCGCGAGCCAGACTGGCATTGGACAACTCACCCAGGTGGCTGCTCAGCAGGCGACCGTCGGGGCTATAGAACAGGGTAGTCGGCAATGCCATGGAGCCCACGGCCTGGCCCACTTGGCCGCTGCGGTCGAACAACACATTGGTCAGGCTCAGGCCCTGGGTTTCGAGAAATGTCGCCACGCTTTGCATGCTCTCGCCCTGATTGACAAACAGGAAGGTCAGGTCAGGCCGTTGCAGTTGGGCATTTTCCAGGACCGGCATCTCGCGCCGGCACGGTGGACACCAGGTCGCCCACAGGTTGATCACCAGCGGACCGCCCTGATAATCGCTGAGCTTGATGGTTTCACCGGCTGCGTTACGCAGGGCGATGTCCGGCAGACGGGTGCCTTGTTCGTAGATGTTCAGTGACAGGGTCGCCAACAGCCAGAACAGCACACCACTGGCTACGCCAAAACCCAGCGGGCGCCGCAACCCCGGGCGTCGCCAGCCGCGATACAGCGCAACGAGCAGCAACACGATCACCCCCGGCCAGGCGAGGAAGCCGCCATCGCGCAGGTCGACGATCTGCCACGGGTCACTGCGATAATGCGACCAGTACACCGCCACGAACGCGATACGCGCCGCCAGCATGCCCAGCAGGAACAGACTGAACAGCGCCGACTCGGGGTTCTCGCCACCGCGTTTGGCCACCCGCCAGCCGACAAAGGTCGCCAGCGCCAAGGCACTGATCAGCAGCAGATGGTTCAGCGCGATGGCAAAGGTGCCGAGGGTGAAAGTCAGCATTAATGAGCGTCTCGGGTGGTGGTCCAGCGTTGCAGGAACGTCTCGGCATCGACTTCGCCGGTGATGCGCTGGCTGCGGCGCTCTTCACCGTCGGCGCCGATCCACACGAAACTCGGTGGGCCCGGAACCTTGTAACGGCCAAGCAGTTCGCGGCTGGCCGCATTGTCAGCGGTGACATCCAGCCTGAGCAGACGCACGTCGCTCAGCGCCTGCATCACCTTGGCCTGGCCAAACACCTGCTTCTCCATGACTTTGCACGACACGCACCAGTCGGCGTAATAATCGAGCAGCACCCACTGGCCCTGGGCCGTGGCGGCATCCAGTTCGCGTTGCAGCGCTGCAGGGTCCTTGATCGTGGTGAACGCTTCATGACCGCTCGGTGCCGCGCTGGCCACACGGCCGGCGCTGTATACCTGCAAGGGTTGATACGGATCGTCGCTGCCGCCCGCCGCGCCGATCATCAGCAGGCTGCCCCACAGTCCCAGCAACAACGAGATGGCGCCGAACACCTGCGCGACCCGGCCATACCCTTCCGATTGCTTCCAGGCGCAGAACGCGGCGATCAGCAGCAGCGCGCCGCACAGGCCCAGCCACAACGACGAATCCAGTACCGGGCGCAACATCAGCAACGCGGTGGCGAGGAACAGGAAACCGAAGATGCCCTTGAGCAGATTCATCCAGGCGCCGGGTTTGGGCAGGAAGCGATTGCCGACGGTTACCAGCAACAACAACGGCACACCGATGCCGATGCCCAGCGCAAACAGAATCAAGCCGCCGTGCAGCGCGTTACCGCTCTGGGCGATATACAACAGGGCTCCGGCCAGTGGTGCGGTCATGCATGGGCCGACCAGCAGACCGGACAAGGCGCCCAGCACACCGGCACCGATCAGGCTGCCACCGCTGCGGCTGCGCGAGGCGTGTTCGAGGCGATCGCGCAACGCCACCGGCAATTGCAGTTCAAAGAAGCCGAACATCGGCAGTGCCAGCACCACAAATACCGCAGCGAACGCCCCCAGCAGCCACGGGTTCTGCAACCAGGCCTGAAGGTTGGCACCCAGCAGCGCGGCAATCACGCCCATGGCGGCGTACACCAGTGCCATGCAGATCACGTAACTGCTGGCGAGCGCAAAACCACGACGGGGTGTCGCGCCACTGCCGACGATCATGCCCGCCAGAATCGGCAACATCGGCAACGAGCACGGGGTAAACGCCAGCAACAGGCCAAGGCCGAAAAACACCAGCAGACTCCAGCCCAGCGCCCGCTGTTGCAGGCTGCTGGCCAGGGCTTGATCCGGTGCTTCGTCGCTCGCCGTGGTGGCGGATGCCTTGCCGCCCAGATCAATGACCCGGGTTTGCGGCGGATAACACAGTCCGGCATCGGCACAGCCCTGGTAACTGACCTTGATCTGCCCGCTGGCCGTCGCCGGGATTTTCACTTCCAGGCCTTGGCGATACACCGGTTGTTCACCGAAAAACTCGTCGCTGTGGGACTCGCCCTCAGGCAGCGCCGGTTGGTGCGCCGCCGCCAGACCGTCGAATTTCAGGCGTTTCTGATACAGGTAATAGCCGTCGGTGATCTGCCAGAACAACTGGGTTTCCCCAGACTCCAGACGTTCGGAGGTGAGCACGAAAGCCTTGTCGACCGGCAGAAACTCCGGTTTTGTATCAAATGGATTGTTTCCAGCCTGGGCCAGGCTGGACATCAGCAGAGCAAACAAAAGAAAAAAATGACGCATGGAGGAGCCTTGTCCCTGTGCAAGTGAGGTGCACAATGGGCGGTGGCGATTAACCGATGATTAACCGGCCGAGGCGCCCGGTTCAAGGCAGGCCGCAGAGCAAACCGGGCCAGCTGTCTTCATCCACATCGATAGGGCCGTATTCCACCCGATTGCGCTGCATGTTGTAGCAAATGTATTGGTTGTTGTTCAGGAAAATGTAGAAGTAACTGGCCGCGAACGTACGATCATTCTGCACCGCCGTGATGATCCTGTCCCGGTAAGGCTCAAGGCCCGGCCAGGATTCGGCGTTGATGCTCTCGTGCTGGATATCGCTGTTGGACAGGTTGATTGCGACGGTATGGCCGTCATTCATGAGAAACCGGAACACCTGGCTACTGGAACCGGTCATTTGCCACCAGGTACCGGCAACGATGCGCTCAAAGTAAGGGCGAAGTCGCGCCCAGACGGTATTTTCCAGAGGCTCCATGCTGCGGACCTTATCCAGGTCCTGATCGTATTTACACACCATCGGTCGGCCATTGTCGCTATAAAAAAGCCACAAGACATCGTCGTCGAAGCCACTTTGCGAGTCAGGAATGATTCCCGTGGTGGTGAATCCAAAACGCAGATTGCGTACGTGTCGATGAAATTCGCCCCAGTTATCGGCGTTGGCTTCGGCGGGATATTCGGCGGGCACCCGGTTGGTGCCGATGTTGAAGCGTGAATAGGTATTGGAGTCCTTGAAAAAAAAGTAGATCCGGTCAGGCCCCGAGCGCCAATCCACGGCGACGACATTTTTTAAATGAGGCATTGTTCTTAAATCCGTTTAAGGGTTGTAGTAGCAGTCAGTTTCGACCGCAGGCTAAACCAGCACCAAACGGATAGACAGGCGCAAACTGTTTCAGTGTTGGTAATCAAACCGATGGCTAGTCTGACCTGGTCGAATTCCAGGTCACACAGCGAGCGGGTTACCGTGCGGTGCGCTTTCCGTCAGCCGGCGCGGCGGCCATAATTGCCACTTAATCCTCGCCTGTTTGACTCGCCTTTTTATTCATGGAGCGCCCATGCACGTATTGGTTTGCGAAGACGACGAGTTGATCGCCAGCGGGATCGTTGCCGGTCTGACGGCTCAGGGCCTGACGGTCGAACACGTCAACACCGCGTCCAAGGCGCGGGCGATGCTCAAGGTCGCCGAATTTGACGTGATGGTGCTCGATCTCGGCCTGCCCGACGAAGATGGCCTCAAGTTATTGCAACAACTGCGTCAGAGTGGCCTGGAGATTCCGGTGCTGATTCTGACCGCGCGCGACTCGGTCACTGACCGGGTCGACGGTTTGCAGGCGGGGGCCGACGATTACCTGCTCAAGCCATTCGATCTGCGCGAACTGTTCGCGCGCCTGCAAACCCTGCTGCGGCGGGTGGCCGGGCGCAGTGTCAACCTGATCGAACACGGTGCGCTGACATACGACCCGAGCAGTCGCGAGACCACTCTGGCCGGGCAGCCGGTGGACTTGTCGCGGCGCGAGCAATCGCTGCTTCAAGCGTTGCTGCACAACCGTGGCCGGGTGCTGTCCACCGAGCAGTTGAAGGACAGCGTCTACGGCTTCAACGATGAACTGGAGAGCAATGCGCTGAACGTGCATATCCATCACCTGCGCAGCAAACTCGGCAAGGGCATCGTCGAAACGGTGCGCGGCCTCGGTTATCGACTGGGCCCGGCCGACGGTGGAGATCAAGGCAAGTGATGAGTCTGCGACTGCGCCTGAGCCTGACCCTCGGCGCTGCGTTTGCGCTGATCTGGGCGCTGGCGGCGGCCTGGATGCTCAGCGATCTGCGCAATCAGATGATGTTTTCCCTCGATCAGCGGCTGGTGGCCTCCGCACGCATGGTCGCCGGGCTGCTGGAGCAATTGCCGGCCTTGCCGAGCAAGGGCGAGGGCACGCATTTCAGTGCCGAACAGTTGAACATTCCCGGCGGTATGGCGTGCCAGGTCAGTTCGTTGCGCGGGGAAATTCTCGCCCGCAGTCACAGCAGTCCCGAGCAGGCTCTGGAAGCCGAGAAAATGGGCTTTCACGATCAGATGATCGACGGTGCGCCATGGCGCAGCTTCACCCTTGCCCGAGGCGATGTCCGCATCACCACAGCCGATCGGCAAATCGAACGCGAAGCGTTGAACATGTCGATTCTGCTGGCCGCTTCGGTGCCGGTGGGTGTGGCATTGCTCGGGTGTCTGTGCCTGCTGTGGCTGGGGATCGGACAGGGCCTCGCGCCGCTCAACCGACTGCGCGAAGCCTTGATGCGGCGCAATGCCGATTCGCTTGAACCACTGCAATTGCAATCGTTTCCCAGTGAATTGAAACCGTTGCTCGACACCCAGAATCAACTGTTCCAGCGCATTGGCAAAACCATCGAGCGTGAACGCCGCCTTACCGGTGACGCCGCCCACGAACTGCGCAGCCCGCTGACCGCAATCAAGACCCACCTGCAAGTGGCGCGCATGACCGAGGGCAGCGCCCGTGATCAGTCGCTGGCGCGGGCCGAGGAGGGCGCCGACCGCCTGCACCGCACCCTTGAGCAATTGCTGTTGCTGGCGCGGGTCGAGGGCAGTCTGTCGTTCGATGACGGCTCGCAGTGCAGCGCCGAGCAAGTCGCCAGGCTGGCGATTGCCGACGCCACCGGCGGTGAGCGCCTGCGGATCCAGTTGAAACTGCCGGCCGATCTGTCGACCGCTGCGCTGCAGATGCCGGCGGTGCTGTCGATTGCGGCGCTGCGCAACCTGCTCGACAACGCCCTGCGTCATACGCCGCAGGACTGTGCAGTCGAACTGAGCCTGGAAACCATCGGCAACCGCGTGCGCTTTGTCGTGCGCGACCATGGCCCGGGCATCCCCCCGGACGATTTGCAGCATTTGACCCAACGCTTCTGGCGCAACGGTCAGAGCACCGGTTGCGGCCTCGGTCTGGCGATCGTTCAGGCAATCGTTCAGCGTTGCGACTGTGCGCTGCACTTCGACAGCCGCCCGGACGGTTTGCGCGTGGAGTTGACCATGCCGTTGCAAGCCGTCTGAGTTCACCCCGTCAGCTCTGTGTATTGGCACATCAAATGTAACTTCTCTCCATTAGTCATCCGGCCGCTGCGGGGTTAAGGTCGCTGCAGCTTTGACTCAATGGATTGAGGGGATCGCGCCATGGAAGCACCCATCTGTATTCGTCCGGCCACCCTGGCCGACACCGGCATTATCAGCCGCATCATCGAGCGTTCGATCCGCATCGGTTGTGCACTCGATCACCGCAACAATCCCCGGCAAGTCGATGCCTGGGTCCGCCAGCAGTCCGCCGGACACCTCTGTACGTGGCTCGCCGATGCACGTTTCTACCTCAACCTCGCCCTGTTGCAGGACAAACCGGTGGGAGTCGGCATGGCGCTGGCCAGTGGCGACATCACCCTGTGCTACGTGCAGCCGGAGTGCTTCCGCCGTGGCGTCGGGCGGGCGCTGATGGATGATCTTCAAGGCTGGTTGCGCCTGCGCGGGGTGCAGCGGGTCAGTCTCAACAGCACCCGTACCGGCGAGGCGTTCTATCGACACCTGGGCTATCGCCAAGCGGCGCCGCCCTTGACCCATGAAGGTTTGCAGACTCTGCCCATGGTCCGGTCGTTTCCCGCCTGCGCCTGACAAACGATCAAGGGCCTAAATCCTCGGGACGCTTAAGCGTTTCCAGAACAGGAAAACCTGCATGTGCGCTCCGCGACCGGAACGCGCACCTGTCCAGTGTGCTGTTTTGGTCACTATCCATAGCGTATTGAGGGGTCGAGAGATGTCAGTCGCCACCAGCCTTATCGAACAGTCATCGGCCCGGGTCGCCTCGGCGCCGGCCGAAACGTTGTACCAGTTCCATGAATCACCGTTGCTCGCTCGCCAAAGCCAGCAGGAATCCAATGCGCGCAGTTATCCACGGCGCATTCCCCTGGCGCTCAAGCGTGCCAAGGGCCTGTACGTCGAAGATGTCGAAGGACGCAGCTTCATTGACTGCCTGGCCGGTGCCGGCACGTTGGCACTGGGGCATAACCACCCGGTGGTGATCGAGGCGATCCAGCAAGTGCTGGCCGATGAGTTGCCGCTGCACACCCTCGACCTGACCACGCCGGTCAAGGATCAGTTCGTGCAGGATCTGTTCGGTCTGCTGCCGCCGGCGCTGGCAGCGCAGGCGAAAATCCAGTTCTGCGGCCCGACCGGCACCGATGCCGTGGAAGCCGCGCTGAAACTGGTGCGCACCGCGACCGGGCGCAGCACCGTGCTGTCGTTCTCTGGCGGTTACCACGGCATGAGTCAGGGGGCGTTGAGCCTGATGGGCAGCCTGGGGCCGAAAAAACCGTTGGGCGCCTTGCTCAGTAACGGCGTGCAATTCATGCCGTTCCCTTACGACTACCGCTGCCCGTTCGGCCTCGGTGGCGCTGCCGGTGTCAACGCCAACCTGAGCTACCTGGAAAACCTGCTCAACGATCCGGAGGCCGGCGTGCAGTTGCCGGCGGCGGTGATTGTCGAAGCGGTGCAGGGCGAGGGCGGTGTGATCCCGGCGGACATCGAGTGGCTGCGCGGTTTGCGCCGTATCACCGAGAAGGCCGGCGTGGCGTTGATCATCGACGAGATCCAGAGCGGGTTTGCTCGCACCGGCAAGATGTTCGCCTTTGAACATGCCGGCATCACCCCAGACGTGGTGGTGCTGTCCAAAGCCATCGGTGGCAGCCTGCCGCTGGCGGTGGTGGTCTACCGCGACTGGCTCGATACCTGGCAGCCGGGCGCCCACGCCGGCACGTTCCGTGGCAACCAGATGGCGATGGCCGCCGGTTCTGCGGTGATGCGTTATCTGGTCGAACACAAGGTGTGCGAGCACGCCGAAGCCATGGGCGCACGCCTCAGCGAGCATCTGCGCATTCTGCAGCGCGACTTCCCGCAACTGGGCGATATCCGTGGGCGGGGCCTGATGCTCGGGGTTGAACTGGTCGATCCGAGTGGCCCGGTGGACGCGCTCGGTCATCCACCGGCCTTCGCTCGCCTGGCGCCGCTGGTGCAGCGCGAGTGCCTCAAACGCGGCCTGATCCTCGAACTGGGCGGTCGTCACGGCGCGGTGGTGCGCTTCCTGCCGCCGCTGGTGATCACTGCCACCGAAATTGATCGCGTCGCCGAGATCTTCGGTCGCGCGTTAGCCGCTGCCACCGCTGCGCTGTAAATTTTTTGCCGCGCCGCACGTTCTTTCTACATACCCGGCTGCACCTGTGGTGCAGCCCACCTTACAACGATGGAGAACCAGCATGACGTCAGTATTCGACCGCGAGGACATCCTCTTTCAGGTCGTGGTCAACCACGAAGAGCAGTACTCGATCTGGCCGGACTACAAAGCCGTGCCGCAAGGCTGGCGCACCGTGGGCAAGAGCGGCCTGAAAAAGGAATGCCTGGCCTACATCGAAGAGGTCTGGACCGATATGCGCCCACTGAGCCTGCGGCAGAAAATGGAAGCGCAGGTTGCCGCGCAATAAGCTGCCGGGCAAAAAGAAACCCGCTGAACCGGAGACGGTCAGCGGGTTTTTTCATGCCCGGATTTGTGTTGGCTGGGCAGGCCCTATCGCTAGCAGACTAGCGATGAACGGTAACGCGGTTTCGGCTGAAACTAAGCCCCGCTCAGACCTTTGAGCAGCAAATTTACATTGCCCTCAAGCTCCGCCACCGGATCCGCCGCATCGGTGCTCAACACCACCAGACGACTACCCGATTCGGCAATCGCCGCTTTCACTGACTCCGAAGGCTGGCGATGATGCAGCACCACCGCGACATCGTTGTCCTTGAGCGTTGTCGTGAGTTTCTTCAGATCCTCTGCCGTCCACTCCGCATCCGGTCGAGGATCCTGGCCGATCAGCTCCAGATTGAGGCTGCCGATCAGATAACCGAAGTGATCGCTGAGGCTCATCACGCTCAGATTGTCAGCGCTGGCCAGACGCGCCTCGCTGTCGGCACTGAGTTTCAGCAGACGCTGTTTCAATGCCGCCAGATTCGCCTCGATGGCAGGCTTGGCGCTAGGGGCCAGGCGCACCAGGTCCGCCGCCATCACGTCGGCCATGCGCCCCATGTTATTGCTCGCCAGCCAGGGCTGACTGTTCAGGCCATCAACCTTCAGGCCCGGTTGCACGGCAATGCCGGGCAGGGCGCCGTCCACCGGGCGCGCGGCGTCGACTTCAACGATGCGGATATTGCTGCGCCGAGCGATCGGGTACAGCGGATCATCGGCCCACAGCGAGCGCACGCCGATCACGGCATCGGCATCGGTCGCCAGTTTGCCCAGCGCCGGAGCACCACGACCGGTGAAGTACGCGGTCTGCCGACTGCCCGGCAGATTTGCCGGCGCCGCACGTTCAAGGTTGACGTCAGTGCCTTTGAGCAGCACTTCACCCAAGCCGTAAGTGATCGGCAGCGAGGCCAGCACGCGCAGGGGCTTGGCGTTTTCGGCCGCCAGCAACGGTGTGCCGACCACACCGCACAGCGTGATGGCCAGGGTCAGTTTTCGCAGTGAAAAAGTCATTTATCCAAGGTTCCCTTTCAGACTCGGGACAACCCCGCGCGCGATGGCGGCGAGGGCGAAGGCAATGCCGGCGACCAGAATGATCGCGGCGCCGGACGGAATCGGCAGATCGAACACGATCGGCGCCAGAATCCCGCACAAGGTGCTGACCGTGGCGATCACTACCGAGCACCCGAAAAAGCCTTTCAGCGACTGGCTGAGCAACCGCGCAGCGGCGGCGGGAATCACCAGCAGGGCGCCGACCAGAATCGCGCCGATCACTTTCACTGCGGCGACGGTGATCAGCGTCACCAGAATCACGAACAGATAATCCAGGGTCTTCACGGCCACGCCACGTACCGCCGCCAGTTGCGGGTTGAAACTGGCGAGCATGATGCGGTTGTACAGCGGCAGCGCCAGGGCCATGACCAGCGAACCGACGATGGCCAGCACCGCCAGATCATTGCCATTGACCGTCAGTACCGAGCCGAACAGCACGTTTTCCAGAATGTGCACGTTGATCTTGCCCGCCAGAATCAGCAGCAGGCTCGCCCCCAGGGCCAGCGATACCGAGAGGAACACGCCGATCAAGGTGTCCGGCGCCAGACCCGTGCGGTTGCGCAGGTAGTTGAGCAGGATGCCGAACAACAGGCAGTAACCGAACAGGCTGCCGTACGGCCCGGTGTAGGGTTCGCCAAGCAGAATGCCGATGGCCACGCCGGTCAGCGCCGCGTGGCCGACCGCTTCAGAGAAAAACGCGAAGCGCTTGACCACCACCAGCGTGCCAAGGCCGCCGAGTACCGGACCGATCAACAGCCCGGCAAGCAGCGCATTGACGACAAAACCGTAGGCCAATGCTTCCGGCAGATAACCGGACGAGGCCCAACCCTGGACCATCAAACGGAAGGCTTCGTAACTCATCAGGCAGCACTCCGTGGATGGGTCGAGAACAAGGTCAGCAGGCGTTCCGGGGTCAGTGCCTGTTGCGGCGTGGCGTCGAACAGCACGCGACGGTTGAGACCGGTGACGCGATTGGCCAGACGGCCAACGGCTTCCAGGTCATGCTCGATCCACAACACGGTAATGCCTGCGGCACGCCAGTCTGCGAGCAGGCGTTCGAACACCTGAATCCCGGCTTCATCGAGGGCCGACATCGGCTCATCGAGGACCAGCAATTGCGGCGCCGGGATCAAACCCTGGGCGAGAAGCACGCGCTGCCGTTCGCCACCGGACAAGGCGCCCATGCGGCGTTTGCGTTTGTCCTGCATGCCGACGCGTTCCAGCGCTTCACCGATGGCGCCGGCGTAGCGCTTGCTCAAACCGAGAAACGCCGGGCGACGCTGGCACATGGCGGCCATGAAATCGTCGACCGTCATTGGCAAGCCGCGATCGAACTCCAATGCTTGTGGCACGTAACCGATGGTGCCGGGCGCGCCGGGCCATTGCAGGCTGAGCTGGCCCTGATGCGGCATCTGCCCGAGCAAGGTCTTGATCAGCGAACTCTTGCCGCCGCCGTTGGGGCCCACCAGTGCGTGCACGCTGCCGGGCTGCACCTGGAAGCTGACGTTGTCGAGAATGGTTGTGCGGCCGAGCGTCAGACTGACCTGCGCAAATTCCAGCGTCGGCCCCGAAACCTGTGGGAGCGACGGTGCGACGATTCGACTTGCCCGCGAATGCGGTGTGTCATTCAACAATGATGTCGGCAGATCCGGCGCCTTCGCGAGCAAGTCGAATCGTCGCACCGTCGCTCCCACCGGGGTTTCGGTGTTGTCGGCGATCAGGTTTTCTTTGGAAGTCATGCGCCGGACTCCTGAATCGCCCGTACCACGGTGTTGAGGTTGCCGGTCATTTCCTTTTCGTATTTGTCGGCGGTGTATTCGCCATAGGAAATGTGCGACAGCGGGTACAGCTTGACGCCGGACTCACGCTGGATGGTTTCGACGTACGTCGACGGGAAGTCCATCTCCGAGAAGATCACTTTCACGTCGAGTTCGCGCAGTTGATCGATGGTCTTTTTCAATTGGCTCGGACTCGGCTCGATGCCGTGAGCCGGTTCGACCACGGCGGTCACTTCCAGACCAAACTCGCGCAGCAGGTAGTCGTAAGCCGCGTGCACCGTGGCCACGCGCAGTTCGGCGTTCGGCGCCTGGGTCAGTTTGGCCAGTGCGTCGGCGCGCATCTGCCGCAGGCGTTTACCGTAGGCGCGGGCGTTCTGGGTGTAAGTCTTGGCGTTGTCCGGGTCGAGCTTGCCCAGTTCGCGGGCGATGTTGTTGACCTGGGCAATGGACGCGCTGATCGACAGGAACGTGTGCGGATTCACCACTTTGCCGGCCCCGCGCGCGGCGGTGCCGGTGGCGGCCAGCAGCGGCACGTTTTCGTTGGCTTCGATGGTCTTGATGTTCGGCGTTTCACTGGCGGCGATCATGCGGTCGGCGAAGTCGTCATGGCCGACCCCGTTGAGCACGATCACGTCCAGTCCGCTGATGCGTTTGATGTCTTCGGCCCGAGGCTCGTAGGCGTGCGGGTTGAAGCCGGCGGGAATCAGCGGCACCACGTCGGCCTTGTCGCCGACGATGTTCGCCACGTAGCTGTAATAAGGGTGCAGGGTGATGCCGATGCGCAGGCGCTTGGCCGGATCGGCGCTGACCAGCGGGCTCAGCAGGCAGGCGCAAAGGCCTGCCAGAAACAGACGCAACAACGGACGGCGAGGGGATGAAATAGACATGGGCAAACGGTCTTCTCTCGAATGCGGGCGAAGGATCAATGGCGATGTTCGCGGGTAACCCCGGCATCGAATTGCGCGACGATCTGTTTCCAGCCGGCAGCGGACAGGGCGGCGGCGTCCAGCTGTTTCGGGGTTTGCACGGCCACGTCACGGTTGAGCCAGATGTCCGGCGCGGCCTGCGCGTCGGCGCCGGGCAGCATCACGAACGAACCGGCGACGGCAGGCGTCTGGCTATGGCCGAAATAGGCGCTGTCCGCCAGCAATTGCCAGGCGTGGCCGCCGCGACTGACCGAACTGGCATCCTGGGCAAACGGCGCGAATCCTTCATCGGCAAGATTTTGCGGAGTCGGCAGGGTGTGCTGTTCTTCGCGCAGCAGGCGAATTTCGTCCAGCGTCACCCGCAGGTCGGCATAGATGCCTTGCTCGGCGGCGCTGAGATCGCGGCGGGCGTCCAGCTGGTTGCTGGCGACCGGCTCCGGCTCATGGTCCACCCCGCGCCACGCCACCACCGAACCGGCAATCGCCAGAATCAGCAGGCACAACAGCAGCACATTGAGGGTTTCATGCCCGGCGCCGGCCGGGCGCACGATGTGTATGGTTGGCTTCGTCATGGGGCCTCGATATCGGCTTGGTCGATCTCGACCACGTGGCCGGGGCCCGCGTCGAACAGCACGTAGAATTCGGCACCGGGCTTCTTGAAGGTCAGGGTCGAATCGGCACCCAGTTTGCCCGGTACCAGAATGGTCTCGTCATAACCGATCACATCGAGGGTCACCCCTGGCGCACCGCTGCCGTCGGAAAAACCGCCGGTGCATCTGATCTGCTCAGCGTCGATGGCTTTGCACTCGCACATCGGGTTATGCGCCATGGCGCCGGTACTGAAACCGGCGCCGAGCACCAGCAGGGCGGCACTCAACCGCAGGCGCAGAGAGCGTTGAGAGCGGGTCATGGTTTGGCTCCTTGTTTGTTCAGCCAGGCCAGCGTGGCGGGGGAGGCCTGGCTCAATGGGATCGAGGCCTGATGCATGCTGCCGTCCCAGCCTTCCATGGTGATCCACAGTTCGGCGTCGGGACGGGTCTTTTCCGGGATCGGCATTTGCGTGCCCATGCGGTAGGGGGTGCCGAAGAAAATGGTGCCGGCGGCGCGCAGGCTGCGTGGCTTGCCGATGCGCAGGTAGGTGGCCTTGACCTGCTCGATGCAGGTGTCGCAGAGCGCAGCGCTGAAGTTCTTCATGTAGCCGGCCGGGCCAGTGAGTACCGGCGCTTCGTTGCGCAGTTCGGCCAGGCGCAGGCTCCACGGACCGACCTGGATTTCGCCGATTTCCCGTTGCCCGAGACCGCTGTCGCCGCGAAACAGCGAGGCGTCGGCGAAGTACTTGGGCATGAAGCCCAGCGGGATCAACAACAGCAGGACATTGATGTGGAAACGCCATTTGCGCCACAAGCGTGACAGGGGCGAAGGTGGCGTGGTCGCCTTGGACTTGCTCACAGGCTGGCCTCCGAAGGTTCACGGCTCATGACCGGTTGCGCCTTGATGCGGTTTTTCTTGTCCTCGCGCTTGAGCGCGTTGGCCGTGGCCAGGGCGGTGCGCTTGGTCCAGATCAGCAGGCCGCTGAGTACCATCAGGCTCAGCAGCAGGCCGAAGAAGAACCAGATCAGCTTGATCCAGATACCGCCGAAGTCACCGGTGTGCAGCGGGCGCATCGACTCGGTGACGAACTCCAGCGAGGAACGATCGGAGAGCAACCGTGAAGCGGCCATGTCGCCGTTGTACGGGTTGAGCGTGGCGGTCTGGAACATCAGCGGATACCAGCCGCGTCCACCGACGCTCATGTGGCTGTAGGCATTGCCCGGCAGGCTGACGAAACTGGCTTCCAGCCCGGGAATCTTCTGCTGGGCGATTTCGACGGCCCGGTCCAGGCTGATCCGTGGCGGCGGTGTGCCGGCCGCGGAAATCGGCACGCTCTCACGGGACATCGCCGGAATGATCGGCTCGCTGGAGATGGAAATCTGGTTGTCGAACAGAATCGCGCGAATCAGGAACCAGATGCCGGTGATGGAGATTACTGCGATGAACCAGATCGACCAGATACCACACAAGCGATGGAAGTCGCCCCAGAAGATCCGGGCGCCATGGCGCACCCGCAGGGTCGGGCGCAGGAAGCCTTTCCAGAATTTTTTGTAGACCACCAGGCCGGTGATCAACGACACCAGCATCGGCACGCCGAGGAACGACACCAGGTACCAGCCCCAGCTGTAGCCGTTGGTGAACGGCACCAGCCACCAGCCATGCAGGGCGCGGGTGAAGGCTTTGAAATCGAAGCTGGGCGCGGTGCCCTGGATCACCCCGGTGTACGGATTGACGTAGACCGTCAGCGAGCGCCCGTCGGGGTAGCTGACTTCAACGTCCAGGGCAAAGTGCGACTCGTCCGGCCGGCTGATGCTTTGCACCAGGGTTTGCGGTTCGGCGGTTTTGATCGCCGCCAGAACCTCGTCGTAACTGAGCCGTGGGGCGTCGTCCGACGGCGGGCTGGCGCGCATTTGCGGGTTGGCCAGCCAAACGATTTCCTGACTGACCACCGCCAATGTGCCGGTGACACAGACGATCAACACAAAAAACCAGATCGGTAACGCCAGCCAGCTATGCACCAGGAACCACAGTTTGGAGCGGGATTTCTTCGACATGATTGCGCGTCTTGATAGCGGTGAAAGGGCGCGTGGCTACGGGCTTCGCAGCACGGCATTCCCCGAAAGACCGGTCGTGGCTTTTGCCTACGCGAACGGCCTGCATCTCTATAGGACGGATGAGCAAGGCAAATCCCGATAGAGGATATGAAAGTAAATGTTTCGCAGTTCGCTCGATGCCCTCCCACAAGGGGCGTTCGAGGCCGGGATTGAACACGATTCATGATCTGCGCCATCACTGTCCGCCGATTGATGGCCAGCCCCCGCTCCCTATGATGGAAACCACACGGTTTCCTTGAGTGAGCGCTTTGATGACCCCCAGAACCCTCTACGACAAACATATCGACTCGCACACGGTGTGCCGCCTCGACGATCAGGGCCACGTGCTGCTCTATATCGACCGGCAGGTGATCAACGAATACACCAGCCCGCAGGCCTTCAGCGGTTTGCGGGCTGCCGGCCGCACGGTCTGGCGGCCGGGCACGGCGCTGGCGGTGGTCGATCACGTCAACCCGACAGCGCCGCTGCGGATCGCCGCAATGCCCGATGCCGGCGGGGCGCGGCAGGTGTCGTATCTGGCGGAAAACTGCCGTGACTTCGGGATCGAACTGCTCGACATCCTCGACAAGCGCCAGGGCATCGAACATGTGATCGCCCCGGAGCAGGGTTTCATCCTGCCGGGCATGGTCATTGCCGCTGGCGACAGCCACACCACGACCTACGGCGCGCTGGGTGCATTCGGTTTCGGCATCGGCACCTCCGAGATCGAGCACCTGCTGGCCTCGCAGACCCTGGTCTATAAACGCCTGAAAAGCCTGCGAGTGACCGTCGATGGCGAGCTGGCACCGGGCCTGACGTCGAAAGACCTGATCATGGCGCTGATCGGCCGGATCGGCGCGTCCGGGGCCACCGGTTACGCCATCGAATTCTGCGGGGCGACCATTGATGCCCTGAGCGTCGAAGCCCGCATGACCATCTGCAACATGGCGGTCGAGGCCGGCGCCCGCGGCGCTTTTATGGCCCCGGATGAGAAAGTGTTCGCTTATCTCAAAGGCAAACCACGTGCGCCGCAAGGTGAGCTGTGGGAACAAGGCCTGAAGACGTGGCGCGAATTGCGCAGTGATCCCGGGGCGCTGTTTGACCGGGAAATCCACCTCGATGCCCGTGAACTGGAACCGATGGTCACTTGGGGCACCAGTCCGGACCAGGTTGCCCCGATGGGCGCGCGAGTGCCCGATCCGCAAACCGTCAGCGATCCGATCCTGCGTCAGGACATGCGCCGCGCCCTCAACTATATGGGCCTGGAACCGGGCATGGCGCTGAGCGATATCGTCATCAGCCACGCTTTTATTGGCTCATGCACCAACGCCCGGATCGAAGACCTGCGCGATGCCGCCAGTGTTGTGCGTGGTCAGCAAGTGGCCGGGCATGTGCGGGCGATGATCGTGCCCGGCTCCAGTGAGGTGCGCGCCCAGGCCGAAGCTGAAGGCCTGGCGCAGATCTTTATCGACGCGGGGTTCGAATGGCGTCAGTCCGGTTGTTCGATGTGCCTGGCGATGAACGATGACGTGCTCGCCCCCGGCGACCGCTGTGCTTCCAGCACCAACCGCAATTTCGAAGGCCGCCAGGGTGCCGGTGCGCGTACCCACCTGATGAGCCCGGCGATGGTCGCCGCCGCCGCGATCCGCGGTCGTCTCACCGACATCCGCCACTTTGGAGAACGCCCATGAGCCTGCAACCCTTCACCCACGTCAGCGGCCAGGCCGCGCCATTGCTGGCGGCCAACGTCGACACCGACGTAATCATGCCCAAGCAGTTTCTCAAAGGCATCGACCGTCAGGGGCTGGATCGCGGATTGTTTTTCGACCTGCGATTCCGGCCGGATGGCACGCCCGATCCCGCATTCGTGCTGAACCAGCCTGCGTGGCAGGGTGCGAGTTTCCTGGTGGTCGGTCCTAACTTCGGCTGTGGCTCCAGCCGTGAACACGCGGTGTGGGGCTTGCAGCAAATGGGCATTCGCGCGCTGATCGGCAGCAGTTTTGCCGGGATCTTTTTTGATAACTGCCAGCGCAACGGGGTGTTGTTGATTACCCTGGACGGCGCGCAGGTACAGCGGATCGGAGCGCTTGTCGGTCAGCCTGAAACGGCGCGGATCAGCATTGATCTGGAGGCGCAACACATTGCCCTGGCGGATGGCAGCGTGATCGGGTTCCAGATCGACAGTTTGCGCAAAACCGCGCTGCTGCTGGGGCTGGACGCCATCGGCAGCACCTTGCAACGCCGCGAACAGATCAAAGATTTCGAACGCCAGCACCTGGCCAACAACCCTTGGCTTTCCTGATATCCCTTGTAGGCGTGAGCCTGCTCGCGATGGCGGTGTGTCAGGTACAACGGTCCTGACTGATCCATCGCTATCGCGAGCAGGCTCACTCCTACAGGGAGGGTTGTGGTGTCGGGGCTACAGCGATAACCCTTTGAAATGTTCCTGCAAGAACTCTACGCACGCGCGCAATTTTCCCGAATGCGCCAGCCGCGTCGGGTACACCGCCCAGACGTTCGCGCTCTGGCTGTAGTCCTCCAGCACCTGCACCAGCCGCCCTTGCGCCAGCAGCGGTTTCACATCCCACAGTGAGCGCAGCAACACCCCGCGTCCGTCCAGCGCCCATTGCAAGACAATCTCGCCGTTGTTTGACGACAATGGCCCACTGACCCGCACGCTCTCTTGTCCGCCATCGCGATCCAGATTCCAGATGCCGAAGGCGTTGTCGCGCTCCTTGATCACCAGGCAATCGTGCTGTTGCAGTTCATCCAGGGTCTGCGGTGTGCCGCGACGTTGCAGATAACCGGGGGCGGCGCACAGCACCCGCCGGTTACTGGCCAGACGCCGGCCGAGGTGCTGGCCGGGAATGTCATCGCCAACGCGGATCTCCAGGTCGAAGCCTTCGTTGATGATGTCCACCACCCGGTCGAACAGGTCGAGGCGAATTTCCAGGTGCGGATAACGTTCCGCCAGCAACGACACCGCCGGTGCCACGTGATTGCGCCCGAAACCGAAACTGCTGCAGATGTGTAAACGCCCACGTGGGCTGTCGTGCGCGTCGGACAGCTCGTCGTGCAGTTGCTGAAAGTCATCGAGAATGCGCAACGCCCAGCGCTGCACCCGTTCGCCGTCCTCGGTCAGTGAGACACGACGACTGGTGCGGTGCAGCAGGCGAGTGCCGAGGGTGGTTTCGAGAATCTGGATGCGTTTGCTGACGTAGGCCGGTGACAGGCCCAACTCATCGGCCGCGGCGGCGAAGCCGTTCTGGCGGATCACGGTGAGCAGCACACGCAGGTCTTCGGGCAGGGGCACGGTGTCTTTCTTCTGGGACATGTCAAAAACGAACACTGGCGGCACAAGCCGCCAGAATAGCATTGCCGTTGGCGGCGATTACTCGGTGGCAACTCTGGCTTTGGCGGCACGGGCATGACGGCCGGACTTGAGGGCGATGGGCGCGAGTTTGTCGCGATCCAGTTCACCCTCCCACGCGGCGATGACCAATGCAGCAACCGCGTTGCCAATGATGTTGGTCAGTGAACGGCATTCGGCCATGAAACGGTCGACGCCGAGGATCAGCACCATTGCCGCCACCGGCACGGTCGGCACCACGGCCAGGCTCGCCGCCAGCGCGACAAATCCGGCACCGACCACGGCGCCCGCACCTTTGGAGGTGAGCATGGCCACCGCCAACAAGGTCAGCTGCTGTTCCAGCGACAAGTCGATATTGGTCGCCTGGGCAAGGAACAACACCGCCAGGGTCATATAGATGTTGGTGCCATCCAGGTTGAAGGTGTAACCGGTCGGCACCACGATGCCGACCACGCCTTTCGAGGCGCCCAGGCTTTCCAGTTTCTGGATCAGTTGTGGCAACGCTGATTCGGAGGAGCTGGTGCCGAGCACGATCAGCAGTTCAGCCTTTATATAGCCGAGCAGTTTGAAAATGCTGAATCCGGCGTACCGCGCGATCGCGCCGAGCACGCAGGCCACGAAGATAAACGCGGTCAGGTAGAACGTGCCGATCAGCTTCAACAACGGCAGCAGCGAGCCGACCCCATACTTGCCAATGGTGAAGGCAATCGCGCCGAACGCGCCAATCGGTGCCACCCGGGCAATCATGCCGACAATGCGGAAGAACACTTCACTGGCCTGATTGATGATGCCCACCAGCGGCCGGCCCTTTTCACCGACCATCACCAGCGCCACGCCAAACAGCACCGAAACGAACAGCACCGGGAGAATTTCTCCCTTGGAGAACGCGTCGAAAAACGTCGTCGGGATCACATGCAGGAGAAACCCGGTGATGCCCTCGCCGTGCTCGGCCTGACCGACAAAACCGGCAATCGCCGAGGAATCGAGGGTCTTCACGTCAATGTTGAAACCGGCGCCGGGATGCAGCAGATGCGCGGCAAGGATGCCGATCACCAGGGCGAGGCTCGACACCACTTCGAAGTACAGCAACGCTTTGCCGCCGACCCGGCCGACCTGTTTCACGTCGTGCATGCTGGTGATGCCGGAGACCACCGTGCAGAAGATGATCGGGCCGATGATCATCTTGATCAGTTTGATGAAACCGTCACCCAGCGGCTTGAGTTCGACTCCGGCCTGCGGCCAGTAATGGCCGATCAGCACGCCGAGGGCGATGGCGACGATCACCTGTACATAAAGGGTTCCCAGTAGTTTTCGAATAGTCATTGTTATTATCTCGAGACGGATTTCGGGCATGACGATCCCGCACGGGCCAGTCGAGGCCCGTGGCAGGAAACGGTTCAGGTCAGGGCGAAGCGGCGGTCAGCGCAAAAAGGTCAGCGCTTCGGCGAGCAACAGTTCCGGGACTTCTTCGGCGAGGTAGTGGCCGGCGGGCAATGCCTGGCCGCTGACGTTGGCTGCCACCTGCTGCCATTCCTTGAGCGGATCAAAGCAACGCCCGACGGTGCCTTCGGCGCCCCACAACACGCGCAGCGGCAACTTCAGGTGGTGTCCGGCGGCGATGTCGGCGCGGTCGTGCTGCAAGTCGATGTCGGCGCTGGCGCGATAGTCTTCGCAGATGCCGCGGGCACTGCCCGGTTGTTGCAGACAGCGTCGATATTCCGCGAAAGCCTCGTCGGTGAACGGCTTGAGCCCGGCACTGCGGCTGCCCATCACGCTGCGCAGATAAGCCTCGGGATCGGCTTCGATCAGGGTTTCCGGCAATGGCGCCGGGCGGATCAGGAAGAACCAGTGCCAGTAGGCGCGGGCAAATGCTTCGTTGGTCTGCGTGTACATCGACAGGGTCGGCGCGATATCGAGCAGCATCATGCGCTGCACGGCATGCGGGTGATCGAGGGCCAGGCGGTGGGCGACCCGCGCGCCCCGGTCGTGGGCGAGTATCGAAAACCGCTCGAAGCCCAGCGCTTGCATCAACTCGACATTGTCGCGGGCCATTTCGCGTTTCGAGTAATTGCGGTGCAGCTCATCGGCGGCGGGGCGAGCGCTGTCGCCATAGCCGCGCAGATCGGCGGCGACCACGGTGAAGTGTTCGGCCAGTTGCTCGGCAATCTTGTGCCAGATCACGTGGGTTTGCGGGTGACCGTGCAGCAGCAACAGGCCCGGTCCGCTGCCGCCGACGCGGCAGGCAATGTCGACGCCGTTGATGTGGCGCTGGTCCTTGAGAAATCCGGCAAACATCGGGCTGATCCTTTTTCAGGGTTCTTGTTGGATGCATCCTGAAAGGGTGTGGCGCTGGGGGCAATACGGGAAGCGTGGTGTGGCGGTTCATGAAGTGTGATGTGTGGTGCGTGTGCCGGCCTCTTCGCGGGCAAGCCCGCTCCCACATTTGGAATGCGTTCCCTTGTGGAAGCGGGCTTGCCCGCGAAGAGGCCATTGCTGGCGCCGAACAAACTCAGGCTTGCTGAAACATCTCCAGCGCCCGCTGCCGAATCTGCGCTTCGGTCAGATCTTCCTTGCGCGAAGCGAGAAACCACAGGTGCCCATAGGGATCCTTCAACGTCCCGCTGCGATCCCCGTAAAACTGATCCTTGACCTCGGACACCGTCGTCGCCCCGGCGTCGAGTGCCCGTTGAAATGATTTGTCGACGTCGGTGACATACAGATGCAAACCGACCGACACCGCGTTGTCCGGGCCGCTCAACGGCCCCTGATCGCAAGGCGTACCGAGCATGATCGCGCTGTCGCCGATGCGCAGCTCCGCATGGCCGATTCGGCCGTCGGGCATGTCCAGACGCATGACTTCGGTGGCACCGAAGGCTTTCTTGTAGAAGTCGATGGCTTCGGTGGCCTTATGGATGCCGAGATACGGGGTAATGCTGTGATACCCCTCGGGAATGGGTTTGACGCTCATGACGTTCTCCCTGATTGTTGTTCTATAAATGGGCTTCACCGGTTTTCCGGAAGAATCACTATAGAACTGTCCTGACGGCCAGGATTTTCAACCGACGAGCAGCACCCGCAAGGCCACGCTCACGTTGACCTTGTGGCAAGCTCCCTCGCCACAACGAACGATTAAGGCTCGACGGGAAAATGCGCCCCCGGCCCCTGTTCCCCCAGCACATCGCCCTGATTGCGCAGCGGACACGCCTCCATCGACAGACACCCACAGCCGATGCAACCGGTGAGCCGGTCGCGCAGCAGGGTCAGTTGGTTGATCCGCTCATCCAGTTCCTGTCGCCATTGCTCGGACAAAACCTTCCAGTCCGCCGCCGTCGGGGCGCGATCCTCCGGGAGCCGCTTCAGCGCCTCGCCAATCTCCGCCAGGGGGATGCCCAGACGCTGGGCGACTTTGATCAATGCCACCCGCCGCAACACCGCCCGTGGATACCGCCGCTGATTGCCGGCATTGCGCTGGCTCTTGATCAGTCCCTTCGATTCATAAAAGTGCAGGGCCGTGACCGCGACGCCGCTGCGGGCCGCGACTTCGCCGACGGTGAGCGGCTTGTGTACGTTTTCCTTGGTGATCATTGCAAAATGCTCTTGACCTTGACTTAACTAGAGGTTTTACCCTGCAGGCCTTCGAGTCGCAAGATTCGTCTAACGCCGAGTGGGGGCTTTCCATGAAAAACCGCAGCTTTACCCAATTGATCGAATTTGAAATCGAACCCCGTCAGCAACCGGCTCTGGTCAGCGCGCTGTCGGTGCAGACCGAACGCCTGGCCCAGCGTTACGACGGTTTCGTCAGCGCCAGTGTGCAGGCCAGCGACGATGGCCGGCGTGTGCTGAGCTTTCTGCAATGGCAGAGTCGTGAGGCGGGAGAGGCCGCGTTTCGCAGTTTCGAAAGCGGCGAGCAAGACTTCTGGCAACTGATCCACGCCCATCACGCGCGGACCATCACGTTCAACTCCTTCCAGGTGCTGAGCAGCATTGCCCGCAGTCACGACGATGCGCTGCACTGCAACCTGGTCGGCTAGATCGACAACTGGATCAAACGCTCACCTTGCAGGTTCTCGCAATGTCGCCGCTTGTTCACCGCCAGTTCACCGATCTTGATCAGGCGCGTGCGCGTGACGTTGCGGCTCAGACCGAGCAGCGCCGCCGTATGCACCTGGTTGTAATGGCAGAAGCGATAAGCGGCGCGCAGCAAGGCGTCTTCGACTTTTTCGTGCAACGCACCGGCCTGTTGCGCGAAGAGTTTTTCAAAGGCTTGTTCCAGCAAGGCTTCCGGTGAATCGTCGGCACTGCTGTGGTGATCGTCCGGTCGCTCGATGCGCAGGTTTGACAGGCGCAGATCATCACGCTCGATCACGCCGTTGCGGCAGATCAACAAGGTGTGATGGATGACGTTTTCCAGCTCGCGGATGTTGCCCGGCCAGCCGTAGGCGCGCAGTTTTTGCTCGGCGCCGGGGCTGATATTGACGCGGCCGTAACCCAGACGCTGGCTGTAGGCCTCGATGAAATGCCGGGTCAGCGGCAGGATATCGCCGGGCCGTTCGCGCAACGGACTCAGTTCCAGATTGACCACATTGAGCCGGTAATACAGATCTTCGCGAAAGTTGCCGGCATTAATGGCCTTCTCCAGTTGCACGTTGGTGGCCGCCAGCACCCGCACGTCGATGGGAATGCTCTTGCGCGAACCGAGGCGCACCACCTCGCGCTCCTGCAACACGCGCAACAACTTCACCTGAATCGCCATCGGCAGATCGCCGATTTCGTCAAGGAACAAGGTGCCGCCATCAGCTTCCTCGAACCACCCGGCCTTGGCGCTCAGGGCGCCGGTGAACGCGCCTTTTTCGTGACCGAACAATTCGGCTTCCACCAGCGATTCGGAAAACGCTCCGCAATTGACGGCGATGAATGGACGATGACGGCGATGGCTCAGGTTATGAATATGCCGCGCCACCAATTCCTTGCCGGTGCCGGTCTCGCCGATGATCAGCACGCTGGCCTCGCTCGGCGCGACCTGTTGCAGGTGCGCGAGCAATGCCTGGGATTTCGGGTCTTCGAACACCTGCGCGGTAGCGCGAATCGACGTCGCCAGGGCGGGTGAGGGCGGTAGGGTCAGCAGTTGCATGGGCGCGTCCTTATGGAGGCAGGATCAGGAATAGAACGTCGGCACTGGCAGGGACTGGTTCAGCGCCCAGTCGCCCAACTCGTGGAGTTTGTAATCCAGCGGGTCGTGCAGGGTTTGCGTACGCAGGTTGCGCCAGTGGCGGTCGAGGCGCAGCGAGGCATGGGTGGAACGTGCGCCGGTCACCTCGAACAGACGGCTGCAGATCTCCAGGCCCTGGCGGCTGGCCGCGACTTTGGCCGTGGCAATCGCGGTGGCGACATGGCCGCGCTCTTCAGCGCTGAGGCTCGCACCCTTGGCCCACGCGGCATCGAGCAATGCCGCGGCGCGCTCGACCAGCAGGCGGATGCCTTCCAGGGCGACCCAGAATTCGCCGTAATGGGCGAGCACGTAAGGATCTTCGCGCACATCGCGGGCCGACGATTTGTGCCACAGCCGGGTTTCCTTGAGGGTGTATTGCCGCGCTTCCTCGAAAGCGCCTTCGGCGATGCCGAGAAACATGTGGGTGAAGGTCAGTTGCGCGATCAACGGCCGCAGGCAGGCGAACGGTGTGCTCAGCGGGCCGGGATCGAGGAGCAATTCCGACTCCTCGACCCGCACCCGTTCGAACGTGGCGCTGCCGCTGTCGGTCTGGCGCTGGCCGATGTTGTTCCAGTCGTCGTGCAGGGTGATGCCACTGCGCCCGCTGGGGATCGCTGCGATCAGCAACTTGCCGCCGGCGTTTTCATCCACCGCCGAGGCGATCAGCATCTGCGAGTCGCTGGCGCCGGAGCAGAAGCTTTTCTTCCCGGAAAACTCGCGCCAGCCGCCGAGATCCTTGACCACGGTGCGGGTGTCGAGGGGATTGAGCGCATTGCCCCAGAACCAGTTCTGTCGCGCCGTCTGTTCGAACCAGGGTTGCCATTGTTCCGGGCGGGAAAACAGGCGCACGGTGGCGAGCATCAAGTGATGAAAGCCGAAGACGTGGGCGATGGAGCTGTCGACCTTGGCGAACTCGCGCACAATCTGCAGGGTTTCGCTCCAGCTCGCGCCGAGGCCGCCGTAGCGAACGGGAATGCTCAGGGCCAGCAGGCCACTGTCGCGCAGGGCATCGCGCTCAGCTTTCGGCGTGCCTCCACGTTCGTCGCGCTCGACGGCTGTCAGGGCAAATTCGGCGGCCAGTTGGCGGGCGGTCTGAAGTGGGGAAAGCAGGGTACTTTGCGGTTTGGCAGTCACACGGTGTTCCTCGAAATCGATTGCAGTCCCTCTGTGGGCGCGGGTCAGGACTTGGTGGGCAGCACATCATTGGCGATCATTTCGCCAAACGGCCCGGTGAGGTTGGTCACGCCGCGCCCGGCCAGGCTCGCGTAAGGTTCCGGCAACAGTGGGAACACCAGTTCGGCAAAACGGTAAGCCTCTTCCAGGTGCGGATAACCGGAAAAGATAAAACTCTCGATGCCCAGGTCCGCGTATTCCTTGATCCGCGTCGCCACTTGTTGCGGATCGCCGACCAGCGCGGTACCGGCACCGCCGCGCACCAGACCGACACCGGCCCACAGGTTTGGCGCGATTTCGAGGTTGTCGCGACGGCCATCGTGCAACGCCGCCATGCGCCGCTGACCCTCGGAGTCGAAACGCGAGAAGGATTTCTGCGCGGCTTCAATGGTTTCGTCACTGATGTGTTCAATCAGCTTGTCCGCGGCTTTCCACGCCTCTTCGGCGGTCTCGCGCACGATCACATGCAGGCGAATGCCGAACTTGACCTTGCGTCCGTGCCGCGCGGCGCGTTCGCGCACATCAGCGAGTTTTTCCGCGACGGCGGCGGGTGGTTCACCCCAGGTCAGGTAGACATCGACCTGTTCGGCGGCCAGGTCATGGGCCGCGTCGGACGAACCGCCGAAGTACAGCGGCGGGTAAGGTTTCTGCACCGGCGGATACAGCGCTTTGGCGTTCTGCACCTTCAGGTGCTTGCCCTCGAAATCCACCGCCTCACCTTGCAACACCCGGCGCCAGATCTGCAGGAATTCGTCAGTGACTTCATAGCGTTCGCTGTGACTGAGGAAACTGCCGTCACCACGGTTCTCATCCGGGTCGCCACCGGTCACGACGTTGATCAACAGGCGGCCGTTGGACAGTCGGTCCAGCGTTGCCGCCATGCGCGCCGAGACAGTGGGTGAAATGATCCCCGGTCGGATCGCCACCAGATAGCGCAGGCGTTCGGTCAAAGGCACCAGCGCCGACGCGATCACCCACGAGTCTTCGCAGGAGCGCCCGGTGGGAATCAACACGCCGTGATAGCCGATGCTGTCAGCGGCCTGGGCCACTTGTTTCAGATAATTGAGGGTGACCGGGCGGGCGCCTTGTGTCGTGCCCAGATAATGGCCGTCACCGTGGGTCGGCAGGAACCAGAAAACATCCATGAACAGCTCCTTAAGCGATCTTCAGCAACGGTTTGATTTGTGTGGCGAACAGCGGCGCGGCGCGTTCGGCGGCGAGACGGATACGCGCCTTCAGCGGTTCGCTGGTGATCTGGTAATCGACAAAATCGGCCTCGGTGGCATAAACGCCGATCGGCAGGGTGACTGCCTGGAAGAAGCTGAACAGCGGGCGCAACTGGTGATCGAGCACCAGCGCATGGCGTTCGCTGCCACCGGTGGCGGCTAACAGGACGGGGGTGTCGATCAGTGCGTTGAGGTCGATCAGGTCGAACAGATGCTTGAGCAGACCCGGGTAGGACCCGCGATAAACCGGCGCAGCAACAATCAACAGGTCGGCCTGTTCGATGGCGCGCAGTTCGGCCTCGACTTCGGCGCTCAACTCCTGACGCGAAAGGGCGCCGCCGAGCGGACGGGCGATGTCGCCGAGTTCGATCAGATGACTCTCGATCGACAAATGTCCGGCCAGTTCGGCGAGCAGCGCCTGGGTCAGCACCAGGGTACGGGACGGACGCCAGGTGCCGCCGGAGAGGGCGACGACTTTCAGGGGACGCGACATGTTCAGTTCCTTTTTCAACAGTTGCTCAACGAGCAGTGAGTAAGTCACCGGACTTGAGCAAACGCTGTACCAATTCCTGGAGCGCCCGGTTTACGGGGCGTTGAGCGTTATCGTGATGATCTGCTGTGTGAGTTTCAGGTGGCTTTGTTGAATGACTGTTGGCTAGGCAACAGTTGCTGGAGCAACAGTCGCCAGGGCATGCAGGGATTTATAAAGGCTGTTTGTTATTCCGCAAAAGAACCTTAATTGATATTTATAGAGCTTTCGGAGATATGCGACGCTTCTGTGGATTTCCTGATAGCCACTATTGAGCGTGTTGATTTTTGCGCGAGCGGGGGCGGGCGTAGCCTTTGTCCATCGACTCCCATTGCTCGCCAGGACGCTCCCCATGAATCGCTTACTGACTGTTTCCCTGATGCTCGCTGTCTCCGTACTCGCCGGTTGTGCCAGCCATGTATCCCCGGAACTGCGCCCCTACACCGCGGAAGAATCCCGAGAACTGGCGATGGAGGCGCTCAATCGCAGCGGCCTGTCCTTCGACGAATACCACGCGAAAAAAGCGCAATTAGTCGGTCAGCCACAGAAGACGCTCGGTTTCGACCAGAAGGGTGAGATGAGCGCCGGGCGTGCCGTACAGTTGCACGGCCGTCCAAGCTGAAAAGAAATTGTACTGCTCGAAATTTTCGCTAACTGTCCGTGGGTTTGCCGCGTCGCGTGGGATAGGGTCAACACCTGAATGACCCTGCCGGATTGCTGCCATGACCCTCTCGCTTGATCTTTTGTTGGGCTTTGCCCTGTTTGCCCTTGTCACCTCGATTACCCCGGGGCCGAATAACACGATGTTGCTGGCATCGGGCGTTAACTTCGGGTTCAACCGCACCATCCCTCATATGCTCGGCATCACCTGTGGATTCTTCGTGCTGGTGCTCGCGGTGGGCTTTGGCCTGGGCACGGTGTTTCAGACATATCCACTGCTCTACAGCGTTCTGCGTTACGTCGGCGCAGCGTATCTGCTGTACCTGGCCTGGAAAATTGCCCATTCGGGGCCGGTCGCAGACAACGCTGACGGCGAGGCAAAACCGATCAGCTACCTCGGCGCAGCAGCCTTTCAGTGGGTCAATCCCAAGGCATGGATCATGGCCATCGGTGCCATCAGCACTTACACGCCAATGCAGGGTTACTTCACCAATGTCGTGGTCATCGCAGCGGTGTTCGCCATCATCAACCTGCCGAGTGTCGGCCTCTGGGCGGCGTGCGGCACGCTGTTGCGCAATGTGCTGAAGGAGGCGCGCTGGTTGCGCGTGTTCAACTGGGGCATGGCGGCGTTGTTAGTGATCTCGTTGTATCCGTTACTTCTCGAAAGCTTTAGCTGACGCATTGCTTCAACCGCCGGCCCGATGCCTGTTAAGCTCGGCTTCAGGAGCGTTCCTACGCACTTTTAAATGAAGTTGTTCTTCTTTAACGGCATCCGATCAGGTATTGATGACGCTCTCGAACCGACGCGCAGCTCACAAGGCTGCGCTTTGCCGTTTGCAGACACGAGCCTCCTGATCCCGGAACACGCTCTGCGAGTCTTTTATGAACATACGTCCGTTGTATTTCGATTACGCCGCCACCACTCCGGTGGACGAGCGGGTCATCCAGGTGATGATCGAGTGTCTGGGCTTTCACGGTAACTTTGGCAACCCGGCCTCCAGCTCCCACGCCTTCGGCCAGCAGGCCCGGCACACGGTCGAGCAGGCGCGGCGGCAAGTCGCCGAACTGGTCGGCGCCGAGGCCCGGCAGATTGTCTGGACTTCCGGTGCCACTGAATCCAACAACCTCGCCCTCAAGGGTGTCGCCCAGGCTCGCGGCGTGTCCGGCGGTCACCTCATCACCAGTCAGATTGAACACAAGGCCATCCTCGATACCGCCCGCCAGTTGCAGGACGCCGGCATCGCCGTGACTTATCTGGTGCCGGACGCCGATGGCCTGATCACCCCGCAAGCGGTCAGCGAAGCGATGCGCGATGACACCTTTCTGGTGTCGCTGATGCTGGTCAACAACGAACTCGGCACGGTCAACGATGTGCAGGCCATTGGCGAAGTCGTGCGCGGCCGCGAGGCGTTGTTCCATGTCGATGCGGCGCAGGGTGCGGGCAAAGTGAAGATCGACCTGGCGCGCTGGCCGGTCGATTTGATGTCCTTTTCGGCACACAAACTCTATGGCCCCAAGGGCATTGGTGCGTTGTACGTCGGCCCGCGGGCGCAGCAGCGTTTGCAGGCACAGATTCACGGTGGCGGTCACGAGGGCGGCTTGCGCTCCGGCACCCTGGCGACCCATCAGATTGCCGGCATGGGCGCCGCGTTCGCCCTGGCTGCAGAAGCATTCGATGAAGAAAAACAGTCCATCGTTGCCCTGCGCGAGCGTCTGCTTGAGCAATTGCTGAGCCTGCCGGGCGTGCGCCTCAATGGCAGCGCCAGCCAACGCATTCCGCATACCTTGAGCCTGACGTTCAGCGAAGGCGAGTTCAACAGCGCGGCGCTGAGTCATTCGATTGCATTCTCTGCGACCTCTGCCTGCAACTCCGCGAGCAACGCACCTTCCCACGTGTTGTTGGCGCTGGGGCATGACGCGCAACTGGCCGCGCGTACCCTTCGCTTGAGCCTCGGTCGTTTCACCACGGCCGAAGATATCGACAAGGCTGTCGAACTGATCAAGACCGCCTGCGCCAGTGCTCCGGCATTCTGGGCGACCGGGCATTAACCAGCCGCCTGACGGCGACGAACAATAACGATGAAGTGATTAGCAGGAGACATGATGAGTACCCAGACCTCGACCGAAGGATCGGTGCCCCAGCGCCTGGCGCACACCCGTGAACTGATGCGTCGCGAAGGCATCCACGCGCTGCTGGTGCCGTCCGCCGACCCGCATTTGTCGGAATATCTGCCAGGTTACTGGCAGGGCCGCCAATGGCTTTCGGGTTTCCACGGATCGGTTGGCACCTTGATTGTCACTCCTGATTTCGCCGGTATCTGGGCCGACAGTCGTTACTGGGAGCAGGCGACCAAGGAACTCACAGGCAGCGGTATCGAGCTGGTCAAATTGCAACCGGGTCAACCGAGCCCGTTGGACTGGCTGGCCGAGCAGACCCCGGAAGGGGGCGTAGTCGCGGTCGACGGTGCGGTCATGGCTGTGGCCTCGGCGCGCACCTTGAGCAGCAAACTCGAGGCGCGTGGCGCCCGTCTGCGTACCGATATCGACCTGTTGAATGACGTCTGGAGCGATCGCCCGAGCCTGCCAAACGCACCGATTTATCAACATCTGCCGCCGCAGGCGACCGTCAGCCGTGGCGAAAAACTCGCCAGGTTGCGCGAAACCTTGCAGGAACGCGGGGCTGACTGGCATTTCATCGCCACCCTCGACGACATCGCCTGGCTGTTCAACCTGCGCGGCGGCGACGTGTCGTTCAACCCGGTGTTTGTTTCGTTTGCGTTGATCAATCAACAGCACGCCACGCTGTTCGTTACACTTAGCAAAGTCGATGCTGATTTGCGCTCGGTGCTGGAGAAGGATGGTGTGACGCTGCGCGATTACAGCGAAGTCGCCGATGCGATGCGCGCTGTGCCGAGTGGTGCAAGCCTGCTGGTGGACCCGGCGCGAGTCACCTGCGGTTTGCTGGATAACCTCGACAGCGGTGTGAAACTTGTTGAAGGCCTCAACCCGACGACACTGGCCAAGTCGCAAAAGAGTGAAGCCGACGCGCAGCACATCCGCAAAGCGATGGAGCAGGACGGTGCCGCGTTGTGTGAGTTCTTCGCCTGGCTGGAATCGGCGTGGGGCCGCGAGCGCATCACCGAACTGACTATCGACGAAAAACTCACCGCAGCCCGTGAACGTCGTCCGGATTATGTATCGCTGAGTTTCAATACCATTGCCGCCTTCAACGCCAATGGCGCGATGCCGCACTATCACGCCACCGCAGAAGAACACGCGGTGATCGAGGGGGATGGGCTGTTGCTGATCGACTCCGGGGGGCAATACCTGGGCGGCACCACCGATATCACGCGGATGGTGCCGGTCGGTACGCCGACCGAAGAGCAGAAACGCGATTGCACCCGTGTGTTGAAAGGCGTCATCGCATTGTCGCGGGCACATTTTCCGAAAGGCATTCTGTCGCCGCTGCTGGACGCCATCGCCCGTGCACCGATCTGGGCAGAAAGTGTGGATTACGGTCATGGCACCGGTCACGGTGTCGGCTATTTCCTCAATGTTCACGAAGGCCCGCAGGTGATTGCCTATCAGGCGGCGCCCGCTCCGCAGACGGCAATGCAGCCGGGGATGATCACTTCCATCGAGCCCGGCACTTATCGTCCAGGTCGTTGGGGCGTGCGCATCGAAAACCTGGCGATGAACCGCGAGGCCGGGAGTAGCGAGTTCGGCGAGTTCCTCAAGTTTGAAACCTTGACGCTGTGCCCGATCGACACGCGTTGCCTGTTGCCGTCACTGCTGACTCAGGAAGAAAAGCAGTGGTTTAACGCTTACCACGCCGAAGTGCGCGAGCGTTTGAGCCCGCTGCTCGAGGGCCCTGCGCTCGAGTGGCTGAACACCCGCACCGCTGCCATCTGACCGGCTGAAGCTCAGGCGCTGACACCAGCGCCTGAGTCACCGGTTTGGGCTAAAGCTGGCGCAATGCCTGCTCGACAAAGTCCAGACGATCCTGGCCAAAAAACATCTGGTTGCCGATAAACATGCTCGGTGCCCCGAAAACCCCGCGTTTAACGGCGGTTTCGGTATTTTCCTTCAGCGCAGCCTTTACCGTTTCGTCGTTGGTCAACGCCAGGACTTCGGCGGGATCGAAGCCGTGCTCGCTCAACAGCGCCGCGACGGTCGCCGGCTCATCGAGAGGACGGCCCTCGACCCACAACGCGTTGAACAGGCAATCGATAAACGCGTGAAAGCGTTCAGGCTGGCGCAACTGGATACCGGTGACGGCGCGCATCAACATAAGCGTGTTGATCGGAAAGTGCGGATTGAATGTCAACGGCACGCCGTAGCGTTTGGCGTAGCGATCCAGATCCTGAAACATGTAACGGCCTTTGGCCGGAATCATCGCCGGAGAGGCGTTGCCGGTCGCTTTGAACACACCTCCCAGCAACATCGGGATGTAAATCAACTCGCTGTCGGTTTCGGCACACAGTTTCGGTAACTGGGTATAAGCCAGGTAAGTGGCCGGGCTCCCTAGGTCGAAATAGAACTCAACGGTTTTACGCATCGTCGCTTCTCTCTATTTATTGTTATGAAGTAGGGCTTACCAGCGCTCGTTCCATGGGCGCAGATCCAGCTCGAATGTCCACGCGTCCCGTGGCTGGTTGTGCAGATACCAGTAATTCTCGGCAATGTGTTCGGGATTGAGTATGCCGTCCTGATCCTTGGTGGCGTATTTTTCGGGGAAGCTGTTGCGGATGAAGTCGGTGTCGATGGCGCCGTCCACCACCACGTGAGCAACGTGGATGTTCATCGGCCCCAACTCCCGCGCCATGCTTTGCGCCAGAGCACGAATGCCATGCTTGGCACCGGCGAAGGCGGCAAACCCGGAAGCGCCGCGCAGCCCGGCGGTCGCACCGGTGAACAGAATCGTGCCGCGTTGGCGGGTGACCATGCGTTTGGCCACTTCACGGGCATTGAGGAAACCTGAGAAACAGGCCATTTCCCAGATCTTGAAATACTTGCGTGCGGTTTCTTCGAGAATGCTGCAAGGCACATTGGCGCCGATGTTGAAGACGAACGCTTCGATTGGCCCCAAGCGGGTTTCGATGTCTTCAATCAGTGCAATGACGTCTTCTTCCTTGCGCGCATCGCAGGCAAATCCGTGGGCTTCGCCACCTTCGGCATTAATCGCCTCTACCAGTGGCTGCAATTTGTCGGCGCTGCGTCGGGTCAGACAGGCGACGTAACCTTCCCTGGCGAAACGCCTGGCAATGGCGCCGCCCGTCGCATCGCCTGCACCGACCACCAATACGACCTTGTTGTTATTCATGGGGGATTCCCTTTAGTAAACGATCGTTAAGTGAACGAACGTTATGCTAGGATCCGGGCAACGTCAAGACGAGCAATTCGGGGCACATTCATGCGTTACTCTGCCAGTCACAAACAGGAAACCCGGGAGAAGCTATTGCACAGCAGTGCGCTCTCGGCGAAGCGTTCCGGGTTTTCCACGGTAGGCGTCGATGGCTTGATGAAGGCGATTGGACTGAGTGGCGCGGCGTTCTACAGTCATTTCTCTTCGAAGGATGCGTTGTTTACGGCCATCGTTGAGCGCGAACTGGGTCAAAGCCTGGAGCGCCTGGGCGGGCAGGGCACGCAGGACCGGACGCGACTGGAGCGCTGTCTCAAACACTATTTGAGCATGTCTCATGTTGAGCAGCCCGAGGCCGGCTGCGCGTTGCCGGCGCTGGGCGCGGAAATCGCCCGTTCCGAATTGCAGGTGCGCGAGCAGGCCGAGTTGTGGATCTGTCGGCTGCAGAAAAGCTGGGCGCAAATACTGGAAAGCGACAGCCTCGCGTGGTCGATTCTGTCGCAGTGTGTCGGGGCATTGGTGGTGGCGCGGATGCTGGCCACGCCGGACATTCAGCGCGAAGTGCTGAAGTCCAGCCATGAAGAAATCGGTCGCCAGCTCGCCGGGCAGGGCTGAACTATTTGCAAATGACGATCATGCTGCGGCTGGTATAACCCGCAGGGTTAAGGCCAAACGGATAATCACCCGGCTCTTCTACGGTGTCTCCGGACTTGGCGATGACTTTGTAGCCTTTTGGAGCGCAGGAGTTGGCTGCGCTGGTGTAGCACTTGTCCCAAGAGGACGACAGTCCAGAACAATTGATATGCAGCCCTTTTTTGCCGTGTTTTACCTGGGTCTTCGACGTCGCCGCACAGCCCGCAATCGCGAGTACAGCGATAAGTATCAAAATTCGTTTCATTACCGTCCTTATAGCGGCCGCGAGTCTGACGCTCGGGTCTGCCTGTCTTCGCTTGCGCTCTGAGCGCTTTCAAATCCCTGCTCGAAAAATCCATGTATGGCATCAAGTTAAGGCCTAAACATGGCCTAAATGAGCGCCAATTGCCAGACCTTCGTGAAATCCCGCTTCAATCTGCCGCAATGGCAGGTTTGGCGGCGCTGCCCATGGTCAGGGTGGCGCCGACGGAAGCCATAATAATGCAGAGGATGGCCATCCATTGTGACAGCGAGAGGTATTCCTGCAGGAACAACAGGCCAGACAATGCGCCGAATGCAGGCTCGATGCTCATCAACGTACCGAAAGTACGGGCGGGCATGCGCGTGAGTGCAACCATTTCCAGGGTGTAGGGCAGGGCGGTGGACAAGATGGCGACGCCAATGGCGACAGGTATCAGTGACGGTGTCAGCAGCGCAGTGCCGGCATGCACGATACCGATCGGCGCAACAAACAGTGCCGCGATCATTACACCTAGAGCCGCGGTGGTGACGCCGTTGTCAGCCCCAGCCTTTTGACCGAACAGAATATAGAGCGCCCAGCAGACGCCGGCCCCTAACGCATAACCGGCACCCAGCAGATCAATCCCGCTGGAGGTTGCGCCCGTCGGAATCAAGAGCAGCAATCCGATGGCGGCGAGGCCGATCCATAGAAAGTCGATGGCTCGACGCGATGCATAGATGGCAACCGCCAATGGACCGGTGAACTCAAGCGCAACCGCGATTCCCAGCGGCACGGTGCGCAGGGACATATAGAAGAGGAAGTTCATGCCACCCAATGCCATGCCGTAGACGATCACGGTGCGCAATGATCTGGAGGTCAGCCTGGCACGCCATGGGCGCAGCAGTAGCAACATGATTACACTGGCGAAGACTAATCGCAGCGTGGTGGTGCCTTGGGCGCCTACCACCGGGAACATGCTCTTGGCCAAAGACGCGCCGGACTGGATTGACCCCATGGCTATTAACAGCAGGCCAACCGGGAACAGCATTGAGGCAAGAGAGCGAGGTTGGTCATTCATTGCGCGGCATCGTCCAAGGTAAGAGCAGGGTATTGTTGTAGATATTGGGCAATATACTGCGCATTCAGTGCGGTGGCGTCTATATATAGGTCGTTTTTTCTTGGAGCGATAGAAAAACAGAATTAAGTGTTGACGGCAGATTCTGGAAGTCTATAATTCGCCCCACTTCCGGCGCAGTCGAAACGGAAAACTCCTTGAGATTCAATGAGTTACGCAGTTTTCGACAGCGACTTGCTTCAGTTGATCGAAGTCTGGAAGGAGTTGGAAATGCCGGTTGATCTGGCGCTTTCAACGGTTCGATCTTCTCGGTCGAAAGCGGAGAAAAAGAGGTGTTGACAACAGCGAGTAACGCTGTAGAATTCGCCTCCCGCTAACGAGAGATC
>NZ_JARKMT010000005.1:0-81818 GCF_037626295.1 Pseudomonas sp. LF-5
GGCCGTCGAAGACTACGACGTTGATAGGTTGGGTGTGTAAGCGCTGTGAGGCGTTGAGCTAACCAATACTAATTGCCCGTGAGGCTTGACCATATAACACCCAAGCAATTTGCGTCGAAGAGACCAGATTGCGGTGTGTGAAGACGAAACGAACCGAAAGTTCGCGCTGCTCACAAGACACCTGTATCACATACCCGATTTGCTGAAGCGAGGCCAGATGGTCACGAGTCAGTACCCGAATTTCTTGACGACCATAGAGCGTTGGAACCACCTGATCCCATCCCGAACTCAGAAGTGAAACGATGCATCGCCGATGGTAGTGTGGGGTTTCCCCATGTGAGAGTAGGTCATCGTCAAGATTAAATTCCGAAGCCCCAATTGCGAAAGCAGTTGGGGTTTTGTTTTGCCCGCAGGAAAGTTTCAGGTCAGATCCAGCCGTCGCAAGAGCTGCCATTGGGAAAAATCGTTCTGAAGTGACCGGGTAGTTTTTGGTATGGTGCAGCTCGTTTTTTAACGGACTGATGTCATGCCCACGGATCGGCACTCATTTATGTCAAAGAGTCGCTGTAGAAATGCCTGAAGCCATCCCGATCAAGGACCACGAAAAAGAGACGCGTCTGGTCAACAAGCGGTTGATCGCCTGCGCCTTGTTCGTCTTCGCCATTAGCTGCGCCCTGGTGGTACGCCTTTACATCCTGCAAGTGGTGGAGTTCGACTACCACTCCACCATCTCAGAAAACAATCGTGTCCACGTCTTGCCCATCCCGCCGACACGCGGCCTGATCTACGACCGCAATGGTGTGCTGCTGGCCGACAACCGCCCCAGCTACAACCTGACGATCACCCGTGAACGCGCCACTGACGTCAATCGGGAGCTGGACGAGGTCATCAATCTGCTGCACCTGCCTGCCGAAGATCGCACGGTGTTCGACAAGGCCATGAAGCAGTCCCGCCATCCCTTCACGCCAGTAACACTGTTCTATGAGCTGACGGAAGAGCAGATCGCTGTGCTGGCGGTCAACGAATTCCGCCTGCCAGGACTCGACGTTGAACCGCAGTTCGTCCGCCATTATCCGCTCGGCGCCCATTTCGCCCATTCGATCGGTTACGTCGGCCGGATCAACGAAAAAGAATCCAAGGCCCTCGATTCGGTTGAATACCGCGGCACCCAGTCCATCGGTAAAACCGGTATTGAACGCTTCTATGAAGCTCAGCTGCACGGTCACGTTGGCTACGAGGAAGTGGAAACCAACGCCCAGGGGCGTGTGCTGCGGGTGCTCAAACACACTGATCCTGTGCCCGGCAAAAACATCGTTCTGAGCCTCGACGTCAAACTGCAGGAAGCCGCCGAAGCTGCTCTGGGCAATCGTCGTGGCTCCGTCGTCGCGCTCGACCCGTCCACGGGCGAAGTGCTCGCCATGGTCAGCAACCCGAGTTTCGACCCTAATCTGTTTGTCACGGGCATCAGTTCCAAGGAGTACTCGGCGCTGCGTGATTCCATCGACCGGCCGCTGTTCAACCGCGTCTTGCGCGGCTTGTACGCGCCGGGCTCAACAATCAAGCCAGAGGTGGCAATCGCCGGTCTCGATGCGGGTGTGGTGACCCCACAGACCCGCGTCTTCGACCCGGGTTACTATCAGCTCCCGGATTTCGATCACAAGTACCGTAACTGGAACCACAGCGGCGATGGCTGGGTAGACATGGACGCCGCGATCATGCGCTCCAACGACACCTACTTCTACGATCTGGCGCACAAGCTCGGCATTGATCGCCTGCACGATTACATGGCCATGTTCGGCCTCGGTGAGAAAGTCTCGCTGGACATGTTCGAAGAGTCGCCAGGCCTGATGCCATCCCAAGCCTGGAAGCGCGCCACTCGACGCCAGGCCTGGTTCCCCGGTGAAACCGTGATCCTTGGCATCGGCCAGGGCTATATGCAGGTCACGCCGCTGCAACTGGCCCAGGCCACTGCGCTGATCGCCAACAAGGGCGTATGGAACCGGCCGCACCTGGCCAAGACCGTCGATGGTGTCGCACCGGTCGACGAGCATCCCATGCCGAACATCCTGCTCAAGGATCCACGCGACTGGGAACAGGTCAACCACGGTATGCAAATGGTGATGCACGACGCCCGCGGTATCGCCCGTGCGGCCGCTGCAGGGGCGCAATACCGCATTGCCGGCAAGAGTGGTACTGCGCAGGTGGTGGCGATCAAACAGGGCGAGCGCTACAACCGCGAGAAGACCCTCGAACGCCATCGCGACAACGCCTTGTTCGTCGGCTTCGCCCCGGCCGAGCATCCGAAGATCGCGATCTCTGTCATGATCGAAAACGGTGAGGCCGGTGGTCGGGTTGCCGGCCCTGTCGTGCGGCAGATCATGGACGCCTGGCTACTTGATCAGAACGGCCATCTCAAGCCGCAGTACGCGGCGCCAACCAAGGCGCCGGGTGATCCGCACGTTTGACCGACAACGGCTGCGCGGGGCAATCAGACTTTTTCGTCGATTCTTTTGGCATTGATAGCGGCCTCGCGTGCGGCGACGATGGCGGCATCCGACGCCGGTGTCCCCAGTTCGCCTTTACGCCACAACTGATGAGAGAACAGGCCGTCGATGGCTTCAGCGCTCGGCGCTTTGCCCTTGGGTATAAACAGGGCCGCCAGATCAATGGTGTTGGCGAAGTTTTCTTTGGTCAGGTTGTACTTGCCCAAGTGGCTGCCTCCCCACCCGGCATCGGCCGCGACCAGTTCGATGGAGGTGTCGCGGTAGCTGTTCGCCGCGGTTTTGAGTGCGCCAGAGGCATTGAGCAGGGCGTTCAATTGCTCCATGTCTGAGGCGCTCAGCTCGCTATTGGAATTCAACGCCTTGAGGCTGCCATCGGTTTCAACGGTAAAGCCGAATTTCTTGTTGGCCAGATCCGGAAAAGTGTCACTCAACGCCGACTTGAAGTCCTCGAACGCCAGCTTCAGCGATTCGTGGGCATTTCTATGCTGTTCGGCGATTTTCGGGAAGTCTGCAGCCTGGGGGCGGCCAAGCCAGACGTCGATCGCTTCGAGGGTCGGGCTGACAGTCTGGGCGTCATCACTGGGATGATAAACCGCCGCCGGATTGAGGTTGACCGCCGTCTTCTGGAGGTCTTCGCTGAGCGACTTTATGTTCAGCGGTTGTGCGGATTTGGTCAGTTCAGCGGCTGAAGGCTGAATAAATGCAGAGTTTAAAGAGATCGCCATGTCGTCATTCCCTGATCGTTGGTTGTAAGTCATTTATCGGCGATCTGAGGCTGTGCTTAAGTCATGCGCTGGCAGTAGGCGTTTCAGGATGTGTCAGGAATCTAAGCTTGTCGTTGTCATCGCTGCAACGTGGTGGTCTTCACTCAATACTGGATTGAAAACCGCCACCAGCGAATCCATTACAACCTCAGGCCCCTGGTACCGGGCAACTCATATCCCCTTCCTCACACTTCAAATACTGCTTCAGCGCCTCGACCCGGACCTTGGTCACCGCCGTCAGGCAATTGCTGTAAACCCAGGGATAAACACTTCCGCCCGTTACACCCGACGATGAAAACTTGCACTCGGCATCGCGAAATCCGATCCACGCCCGCTGCGCGCTGACCAACAACTTCTTGCCCTCCGGGTTGTCCTTCAAGCGCCCGGTGATCTGCTGATACAGCGCATTCAATTCTTTGTCCGCTGCCTTGAAGTCCTGTCCGGCACACTGATTCATCGTCGCCTGATCGCTGGCATTGGCGCAGTCGACGGCGGCGTGGGCGAGGGGGGTGAACACCAGGGGCGACAGGGCCAGGAAAAAACGTGGGGACATAGGGGGGGCTCACTGTAGATGACGGGAATAACCGGCATTGTAGCGATCAGACTCAACTCCCGCTGTAACCGCGCAGGCGCATGCAGTCATTGGTCAGGTCGATCTGTTTCTCCGCCACCACAATTCCGTCACCCACTCCGGCGCCGACCGCCGCTTCCATGCTCTTGTCCGACGGCGTGCTGTTGTAACTGGCAGTCGCCGACTTGGCCTGATACTGGCACTCGGCTTTGTCGTGCTCCACTGTCGCCTGGGACGCGCCAGGCTTGCTCCAGTGGTCTACGGAACTGACGCAGGCTGACAGCGTCAGCAGTGATGCCCAGAGGGCGGCATAGTGCGGAGACTGCATGGTCTGCTCCAATGTCTGCCGGAATAACCGCTGAGTTTAGACGCAACGGTCAAAGGTCGAGCCCGGGCCGTTGACCGTTTGATACAACTTCAGGTTGGACATGTGGTCATACGAGCCTAGTGTTCAGAACAGGAGGTGACGTATGAAACCAGTACCCAATAGTTTCGAACGCAAAATCACTCTCAAGGCGCCACGGTCCCATGTCTGGCGTGCCTTGGTCGATGCCGAGGCGTTTGGCCAGTGGTTTGGGGTGGCGCTGGAGGGCAGGCGGTTCATTGCCGGCGAATGGACGCAAGGGCAAGCCACGTATCCGGGTTATGAACATGTGTTGTGGAATGTGCTGATCGAGCGGGTCGAACCGCAGCAGTTGTTCTCGTTCCGCTGGCATCCGTATGCCGTGAATCCGAAGATCGACTATTCCCAGGAGCCGACCACACTGGTCAGGTTCGAACTGGAAGACTTCGAGAACGGCACGTTGCTCAAGGTGTCAGAGTCCGGCTTCGCGCACATTCCCGATGTCCGCCAGAAAGAGGCCTATTACATGGACAGCCGTGGCTGGGAGGAGCAGTTGAGCCGGCTCGAACAGTTTCTTGCCGAGAGCGCCCGGGCACGTGAGCGTGACGGCGGCTGAGGTTTTCCAGCCCTGGTTGAAACGCTGGGTACTGGCGGTTTTTCGAAAATGACCAGCAGGCGCAAACGTCGCGGCCGCTGAAAGTCGCGCAGATAACCGCTGCCATGCTCGACGGCTGACAGGGCTAAGGGTTTTCGGAAGGGGGTCTATAGCGAATGTCTTACACGCACTGGTAGCTTTTACGACTATTGCCGATTGGATCCAGAGCGTAATCTACACCCATCAACTGAGACACAGGGAGTGTTTCAGGATCATGGATGATCGACCATTTGCAAGGATCGCTGCCGACAGGGAGTCGATAATGGTCTTGGGAAAAACCCGCTTCGGCGGGTTTTTTTTCGTCCATGGAAAAGTAAACCCCCTGTAAGAGTTGCCGAAGGCTGCAATCTTTTGATCTTGATCTTAAAACCAAATCTAAAGATCGCAGCCTTCGGCCGTTTCTACAGGGCGCGCGCGTTATGAGGCGATCAGTTGGCGCAGGACGTAATGCAGGATCCCGCCCGATTTAAAGTATTCAACCTCGTTCAAGGTATCGATCCGGCACAACACCTCGATCTTCTCCTGACGCCCGTCTTCACGGGTGATCACCAGCGGCAAATTCATCCGCGGTGTCAGCTCGACGCCGGTCAGGCCCTGAATCTCGAAGGTTTCCTTGCCAGTGAGATTGAGGCTCTTGCGGTTCTGATCGAGCTTGAACTGCAGCGGTAACACGCCCATGCCCACCAGGTTGGAACGATGGATGCGCTCGAAGCTTTCGGCGATTACCGCTTTGACGCCCAGCAGATTAGTGCCTTTGGCCGCCCAGTCGCGGCTGGAGCCGGTGCCGTATTCCTGACCGGCAATCACTACCAGTGGAGTGCCGTCGGCTTGATAACGCATGGCGGCGTCATAGATCGCCATCTTCTCGCCACTCGGGATGTAGAGGGTGTTGCCACCTTCTTCGCCGCCGAGCATTTCGTTGCGGATGCGGATGTTGGCGAAGGTGCCGCGCATCATCACTTCATGGTTGCCACGGCGTGAACCGTAGGAGTTGAAGTCCCGTGGTTCCACACCTTTTTCGCGCAGATAGCGCCCCGCCGGACTGTCAGCCTTGATGTTGCCGGCAGGGGAGATGTGGTCGGTGGTCACTGAATCGCCGAGCAATGCCAGCACCTTCGCCGCTTTGACATCGCTGATCTCCGGCAACGGCCCGCCAATATCGTCGAAAAATGGCGGATGCTGGATGTACGTCGAATCGTCCTGCCAGACATAGGTCGCCGCTTGCGGCACTTCGATTGCTTGCCACTGTTCATCACCGGCAAACACTTCGGCGTATTCCTTGTGGAACATTGCGGTGTTGACCTGATTTACCGCAGCGGCGATTTCCTGGCTGCTCGGCCAGATGTCACGCAGGTACACCGGATTGCCTTGCTGATCGTTGCCCAGTGGCTCGCTGCTGATGTCGGTGCGCACGCTGCCGGCCAGGGCGTAAGCGACCACCAGCGGCGGCGACGCCAGCCAGTTGGTCTTGACCAGCGGATGCACCCGGCCTTCGAAGTTGCGGTTGCCGGACAGCACCGACGCCACGGTGAGATCGGCTTTCTGGATAGCTTTCTCGATCGGCTCCGGCAGCGGTCCGGAGTTGCCGATGCACGTGGTGCAGCCGTAGCCGACCAGCGAGAACCCGAGTTGATCGAGGTATTGCGTCAGCCCGGCGGCCTTGTAGTAGTCGGTGACCACTTTCGAGCCGGGCGCCAGCGAACTCTTCACCCACGGCTTGCGCGTCAGGCCCTTCTCTACGGCTTTTTTCGCCAGCAGACCGGCCGCCATCATCACGCTCGGGTTGGAGGTGTTGGTGCAGGAGGTGATCGCGGCGATCACCACCGCGCCGTTCTTCAGGCGATAGGTGTGGCCTTCGTATTCGTACTCGGTTTCGCCGACCAGATCGGCGTTGCCCACGGCCACGCCACCACCACCTTCGCTTTCCAGGCGACCCTCTTCCTTGCTGGTGGGTTTGAATTGCAGGTCCATGAAATCACTGAAGGCTTGTGCGACATTCGGCAACGAGACCCGGTCCTGCGGGCGTTTCGGCCCGGCCAGGCTGGCTTCGACGCTGCCCATTTCCAGCGCCAGGCTGTCGGTGAACACCGGTTCCTGACCGGGCAGGCGCCACAGGCCCTGGGCCTTGGTGTAGGCCTCGACCAGTTTCACCACTTCAGGCGGACGACCCGACAGGCGCAGGTATTCCAGGGTCACATCATCGACCGGGAAGAAGCCACAGGTGGCGCCGTATTCCGGGGCCATGTTAGCGATGGTCGCGCGGTCGGCCAGCGGCAGGTCGGCGAGGCCGTCACCGTAGAACTCGACGAATTTGCCGACCACGCCTTTTTTGCGCAGCATCTGCGTGACGGTCAGCACCAGGTCGGTGGCGGTGATGCCTTCCTTGAGCTTGCCGGTGAGTTTGAAGCCGATGACTTCCGGAATCAGCATCGACACCGGCTGCCCGAGCATCGCCGCTTCCGCCTCGATGCCGCCGACGCCCCAGCCGAGCACGCCGAGGCCATTGATCATGGTGGTGTGGGAGTCGGTGCCGACCAGGGTGTCGGGGAATGCGTAGGTGCGCCCGTCCTCATCCTTGGTCCACACCGTGCGCCCGAGGTATTCGAGGTTGACCTGATGACAGATCCCGGTACCCGGCGGCACCACGCTGAAGTTGTCGAAGGCGCTTTGACCCCAGCGCAGGAACGCATAACGTTCGCCGTTACGCTGCATTTCGATGTCGACGTTCTGTTCAAACGCGCTGGCGCTGCCGAATTTGTCGACCATCACCGAGTGGTCGATCACCAGGTCCACCGGCGACAGCGGGTTGATCCGCTGCGGATCGCCGCCGGCCTTGGCCATCGCCGCACGCATCGCGGCGAGGTCGACTACGGCGGGTACGCCGGTAAAGTCTTGCATCAATACGCGGGCCGGGCGGTACTGGATCTCGCGGTCGGAGCGGCGCTCCTTGAGCCAGGCGGCAATCGCCTTGAGGTCGGCGCCGGTGACGGTTTTTTCATCTTCCCAGCGCAGCAGGTTTTCCAGCAGGACTTTCAGCGACATCGGCAACTGGTCGATATTGCCCAGGCTTTTCGCGGCATCCGGCAGACTGAAATAGTGGTAGGTCTTTTGGTCGATCTGCAGGGTTTTGAGGGTCTTCAGACTATCGAGGGACGGCATTACGATCACTCCTTTGAGTCCGCACGGCTACGGACGGAGGGGACGGGCAGAGCTATCAACGTAGCCCTGTTTTCAGTAGCTGGCTAATAACTGGACTCTATCAATAAGTCCAAGGTTCCGAACTCGGCTATCATGCGCCGGTTTTCGTGACAGGCTTTGCTTCATCGCAAGGCTTGAGCAGCGCGCAGGGGCCGAATGTCCGCCCTCTGCCCAGGAGTAAGAATGAACACCCTATTCATGCATTGCCGGCCAGGCTTCGAAGGCGAAGTCTGTTCGGAAATTTCCGACCTCGCCGCCCAGCTCAACGTGGCCGGTTACGCCAAGGCCAAAGCGGCCACTGCGTACGCCGAGTTCGTCTGCACCGAAGAAGACGGCGCCGAGCGCCTGATGCGCGGTCAGCGTTTTGCCGAGTTGATTTTCCCACGCCAGTGGGCGCGCGGACTTTTCATTGATCTGCCGGAAAACGACCGCATCAGCGTGATCCTCGCGCACATGGCCGATTTTCCGGTATTCGGCAGCCTGTGGCTGGAAGTCGTCGACACCAACGATGGCAAGGAGCTGTCGAACTTCTGCAAGAAATTCGAAGGTCCGCTGCGCAAGGCATTGACTGCTGCCGGCAAACTGGTGGAGGACGCCAGCAAGCCGCGTCTGTTGCTGACCTTCAAGAGTGGCCGCGAAGTGTTCCTCGGCATGGCTGATGCGGGTAACTCGGCGATGTGGCCAATGGGGATTCCGCGCCTGAAGTTTCCCCGAGAAGCGCCCAGCCGTTCGACGTTGAAACTGGAAGAGGCCTGGCACCACTTCATTCCGCGGGATCAGTGGGAAGATCGCTTGCACAGTGACATGACCGGTGTGGATCTCGGCGCCGCGCCGGGCGGCTGGACCTGGCAACTGGTCAACCGCGGCATGCTGGTGACCGCCATTGATAACGGTCCGATGGCCGAAAGCCTGATGGACACTGGCCTGGTTCAGCACCTGATGGCCGATGGTTTCACCTTCAAGCCCAAGCAACCGGTGGACTGGATGGTCTGCGACATTGTCGAGAAGCCGGCACGTAACGCGGCGATGCTCGAAGAATGGATTGGCGAGGGCCATTGCCGCGAGGCGGTGGTCAACCTGAAGCTGCCGATGAAGCAGCGTTATGCCGAAGTGAAACGTTTGCTCGAGCGCATCGCCGATGGTTTCAAGGCCCGTGGGATCAAGGTCGATATCGGCTGCAAGCAGCTGTATCACGACCGCGAAGAAGTGACGTGCCACCTGCGCCGTCACGACATCAAGAAAGCCAAATCCCGCTGAAATATGTAACTGGCCGTTATGGCGAGGGACTTGCTCCCGCTGGGCTGCGAAGCGGCCCTGAGTTCGGCATCCATGTTAGTTCCGGCGCACCGGGCAAAAAGGTTTTAAGACGGCTACGCCGCCGAACGGGAGCAAGCTCCCTCGCCACACGCTCGGCAATGCGCGACAATGCCGGCCAGTTTCAGGAGTGAATCATGAGTGAAATGATCGATACCCCGGTCGACGGCACCCTCGACGCCACCGGCCTCAATTGCCCGGAGCCGGTGATGATGCTGCACCAGCACATTCGCGATCTGGTGCCCGGCGGCCTGCTCAAGGTGATCGCCACCGATCCCTCGACCAAGCGCGACATTCCCAAGTTCTGCGTGTTTCTCGACCACGAGCTGGTCGAGCAGTACGAAGAGTCCGGTACCTATCTGTACTGGATCCGCAAGAAACACGCCTGAAACCAAGGCAGCGCACAAACAACTGTGGGAGCCAGCAGGCTGGCCCCCACAGTTTTTGTTCCGGTGTTAAGAGAAGGCTCAGCCCAGCGAACGACTGATCCGGATACGCTTGCGCGCACTGCGGGTCAGACGGATCGACAACATCAGTGCCGCACAGCTCAAACCGACGATCAAACCCTGCCACAAACCACTCGGGCCCCGTGGCGCGCCGAGCCAGTCGGTCAGGCCGAGGGCGTAACCCACCGGCAAACCGATACCCCAGTAGGCGAACAAGGTCAGGATCATCGTCACCCGCGTGTCCTGATAACCGCGCAGGGCGCCGGCGGCAGTGACCTGAATCGCGTCGGAAAACTGGAACAGCGCCGAGTACACGATCAGCATCGCCGCGATATGAATCACGGTCGGATCCGCGGTGTAGATCGCCGCAATCGGCTCGCGCAACAACAGCATCATGCTCGCCGACAGACAGGCGTACGCCAGCGCGGTGCCCATGCCGACGCCGGCGGCGAAACGTGCTTCCCGGGGCTCTTCACGACCGAGTGCCTGGCCGACGCGGACGGTCACCGCCATGCCGAGGGAATACGGAATCATGAACACCAGCGAGCTGACGTTCAGCGCAATCTGATGCCCGGCCACCACAGTGGCGCCGAGGCTGCCGATCAACAGCGCGATCACGGCGAAGATGCTCGACTCGGCAAACACCGCGATGCCGATCGGCAGACCGACCGCCAGCAGACGCTTGATCACTGCCCATTGTGGCCAGTCGAAGCGGCTGAAGATCTCGCTCGAACGATAGGCCGGGGCCCAGCGCTCGTAACCGGCCAGACCCAGCGCCATGACCCACATCACGATTGCCGTGGCCCAACCGCAGCCGACGCCGCCCATGGCCGGCACGCCGAAGTGGCCATAGATGAAGATGTAGTTCAGCGGAATGTTCAGTGCCAGACCGCACAGGCCCAGCACCATCGCCGGACGGGTGCGGCCGATACCGTCACTGGTGCAGCGCAGCACGTGATAGATCGCAACCGCTGGCAGACCGCTGGCGATACCGTGCAGGTACTGCATGCACGGGCCGATCAATTCCGGATCGACTTTCATCAGGTGCAACACCGGCTCGGCGGCGACCAGCATCGACGTCGCGATCAGGCCGACCACCAGCGCCAGCCACAATGCCTGACGGACGATCGGGCCGATTTCGCTGTGGGTGCCGGCGCCGAACCGTTGGGCAACCTTGGGGGTGGTGGCCAGCAGGGTGCCAGTCATCAGCAGAAACACCGGGACCCAGATCGAGTTGCCCAGTGCCACTGCCGCCAGATCCCGTGGTCCGACGCGGCCGGCCATGACTGCATCGACGAAGCCCATGGCCGTGGTCGCCAGCTGCGCGATGATGATCGGCAGCGCCAGGGCGAGCAGGGTCTTGAACTCCAGGCGGATACGCGCGGGGCGGGTGAGGGAGACAGCGACAGGTTGGTCAGTTACGGAATTCACAGGCGAAGCGTCCAAAGGTGTTGATGCGCAAGGCGCCGCATTCTACGCCGCTGACACCTTGGTCAGGAAAAATCCTCTGTTGCGGATTTGTAATCAACAGACCCGTCAACTATGGCGAGGGCGCCTGCTCCCGCTGGGGACGAAGCGCCCCCCGAGACTATCCAGCGCGGTAGCTCAGGGAAAACCCGAGGGCAGACTTTCCGCCCGCTGCGCAGTCTGGCGGGAGCAAGCGCCCTCGCCACGATGCAGTCTGCACTGGCCCAACGGTGGATCTGCACCTAAACTGCCGATCCGCCAAAGGAGCCCGCCATGCTGATTGTTGCCGACGAAAATATCCCGCTGCTCGATGCCTTTTTTGCCGGTTTCGGCGAGATCCGCCGGGTGCCAGGCCGTTCCATCGACCGTGCGACGGTCGAGCAGGCCGACGTGCTGCTGGTGCGCTCGGTCACCCAGGTCAACCGGGCGTTGCTGGAAGGTAGCCGGGTGCGTTTTGTGGGCACGTGCACCATCGGCACCGATCACCTGGACCTCGATTATTTCGCCGAAGCGGGGATTACCTGGTCCAGTGCGCCGGGTTGCAACGCTCGGGGGGTGGTCGATTACGTGCTCGGCACTCTGATGACGCTCGCCGAAATCGAAGGCGTCGATCTGACGCAACGCACCTATGGCGTGGTCGGTGCCGGCGAGGTCGGTGGTCGGCTGATCAAAGTGCTCAAAGGCCTGGGCTGGAACGTGAAAGTCTGCGATCCACCACGGCAGGCGGCCGAGGGTGGCGATTACGTCAGTCTGGAGCAGATCCTTGAGCAGTGCGACGTGATCAGTCTGCATACCCCGTTGACCCGCAGCGGTGACGGCGCGACCTGGCACCTGCTCGATCAGGCGCGATTGCATCAGCTTAAACCCGGAGCCTGGCTGATCAATGCTGCGCGCGGTCCGGTGGTCGATAACGCTGCGTTGCGTAAAGTGCTGCTGGAGCGTGAAGACCTGCAAGCGGCGCTCGATGTCTGGGAGGCCGAACCCGAGGTCGATGTCGCGCTGGCCGAACTCTGCGTACTGGCCACGCCGCACATTGCCGGTTACAGCCTTGATGGCAAACAGCGCGGGACGGCGCAGATCTATCAGGCCTACTGCAATTTCATTGGCCAACCGGCGAGCATCCAGCTCAGTGACTTGCTGCCGGCGCCGTGGCTGTCGCAAGTCACCCTGCACGCCGACAGCGATCCGGCCTGGGCGCTGGCGATGTTGTGCCGTGGCGTGTACGACCCGCGCCGGGATGATGCGGATTTCCGCCGCAGCCTTGTAGGCAATGTCGCTGAGCAGCGTGCGGCCTTTGATGTGTTGCGCAAGCAGTATCCGGTGCGACGCGAGATTGAGGGGCTGAAGGTGCGGATCGAGGGGGATTCGCCAGTGTTGCAGCAGATTGTGGCAGCGCTTGGGGCGGTGGCTGTCTAGCGATCAAATCGGCTCTATCGCTGGCAAGCCAGCTCCCCCAGGTTCTCTGTGTTACTCAAGACTTGAACTAGCCACTGGACTTGTGGGCGCGGCCCTGCCCGCGATGGTCGCACCACACTTGGCAATTTGCGGGCAGAAAAAACCCGGCCAGAAAGGGGCCGGGTCGGAAGACGCTGGCTATATCACTTTTGTTCGGCAGGCTTGACCAATCGCTTCTCCAGTTCGCGGCAGGCGTCCTGGATCATGTCTTCAGTGATCGGTACTTCACGCCCCTCCTTGTCAATGATGGAGCAACCAAGAGGTTGGCCGGGCTTGGTGCGGATCACTTGAATCTTGTCATCGCTGCTGTGTTGCAAGGACATGGCCTGTCTCCTCATCAGGTTGTGCGCGTAGATTAAAACCGCCACGTGACCAGGCTGTGACAACTCCCTGGGGACTGTCAAAAGCGGCATCTCCACTCAAACAGAAATGACCGCTCGTCTCAACCGGCACTTTAGACCGATAGCAACTATGGCCTAGTCTTTGGGGGCATATTTAACCTGACTCATTGTGATTTACAGAGTTCCACCCCATAGAAGGTTTAGGCTAGCCCCTTTCATCAACACGGATGTGTACCTGAATGACCCCGAAGCTTTCTTCCCGGCACCGTCGCGCCTTGCGCCTGACCAGCCGATTTCTGGCCCCCTACCGTTGGCAGGTCATCGGTGCGCTGCTGGCGTTGGTCGTCACCGCCGCTGTCACGTTGTCGATGGGGCAGGGGATCAAATTGCTGGTCGATCGGGGCTTCATGACCCAGTCGCCGCACCAGTTGAACCAGAGCATCGGCATTTTCATGTTGATGGTACTGGGCCTGGCAGTCGGCACGTTCGCGCGGTTTTACTGGGTGTCGTGGATTGGCGAGCGCTGTGTGGCGGATATCCGGCGTGAAGTGTTCAACCACCTGGTCTATCTGCACCCCGGCTTTTATGAGAACAACCGCAGTTCGGAGATCCAGTCACGCCTGACTGCCGACACCACACTGCTGCTATCGGTGATCGGCTCCTCGCTGTCGATGTTCCTGCGTAACCTGCTGATGGTTATCGGCGGCGTCGTGTTGCTGTTCGTGACCAATGCAAAGCTCACCAGCATCGTGGTGATTGCCTTGCCGTTCGTGGTCGCACCGATCCTGATTTTCGGCCGGCGTGTACGCAATCTCTCGCGGCTGAGCCAGGACCGCGTCGCCGATATCGGCAGCTACGTTTCCGAAACCCTCGGCCAAATCAAGACCGTGCAGGCCTACAACCATCAGGTGCAGGATGAGCAGCGTTTCGCGACAACCGTCGAGGACGCGTTCGACACCGCGCGTAAACGCATCTTTCAGCGTTCATGGATGATCACCGTGGTGATCGTGCTGGTGCTGGGCGCGGTGGCGGTGATGTTGTGGGTGGGCGGCATGGACGTGATTGCCGGGCGTATCACCGGTGGCGAACTGGCGGCGTTCGTCTTCTACAGCCTGATCGTCGGCAGTGCGATCGGCACCTTGAGCGAAGTCATCGGTGAACTGCAACGTGCCGCGGGTGCTGCCGAGCGCATCGCCGAACTGTTGAGTTCGCAGAACATCATCCAGCCCCCGACCACGGGACTGGTGACCTTGCCGGAACGAGTCAAGGGCGAACTGCAATTGCAGGATGTGCGTTTTTCCTACCCGTCGCGTCCGGAAAGCTACGCCGTCAACGGCTTGAATCTGACCATTCGCGCTGGCGAGACCCTGGCGCTAGTCGGGCCGTCCGGCGCCGGCAAGTCCACGGTTTACGATTTGCTGTTGCGCTTCTACGACCCGATTGAAGGGCGGATCCTGATCGACGGCGTGCCGCTGACCAGCCTTGACCCATTGGACCTGCGCCGCAATTTCGCCCTGGTCTCGCAATCGCCTGCGCTGTTTTTCGGCAGCGTCGAAGACAACATCCGTTACGGTTGCCCGGGCGCGACGCTGGAACAGGTCAAGGAAGCGGCGAAAATCGCCCACGCCCATGATTTCATCGAAAAGATGTCGCAAGGTTATCAGACGCATCTGGGCGACGCTGGCCTCGGCCTCTCTGGCGGCCAGCGTCAGCGTCTGGCGATCGCTCGGGCGTTGCTGGTCGATGCGCCGATCCTGCTGCTGGACGAAGCCACCAGCGCCCTCGATGCGCAAAGCGAACACCTGATTCAGGAAGCGCTGCCAAGCCTGATGCACAACCGCACCACGCTGGTGATCGCGCATCGTCTGGCTACCGTGAAAAACGCTGACCGGATCGCGGTGATGGACCAGGGAAAACTGGTGGCAATCGGCACCCATCAGGAGCTGATCGTCAGTAATCCGCTGTACGCGCGGTTGGCCGCGTTGCAGTTCAACGACGGCCACGCGATCGCCGTGTAGACCTTGTCGCAGGCGGCGATCTTTTGATCTTGCTGCAAAAAAATGCCCGCATCCAAGTGCGGGCATTTTTTTGCAGCAAAAGATCGCCGCCTGCGGCAGCGTCTACAGATCATTGGTCATCGAAATACCGCTCATGCCAATCCACCAGCGGCTGCGGCGAGTTGAGCTTCTGGCCGTAGATCACCGAATAAGACAGCACGTTCTGCACATACTGGCGGGTTTCGTCGAACGGGATGCTTTCCACCCAGACGTCGAAGCTCAGGTGGTCGGCGCCGCGCAGCCATTGGCGAACGCGGCCCGGGCCTGCGTTGTAGGCGGCGGAGGCGAGGACGCGGTTGCCGTTGAACTGGCTGTGCACCTGGCTCAGGTAAGCGGCGCCGAGCTGGATGTTCTTGTCCGGGTCGAGCACTTGCTGCGGCGAGGCCAGCGGGATGCTGAACTTGCGCGCGGTTTCCTTGGCGGTGCCGGGCATCAGTTGCATCAGGCCGCTGGCGCCGACGCCGGAGCGGGCGTCGTCCATGAACGCGCTTTCCTGACGGGTGATGGCGAACACCCAACTGGAATGCAGGCCGCGCACCTTGGCTTCGCGCACGAGGGTGTCACGGTGCGCCATCGGGAAACGGATATCGAGATCATCCCAGTATTGCGCCTGACTGATGGTGCGGATTGCCGGGAAGTACCATTTCAGGTCGTAGGCCAGTTTGGCCTGGGCGACCATTTCGTCGCGGTTGAAATGGCGGCTGACGTGGTACCACTCACGGCGACCGTCGACGATCTGCCCGCGGGCATGGAATTCCAGGGCGCGTCGCACGCCGGGGGTGTTACGCACTTTGTTGATGGTCGCCTGGCTCAGTACCAGCGGCTTGTTCATCACCGAGTACGGCAGTTGCGAGCGGTCGGCGGCGAGGAAGCCGTAGAAGTCGCGTTCCTTGGCCAGATGCTTGTACAGCGTCTGCGCTTCCGGGTTCCGTGGCTGCGCCAGTTCCAGACTGCGGGCCTGCCAATAGCGCCAGCGGTTGGTGGTGGCCAGATCCTGCGGCAGACGGCGGGTCAACTGATAGGCGTCGTCCCAGCGGGCCAGACGCAGCAGCAGGCGCAGGCGCCATTCGGAAACGGTGTTGTCGCGCAGTTCCGGGTCGTACTTGGTCATCACGTCCAGCGCCCGGCTGTCGAAACGCCGGGCCAGCGTCAGGCCGATTTCCCGGGCGATCGCGACTTTCTCGTCACGGGAGAAGTGCATGCTGCTGGCGTAACCATCGAGCAGGGCCATGGCCTTGTCCGGATCCTGACGGGCGAGGCGACGCAGGCCGAGGCTGACCACGTCGGACATCGGCTCGTCGGCCGGGGTGAAGCGCGACGGCTGGTTGAGCAGTTCGGGCTTCTGCGCGACATCCACCAACAAGCGACCGCGCGGGGCGAGGGTGGTCAGGCCGTTGACCAGACTGTTGGCCAACGGATAGTTACGCGCCTGGGCAGCCAGTTTGGTGCGCTCCCAGCGTTTCTGTTCGGTCAGTTGGCCATCGGCGGCCCAGATCCCGAACAGCCCGTCACAGGCCGCCGGTTGCGATTTGCCGGTCAGCCACAGTTTGTCGGCGTTGGCGTAACCTTCGGCCTTGTGGCCACTGCTGATCTGGTACTGCGCGTTGAGGCAGTCCAGTTCGGTAAAGTTCAGTTTAGGGTCGTAATACCTGGTGAAGGTCGCCCAGTCGCCGCGGTCGGCCAGCCAGCGCAACCAGCGCAGTTTCATCCAGTTGGCCTGCGGCAGGTCGCCGTGCTCGGCGAGGAATTTTTCGATCTCGGCGTTGCTCGCGGTCTTCAGACGCGCGGTCAACTCGTCGTAAGCCAGATACGGTTCCAGCGGATAATCGGCCAGGGCCTGGCTGTAACGGAAGTATGGGCCGGTATCGCCCTTGGCCAGGGCGCGCTTGGCTTCATCGTAATACTGGCGTTGGGTGGACAGGTCCACCGCCTGGGCGGATTGAGCGGCAGCGGCGGTAAGTAGCAAACAGGACAAGACACTGAAAAGGCGACTGCGCATGAGACATCCGGGCAGAGAAATCATGACAAGCACCGGCCGCGGCCAGCACTGAATTGTTTGTAGCTTAGCCTTTTGCCAGCAACGGGCGAAAGCTTTGCGACCCATGCAGCACAAGTTCGCAACAAATGTTGTGCAGAGTGCTTCGACAGACAAATTGCCGGCCTGTTGAAGTCCTAAGTCAGGTAGAATGCGCGCCCGGTTTTTGGAGAAGCTCATGACCCTGCTCAAATTCAGCGATGTGTCCCTTGCATTCGGCGCGATGCCGTTGTTGGACAAGGTGTCCTGGCAGATCGCCCGTGGTGAGCGGGTGTGCATCATCGGCCGCAACGGCACTGGCAAGTCCAGCATGATGAAACTGGTCAAGGGCGACCAGAAGCCCGATGACGGCTCGGTGTGGCGTGCCCCCGGTCTGAAAATCGGTGAATTACCACAAGAATTGCCGGTGGCCGACGAGCGGACCGTGTTCGACGTGGTTGCCGAAGGCCTCGATGGCGTTGGTGCCTTGCTCGCCGAATACCATCACCTGAGCCAGAACATCGTCACCGATGCCGATCTGGACAAGCTGATGCACGTCCAGCACGACCTCGAAGCTCGTGACGGCTGGCGCTTGCAGACCTTGGTCGACAGCACCCTGAGCCGCCTGCAACTGCCGGCCGACAAGACCCTCGCCGAATTGTCCGGCGGCTGGCGTCGTCGCGTGCTGCTGGCGCAGGCGCTGGTGTCCGAGCCGGATCTGCTGTTGCTCGACGAACCCACCAACCACCTGGACATCGGTGCAATTGCCTGGCTCGAAGAAGCCCTGAAGGATTTCCAGGGCGCCGTGCTGTTCATCACGCACGACCGTTCTTTCCTGCAAAACCTCGCCACACGCATCCTCGAGCTGGACCGCGGCGGCCTGATCGACTGGAACGGCGACTACGCCAGCTTCCTGGTGCATAAAGAAGCCGCGCTGGCTGCTGAAGAAACCGCCAACGCGCTGTTCGACAAGCGTCTGGCCCAGGAAGAAGTGTGGATCCGTCAAGGCATCAAGGCCCGTCGTACCCGTAACGAAGGCCGTGTCCGCGCCCTGAAAGCCCTGCGTGTTGAGCGCAGCGAGCGTCGTGAGCGCACCGGCAAGGCGAACATTCAGCTGGAAACCGCCGACAAGTCCGGCAAGCAAGTGATGGTGTTGGAAAATGTCAGCTTCCATCACCCGGACGGCCCGTTCCTGATCAAGGACTTCTCGATGGTCCTGCAGCGCGGCGACCGTATCGGTCTGCTCGGCGCCAACGGTACCGGCAAGACCACCTTGCTCAAGCTGATGCTAAACGGCCTGCAACCGACCAGCGGCACAGTGGAAGAGGGCACCCGGATCGACGTGGCCTACTTCGACCAGTTGCGCCATCAGCTGGATCTGGAAAAGACCGTGATCGACAACGTCGCCGAAGGTCGCGATTTTATCGACATCGACGGTCAGAGCCGCCACGTGCTGAGCTATCTCGGCGACTTCCTGTTCAGCCCGCAGCGTGCGCGCACGCCGGTGAAGGCACTGTCCGGTGGCGAGCGTGCGCGTTTGCTGTTGGCGAAGCTGTTCAGCAAGCCGGCGAACCTGCTGGTCCTCGACGAACCGACCAACGACCTCGATGTGGAAACCCTCGAGCTGCTCGAAGAAGTGCTGTTGACCTTCAACGGCACTGTGCTGATGGTCAGTCACGACCGGGCATTCCTCGACAACGTGGTCACCAGTACCCTGGTTTTCGAAGGTGAAGGCAAGGTGCGTGAATACGTCGGTGGCTATCAGGACTGGATCCGTCAGGGCGGCTCGCCGCGCCTGCTGGGCGTGACCGAGAGCAAATCGGGCAAGGCTGACCTGAATTCGGCGGTGGTTACCGCTGAGCCTGCTGTGGTTGCTGAGCCTGCCGCTGTCGCGCCGGCAGCCAAGAAGAAATTGAGCTACAAGCTGCAGCGCGAGCTGGAAGCGTTGCCGGGTGACATCGACGCCAAGGAACAGCAGATCGCTGCGGTCGAGGCTGAAATGGCTGAAGCCGGTTTCTATCAGCGCCCGCCGACCGAGACGGCCAAGGTAATTGCTTCGCTGGAGCAGTTGCAGGCTGAGCTGGATGCACTGGTGGAGCGTTGGGCCGAGCTGGATGCCTGACTGATCCGGTGACAAAAAAGCCCGGCCTCATTTGCGTGAGGCCGGGCTTTTCACATGCGGATCGAGATTCAATAGGAGCGGGCCTGGTGTTTCAGCGTTTGACCAGGTGCACCGCCAGTACATCGCAAGGCGCGCCGTGCAGTACGTCATTGGCCGTGGAGCCAAGCAACAGCGCCAGGCCGTGACGGCCATGGCTGCCGACGACGATCAGGTCGCAATGGTTTTCCTTGGCGAAATGATGGATTTCCTGGCGTGGCTGACCATAGGTCAGGTGGCAATTGGCGCCCTCAAGCTCTGCGTATTTGGTTTTCAGACGCTCGAGACGCTCCTTGGCCTGATCGAACTGCTGTTGTTGCAGTTGTGACAGATCCATCGGCACGTCGCCGCCGAACGCCATCGCCATTGGTTCGACGATATGTACCAGCGACAGCTTGGCGCCGTTGCTCGCCGACAGCTCTCGGGCGCGGTGAATCACAGGGTCGCACTCTTCGGTCAGATCTACGGCGACCAGGATATGGGAGTAGGGCATGAGGTGCTCCTCGTGAGGTTTCAATATTGTTAAGTATGGCTGGTTTCAAGCGCATTGGTTCCAAAGTGACACAATGCGCTCACCAAGAATTGGGAATAGAGATATGACGGTCTGGTTAGTGGTGTCAATCCTGCTGGTGGTATTAAGTCCGCTGGCCTGGTTGCGCCCTTCGCGTGTTCAAAGCGGTCGCATGGCCCTGCGCATGGAGGCGCGCCGCATTGGTCTGGCCATGCAACTGGCGCCTCAGGAATGGCCGCACTGGCTGGGGCAGGAGCCGCCCAATCCGTGCGCGCAATACCATCGGCCGCGCCGTGGCAATCAACCGGCATGCTGGGCTTACTGGCAGAAAGCGCCGGGGGTGTGGGTCAATCAGTGGCAGGAAGTCTGCGAAGACCGGGCGCTGCTTAATCATTTCGAAAAGTTGCCGGGCAACGTTTTCAAAGTCGAGGCCGACAAGCAGATGATCGCCTTGTATTGGGGCGAGAAGGGCGAAGCCACGGTCTTGCAGGATATCGACGCGACTCTGAAAGCGCTGGCGTGATGCGCAGAATTTTCGCACTGCAACGGTGTGAAGCGTCCGGCAGACGAGCAATAAAAAGCCCGACATGATTCGTCGGGCGGGGTTGGCCAGGCAGGCCGGAAATTCTTTTCGAGGCTGAATCGGGCAATCTCTGATCAGCACATCTCACTGTAGTCCAGCCAGCGTAGCCTTTTAAACAGGGATCGGTGTGAATTAGGGCGACTTTTCTAACTATTGATTCTATGAATGGCTTCACATGCAGGCGTGTGTTGCACGTCTGCGTGGTACGGAAATGACCGCAAAGTCGCATTTGAACCCGTATTTTGGGCGATTGACAATTGTCGGAAATTCCGTGAAGGTGACGTACCCAAATCAAACGGGCGTATGAATTGAGCGTTTGTCTTACAGACTGCTCCTACAGAATCCCGACTATCGCGTTGGCGGGTGTGCCGGGTGGATTGGCGTTAGCATCGACGAAAAAGCGTCCTGCCGAGCCATTCGCCTGCGTCCGACGTGTACTGTTCAGCTTCCATATCGTGGAGATCAGTTGATGATTTACGAAGGTAAAGCCATCACGGTTAAAGCTCTTGAAAGTGGCATCGTCGAATTGAAATTCGACCTCAAGGGTGAGTCCGTCAACAAGTTCAACCGTCTAACCCTGAACGAACTGCGTCAGGCCGTAGACACCATCAAGGCAGATGCTTCGATCAAGGGCGTGATCGTCAGCAGTGGCAAGGACGTGTTCATCGTCGGCGCCGACATCACCGAATTTGTCGACAACTTCAAGCTGCCGGATGCCGAGCTGGTTGCTGGCAATCTCGAAGCCAACAAGATCTTCAGCGATTTCGAAGACCTCAACGTTCCTACCGTAGCGGCCATCAACGGCATCGCGCTGGGCGGCGGTCTGGAAATGTGCCTGGCGGCTGACTATCGCGTCATGTCGACCAAAGCCAAGATTGGTCTGCCGGAAGTCAAACTGGGCATCTACCCAGGCTTCGGCGGCACTGTGCGTCTGCCGCGTCTGATCGGTGTCGACAATGCCATCGAGTGGATTGCCGCCGGCAAGGAAAACCGCCCTGAAGACGCCCTGAAAGTCAGCGCCGTTGACGCCGTGGTTGCTCCAGAGAAGCTGCAGGAAGCTGCCCTTGAACTGATCAAGCGCGCCATTTCCGGCGAGTTCGACTTCAAGGCCAAGCGTCAGCCGAAACTTGAAAAACTCAAGTTGAACGCCATCGAACAAATGATGGCTTTCGAAACCGCCAAAGGTTTCGTCGCCGGTCAAGCTGGCCCGAACTACCCGGCGCCGGTCGAAGCGATCAAGACCATCCAGAAAGCCGCGAACTTCGGTCGTGACAAGGCGCTGGAAGTCGAAGCCGCCGGTTTCGTCAAACTGGCCAAGACCTCTGCCGCGCAGAGCTTGATCGGTCTGTTCCTGAACGATCAGGAACTGAAGAAAAAGGCCAAGGCCTACGACGAAATCGCCAAAGACGTGAAGCAGGCTGCCGTACTCGGCGCCGGCATCATGGGTGGCGGTATCGCCTATCAGTCGGCCTCCAAAGGCACGCCGATCCTGATGAAGGACATCAACGAGCACGGTATCGAGCAGGGTCTGGCCGAAGCCGCCAAACTGCTGGTTGGCCGCGTTGATAAAGGTCGCATGACCGCTGCGAAAATGGCTGAAGTGCTCAACGGCATTCGCCCGACCCTGTCCTACGGCGACTTCGGTCACGTCGATCTGGTGGTTGAAGCGGTCGTCGAGAACCCGAAGGTCAAGCAAGCTGTACTGGCCGAAGTTGAAGCTCAGGTCAAAGAGGACACCATCCTCGCGTCCAACACCTCGACCATTTCCATAAGCCTGCTGGCCAAGGCCCTCAAGCGTCCGGAAAACTTCGTCGGCATGCACTTCTTCAACCCGGTGCACATGATGCCGCTGGTGGAAGTGATCCGTGGCGAGAAGTCCAGCGAACTGGCCGTTGCCACCACCGTTGCCTACGCCAAGAAAATGGGCAAGAACCCGATCGTGGTCAATGACTGCCCGGGCTTCCTGGTCAACCGCGTACTGTTCCCGTACTTCGGCGGCTTCGCCAAGCTGGTCAGCGCCGGTGTCGACTTCGTCCGCATCGACAAGGTCATGGAAAAATTCGGCTGGCCGATGGGCCCGGCATACCTGATGGACGTGGTCGGCATCGACACCGGTCACCACGGTCGTGACGTGATGGCTGAAGGTTTCCCGGACCGCATGAAGGATGACCGTCGTTCGGCCATCGACGTGCTGTACGAAGCCAAGCGCCTGGGTCAGAAGAACGGCAAGGGCTTCTACGCCTACGAAGCCGACAAGAAAGGCAAGCAGAAGAAGGTTGCCGATCCATCGGTGCTGGAAGTGCTCAAGCCGATCGTTTACGAGCAGCGCGAAGTCACTGACGAAGACATCATCAACTGGATGATGATCCCGCTGTGCCTGGAAACCGTGCGTTGCCTGGAAGACGGCATCGTTGAAACTGCCGCCGAAGCCGACATGGGTCTGGTCTACGGTATCGGTTTCCCTCCATTCCGTGGCGGTGCGCTGCGCTACATCGATTCGATCGGTGTTGCCGAGTTCGTTGCCCTGGCTGACCAGTACGCTGATTTGGGCGCGCTGTACCACCCAACCGCGAAGCTGCGCGAAATGGCCAAAAACGGCCAGAGCTTCTTCGGTTAAGCGCCCCCAACTAGAGTGAGAGTGAACTTATGAGCTTGAATCCTAGAGACGTCGTGATTGTCGACTTCGGTCGTACTCCGATGGGCCGCTCCAAGGGCGGCATGCACCGCAACACCCGCGCCGAAGACATGTCGGCGCACCTGATCAGCAAGCTGCTGGAACGCAACGCCAAGGTCGATCCTGCTGAAGTCGAGGACGTGATCTGGGGCTGTGTGAACCAGACTCTGGAGCAGGGCTGGAACATCGCGCGCATGGCGTCGCTGATGACCCAGATCCCGCACACCTCGGCCGGCCAGACCGTCAGCCGTCTGTGCGGTTCGTCGATGAGTGCCCTGCACACTGCCGCGCAAGCGATCATGACCGGCAACGGTGACGTGTTCGTGGTTGGCGGCGTCGAGCATATGGGCCACGTCAGCATGATGCACGGTGTCGATCCGAACCCGCACATGTCCCTGTACGCGGCGAAAGCCTCGGGCATGATGGGCCTGACCGCTGAAATGCTCGGCAAAATGCACGGCATCACTCGCGAACAGCAAGACGCTTTCGGCGTGCGCTCCCACCAGTTGGCCCACAAGGCAACTGTGGAAGGCAAGTTCAAAGACGAAATCATCCCGATGCAGGGCTATGACGAGAACGGTTTCCTGAAACTGTTCGACTACGACGAAACCATTCGTCCGGAAACCACCCTGGAAAGTCTGGCGGCCCTCAAGCCGGCCTTCAATCCAAAGGGCGGCACCGTGACTGCGGGTACTTCGTCGCAGATCACCGATGGTGCTTCGTGCATGATCGTGATGTCGGCGCAGCGTGCGCAGGACCTGGGCATTCAGCCGATGGCGGTGATCCGTTCGATGGCAGTGGCGGGTGTGGATCCGGCGATCATGGGCTATGGTCCAGTTCCGGCCACACAAAAAGCCCTGAAGCGTGCGGGCCTTGGCATCAACGATATCGACTTCTTCGAGCTCAACGAAGCTTTCGCTGCACAGGCCCTGCCAGTGCTGAAAGATCTGAAAGTACTCGACAAGATGAACGAGAAGGTTAACCTGCACGGCGGCGCGATCGCCCTGGGTCACCCGTTCGGTTGCTCCGGTGCGCGTATTTCCGGCACCTTGCTGAACGTGATGAAGCAGAATAGCGGCACCTTCGGGGTGGCCACTATGTGCATTGGTCTCGGCCAAGGCATCTCCACCGTCTTCGAACGCGTTTAAGCGTCTCGTCGATGGAAGCCGGGGCCAAGTGCCCCGGTTTTTGTTTTTGCGGATTTATTTTGTTTTTATTTTGAAAAAATTTGAGTGAGGGCCGAAGCATGCCGATACAACCTGGGCTCTACCAACATTACAAAGGTCCGCAGTACCGCGTATTCAGTGTTGCGCGGCATTCCGAGACCGAGGAAGAAGTGGTCTTTTACCAAGCCCTGTATGGCGATTACGGCTTTTGGGTGCGCCCTTTGAGCATGTTCGTCGAGTCGGTCGAGGTTGACGGCGAGCAGGTGCCACGCTTTGCTTTGGTGCAAGCCGAACCGAGCCTTTTTACCAAGGCATGAGGCGAGTGCGCACAGAACCCTGTGCTTGACCTCACCTTGTATCAACTATATATAGCGGTGCCGCGTCAGGCGCCAACCGCCTTTCACTTCTAGAATTCAGGAATTTTCTGATCCATGGGCAAATCGCTGGTCATTGTGGAATCCCCGGCTAAGGCCAAGACCATCAACAAGTATCTGGGTAACCAATACGTGGTGAAGTCGAGTATCGGCCATATCCGAGACCTGCCCACCAGCGGTTCGGCTAGCGCCAGCAAAGAGCCAGCCGCCAAGCGTGGCAAGGCCGCTGCAGGCGAAGGTCCTGTGCTCACGCCGAAAGAGAAGGCGCGCAAGCAGTTGGTCTCACGTATGGGTGTCGATCCCGATCATGGCTGGAAAGCCAAGTACGAGATCCTCCCGGGCAAGGAAAAGGTCATCGAAGAGCTGCGCCGGCTCGCCAAGGATGCTGACACCATCTATCTCGCAACCGACTTGGATCGCGAGGGGGAAGCCATTGCCTGGCACCTGCGCGAAGCCATCGGTGGTGACGACAGCCGCTACAAGCGCGTGGTGTTCAACGAAATCACCAAGAAGGCGATTCAGGAGGCCTTCTCCGAGCCCGGCGAGCTGGACATCGACCGTGTGAATGCCCAGCAGGCGCGTCGTTTCCTCGACCGCGTCGTGGGCTACATGGTCTCGCCGCTGCTGTGGGCCAAGATTGCCCGTGGCCTGTCCGCCGGTCGCGTGCAATCGGTTGCCGTGAAGCTGGTGGTCGAGCGCGAGCGCGAAATCCGTGCGTTCAACCCGGAAGAATACTGGGAAGTGCACGCCGACCTTGGCACTGCCAAGGGCTCGACCGTGCGTTTCGAAGTGGCGCGTGAAAAGGGTGAAGCCTTCAAGCCGCTGAATGAAGCACAGGCCACGGCTGCACTGGAGAAACTCAAGTCCTCCAGCTACAGCATCGTCAAGCGCGAAGACAAACCGACCAGCAGCAAGCCGTCGGCACCGTTCATCACGTCCACCCTGCAACAGGCCGCAAGCAACCGCCTGGGCTTTGGTGTGAAGAAAACCATGATGATGGCCCAGCGTCTGTACGAAGCTGGCTACATCACTTATATGCGTACCGACTCGACCAACCTGTCGGCCGATGCCGTGGCGATGGCGCGCACTTACATCGAAGATGAGTTCGGCAAGAAGTACCTGCCGGAAACGCCGAACGTCTACAGCAGCAAGGAAGGCGCACAAGAGGCTCACGAAGCGATTCGTCCGTCCGACGCCAACACCACGCCGAGCAAGCTGGCTGGTATGGAGCGTGATGCTGAGCGTCTGTATGAGCTGATCTGGCGCCAGTTCCTCGCTTGTCAGATGCTGCCGGCGCAATACCTGTCGACCACCGTCAGTGTGGCGGCGGGTGACTTCGAGCTGCGTGCCAAGGGCCGCATCCTCAAGTTCGACGGTTACACCCGAGTTCTGCCGCAGATCGCCAAGCCTGGCGATGACGATGTTCTGCCGGACATGGCGCAAGGCGACGTGATGAAGCTGATCAAGCTCGATCCGTCCCAGCACTTCACCAAGCCGCCGGCGCGTTACTCCGAAGCCAGTCTGGTCAAGGAAATGGAAAAACGCGGCATCGGTCGTCCTTCGACCTACGCAGCGATCATTTCGACCATTCAGGACCGCGGCTATGTGACCCTGCACAACCGTCGTTTCTATTCGGAAAAGATGGGCGACATCGTCACTGAGCGTCTGTCCGAGAGCTTCTCCAACCTCATGGACTACGGCTTCACTGCCGGCATGGAAGAGAACCTCGATGACGTGGCCCAGGGCGAGCGTGACTGGAAAAACGTGTTGGACGAGTTCTATGGCGATTTCAAGAAGAAGCTCGAGGTAGCCGAGAATCCGGACAATGGCATGCGTGCCAACCAGCCGGTCATGACCGACATTCCGTGCACCACGTGCGGCCGTCCGATGCAGATCCGTACCGCCTCGACCGGTGTGTTCCTCGGTTGCTCAGGCTACAGCCTGCCACCGAAGGAGCGCTGCAAGGCCACCGTCAACCTGGTGCCGGGCGACGAAATTGCTGCGGACGACGAAGGTGAGTCGGAATCGCTGGTGCTGCGTGGCAAGCATCGCTGCCCGATCTGCAGCACGGCGATGGATGCCTACCTGCTCGACGAGAAACGCAAACTGCACATCTGCGGTAACAACCCGGATTGCGCGGGCTACGAGATCGAAGAGGGTAACTACCGCATCAAGGGCTACGAAGGTCCGAGCCTGGAATGCGACAAGTGTGGCAGCGAGATGCAACTCAAGACCGGCCGTTTCGGCAAGTTCTTCGGTTGCACCAACCCGACCTGCAAGAACACCCGCAAACTGCTCAAGAGCGGTGATGCGGCGCCGCCGAAGATGGATCCGGTGAAGATGCCTGAGCTGAAATGCGAAAAGGTCAACGACACCTACATCCTGCGTGACGGTGCTTCCGGTCTGTTCCTCGCGGCCAGTCAGTTCCCGAAAAACCGTGAGACCCGTGCTCCGCTGGTGATTGAAATTCTGCCGCACAAGGACGAAATCGATCCGAAGTACCACTTCCTGTGTGAAGCTCCGCAGAAGGACCCTGACGGCCTGCCAGCGGTGATCCGCTACAGCCGCAAGACCAAGGAGCAATACGTGCAGACCGAAGTCGACGGCAAGCCTACCGGCTGGAAAGCGTTCTACGACGGTGGCAAGTGGACCGTTGAAGACAAGCGCACGAAAGCCAAGGCTGAGTAAGCGCCGGTCCGATACACAAAAGGCCGCATGATGACCTTCGGGTTTCATGTGGCCTTTTTGTTTTGTGCTTGCGGTCGGCTCCGCTGATCCATGACACTGTCAGGTCTGTGTGACGTAATTATTTCGCTGTGGAGACTGCCGGCATGGCGCACGAACTCTATACCCGCACCAATCAGAAGATCTATTTTGCCGGCTTGTCGCTGGAAGCGCTGGCGCGCGCCGAAGAGGGGCGAGCAATGAACGCGTTGGCGTTGATTCAAGCGGGACGTGAATCCGCGTTGTTCCACCTCTATGGCGCGCTGTTGGGTTTATGCCATGAGATTGCCGGGTTCTATCGTTTGCCCCAGGCCAGCGCGCCTCGAGCCGAGGTTTTGCTGACCCGCGAAGTGCTGGAAACGATTGCGATCCCCGAATTGGCCGAGATGATTGAGCTGGCAGGTAATCCGGAAACCTGGCTGGCGAAACTGTTGGCGGCGCATTCGGCGCTGTTCCAGCCACCACGGGTGCCGCACAAGCCCAAGGGCGATGTGACGCAGCCGTTGATTCAGGCCGTTAATCTGGATGAAGAGGAGGCGCCGCAGGAACTGACTCGCGAAGAGCTGGAGAGCTGGCGGCAGAATCTCAAAGGCTTGGCCATTCGTTTTCGCGAAGGATTGAACGAGTGTTGAGGTCGATTGACACGGTGGCAATATGAAACATGCTGCTGGTCAAGATCCCGAGCGAAGCCTGAATGATGTCTATATAATCCCTGCCTTTCGTGGAGAACAGACCTATATGCCAACGTCCTTTCTAGAAATTGTCGAGTTACCAGACGGCCGAATCGAACTGCGCAGGGCTGAGGACGAGGGTTCTCTGGTGACGCTGGATTTCTCCGAGGATGCCAAGACGTTCCTGCAGGGGCAGCATGTCGAGATCGCCAAGGCGATGTTGAGTGTTGGCGTGCAGATGGCGGGTCGGATGATCGAAGGTGAGTTTGATAAAGATGAGGGGCCACGGGTTCTTCATTGATCCCTGCCTGTTTTTGTCGGTACCGCTTCAGATCGGCTTCTCTGTCCCTGGAGAAGCCCTGCGCTCCAAACAGCGCGCGTTGTCAGTGAGTCAACCCAATCGGATGTTCAGGCTTTGAGCGTCGCCCGTGCGTGCAGCGCTGATCAGTTGTTGCCGCGATTGGGCATTCAGCGGGTTGAGCCAGGTCACCACCGTATGACTGCGCGCCAGGCGCAGTGCTTCGCAGGCCAGTTGCTGGGCGCTCTGAGTGCCCCGCGGTTGCAGCAGTAGAATCCGTTCACGATTCAGGCCCGCATCCCGAAGCCATGCCTGGGTCAGGCTGGCCGGTGGTGCAATCAGCGTCAGCCAGCGTGCGGCCTGGTCCTCGCTGAGTTCGCGCAGGATCGGGGCGAGCAGGTTCAGGCAGTTCCCGGCCGCACCGCGCAGTGACAGCTCACTGAATACTTCGGGTTCGGCATTCCAGGGGCGCTCGACCACTTCTTTCAGGATCGGCGCCATCGGTTGCGCCAGAAACGCTTCGAATAAAGGCAGTTGTGTTTGCTGAGGTGTGTGTGGGAACTGCATAAAGCCTCCTTTAGCGGCGGATTACGCCGACACTCAAGCCTTCGATCACCAGTTCCTGATCTTTCAGGTCAACTTCGATAGGAGCGAACTCAGGGTTTTCGGCGATCAGCCAGACCTTGCTGCCTTCACGCTTGAAGCGTTTGACGGTCACTTCATCACCGATTCGCGCCACGACAACCTGGCCGTTACGGGCTTCGCGGGTGGTATGAACCGCCAGCAGGTCACCGTCGAAAATACCGATGTCCTTCATGCTCATGCCGTGAACGCGCAGCAGGTAGTCGGCGCGTGGATGGAAGAAGGCAGGGTTGATGTTGCAGGATTCTTCGATGTGCTGCTGGGCGAGAATCGGTGCGCCGGCAGCGACCCGGCCAATGATCGGCAGGGTGGAGTCGTCGGCCTTGGCTTCGAAGCCCGGGATGCGAATGCCGCGGGAAGCGCCAGGCGTCATCTCGATGGCGCCCTTGCGGGCCAGTGCCTTCAGGTGTTCTTCTGCCGCGTTGGGCGACTTGAAGCCCAGCTCCTGAGCGATTTCCGCACGGGTTGGCGGGTAGCCGTTGTCTTCGAGGCAGCGTTTGATAAAGGCCAGAATCTCGGCTTGGCGTGGCGTCAGCTTTAGCATATTGATCGCTCTGTCTTTTTATACAGTGACTGGGATTATATACAGTGAAGCGGTCTTGGCAATGCCCGTTTTTTTACCGGCCGCCAGACGGTCGGCAAGGGTGTTTATTAATGCGATGGGCTTGTGTGGTTAAATAGCTGACCGACCATTCCCAAAACGAACCGGCAGGCTTGACAAGGCACAGGCTGAAACGTATGTTTCAAACAAGTGTTTGTCAGGCGGAGTAGCCATGGCCCAGTCGGAAACCGTTGAACGCATTCTTGATGCTGCCGAGCAGTTGTTCGCGGAGAAAGGTTTCGCTGAAACCTCATTGCGTTTGATCACCAGCAAGGCAGGCGTCAACCTGGCAGCGGTGAACTATCACTTCGGTTCGAAAAAAGCGTTGATCCAGGCGGTGTTCTCGCGTTTTCTCGGGCCGTTCTGCATCAGCCTCGATAAAGAACTGGAGCGGCGTCAGGCCAAGCCTGAAAACAAGCCGACCCTCGAAGAGCTGCTGGAAATCCTTGTCGAACAGGCTCTGGTGGTTCAGCCACGCAGCGGCAACGACCTGTCGATCTTCATGCGTTTGCTGGGTCTTGCGTTCAGCCAGAGCCAGGGTCACCTGCGGCGTTACCTTGAAGACATGTACGGCAAGGTGTTCCGTCGTTACATGCTGCTGGTCAATGAGGCCGCACCACGCATTCCACCGATCGAACTGTTCTGGCGCGTGCACTTCATGCTCGGCGCCGCAGCGTTCAGCATGTCCGGTATCAAGGCGCTGCGTGCAATTGCCGAGACTGATTTCGGCGTCAACACCTCCATCGAACAGGTCATGCGCCTGATGGTGCCGTTCCTGGCGGCCGGCATGCGCGCCGAAACCGGTGTCACCGATGCGGCGATGGCCACCGCACAACTGCGTCCGCGCAGCAAATCGACGCCGGTCGCCGCCAAGGTTTGACCGCGCACGGGTGGGCGCAGCAGCTTGTATCCGCTAAGCTAGCCGCCCATGCCGACTCTCGTTCTGAACCCGATTCTGATGAAAGCCGCTGACCTGCCGGGCACTGCCCACGGCAGCGATTTCATGCGGATCGGGTTTTTCGTTTTCAAGGAATCTCTATGACTGCTGGCCTGCAAGGCTCGTTGATGGTGGACGTCGCCGGTACCTGGCTGACGGCCGAAGATCGCCAATTGTTGCGCCAGCCCGAAGTGGGTGGCCTGATCATTTTTGCCCGCAACATCGAGCATCCACGGCAGGTGCGTGAGCTGAGTGCGGCCATTCGCGCCATTCGCCCGGATCTGTTGCTGGCGGTGGACCAGGAGGGCGGTCGCGTGCAGCGCCTGCGTCAGGGCTTTGTGCGTCTGCCGGCCATGCGCGCCATCGCTGACAATCCGAATGCCGAATACCTCGCCGAGCAATGCGGCTGGATCATGGCCACCGAAGTGCTGGCGGTCGGCCTCGACCTGAGCTTCGCCCCGGTGCTGGATCTGGATTATCAGCGCAGTGCGGTGGTGGGTACCCGTTCGTTCGAAGGTGATCCGGAGCGCGCAGCACTGCTCGCCGGGGCGTTCATTCGCGGTATGAACAGTGCCGGCATGGCCGCCACTGGCAAGCACTTTCCCGGTCATGGTTGGGCCGAAGCCGACTCACACGTTGCGATCCCGAACGACGAGCGCAGCCTCGACGAGATCCGCGCCCATGACCTCGTACCGTTCGCCCGACTCAGCCAACAACTGGCCGCTGTCATGCCGGCCCACGTCATTTATCCGCAAGTGGATTCGCAGCCTGCCGGTTTCTCCCGGCGCTGGTTGCAGGACATCCTGCGTGGCGAGTTGCAGTTTGACGGTGTGATCTTCAGTGACGATCTGTCGATGGCCGGTGCCCATGTGGTGGGCGATGCTGCCAGCCGTATCGAAGCGGCCCTGAGTGCCGGCTGCGACATGGGCCTGGTGTGCAACGACCGTGCAGCGGCCGAACTGGCCCTGAGTGCCGCGCAACGGTTGAAGGTCAAGCCTTCTGCCCGCATCGCGCGCATGCGTGGCCAGGCGTTCGCCAGCACCGATTACCGCCAGGATCCGCGCTGGCTCACCGCCATCGGCGCGCTCAAAGACGCTCAACTGATTGATTAAGGACGTTTCGCTATGACGGTATACGCGATCATCGGTGGCACCGGCCTGACCCAGCTCGAAGGCTTGAGCATTCGTCAGTCGCTGGCCGTGGACACGCCTTATGGCGCGCCTTCGGCCGAGGTGCAGGTCGGTGAGTATGCCGGCAAGGAGGTGCTGTTCCTCGCCCGTCACGGCCACCCGCATCGCTTCCCGCCACACAAGGTCAACTACCGCGCCAACCTGTGGGCGTTGAAGCAGGCCGGGGCTGAAGCGATCATCGCGGTGAATGCCGTAGGCGGGATTCACCCGGCGATGCGTACCGGGCATTTCTGCGTGCCGCATCAGATCGTTGACTACACCAGCGGCCGTGAACACACGTTTTTCGCCGACGATCTCGAACATGTCACCCACATTGACTTCAGCTTCCCCTACAGCGAACCGCTGCGTCAGCAGTTGATTGCCGCAGTGGCCGCCGAGGGTTGCGAATACAGCGATCAAGGTGTGTATGCCTGCACCCAGGGCCCGCGTCTGGAGACTGTGGCCGAAATCGTGCGTCTGGAGCGTGATGGCTGCGACATCGTTGGCATGACCGGCATGCCGGAAGCGGCGCTGGCGCGTGAACTCGAACTGGATTACGCATGTCTGGCGCTGGTGGTCAATCCGGCGGCGGGCAAGTCCACCGCGGTGATCACCATGGCCGAGATCGAACAGGCGTTGCAGGGCGGCATGGGCAAGGTGAAATCAGTGCTGGCACGGGTATTGGCTGGGTGAAAGGCTGACAGCGCCATGACGATGATCATCAGTCAGCTTCACTCGCTGCCGTGGACTGAGGCCTTCAACCGTAATGCTTTGGCCAAAGCCCGCGTTTACGCCATCGAGGACCGGATAAAAATCCATTTGGTCGATGACGAGATGATTGAGGCGGCCTGCGCGGGCTCTGAAAGTCACGTTTATCAACAGGTCATCTATCTGGTTAAAGATGAGCAGGAGCGATTCGGCCTGCGATGCTTTTGCTCCTGCCCGGTGGAAATCAACTGTAAGCACAGCGCAGCGGTGCTCTTTCACTTGCAGGATCGCGGGGCTGAAGAGACTGACCGTGATGCCCCGGTTCAGTTGAATAGAGCACTGGAGCACTGGCTTTCCACTATTCCTGTGGCGACCCAGTCTTTTGAAGAGGCCTCGCAAGCGGCCAGTACGCGACTGTTTTACAAACTCAAGGCCACGCCGGCTTCGGGCAAATGGCTGGTCGAAATATTCAAGGTCTACCAGCTCAAGAGTGGCGAGCTGCGCGACGTTAAGCCGTTGTTTTCGCTATCAGACATGCTGATGCGCCAGCCCGGTTATCTGAACGAACTGGACCTGCGGATTGCCAGGCTGTTGGTGGCCACGCACTCCCATCATGCCTATTACAGCGGCTATCCGCTGGACGGTCGCAGTGGCGCCGAATTGCTCGAAATGTTGTTGAACACGCGGCGCCTGTATCTGGATTTTGAAACATTGCAGCCGCTGACTTCGGGCGCGAGCAGAAGCGCGCAGTTTGCCTGGGCCGAACAAGCCAATGGCAGTTTTCGCCCGCAGTGGAGCAGTGATGAAGCGTCAGTGGAAACAGTGCTCGCGCTGGAACCTCTTTATTACCTGGATCGAGAGCGGCAACAAATCGGCCCGCTATGCAGCGAGTTCGATGAAAAGCTCGCCTGTCATCTAGCATTGGCGCCGGAGATTCCGGCACGTCAGGCCATGCAGTTCAGCCATCGAATGAGTGTGGCTACTCAGGTCGCCCCACCGCACAAGTTGACGGAGCGGATCATCGACGATGTTTTGCCCAAGGCTCATCTGACCCTCGCCAGCGGCAAGCGATACACTCGCTGGCAGTACGAGCCGGAGCACCGAGCCGCTTTGCTGTTCACCTACGGCGGTCTTCCCGTACAGGATCGCAACCCGGAGGTGGTGGTTCTTTCGGGCGTTGAAACCCAGCGGATTCAGCGTCAGCCCGTCGCCGAAAAAGCCCTGCGTCAGCAATTGCAGAAACACGGTTTCAAAAAGGCTACACGCAAAAGCAGCGTTGATCATCCGGGTGAGCGGTTTGATCTGCCCGATGATTCAGCCTGGCTCACATTTGCTCAGAATGGCATTCCCGCGCTGCGTGAAGCAGGCTGGCAGATTGACGTCAGCCATAACTTTCATTTCAACGTGGAGAAAGTCGAGCACTGGTACGCCGAGGTTGAGGAAGAGTCGGGGCGGCAGTGGTTTGATCTGCAGTTAGGGATTGTCGTCAACGGTGAGCGCCACAGCCTGCTGCCGATTTTTCTGCACCTGTTACGCGCCCAGCCGATGCTTCTCGATCCAGCCAACCTCGCTCAGCGCGGTGATGATGAGTTGCTGTTGGTCGAGTTGGGGGCCGGGCGCTTCAGCGCTAACATCAGTGGCAAAGTCGCCCTGCCTTTTGGTCGGGTCAAACCGTTGCTGGCGACACTCAGCGAGTTGTATCTGGGCAATCATCATGGCGATAAGTTGCGCTTGAGTGCTCCCGATGCAGCACGCCTGAGTTTGCTGGAAGGTGTATCGCTGGAATGGCAGGGCGGCGAACGGTTGCGCAATTTTGCACGGCGCCTGCGTGAATCCACTTACACGCAAGTCGTAGCACCGGTCGGTCTCAATGCGCAGATGCGACCCTATCAGCTCGAAGGCTTGAGCTGGATGCAAACCCTGCGTGAGCTGGAGGTTGGCGGTATCCTCGGCGATGACATGGGGCTGGGTAAAACGCTGCAAACCCTGGCGCACCTGTTGACGGAAAAGCAGGCGGGGCGGCTTGATCGTCCTGCGCTGGCGGTAATGCCCACCAGTCTGATCCCTAACTGGCTGGACGAGGCGTTGCGTTTTACGCCGCAGTTGAGGGTGCTGGCGCTACATGGCGTGGGGCGGAAAAAAGACTTCACCAGTTTTGCCGAATACGATCTGGTGCTGACCACTTACGCCTTGCTGCCGAGGGACCTTGAGGTTCTGCAGCCGCAGTTGTGGAGCGTGCTGATTCTCGATGAGGCGCAGAACATCAAGAATCCGGTCAGTAAGGCTGCTCAAGCCGCACGTGATTTGCAAGCCCGGCAGCGCTTGTGTTTGAGCGGCACCCCAATGGAAAACCACTTGGGCGAGTTGTGGTCGCAGTTCCACTTCTTGATGCCCGGTTGGCTGGGTGACAGTAAAGCGTTCAATCGTGATTACCGTACACCGATTGAAAAACACGGCAACGCCGAGCGCATGCAGCATCTGACGGCGCGAATAAAGCCGTTCTTGCTGCGACGCAAAAAGGACCAGGTGGCGACCGAGTTGCCACCGAAAACCGAAATTGTGCATTGGGTCGATCTCAGCGACGGTCAACGCGACGTGTATGAAACGGTTCGCGTGGCGATGGACAAAAAAGTCCGCGACGAAATTGCCCGCAGTGGTGTGGCGCGCAGTCAGATCATCATTCTTGATGCCTTGCTCAAGCTGCGTCAGGTCTGTTGCGACTTGCGCTTGATCAATATGCCGCTGACTGCGAAGGCGCTGCGTTCGGGGAGTGGCAAGCTGCTCAGTTTGATGGAGATGCTTGAAGAGCTGATTGGCGAGGGTCGCAGGATCCTGCTGTTCTCCCAGTTCACGTCGATGCTGGCTTTGATCGAGCAAGAGTTGCAGCAACGTGAAGTCAGCTATTCGCTGCTGACCGGTGAAACCGCAGATCGGCGCACGCCAGTGAAAGACTTCCAGAGCGGCAAGGTGTCGCTGTTTCTGATCAGTCTGAAGGCCGGGGGCACAGGTTTGAACCTGACTGCGGCAGACACGGTGATCCACTTCGACCCTTGGTGGAACCCGGCAGTGGAGAATCAGGCCACCGATCGCGCGTATCGAATCGGGCAAAACAACCCGGTATTCGTTTACAAGCTGATTGCGCGGGGCACGGTAGAGGAAAAAATCCAGGCACTGCAGCAGGAAAAGGCTGCGCTGGCCGGGGCGGTGCTGGAAGGTGGCACGACAGGTGGGTTCAAGCTGGAGCAGACTGACATTGAGGCGCTGTTTGCGCCGCTGCCGGTTTCCACGGGTTGATGATTTACGCCTGGGCTTGATATCTGAGAGCCCCATCGCTGGCAAGCCAGCTCCCACAGGTTTTTGTGCTGTTCACAAAATAGTGTTCAACCCAGATTGCTGTGGGACCTGGCTTGCCAGCGCTGGCAATTTGTCTGAAAAGCGCATCTCAGCGCTTGTCGAGCTTATCCGGCAACGGCGCAAACAGCGCTTCAATATCATCACTCTGCAGTTTCCAGTCCCCGGCCTTGCGTCCATCCAGCACGCCCGCTGCCAAGTCGGATTTTTCCTTCTGCAGGTGCTGAATTTTCTCTTCCACCGTGCCTCGGGCAATCATCTTGTAGACGAACACCGGTTTCTCCTGGCCGATCCGATACGCACGGTCAGTGGCCTGATTCTCGGTCGCCGGGTTCCACCATGGGTCGTAGTGAATCACTGTATCCGCTTCGGTCAGGTTCAATCCCACGCCGCCGGCCTTCAGGCTGATCAGAAAGATCTGACGATTGCCGCTCTGGAACTCCTTCACCGGTGTGCGTCGGTCCCGGGTCTGACCGGTCAGCAGCGCATAGGCGATCTTGCGTTTTTTCAATTCCTCTTCGATCAATGACAGCATCGAGGTGAATTGTGAAAACAGCAGTATCCGCCGACCTTCCTCAAACAGCTCCTCGAGCATTTCCATCAGGCTGTCGAGCTTGCCCGACGTGCTGCCGCGAGCGGGCAGGGTGGCGTCGTTGACCAGGCGCAGGTCGCAGCAGACCTGACGCAATTTCAGCAGTGCTTCCAGAATGATGATCTGACTGCGCGCCACGCCTTTGCGCGTGATTTCATCGCGGACCTTCTTGTCCATCGCCAGACGCATGGTTTCGTACACATCGCGCTGCGCTTCGTTGAGGTCGACCCAATGGATGATCTCGGTTTTCGGTGGCAACTCGGTGGCCACCTGTTCTTTGGTGCGGCGCAGCAGAAACGGTTTTATCCGGCCGTTGAGGTGCTGAAGCCTGACTTCGCTGCCGCGTTTTTCAATCGGCACGCGGTAGTCGGCGTTGAAGCTTTTGATGTCGCCAAGCCAGCCGGGCAGCAGGAAGTGGAACAGCGACCATAGCTCTCCCAGATGGTTTTCCAGCGGCGTACCGCTGAGGCACAGACGCTGCCGCGCATTCAACTCTCGCGCCGCTTGGGCGGCTTTGCTGTTCGGGTTCTTGATGTACTGCGCTTCATCCAGCACCAACACATGCAGGGGTTGCCTGGCCAGGCGCTCGACATCCTTGGGCAGCAATGCGTAGGTGGTGAGGATCAAGTCGAAGTCAGCGAGGTGGTCAAAGTGCTTTTTGCGGCCGGCACCGTACAGCGCCACCACTTTCAGTTGCGGGGTGAAGTGCGCCGCTTCATCGAGCCAGTTGGGAATCAGGCTGGTGGGCATGACCACCATGCACGGCCGGTCAAGGCGTCCGGCGTTTTTCTCGCTGAGAATATGCGCCAGCGTTTGCAGGGTTTTGCCCAGTCCCATGTCGTCCGCAAGAATTCCGCCAACTTGCAGCTGTCGCAGCGATTGCATCCAGCTCAAGCCTTCGAGCTGGTACGGCCGCAACGTCGCGTTCAGCCCCTGCGGCGCATCGGCGCTGAAATCGCGAATGTCGCGCAGGCGCTGAGCAAACGTACGGATCTGCTCACCGCCCTCCCACAGCAGCGGAATGCCTTCCAGCGAATTGAGACGCGTGGCATCGGCCTTGCTCAGGCGCAGGGTGGTTTCCCCCGGCTCCTGGAGATAAAACTCGCCGAGGGTCGTCAGCACCGGTTTCAGTCGGCCCAGCGGCAGCGCCACCTGCAATGGCCCGTGCTCGCTGTTGCGCTGCGGAATATTCACCAGAATCAGTTCGTCATCGCGCCGGCGCGCCAGGCGTTCCGGGTTGAGGATTTCCGTGTGCGAGCGCATCAGGTTGAGCAGGATCGGCAGCAGGCTCAAGCGTTCACCGTTGACGATGATGCCCAGTTCCAGATCGAACCAGTCGCGTTCCGGTGCCTGTTCGACGGTGGCGTACCAGTCATCCACGGCCGTCAGGTCGAAGCCGAACTCTTCGTCGATCTGCAATTCCCAGCCCTGCGTGCGCAGCTTCGGCAGATCATTGAGGGTGAAGGTCAGCCAGGCACTGTCGTTGACCATCTCATACAGCTCGCCGGCGCTTTCCGGCAGGGCTTTGCTCTGGCGGGTGGCAATACGGAAGCCGAGGATTCGTAACTGTTCGCGGTAGGACTGTTCGACGTCCGGGTGGCGTTTTATCCGTAATGTCTGGCTTTCCTGACGTATCAGGATGTCGCTGTTTTTCTGCCCGCTGACGTATTCGTCGAGATAGCTGAACGACAGCGCCGCGCGGTGCTGAATGTAGCGCTGCATCTTGCCATTGCGCGGTTCGAAAGCGCTGAATTCGACACTGGCCAGCCACAGGCGCGGGACCGGCTGAACGTTATCCACCAGCACTTGCGGCGGGGCTTTCGGGCTGCGGTTTTCCAGCACGGCCTGGAGTTTTTCCAACAGTTCGGCGTCTTTGGCGGCAGCCGGGTATTCGAGGGTTTCCTGCACTTGCAGCAGCACCGCTGCGCAATGTTTGCAGTTGCTGCGAACCGGGCAGGTGCACGCGGCCTCCACCAGCAGCAAGGTGCCTTTGGCCGACTCGCGCAGCGTAATGGTCTGACGGTAGACATTGCCGCCAGAGCCTTCGCAACTGGCGGTGATGGTCGCATCGCCGACCTGGGCGATACGGACCCGGTTCTCCAGGGCGTAGCGACGGCCACGCTCCAGGCTCTGTTCCTTGAATCGGCTGACCCAGGAGGGTGCCAACGGTTTACTCAGGGGCGGGGGCATAAGGACTTCGATCAGTCCGGAATGGCTTCAGGCGCTTCCCGCGGCGCCGGCGCCGTCAGGGAAGTGATCTTGATCAGCAGGGCCAGGTGGCCGTTGTCGAGATAGTTGAGTTGGCCGTTCTTGGTGTGGCTGTCCTGCTTCAGGCGTTCGCTGGCGGTGACCATGCCGTTGGCGTCGATCTGGTTGACCCAGAAGTCGGCATTCACATCGGTGAAGCGTCCCAGTTTCATTTCCAGCGTGCCCTCGATCGGGAACTGGCCGAACTGTTCCTTGCCGTCGCTGACGGCCACCTTGGTCGGCGTCTCGCCGAGGGTCTGTTGCCAGGCCTTGTGCAGCAGCACACTGTAATCGCCGCTGGCAGTGAGTTTGTTGGCCACTTCATTCAGCGCGGGTGTGCGCTGGCTGTCGTCGCCCAGACGCTGGGCGCCGGCGGCCCAGTCTTCCGGGGCGGCGCGGCTGACGATCGCCGGCACCGCGTTCTGGCGGACCAGAATCATCTCGACCATATAGGTGTCATCGGCAAACGCCGTGGGTGCGACCAGAGTCAGCAGCAAGGTCAGCGAACGAAACAGGCGCATTGGGCGTCCTTCAAGCAGTTTTCGGGATGAGGCGCTCGAACAGCGCCTCTACAGTATTAAAGCGCTCTTCCGCGCGCTCCATCGGCACCTGGAACTTGAACATCGTGGCGCCTTCGAATTTGTAGCGTTTTGGCTGGCTCTGGATCAGTTTGATCAACGTCATCGGGTCGACCGGCGTCTGCGCGGCGAACTCGATACGTCCGCCCTGCGGCCCGCCATCGACCTTTTTGATGCCCAACTGTTCGGCCTGCAATTTCAAGGCAGTGATGCGCACCAGGTTCTTGGTCGGCTCCGGCAGCAGGCCGAAGCGGTCGATCATCTCGACCTGCAGATCCTTCAGGCCCTCTTCGTCGGTGGCCGAGGCAATGCGTTTGTACAGAATCAGGCGTGCATGCACATCCGGCAGGTAGTCTTCCGGAATCAGTGCCGGCACCCGCAGGTTGACCTCCGGGCCACCGCCGAGCGGTTGATCGAGGTTCGGCTGCTCGCCCTTGCGGATCGACTTCACCGCACGCTCCAGCATCTCCATATACAGCGTGAAGCCCACGGCCTGGATCTGGCCGCTCTGGCCATCGCCGAGCAATTCACCGGCGCCACGGATTTCCAGGTCGTTAGTGGCCAGCACGAAACCGGCGCCAAGGTCCTGGGTATTGGCAATCGCCTCCAGACGCTTTTCCGCATCCGCGGTAATTTGCTGGCGCGGCGGGGTCAGCAGGTAAGCGTACGCCTGGTGGTGACTGCGACCGACGCGACCGCGCAACTGGTGCAGTTGCGCCAGGCCGAATTTGTCGGCGCGCTCGATGATGATGGTGTTGGCGCTCGGCACGTCGATGCCGGTCTCGATGATGGTCGAGGCGATCAGCACGTTGAAGCGCTTGTGATAGAAGTCGCTCATCACCTGTTCGAGTTCGCGTTCGCGCATCTGCCCGTGACCGATGCCGATCCGTGCTTCTGGCACCAGTTCGGCGAGATCTGCCGCGCATTTTTCAATGGTCTTCACGTCGTTGTGCAGGTAGTAAACCTGTCCGCCGCGCAGCAGTTCACGCAGCAGGGCTTCTTTGACCGTGCTCTTGTTCTGCTCCATGACGAAGGTGCGCACCGACAGGCGTCGTGCCGGCGGCGTGGCGATGATCGACAGGTCGCGCATGCCCGACACCGCCATGTTCAGCGTGCGCGGAATCGGTGTGGCGGTCAGGGTGAGGATGTCGACTTCGCTGCGCAGGGCCTTGAGCTGTTCTTTCTGGCGCACGCCGAAACGGTGCTCTTCGTCGATGATCACCAGCCCGAGGTTTTTGATCTTGACGTCGTCCTGCAGCAATTTGTGCGTGCCGATGACGATGTCGATCTTGCCTTCGGCCAGATCGGCGACGGCGGCGTTCACTTCCTTGGCCGATTTGAAGCGGCTCATCACTTCCACGGTCACCGGCCAGTCGGCGAAGCGGTCGCGGAAGCTGTTGTAATGTTGCTGGGCGAGCAGGGTGGTCGGCACCAGAATCGCCACCTGCCGACCACCATGCACGGCGATGAACGCGGCGCGCATGGCCACTTCGGTCTTGCCGAAACCGACATCGCCGCAGACCAGTCGATCCATCGGTTTTGGTGCGAGCATGTCTTCGCGCACGGCCTCGATGGTGGATTGCTGATCCGGGGTTTCTTCGAACGGGAAGCCGGCGCTGAACGTCGCGTAATCGGCTTTCGGGTCGGCGAACGCATAACCTTCGCGAGCGGCACGGCGGGCGTAGATGTCGAGCAGTTCGGCGGCGACGTCGCGCACCTGCTCAGCCGCCTTGCGCTTGGCTTTCTGCCAGGTTTCGGAGCCGAGGCGATGCAGCGGAGCCAGGGAGTCGTCACTGCCGGTGTAACGCGCGATCAGGTGCAGGTTGGCCACCGGCACGTAGAGCTTGGCGTTCTCGGCGTATTCGAGGGTGAGGAATTCCGCGGCCTGATTGTCGATTTCCAGAATCGTCAGGCCCAGATAGCGCCCGACACCGTGATCGATGTGCACCACCGGCGCGCCTTCGCGCAGCTCGGTGAGGTTTTTGATCACTGCATCGTTGGCGACATCGCTGCGCTTCTCGCGGCGGCGCCGCTGCATGACCCGCTGACCGAACAGCGGGCTTTCCGCGACCAGCGCCAGCGCCGGGTCGTCGAGCATCAGACCTTCGTCAAGCGGGGCAATGGTGATCGCCAGGCGGTCTTTGCCCGCGACGAAGTCCGGCCAGCTGTCGACGGTTTTCGGCCGCAGCTTGAGGCGTTCCAGCAGCTCCAGCAGCACTTCGCGCCGGCCCGCGGATTCGGCGGTGAACAGCACGCGCCCAGGGAATTCGTCGAGGAATGCCGAAAGCGCGGCCAGCGGTTGCGTGGCCTTGGCTTCGATCGCCAGATTTGGCAGGGATTGCGCCGGGAAGCGCTCACGGCCGACGCCGGTGTCCACATCCTGTTGACTGGCCACCACGCGCGGCCAGTTCTTCAGGCGGGCGAAGCAGTCTTCCACCGGCAGGAACAGCTCTGCCGGTGGCAATAAAGGACGCGATGGATCGACGCGGCGCTCTTCATAGCGATTGCGCACGTCGTTCCAGAAATTTTCCGCCGCTTGCTCGATGCCCGGCAGCGAGAACACCTGAGTGTCCTGGGGCAGGTAATCGAACAGGGTCGAGGTTTCGTCAAAGAAAAGCGGCAGGTAGTACTCGATACCGGCCGGAGTAATCCCGCTGCTCAGGTCCTGGAAGATTGGGCAGCGACGGAAGTCGACATCGAAGCGTTCGCGGAAACGCGCCTTGAAGCGGGTGACCGCATCTTTCTGCAGCGGAAACTCACGGGCCGGCAGCAGCTTGACTGAATCGACCTTGTCGATGGAACGCTGGTTTTCCGGATCGAAGGTCCGCAGGGTTTCGATTTCGTCGTCGAACAGGTCGATGCGGTAGGGTAGCTTGCTGCCCATCGGGAACAGGTCGATCAGCGCGCCGCGCACGGTGAACTCGCCGTGCTCGTAGACCGTGTCGACGTAGCGATAGCCGCTGGCTTCGAGCCGCGCGCGCATCTGCTCGACATCGAGTTTCTGCCCGACATCCAGCACCAGGCTGCTGCCGAGCAGGAATTTGGTCGGCGCCAGTCGATGCAGGGCGGTGGTGATCGGTACCACCAGCACGCCATGCGCCAGTTCCGGCAGTCTATAAAGGCTGGCGATACGCTGGGAAATGATGTCCTGGTGCGGCGAGAACAGGTCGTAGGGCAGGGTTTCCCAGTCGGGAAAATGCAGAACGGGCAAATCCGGGGCGAAGAAACTCAGCTCCTGTTCCAGCCGTTCGGCACTCTGGCTGTCGGCGGTCAGTAGCAGGGTGAAGCGCTTGGCAGCGCTGGCAGCCTCGGCAATCGCGAGACTCAGGGCAGCACCGGGCAGATTGCCCCAGTGCTGTTTACCTGCCGCAGCAGGGAGAAGCGGTAGACGCAGAACAGGCACGGAAGGTTGAGCTCCAGGCGTTGCGACAAAGTCGGTAATTGTAGCGGCGTCGGGTGCCGCCTGTCAGTTGCAGACTACGTCTATCTTCGTTGTTTGCGCGAAATGTAGTGGTAACCATAAAAACGAGCACTTTTTTCAGGGTTATGTAGTGCCGAAATCGGATGGTGTTACGGAGGGTTACAGACATCGTCTAACAGTAGTCGAAAAATTGACTGCGCTGGAGGCCCCGGTTTTACTGGGCTCGCGGAGGGTGTGATTTTTTTGGAGGAAATTTTGTTACCGATTGCGCGACAAGCGCGCATTGCTGAAAGAGGTTGTCGGCGGCATAATGTAGCCCCTTTTTTCTGCCCCTACATGTGGAAGGTTACCGTGACTCAGAAGCCCGACCAGTGTCTTGGTGAATGGATCGACCGTGAAGCACTCGCAGAAGCGATGATTCCGCTTATCGGTCAGCTCTACCGCAATAACAACGTGGTGAGCTCGATCTATGGCCGCAGCCTGATCAACCAGTCTGTCATCGCGATTCTCAAAGCTCACCGCTTTGCGCGCCACCGCTCTTCCGACGACAGCGAACTCTCCGTCCACGAAACATTCCCACTGCTCAAAGCCATGAGCGAGCTCAAGCTCGGCGCGGCTTCGGTAGACCTGGGCAAGTTGGCGTTCAAATTCCGCAGCGAAGGCAATGGCCGCAGCGCCGAGCAGTTCGTGCGTGAAGAACTGGCTGACGTGGTTGGCCAGCAAAACGCTTCGGCCCGCAAAGGCACTGACGTTGTGCTGTACGGCTTCGGTCGTATCGGCCGTCTGCTGGCGCGCATCCTGATCGAGAAAACCGGTGGTGGCGACGGTCTGCGTCTGCGTGCCATCGTCGTGCGCAAAGGCGCCGACAACGACCTGACCAAACGCGCCAGCCTGCTGCGTCGCGATTCGGTGCACGGTCCGTTCAACGGCACCATCGTCATCGACGAAGAAAACAACACCATCACCGCCAACGGTAACCTGATCCAGGTGATCTACGCGAAGAACCCGACCGAGGTGGATTACACCCAGTACGGGATCAAAGACGCGCTGCTGGTGGACAACACCGGTGTATGGCGTGACGCCGATGGCCTGGGTCAGCACCTGCAATGCCCGGGTGTCGCTCGCGTTGTTCTGACCGCGCCAGGCAAAGGCAAGCTGAAGAACATCGTTCACGGTATCAACCACAACGAAATCACCGCTGACGACAAGATCGTGTCCGCCGCTTCCTGCACCACCAACGCCATCGTGCCGGTGCTGAAGGCTGTGAATGACAAGTTCGGCATCATCAACGGTCACGTCGAAACCGTTCACTCGTACACCAACGACCAGAACCTGATCGACAACTTCCACAAGGGCGATCGTCGTGGCCGTTCCGCCGCGCTGAACATGGTGATCACCGAGACCGGTGCTGCCACCGCTGCTGCCAAGGCCCTGCCTGAGCTGGCCGGCAAGCTGACCGGTAACGCGATCCGCGTTCCGACGCCAAACGTGTCGATGGCCATTCTCAACCTGAACCTTGAGAAAGCCGCCACCCGTGAAGAGATGAACGAGTACCTGCGCTACATGGCGCTGCACTCCGATCTGCACAAGCAAATCGACTTCGTCAACTCGCAGGAAGTGGTGTCCACCGACTTCGTGGGTTCGCGTCACGCCGGTGTGGTCGACGCTGAAGCGACCATCGTTCAGGACAACCGCGTTGTACTGTACGTCTGGTACGACAACGAGTTCGGCTACAGCTGCCAGGTGGTTCGCGTGATGGAAGACATGGCCGGTGTAAACCCGCCAGCGTTCCCGCGCTAAGCACTCGTTGCAAATGAAAACGCCCCGACTTAGGTCGGGGCGTTTTTGTTTGTGTGGCTGGATCAATCTCTATTGCCTGTGCCGGCCTCATCGCTGGCAAGCCAGCTCCCACAGGTTCTTGGGAGGTTGCACAATTGTGTTCACGCCCGAAGTCCCTGTGGGAGCTGGCTTGCCAGCGATAGCGTCTTATCTGGCGCCGCCGACGATCGAGGCCTGCGCAGTACGCAGCTCATGCCGGTTACCGCGGAACAACACCAGCGTCGCAATCAAGCCCAGCACTGCAGCACCACTGAGCCAGATCCCCGGCGCTGCCTTGTTGTCCAGCACATGAATCAGGTAAGTACACGCCGCCGGGGTAAACCCGCCGAACGTCGCGGTTGCCAGGCTGTAAGCCAGTGAGAAGCCGGTCGTACGCACTTCAACCGGCATGATCTCGGTCAGCGCCACCACCATCGCGCCGTTGTACGAACCGTAGAGGAACGACAGCCACAACTCGACAATCAGCAAATGGCTGAAGCTCGGGTTCGCCACCAGCCACGACAGCGCCGGGTAGGCGGTCAGGATCGCCAGAATGGTCGCCGCCAGCAGCAGGGGTTTACGGCCGATCTTGTCAGACACCGCGCCCATCACCGGCAGCCAGAAGAAGTTCGATAGACCAATACACACCGTCACCAGTAACGCATCGAAATCCGACAGATGCAGTTCAGCCTTGCCGAAGGTCGGGGTGTAGGCGGTGATCAGGTAGAACGAAACGGTGGTCATCACCACCAGCGCCATGCCGGCGATGACGATGCCAAAGTTTTGACCGATCGAGCGGACAATTTCCCGCAGGGTTGGGCGATGTTTCCTGGCTTGGAACTCTGGCGTTTCCTCCAGCGAGCGGCGAATGACAAAGATCACCGGCACAATCATGCAGCCGATCAGGAACGGCACGCGCCAGCCCCAGTCACCCATTTGTTCCGGGCTCAGCCAGTGGTTGAGGCCGACGCCGAGCAGGCCGGCGAAAACCACCGCCGCTTGCTGACTCGCAGACTGCCAGCTGACGAAGAAGCCCTTGCGGCCTGGTGTGGCGATCTCTGCCAGATAGACAGATACGCCGCCCAGTTCTACGCCAGCGGAAAAGCCTTGCAGCAACCGACCGAACAGTACGAGCAGCGGTGCGGCGACGCCGAGGGTGGCGTAGCCCGGCACGCAGGCAATCAGCACCGTACCGGCAGCCATCAACGCCAGCGTGATGATCAGCCCTTGGCGACGGCCATGACGGTCAATGTAGGCGCCGAGGAAAATCGCCCCGAGCGGACGCATCAAGAAGCCGGCCCCAAAAGTGGCCAGTGAAAGCATCAGCGAAGCGAAGGCGCTGTCGGTGGGGAAGAAGGTCTTGGCAATGGCTGTGGCGTAAAAGCCATAGACCATGAAGTCGAACATTTCGAGGAAGTTGCCGCTGACAACGCGAAAAATCGCTTTGCCTTTGCCCGTGGTGGAGGACATGTTCAGGTACTCGCTATTGGATTTTGTATAAAGATGTTGCAGATCCTTTAATTCATAATGGCCGTCGCGGTTTTACGGAGAGATGAATAATTGTTCACTAGACGGTTGCTTGGGCTTGTGATTCTGGCTGGCTTATTGGCAGGCTGCGGCAATGGCGATTCCATGGAAAGCCTTGGTGGGGCGACCATGGGCAGCACGTATTCAATCAAGTATGTGCGCCGCGCCGGCTTGCCCGAACCGAAGCAAGTTCGCGGTGAAGTGGAGGGGATCCTCGGCGAAGTCGATCGGCAGCTATCGACCTATCGCAACGATTCGGACATCGAGCGCTTCAACGCTTTACCCGCCAATAGCTGTCAGAAAATGCCTGCAGCGGTACTCGAATTGGTCCGCACGGGCGAACAACTGTCAGCGCAAAGCGAAGGCTCCTACGACCTGACTGTCGAACCGCTGATGAATCTCTGGGGGTTCGGCCCGCAGGGGCGCGAAGAGAAAGTCCCTGGCGCCGCCGCACTCGCCGAGGTGATGTCGCGCGTCGGTTATCAGCACTTGCGCATCAATGGCGAGCAGTTGTGCAAGGACGCCGCCGTCGAAGTCGATTTCAACAGCATCGCCGCCGGGTATGCCGTCGACACCATTGCCGCCAGACTCGAAGCCATGGGTATCCATGACTATCTCGCTGAAGCCACGGGCGAGCTGAAGGCCAAGGGCAAAAAACTCGACGGCTCGGCATGGCGCATCGCGCTGGAGGAGCCGCGTGACGATCAACAGGTGGCCGAGCGCATCATTAATGTCGATGGCTACGGTGTGTCCACGTCCGGGGATTACCGTAACTATTTCCTGCAGGACGGTCGGCGTTATTCCCACACTCTCGATGCGCGCAGCGGGGCGCCGGTCCTACACAATCTGGCGTCAGTCACGGTGATTCATCCTTCAGCGTTGATGGCCGATGGACTATCGACGCTGTTGCTGATTCTCGGGCCGGAAAGGGCGTGGGACTATGCCGAAAAACATGGGATTGCTGCATTCTTCGTGATTCGTGCCGATACAGGTTTCGTCATCCGCACCAGCCGGGCGTTCGAGCGGCTCAATGGCGCAAAAGTTGACTGAAAACAGTACGAAGGCTGGCGTTGTAGTGCAGGCAAAAGTAGCCTACGACGCGACCAAGGGTTAATGTGCGCGGCGTTGACGCTTCTATAGACTGTGTCCGGGTTCTTCATTGGCCCCCAATTGTTCCTTCGCGCCGCGATTCGGCGTGATTTAGCCGTCGGTGCTGCTGGCATCGCGGCCTGTTCTGAGGAGTACGCATGGCTGTCTACAACTACGACGTGGTGGTGTTGGGTTCCGGCCCGGCGGGAGAAGGCGCGGCAATGAACGCCGCCAAAGCAGGGCGCAAGGTCGCGATGGTCGACAGCCGTCGCCAGGTCGGCGGTAACTGCACCCACCTCGGTACCATCCCGTCCAAGGCCCTGCGTCACTCGGTGCGGCAGATCATGCAGTTCAACACTAACCCGATGTTCCGGGCGATCGGCGAGCCGCGCTGGTTCTCCTTCCCGGACGTGTTGAAAAGCGCCGAGAAAGTCATTTCCAAACAAGTCGCTTCGCGTACCGGCTACTACGCCCGTAACCGCGTCGACGTGTTCTTCGGCACCGGCAGCTTCGCCGACGAGCAAACCATCGAAGTGGTCTGCGCCAACGGCGTGGTCGAGAAACTGGTGGCCAAGCACATCATCATCGCCACCGGTTCGCGCCCGTATCGCCCGGCGGACATCGATTTCCACCACCCGCGCATCTACGATAGCGACACCATCCTCAGCCTCGGCCACACCCCGCGCAAACTGATCGTTTACGGCGCCGGCGTGATCGGTTGCGAATACGCCTCGATCTTCAGTGGCCTGGGGGTATTGGTTGAGCTGGTGGACAACCGCGGTCAGTTGCTGAGCTTCCTCGACTCGGAAATCTCCCAGGCGCTGAGCTACCACTTCAGCAACAACAACATCACCGTGCGCCACAACGAAGATTACGATCGCGTTGAAGGCGTCGATAACGGCGTGATCCTGCACCTCAAATCCGGCAAGAAGATCAAGGCCGACGCCTTGCTCTGGTGCAACGGTCGTACCGGTAATACTGACCAGCTCGGTCTGGAAAACATCGGCGTCAAGGTCAACAGCCGTGGCCAGATCGAAGTCGACGAGGCCTACCGCACCTGCGTGCCGAACATCTACGGTGCCGGCGATGTGATCGGCTGGCCGAGCCTGGCCAGTGCCGCCCACGACCAGGGTCGTTCGGCAGCCGGCAGCATTGTCGATAACGGCAGCTGGCGCTTTGTGAATGACGTGCCGACCGGTATCTACACCATTCCGGAGATCAGCTCGATCGGCAAGAACGAGCAGGAACTGACCCAGGCCAAGGTGCCGTACGAAGTCGGCAAGGCGTTCTTCAAGAGCATGGCGCGTGCACAGATCGCCGGCGAGCCGCAAGGCATGCTGAAGATCCTGTTCCACCGTGAAACCCTGGAAGTACTGGGCGTGCACTGCTTCGGTTATCAGGCTTCGGAGATCGTGCACATCGGTCAGGCAATCATGAGCCAGCCGGGTGAGTTGAATACGCTGAAGTACTTCGTCAACACCACGTTCAACTACCCGACCATGGCCGAAGCCTATCGGGTAGCGGCGTACGACGGCCTCAACCGGCTTTTTTGACGGGCTCCGGCCGGTGGCCTGAGCCGGCCGGGGAGACCGATTTCAGCAATTCTCGAGGGTGGCAGTGGCCAAACCGGGAAAGTCTGTAATCAGGCTGTCAACGCCGAAGTCGGCGAGTCTGCGCATCAGCGCAGGCTCGTTGACGGTCCACACCGACACATGCAGCCCCTGACGCTGCGCCTTCTGCAGGCGTTCCGGCGTACACAGCGTCCAGTTCAGCGCCAGAATCTCACAGCCATAGTTGGCCGCGACCTTCAACGGGTCGAGCCAGGCGTATTCGGCTACCAGTCCGCGTGACACGTCCGGCACCAGGTCCAGTGCCGCTTTCAGCACTTCTCGCGAACTCGAAGTAATGGTCACCTTGTCGAGCAAGCCATGGCGCTGGGCCATTTCGCGAATCGCCAGCACGGTGGTTGCAGCGCGGGTGCGCGACGCACTTTTGACTTCCAGTTGCCAGTGCTCGAAATCACACTGCTCAAACAATTCTTCCAGCGTTGGAATCGGGCACGGCTTGATCCAGCCCGGGCCGCCCTTGCGCGCGTCGTAGGTCACAAGTTCCGCGGCGGTGTGCTCGACGACCTTGCCACGGCGGTCGGTGGTGCGCTTGAGGGTCGGGTCGTGGATGACCATCAACTCGCCGTCCTTGGACAGGTGCAGGTCCAGTTCGCAACGGCGCACGCCGTGTTTGAGACATTCCTGAAAACTGGTCAGGGTATTTTCCGGTGCTTCGCCCTTGGCGCCGCGGTGGCCGTAGATGAGGGTCACGGTGCTTCCTTAAATTAAATGCCAGATTCGTTCTGTTCGCGGGCCAGGCGTCGTTCCTGGGCCTGCTTCTGCAAGATATAGCGCGCGAGCAACTGGCGCTGGGCGTCGGTCAAGTGTTCGAACTCGGTGCCGACGTCGTAGCCGTCGCCCTTGCGATCGCAATGGGTGACGCGGGCGCGCAGCAACAGGCCGAGCGCCTGCGGCATCAGCACCAGTTTCACCGACAGGTGCGCGCCAGTGGCAAGCGCGGTCGGGTGCTGAAAGTCGATCCCGCCTTCGGAGATGATCACCGGTTGCGGCTCGCCGATGTGGCCGAGCACGGTCAGGGCGACCACCTGGCTGAGCAGGTCGATGCGCTTGTTCTGGGATTTGAGGAACGCGGCGATGGCCCGGTCGCGCTCGCTGATCTGGCGCAACAGGTGTTGCGACTCGAATTCACTCAGGTGCAGTTCACTGAGCAGGTTGAAGAGCGGGGAAGCATCCTGCAACACTTCCTGGCCTGCGGCTTCGGGAGCGGACAGGGGCTGAATTTCCAGTGCGATCGTGTCCTCGATACGGTAGTATTCGCGGCGATCTTCTTCATCTAATGTCGACATGGCGAACCCATGGTAGCGGCGGTGGTCTGAGTGTAAAGCTGGTTATCGACCCCCGCCACAAGGACGTTCCTTTTCCCTCCGAACAAGCCCCGACATGTTCAGACCTCTCTTCGTATTTATCGGCACGCGTTATACCCGTGCAAAGCGTCGCAATCATTTTGTGTCATTCATTTCCCTGACTTCGATGATCGGGCTCGCCCTTGGCGTGGTCGTGATGATCGTGGTGCTATCGGTGATGAACGGCTTCGATCATGAGATGCGCACCCGTGTGCTGGGCATGGTGCCTCACGCGACCATCGAATCCACCGAGCCGATCAACGATTGGCAAGGCCTGGCCGCCAAGGTCAAGCAGAACCCGCAGGTGACGGCCGTTGCGCCATTCACCCAGATGCAGGGCCTGCTGACCAATAACGGTCAGGTGTCCAAGGTGTTGCTCAACGCCATCGACCCTGCGCTCGAGCGCAATGTGTCGATCATCGACAACTTCATGCAGCAGGGCAAACTCGACGATCTGACGCCGGGCAGCTTCGGCATTGTGATCGGTGACAAGGCCGCGACCAAGCTCGGGGTGGGCATCGGTGACAAGATCACCTTCGTCGCACCGGAGGTCAGTCTGACCCCGGCGGGGATGTTCCCGCGCATGAAGCGCTTCACTGTTGTGGGCATTTTCCATGTCGGCGCTGGTGAGCTCGACGGTTACCTCGGCGTGACCAACCTGCAGGATCTGGCGAAGATGCACCGCTGGAAACCTGATCAGGTGCAGGGCATCCGCCTGAAGTTCGACGACCTGTTCCAGGCGCCGCGTGTGGCGTGGAACATCGCCCAGCAACTCGGTGAAGACCATTATTACGCCCGCGACTGGACCCGTACCCACGGCAATCTGTATCAGGCCATCCGCATGGAAAAAGCCATGATCGGCCTGTTGTTGCTGCTGATCGTCGCCGTGGCTGCGTTCAACATCATTTCCACGCTGGTGATGGTGGTCAACGACAAGAAGGGCGACATCGCCATTCTGCGCACATTGGGCGCCACGCCGGGCACGATCATGCGCACGTTCATGGTGCAGGGCACGGTGATCGGCGTGGTCGGCACGGCGATCGGTGCCGTGGTGGGGATTTTCGCCGCGCTCAACGTCAGCGCGGCGATTTCGGCCCTCGAAGGGCTGATCGGCCATAAATTCCTGAATGCCGACGTGTATTTCATTGATTACCTGCCGTCGCAGGTGCAGAGCCAGGACGTGGTCATGGTCTGTGCCGCTGCGTTGGTCCTGAGTTTCCTCGCCACCCTGTATCCCGCCTGGCGTGCCGCGCGCACCCAGCCGGCGGAGGCGTTACGTTATGAGTGAGTCGGGCATGAGTGAACAAGCAATCCTGAGCTGTCGCAACCTGGGCAAATCCTACGAGGAAGGCCCGGAATCGGTGGAAGTGCTGGCCGGTCTGCAACTGGAGTTGCACCCGGGCGAGCGTGTGGCGATCGTCGGCAAATCCGGTTCGGGCAAAAGTACTTTGCTCAACCTGCTCGGCGGCCTCGATACGCCGACCCAGGGCAGCGTCTGGCTCGACGGCGAAGAGTTGTCGGCCCTGAGCGAGAAGAAGCGTGGCCTGCTGCGTAACCGTGCCCTCGGGTTCGTGTACCAGTTCCACCACTTGCTGCCGGAATTCACGGCGCTGGAGAACGTCTGCATGCCGCTGCTGATCGGCAAGACCGCGATCCCTGAGGCGCGCCAGCGCGCCACGGCCTTGCTGGAGCGAGTCGGCCTCGGGCACCGTCTGGAGCACAAACCGGCCGAGTTGTCCGGTGGCGAGCGTCAGCGTGTGGCCATTGCCCGTGCCCTGGTGAACAACCCGGGTCTGGTGATGCTCGACGAGCCCACCGGCAACCTCGACTCCCACACCGCCGAAGGCATTCAGGACCTGATGCTGGAGCTGAGCACGTCGATGCGCACGGCGTTCCTGGTGGTGACTCACGACATGAACCTGGCTCGTCAGATGGATCGCGTCCTGCAGTTGCAGGAAGGCTGCCTGACGCCTATCTGACCGGCTGAAACCCGGTGCCTGTAAATGCGCCGGGTCTTTTATTTTTATACGGTGCCCCAGCGAATGTTCAGACCGTTATCGATCTTTATCGGCACGCGCTATACCCGCGCCAAGCGCCGCAATCGCTTTGTTTCGTTCATTTCGATGACCTCGATGATCGGCCTCGCCCTCGGCGTGCTGGCGATGATCGTGGTGTTGTCGGTGATGAACGGCTTCCAGCGCGAAATGAGCTCGCGCATCCTCGGCATGGTGCCCCACGCGACCATCGTCGGCGTCAAGCCGATTGATGACTGGCAGCCGGTGGCCGCCGCCGCGATGAAAAATCCCGAAGTCACCGCCGCCGTACCGTTCACCGAGATGGAAGGCATGCTGTCCTACAAGGGCTTGATGCAGCCGATCCAGATCAGCGGCATCGACCCGGCCCAGGAAGGCAAGGTGTCGATTGTGGCGCAGCACATCGTGCAGGGGCGTCTCGATGCCCTGAAGCCGGGCGAGTTTGGCGTGGTGATCGGTGAAATCACCGCGCGGCGCTTTCGCCTCAACGTTGGCGACAAGTTGACCCTGATCGTGCCGGAAGTCAGCACCGCACCGGGCGGCATCACCCCGCGCATGCAACGGCTGAATGTGGTCGGTGTGTTCAAGGTCGGCGCTGAGCTGGATGGCTCCATGGGCCTGATCCACATGGCCGATGCGGCAACCATGCAGCACTGGGAACCGAATCAGGTGCAAAGCGTGCGGCTGGCGGTCAAAGACCTGTACGCCGCACCGAAAGTGTCTTCGGACATCGCCACAGGCCTTGGCGCCGAGTTCAAGGCTGACGACTGGACCCACACCCAGGGCAGCCTGTTCAGCGCCATGAAAATGGAAAAAACCATGATCGGCCTGCTGTTGCTGATGATCGTCGCCGTGGCGGCGTTCAACATCATCGCGACGTTGATCATGGTGGTGAACGACAAAGGCGCGGACATCGCGATCCTGCGCACCATTGGCGCCACGCCCCGGCAGATCATGGCGATCTTCATGGTGCAGGGCACGGTGATTGGCATCGTCGGCACCCTCATTGGCGGCGTACTGGGGGTGATCGCCGCGCTGAATGTCAGTGAGATGGTCGGCTGGGTCGAGCGGGTAACCGGGCAGCATATCTTCAGCTCCGACGTGTATTTCGTCAGCAATCTGCCGTCGGAATTGCAGGGTGGGGATGTGCTGTTGATCTGTTCGGCGGGCTTTATTCTGAGCTTCCTGGCGACGCTGTATCCGGCGTGGCGGGCGGCGAAGATCGAGCCGGCTCATGCCTTGAGATATTCGTAAGCGCTGAAATCGTCATCGCGGGCAAGCCCGCTCCCACAGTGCTTCGCGTCGTTCACATAATTGTGATTCAACTCAATACCTGTGGGAGCGGGCTTGCCCGCGATGGGGCCGGACCTGCCGGCCTCATTTCCCCTTGGGCAACTCGATCACAAACCGCGTCCATCCCGCTTCTGATTCGCAATGAATCTCCCCACCATGGGCCCGGACGATAGATTGCGTAATCGCCAGCCCCAACCCCGCATGCTCGCTGCTTCCTTCCTGCCGCGCCGGATCTGCGCGATAAAAGCGGTCGAACAACCGCGGCAACAGTTCGGCTGAAATCCCGTCACCACTGTTCTCGACCGACACCTGCACGGCGTGCGGCTGATCGACAATGGACAGGTGCACGCTGCCCGCCGCCGGGGTAAAGCGCAGCGCGTTATCCAGCAAATTCGACAAGGCCCGACGCAGCATGCTGCGATCACCTTTTATCTGCGCGTTACCCTCGCGACTCAGCGTCACCCCGGCGTCCTCGGCCAGTGGCGCGAAAAACTCCAGCAACACGTCGCTCTCGTCCGCCAGTTCCAGCGCCTCACGCTTGGGCATCAATAAACCGTGATCCGCCTTGGCCAGGTACAACATGTCGTTGACCAGTTGCGCCATCCATTGCAGTTCTTCGAGGTTGCTGTGCAGAGCTTCGCGGTAATCCTCGATCGGCCGTGGGCGGGTGAGGGTGACCTGGGTGTGAGTCAGCAGATTCGACAGCGGCGTGCGCAGTTCATGGGCGATGTCGGCCGAGAATGCCGACAGCCGTTGAAACGAGTCGTCGAGGCGTCCGAGCATGGCGTTGAAGCTGTGGGCCATTTCCGCAAGCTCGGGCGGCATTTGTCCTTCCGGCAGGCGGGCATTCAGCGATTGGGCGGAAATCCCGCGGGCCACCGCGCTCATGCGCCGCAAAGGGCGCAAGCCGCTGCGTGCCGCCCAGGCGCCGAGCAGCGCGGTGGCCAGTGCCGAGAGGCCGACGGTCAGCCAGATCAGATGCTGCATGCGTTGCAGGAAGTGTTGGTGGTGGGTGATGTCCAGCAACAGTGTCAGTTGCGGCGAATCGCTTTTATCCGGGTAGAGCGGGGCGTTGAGCACGCGGTAATCGGTGCCATCCTGACGGAGGGTTGCCAGCCCGGGTTGTTGCGGCAACTCCTTGGGGATGTGCGTCGAGCTGTCGTACCAGCGTTGGCCGTCGCTGCCGGTGATGCGCAGTGACAGATCGGCCTGCCGGCTCATTTCATCCGCCAGCCGCGCTTCGCCGGTGCCCGGTTGGACAGCCTGCAAGGCGCGGCGCAGGCCGATCAGTTTGCCGTCCAGTTGTTGCTGATCGAGTTCGATAAAGTGCGCCTCGCTGGCGCGGTTGAACAACACCCCGGCGAACAGCGAGACCACGGCGGTACACGCGGCAAACAACAGGGCCAGACGCGAACTCAAGGACAAGCGGCGCATCAGGCACCACGCTCTTCAAGCACGTAACCCATGCCGCGCACGGTGTGGATCAGTTTGTTCGGGAACTCATCGTCGATCTTCAGGCGCAACCGGCGGATCGCCACTTCGATGACATTGGTGTCGCTGTCGAAATTCATGTCCCAGACCTGCGAAGCGATCAGCGACTTCGGCAGCACTTCACCCTGGCGGCGCAAGAGCATTTCCAGCAGGGCGAATTCCTTGGCGGTCAGGTCGATGCGCTGGCCACTGCGCTCGACCCGGCGGCGGATCAGGTCCAGGCGCAGGTCGGCCAGTTGCAGGCTGGTTTCCTGTGGCGTGGCGCTGCCGCGGCGCAACAGGCTGCGTACCCGGGCCAGCAGTTCGGAGAAGGCGAAAGGCTTGACCAGATAATCGTCAGCGCCGAGTTCAAGGCCGTGCACCCGGTCTTCCACGGCGTCCCTGGCCGTCAGAAACAGGACCGGAGTATCCAGTCCGGCGCTGCGCACCGCTTGCAGAATCTGCCAGCCACTGCGACCGGGCAGCATCACGTCGAGGATCAACAGCGCATAATCACCACTCAACGCCAGGTGCTGGCCGCTGTTGCCGTCGGCCACCAGTTCCGTGTTGAAACCGGCCTCGGTCAGGCCCTGGCGCAGGTATTGGCCGGTTTTCGCTTGGTCTTCGACGATCAACAGTTTCATGGGCGGCTCGGGGTGATAGACACGAAGGCTTTATACCGTGCGCAACGGCAGCACGCGCCAACCTGACAAAGTTGTAATCTGCCTGTCAGGTAGATGCCAGCGCAGGCCGGCTAAAGTTTCCCACAGGCTGAACCTTATCTTGTTGGAGTACGACCATGTTTTTGCGCAAATCCCTGGCGCTGAGCGCCTGTTTGTTGGCGTTGAGCGCGCCGGTGTGGGCCGCGCCAGCGCACACCTATGACTTCGGTCAACCGGCACCGGCCGCCAAGGCCACCCGCAGCATCGAGGTGGTGATGGGCGATATGTCGTTCGATCCCAAGGCGATTCAGGTCAAGGCCGGTGAGACCGTTCGTTTTGTGCTAGTGAATAAAGGCCAGTTACTGCATGAATTCAACCTGGGTGACGCGGCGATGCACGCCAGGCACCAGCAGGAAATGCTGCAGATGCAGCAAAGCGGCATGCTTACGCCGACCGGCATGAAGCACATGTCCCACGATATGGCGGGCATGGATCACGCCGCGATGAGCCACGGCATGAAGCACGACGACCCGAACAGTGTGCTGGTCGAACCGGGTACAACCGCGGAACTGACCTGGACCTTCAGCAAGGCCACCAGCCTGGAATTTGCCTGCAATATTCCCGGTCATTACCAGGCCGGCATGGTCGGCAAACTGACGGTCAGTCAGTAAGCACTCAAAGGCGGGCGCAAAGGCTGGTAGAATCCGCTGATTCTTCAGTCAGGTTTCCGCCATGCATCCCGCAGCCGAACATTCGCCGCTGGGCAAATCCAGCGAATACATCGCCACGTACACGCCGTCCCTGTTGTTCCCGATCCCGCGCACCGCGAAGTGGGCCGAACTGGGCCTGACCGCCGACACCCTGCCGTATGAAGGTGTGGATTTCTGGAACTGCTTCGAACTGTCGTGGCTGCTGCCGTCGGGCAAACCGGTGGTGGCGATCGGTGAGTTCAGCATTCCGGCCGATTCGCCGAACATCATCGAGTCGAAGTCGTTCAAGCTGTATCTGAACTCGCTGAACCAGACGCCGTTCGCCGACATCGCCGCGCTCGAAGCGACACTGGTCAAGGATCTGTCGGCGGCTGCCGGCAAACCGGTAGGCGTGCGGGTGCGCAGTCTGAAGGAGGTCGAAGCGGAAGGTGTCGTGGCGTTGCCCGGCGTGTGCATCGACGACCTCGATATCAGCGTCAGCAACTATGAGCATCCGCGTCCGGAACTGCTGCGTTGCGATGATTCGCGGGTTGTCGAAGAAAGCGTGCACAGCCATCTGCTCAAATCCAACTGCCCGGTCACCAGCCAGCCGGACTGGGGCAGCGTGGTGGTGCAATATCGCGGTGCGGCACTGGATCACGCCAGTCTGCTGGAGTACATCGTCAGCTTCCGCCAGCATTCGGACTTCCACGAACAGTGCGTGGAGCGGATTTTCCTCGACCTGCAGCGCCTGCTGAAGCCGGAGAAACTCACGGTATTTGCACGTTACGTGCGTCGCGGCGGTCTGGATATCAATCCGTATCGCAGTACTGAATCTGTACAACTGCCGAACCACCGTCTGGTCCGTCAATAAACAACCTCTGTAGGCTCACTCCTGCATGGGAAAACGTTTCAAATCACGAAAATGAAAAAGCCCTGCCGGTGATGGCAGGGCTTTTTTGCATTGCAGTGGGAGGGTGATCAGATCCCCATGCTGCCCAGCGCATTGACGATATTGCGCAGGGTGCCGGCAATAGTCGGGTGTTCCACTTCAAAGCGTTCCACCGCCAGGTTCACGCCATCGGCGATGCTGGCGTCCTGCGTGGCGCTCTCCAGTTTGATTTCCGATTCGATCTGCGCCATCAGTGCATGCAGATCTTCACGCTCTGCTTCGGACAGCGGTGGATTCTGCTCCAGTTGCTCGCGCAGGGTATCGAGTTGTTTCTGCAGTTCTTGAGCGGGCATGACGTGGTTCCTTTTATCTAGAGGCACTGGCATTGACCGCAGCCGCGCGCCAAAGGTCTATGGCTGACCTTTAGATTAATCCACTCGCGTCGAACCTGCATGATCCCGATCAGGGCTTTTCACCTTTGAGGCGACGCAGGCGGATGTCTGCCAGGCAGGTGTCGAGCTCACCCAGATGATCAATCACCGAATGCACCCCGAGGCTGAACAGTTGCACGGTCGCTTTGCCGCGCCGTTGTTCGCGTTCTTTCTGCGTCAGCGCCTGCCATTCGCTCGGCGCCAGGCCGCACAGTGAGCCGCAGGAGGCCAGGCCAATCGTCCACAATCCGGCATTCAGGCCCGCTTGCAGCAGGCGCGGTTCGCCGCTGACCAGCACGCAGCCGTCCAGGCTGGCGACGTTCAGCTCCATCAGCGCTTGCCAGCAAGCGTTGGGCGACGGCCACGGATTGAGGGTTGCCGAATGTTGTGCAGGTTTGATCCAGGCCGGCAGCGCAGCCGCCAGCGCTTGAGTGAGGGCAGGGGGCAGTTCATCGAGCCACGCACAGGGAATCTGTTGGCGCTGCAAACTGTGCAGGCTGTCGAGCGCACCGGGTGTGGCTTCGACGTGTTCGGGCAGGACGCCGCTGTGTTGTTGCGCGCGGGCACCGAAATCCACCAGGCAACCGCTGAGACCGAACAGGACGGCGGTCAGACCGGGCTCGGCGAAGGGCAAGGTTTCGGCATGTGACATGGCAACGTCCCTGAAATAGCGATAAGGCTAGAGACTGTAGGTGACAGTTGCGTGACGGGTGCGTGAAGGGCAGCGTGGGAATGTTCCTACAAGTTTGCACAATTGGCGGACTGCCCAAATAGCCTTTTACGCTTATACTAACGGCCTTAATGCCCGGGCTCCGACGCCCGCGACAGTACAAATCCAAGGAGTTTTCTATGCGCTGGAGCAATCCGCTCGCTCAGCTTTGTGTATGTGCCGGCCTGTTGCTGGCTCCGTTCGCCACTCAGGCCGCAACGGAAGAAGACCCTTGGGAGAGCGTCAACCGTCCGATCTTCCAGTTCAACGACTTCGTCGACACCTATGCACTGAAGCCTTTGGCCCAAGGCTATGAGTTTGTCACGCCGCAGTTCCTTGAAGACGGCATCCACAATATGTTCCGCAACGTCGGTGACGTCACTAACCTGGCGAACAACATTCTGCAGGCCAAACCTGCCGCCGCCGGTGTCGACACCGCGCGGATCATTTTCAACACCACCTTCGGTCTGCTCGGTTTCTTCGACGTCGGCACCAAGATGGGCCTGAACCGCAGCGACGAAGATTTCGGCCAGACCCTTGGCTACTGGGGTGTCAGCAGTGGCCCGTACGTGATGCTGCCGTTGCTTGGCCCGAGCACACTGCGTGACGCACCTTCCAGGTACGTCGACAGCTACACCGGCCCGTACCGCTACATCAACGACGTGCCTGTGCGTAACTCGGTGTTCGGCCTGAACATCGTCGACACCCGTGCCAGCCTGTTGTCGAGCGAGAAGCTGATCAGCGGCGACAAGTACACCTTCATCCGCAACGCTTACTTGCAGAATCGCGAGTTCAAAGTGAAGGATGGCAAGGTCGTAGACGATTTTTAATTTCGACCGGTAAAACAGAAAGGCGACCTCAGGGTCGCCTTTTTTGTGTGTAGTTATTTCATCTTCAGGATGCTCAGGCCGAGCTTCTGGCTATCGCCGTCCTGAGCCTTGACCCAGACCACCTCAGTCTCGGCTTCCAGGCCGCTGAGTGCCGCATGGTCGGAATCTATGCGCACGCGCAAGCGGTCGCCGACCGCGAACTGCCGCGGCGCTTCAACCTGCATGCCGCTGCTGGAGAGGTCGATGCACACCGCGCTGATCTGATCACCTTCATGAATCAGCACGACATCGGCATCGACCCGCATGCGGATGAAATCGCGCTTTTCGCTGTAGTCCCGACTGGTTTGACTCATAGGTTCGTCCTTCCATTGGGTTACGGTTTGAGCTGTTCTTATAACTCTCGGTGATTTGACAAGTAAAGTCGTCAAGCGACCATCGGCGCATGCTTGAAACGCTCTGCGGATGGGAGTACCGTCTGCGCCTTAGAAGGGCACCTCTGGTGCAACCGTGTGCAGAGCCAATGCTCGAAAGCGGTGCAGCAGAGAGGCTAGAAAGCGAATCCAGTAGTCTGCGCAGGGCCCGATGCCTGCCCACTACGCCAACCTAATTCTGGCGCCGTTTGCCCACATGCCAAAAACCAGTGCCACGCTGCTGATAATCGATGATGACGAGGTAGTGCGCGCGAGTCTCGCGGCCTATTTGGAAGACAGTGGTTTCAGCGTCCTGCAGGCCAGCAATGGCCAACAGGGTCTTCAGGTATTCGAGCAAGAAAAGCCCGACTTGGTCATCTGCGATCTGCGCATGCCGCAGATGGGCGGTCTCGAACTTATCCGTCAGGTTACCGAGCGATCACCGCAGACGCCGGTGATCGTGGTTTCGGGCGCCGGCGTGATGAACGACGCGGTCGAGGCGCTGCGCCTGGGCGCGGCGGATTACCTGATCAAGCCTCTCGAAGATCTGGCCGTGCTCGAGCACTCCGTGCGCCGGGCCCTGGACCGTGCGCGTCTGCTGCTGGAAAACCAGCGCTATCGCGAGAAGCTGGAAAAGGCCAACCGCGAGCTCGAAGCCAGCCTGAACCTGCTCCAGGAAGACCAGAACGCCGGTCGCCAGGTGCAGATGAACATGCTGCCGGAAAGCCCGTGGAGCATCGACGAGTTCAACTTTGCGCACCAGATCATCCCGTCGCTGTACCTGTCGGGTGATTTTGTCGACTATTTCCGAGTTGACGAGCGCCGGGTGGCGTTTTACCTGGCGGACGTATCGGGTCACGGCGCTTCTTCAGCCTTCGTCACCGTGCTGCTGAAGTTCATGACCACGCGCTTGCTGTTCGAATCCAAGCGCAACGGCACCTTGCCGGAATTCAAGCCTTCGGAGGTCCTTGGTCATATCAACCGGGGGCTGATCAGTTGTAAGCTGGGCAAACACGTCACAATGGTCGGTGGAGTCATCGACGAGGAGACCGGTTTGTTGACCTATAGCATCGGCGGCCATCTGCCGTTGCCTGTGTTGTACACGCCTGACAGTGTTCGTTACCTGGAGGGGCGCGGTCTGCCGGTGGGGCTCTTCAATGAGGCCACCTACGAAGATCACGTGCTTGAGCTGCCGCCGACGTTCAGCCTGACGCTGATGTCTGATGGCATTCTGGATCTGTTGCCAGAACCCACGCTCAAGGAAAAAGAAGCTGCTTTGCCCCAGCGGGTGAAGTCGGCGGGCGGCAGCCTGGATGGTCTGCGGCAAGTATTTGGATTGGCCACGCTAGGGGAGATGCCGGATGATATCGCCCTGTTGGTGTTGAGCAGGAATCTTTAATGAGTACCGGTAGAATCCAGTTCGCCGAGCAGGACGGCACCTTCGTCCTGAAGTTCGTCGGTGAAGTTCGCCTGACCCTGTGTTCGGCGTTGGATGCGACTATTGAGAAAATCTTCACCGCGTTGAATTTCAACGCGATCGTGATCGATTTGACCGAAACCCGCAGCATCGACAGCACCACGCTGGGCCTGCTGGCCAAGCTGTCGATTCTGTCGCGGCAGAAGGTCGGCCTGTTGCCGACTGTCGTCACCACCCACGATGACATCACCCGTCTGTTGCAGTCGATGGGCTTCGAGCAGGTGTTCAACATCGTCAACCACCCGGTGCCTTGCCCGGAGTGCCTGGACGACCTGCCGGATCAGGATCAGTCGGAAGAAGTGGTGCGGATCAAGGTGCTGGAAGCGCACAAGATCCTCATGGGGCTGAACGACTCCAACCGCGAAGCGTTTCATGACCTGGTCAATGCCCTGGAAAGACACTGATCTGATGAAGTGATGTTGTCTGGGCCGGTCTCTTCGCGAGCAAGCTCGCTCCCACACTGGATCAGCGTCGATCACCAATCCCCTTGTGGGAGCGAGCTTGCTCGCGAAGGCGTTAGATCAGACGATACATTTTCCATGGCGGACTGAATAAAAAAGGGCGAACCCTCACAGGTTCGCCCTTTTTGCATTTCACCAGCTCAGATCACAGCTTGGCCTGCAACAGCGCCTCAAGCTTCTCCTGATCACGGGCAAACTGACGAATGCCCTCAGCCAGTTTCTCGGTCGCCATCGCATCTTCGTTCGACAACCAGCGGAACTGCGCTTCATTGAGGCTCAGGCGTGCTTCACCGGCGTGGCCAGGGGCGAGTTTGCGCTCCAGTTTGCCGTTGTCTGCCGCCAGCTTGTCGATCAGGTCCGGGCTGATGGTCAGGCGGTCGCAACCGGCCAGTTGCTCGATCTGGCTGAGGTTGCGGAAGCTCGCGCCCATGACCACGGTCTTGTAGTCATTGGCCTTGTAGTAGTTGTAGATGCGCGTCACCGACTGTACGCCCGGATCATCGGCGCCGGTGTAGTCGTTGCCGTTGGCCTTCTTGTACCAGTCGTAGATGCGGCCCACGAACGGCGAGATCAGGAACACCCCGGCGTCGGCGCACGCGGCGGCCTGGGCGAAGGAGAACAGCAGGGTCAGGTTGGTCTGGATGCCTTCCTTCTCGAGGATCTCCGCCGCGCGGATGCCTTCCCAGGTCGAGGCGATCTTGATCAGCACGCGGTCACGGCCGATACCGGCCTTGTCGTATAGCTCGATCAGGCGGTGTGCGCGTTTCAGAACGGCGTCCTGGTCGAACGACAGGCGCGCATCCACTTCAGTGGAAATACGCCCTGGAATCACTTTGAGGATTTCCTGGCCCACCGCGACGCCGAAACGGTCGCTGGCCAGGCCGACATCGCCCTTGCAGTCGCTGACGCAGGCGTTCAGCAGTTCGGCGTAAGCCGGAATGGCCGCGGCTTTGAGCAGCAGGGAAGGGTTGGTGGTGGCGTCGACCGGCTTGACCCGGGCAATCGCTTCGAAGTCGCCGGTGTCGGCAACCACGGTGGTCATCTGTTTGAGTTGTTCCAGCTTGGAAGTCATGTGTGTGCTCTGTCCTGTGGGTTTGACGACATTACCCGAGCGCTGACAGTCACTCAAGGGTATCCGGGCGTATCGGCGGCCCCGCTGGCAACAACCTGAGAAGGGTTACTTGATGGGCGGGGCGCGGTAGTGATCAATACGATGCCAAAACCGGTCACAGGTTCAAAGCAACTGACAGCTAACGCCGGTTGAGCACACAGGGTCAGGGCTAATGCTGGCTCAACTGGGTTCTGACTGCGGTTTCCGCCGGTTTCGGCTGGCCGTCGGCGGTCAGAAGACCGAAATTCTTCTCGCGATCATTGCTGCCGGTGTCGCTGTTTTTCCATTCGTAGATCGACGTCAGTGCAATGTTGCGGGTTTTGATATCGGCGACGAAGGCACTGATTTTACTGGCCTGACCCTCCATGCCCCCGTTGGACGCGAGCGCCGAGATACCCCATTCGCTGATCACCCCCGGCAGATGGAAGTTCTGCTGGATAAACGCTTGGGCATTGCTGATCTGCGTGCCGGTCATGCCATAAGGATGATAGGAAATCGCGCTGAGGCATTTTGGGTATTCGCTGACGATGCGGTTGAGCGCCACCGTGGACGCCGATCCGGCGGTGGGTGGTCGGGCGAAGCCGAAGCCGATCACCGGGGTGGCCTGAGGTTTGTCCTGCAGCGTCTTGCACGCGGCACTCATGAACGGCACGAACGTCGTATCGAAATTCCCGGTCGGCCAGTAAGTGTTCAGATCCGGCTCGTTCCATAACTCGATCGCCACCAGTTGCGAACCGTAGGTCGTTGCCAGGCTGGTCAGCGCGTTGGCGTACGCGACGCCGGCGTTCGTCAGATCATTGGCCGGCAACGGCTTGGTCGCGCGCAAGGTCATCAGCACCGGCAGGCCAGCGGCACGGGCCACAGCGAAGGCGTCGCTGATCTGCTTTTGATAGGCCGCGCTGCCCAGGCTGTCAGTCCACACGCCAAAGCGTACGAAACTGAAGCCGGTGCTTTTGACCTTTTCGGCGTCGGCGGCGGAGAAGGTCTGGACCTTGACCTGAACACCGATGGTTTTATTGGCAGGCAGTGCCGGGAACAGTTCATTGGCGTGACTCTGGCCGGTTGCTGCCAGCAGCAACAGGGTCAGGGCGCCGAGTGGTTTCAGAGGTGCTGTTTTCATGTCGGTTCTCCGGGTGAGAAGTGACAACGGCGAAAAGTTTCCAGTGATAACCGATTCGAAACTGACAATCGCACTAAGTGCGCGAATGTTAGTTTTTGTCAGGAAGCCAGAGTCTGAAAATCACAGTTATTTTTAGTCCGGTAATTCCGTTTGGGCGACTTTTGGCGCTGTGGTACTTAATACGCTGGTACTAACAGGGCGAATCTGTTTCTGAGTGCAGGATGATCTAGTGGGTTCATTAAGATTTGTTCTGAGTGTTGGCAGAATGATATTACACAGGAAAGTAAACCTTGTTCAGAAATATCCTGGTTGTGTGCGTTGGCAATATTTGCCGAAGTCCGACTGCAGAACTTCTGTTGCGTAACGCGCTGACCGCATCAACCATCTCGGTGACCTCTGCAGGCCTCGCGGCGCGAGTTGGCGAAGGCATGGAGGCGTCGGCGCGCCAGGTCCTGGAAGACCGCGGCCACAGCGCCGAGGGTTTCAGGGCGCGGCAATTGACCGCCGATATCGTCAATGAGTCGGACCTGATTCTGGTCATGGAAAAACAGCATGTAAATCAAGTCCTGAAGATTGCCTCTCACGCCAGAGGCAAAGTGTTTCTGCTCGGCAAGTGGCAGAGCGAGCGTGAAATACAAGACCCGTATCGTCAAGGCAAGGCCGCTTTTGTTCATGCACATGCATTGATTGAAGATGCCGTTAGTTCATGGGCGCAGCGCCTCGGGCATTGATCAATATTCTTCAGAACAGTGAATGGTAAGAACAGACTTATGCAGTTACCGTCAGTAATCGGCACCCGTGACAACGATCAAGACAGTATTGATCTGCTCGGCATATTCGGCAGTCTGATTGACCAGAAGTGGCTGATCGGCGCATTCACCGGTGCCTTCATGGCCGCTGGCGTTGCCTATGCGGTTCTCGCCACACCGGTGTATCTGGCGAACGCGCTGGTACAGGTGGAGCCGAAAAAGAACGACATGCTCGGCTTTTCCGATCTCAACAGTATGCTCGGCGGCCAATCGCCGTCGGTGACCGAAATCGGCATCATCAAGTCCCGCGCGGTGATCGGCAAAACCGTCGATGACCTGCGTCTGGACATCGACGTCACGCCCAATACGTTCCCGATGATCGGTGGGTTTTTCGCCCGGCGTTATCGCGGCGAAACCGAAACCAGCGTGGCGCCGCCGCGTTTCGGCCTGAACAGCTATGCCTGGGGCGGCGAGCGTCTGGAAATCACCCGGCTCAACCTGCCCAAAGAACTGCTGGGGAAAAAACTTACGCTGATCGCCGGCGAACAGCAGCACTTCCAGTTGCTCGACGACAACGACAACCTGCTGGCGGAGGGCGTCACGGGTGAAGCCTTTGCCCAGGACGGCGTGGAAGTGCTGGTCGCCCAGTTGGCGGCGAACCCCGGCACCCGCTTCGAAGTGGTGCGCAATCCACGGATCGTGACCATTCAGGGGTACCAGGACGCTCTGGATATTTCCGAGCAAGGCAAAGAGTCGGGGATCATTCGTCTGGCGCTGGCCAGCGCCGATGCCGCTGAAGCGGTGAAGATCCTCAACAAGATTGCCGCGCTGTACGTGGATCAGAACGTGCGTCGCACTTCGGCGGAAGCTGCGCAGAGCCTGGCCTTCCTGCAAAGCCAGTTGCCCCAGGTCAAGCGTGATCTGGCCAAGGCCAGCGATGCGTTGAACGCCTATCAGACCCACGGCAAGACCGTGAACATTTCCCTCGAAACCCAATCGGTACTGGGCCAGTCGGTGGCGCTGGAAACACGAATCTCCGAGCTGAAAATGCAGCAGGCGGAGATGGATCGCAAGTTCACCAGTCAGCACCCGGCCTATCGCGCGTTGATGAGCCAGATCGGCGAATTGACCCAGCAACAGAAGTCGCTGGCGGGCAAAGTCCAGGACTTGCCGGCCACGCAACAGGAATTGCTCAACCTGACCCGCGATGTCGAAGTGGCGTCGCAGATCTACACACAACTGCTGAACAAGTCCCAGGAACTGGACATCGTCCGCGCCGGTGCGGTGGGCAACGTGCGGCTGGTGGACACGGCGGATGTCGACCTGAGCAGCCCGGTCAAGCCGAAGAAGGCGCTGATCGTGCTGATCGCCACGTTGCTCGGCGCGTTCGTCGGTGTGGCGCTGGTGTTGCTGCGCAAATCCCTGAGCCGTGGCCTGGAAGGCCCGGAAGCCATCGAGCAACTCGGCTTGCCGGTGTACGCCTCGATTCCCTACAGCACCTTGCAGCAGGAAGAGGATGGCAAAAAGGGGCGCGCCCGCGATGGCGTCGACAAGCCGGCCTACCTGTTGGCCCTGCGCAATCCGACGGACCTGTCGATCGAGTCGATCCGCAGCCTGCGCACCTGCCTGCACTTTGCCGGGCTGGACTCGACCAATAACCGCATCATGATTTCCGGGCCGAGTCCGCAGGTCGGCAAGACCTTCGTCTCCTCCAACCTTGCCGCCGTCATGGCTCAGAGCGGTCAGCGCGTGGTGCTGGTCGATGCCGACATGCGCAAGGGCCATCTGCATAAAACCCTCAACACGCCGATCGTCAACGGTTTGTCGGACCTGCTGGTCAAGCGCTGCAGCATCGAGCAGGCGATCAACAAAATCGAAGGCGCGGACCTGCACTTCATCAGTCGCGGCCAGGTGCCGCCCAACCCATCCGAGCTGCTGATGCACGCCAACTTCCGTGAGCTGCTGGCGCAACTCAGCGAGCTGTATGACGTGGTGATCATCGACACGCCACCGCTGCTGGCGGTGACCGATGCGGCGATTGTCGGTCGTGAGGCCGGGATCAGCCTGATCGTGACGCGCTTCGGGGTGAACCCGGCCAAGGAAATCGAACTGACCATCCGCCGCTTCGCGCAGAACGGCATCGAGTTGAAAGGTGCGGTGTTCAACGGCGTCGAGAAGCGCGCGGCCAGCTACTACGGCAACGGCGGCTACGGCTACTACAACTACGAATACGCGTCCGACAAATCCTGAATGGTCCTTACATGTTTGAAGTGGGTGAGTTGTGAAAAAAATACTGCACGTGGCTGAGACGATCAAAGGTGGCGTCGCGACGGTGATCCGCACCATTTCGGTTTCGCCCGAAGGCGACGCGGCGCGCTACGAGCTGGTTTACCTGGTGCCCCAGGATCAGGAAAAGGAACTGCACGGCATCGCGCCGCATCAGATCCGCACTTTCGCTCGCAGCGGGCGCAACGTGCCCTCGCTGCTGCGTTTTGCCTGGCGCCTGAGCCAGGTGATGCTCAAGGAAAAGCCCGACGTGGTGCATTTGCACAGCACCTTTTCCGGGGTGATCGGCCGCGTCGTGTGCGTACTGTTGCGACCGTGGCGCAAGCCGAAAATCGTCTATTGCCCGCACGCCTTTTCGTTTCTGATGGAAAGCTCGCCAACCAAGCAGAAGGTGTATGCGTGGATCGAGCGGGTGCTGCAGAAGGTCACCGACGTGATCATTTGCGTCAGCCAGTACGAGCTCGATAAAGCGGCGCGATTCGGCATCGAGCGCAAGCGCATGAAGCTGATCTACAACGGCATTCATCAGCGCGACGAAGCGCCGAAAGCCCAAAGCCCCGAGCCGATTCATCTGCTGTTTGTCGGCCGTCTCGATTACCAGAAAGGTTTCGACGTACTGCTCAAGGCCTTTGCCAAGGTGCAGCGCAACGACTTGAAACTGACGGTGGTCGGCAGTGCGGTCAACGAAGACTCCGTCGAGTGTCCGCCGATGGACGCCGTGGAATACCTGCCGTGGGTCACGCCAACGGAAGTGCACGCGCTGTACCAGAAGGCCGATGCGCTGATTGTCCCGAGTCGCTGGGAAGGCTTTGCCATGGTGCCGCTGGAAGGCATGGCCATGGGGCTGCCGGTGATCGCCAGCAACTGCACCTCGCTGCCGGAACTGGTCACCGACGAGGTGTCCGGTTACGTCTTTCCCTCCGGTGATCACCAGGCGCTGGCCGACGTGCTGGCGAAAATCCAGAAGCCGCGCTTGCTCGACCTTGGCAACGAAGGTCGCAGCATTGTCCGCGAGCGTTTCAGCGCCGCGTTGATGATCCGCCAGACCTACGACCTGTATTGCGCCCCCACTTATTAAGTAGAACTCAGCTTATGAACGTAACGATTTTGCATGGCTACAGTGCGTCCAACTCCGGTGACGGTCTGCTCGTCGACCTGGCCATTGCCTTGGTGCAGCGCAACTTTGGCGACGACACGGCGATCAGTGTCGTGGCGTCCGATCCCGAGTCTTTCAACTACTTGCCGCACCCGCGTTTCGACGCGCCGGTGATGGCAGCCAAGGGGCTGGGGCGGGTCAAGCAAGCGGTGTTCCTCAACCAGTCCTACGCCGGGCTGGCTGATCTGTTGAAGAAAACCGACCTGATCGTTGGCGTCGGCGGCGGTTACATGCGCTCGAAAAGCGCCTTCGAACACATCAAGCTGAAACTCGGCCACGCCAAGCAACTGGAAACCGCGATCCTCAGCAAAGTGCCGTCGGTGTACCTGCCGCAAAGCATCGGTCCGTTCCATGGCGAGAGCCGCAAGATCGTCGAACATTACGCCAGCGCAGACGCGGTGTTTGTCCGTGACAATCGTTCCTCGGCAATGTTTGACGCCTGCGAAAACGTCTACCGCGCACCGGACCTGGCCGTGCAGTCGCTGGCGAGCAAAATCCTTGCGCAACCGAAGTTCACCCGCTGCGCCGCGTCGCCGGCCACCGTGTGCGTGGTGCTGCGCAAGCCGCCGGAGTGGAGCAAGGAAAAGAAAGTCGCCTACGTGGCCAACCTGAAGCTGCTGCTGCAGCGCCTGAAGAACAAAAGCAAAGTGGTGTGCGCCGTACAAAGTGCCGTGCGTGGCAACGATGACGGTGCGTTCTATCGCGAACTGGGCATCACCGAAGACCTGTTGTCGTTGAAGGCGACGATTGCCAAATACCAACCGGACCTGGTGATTTCCGTGCGTCTGCACGGTGCCATTGAATCGCTGCTGTCCGGCGTGCCGGCGTACCACATCAGCTACGAGCGCAAAGGCTTTGGCGCCTATCAGGACATGGGTGTCGAGGACTGGGTGATCAACGGCGGCGACATCAACGTCGACACCATCATCGACACGGTTTACAAACCGAACGCACTGGCCGGTTTCGGCAAGCGCCTGACCGACACCTGCCGCGAGATCGAGGCAAAAACCGTGGCCATGGACGAGATCATCAAAGGTATCGTTCGATGATATTGCGGCTGTTGCTTCGCGGCGGAGCCTTAGGCGCGAAGTTCTTGCTGGTGCTGGCGATCACTCATTACCTCGGTTATGAGGCGCTGGGTTTTTACGGTGTGGTGGTCGCCGCGTCGTTGATCGCGTCGAAGTTCTACAGCGTCGGTTTCAGTTCCGAGATCAACCGGTTGATCAGTGTCGGCGGCAGTTCGCGGCGGGTGGTCGACCGGGTCCTGCTGCTGTATCTGGCGGTGGGACTGCTGTTGTCGGTGCTGACCGTGCTGATTTACTCACTGTTCCAGACGGTGGACGCGACGGTTGCGCTGATTCTCTGCGTGACGCTGGTGCTGCTCACCGAACACCTGTCATTCGAAATCAACTCCTTCGTCTTTTCCGCGCAGAAAGCCACCGCCGGCGCGTTGCTGTTCTTTATCAAGACCGGCCTGTGGGCGCTGTTGGCGGTGGGCGGGATGATGCTCGGCTGGGTGCCGGGGATCGCCAGTGTGTTGTGGCTGTGGGTCGCCGCCAACGTGCTGGTTATCGTCGCCGGTTACCTGATCGTGGTGAACGTGCACAAGGGCCGCGTGGCCGGGCCGTTGGCCACCGCTACCGTGTGGAGGGCCGGGTTGCCGTTCTATCTCGGCACAGGCTTGATCGCCTTGAGTCAGTACGCCGAGCGCTTTCTGATCGTCGATCTGGAACCCTATGCCAGCCTCGGTAAATACGTGTACGCGTGGTCGGCGGCCAACACCTTGCAAGCGCTGTCGTATGCGGTGGTGGCGGTGGTCGGTATCCCGGTGCTGGCCAAGCGGTTTCAGGCCGATCAGCAGGCGTTCACGCTCAAGCAACTGTTCGTCAACAAGTGGGTCGCACGGTCGCTGGTGGTCTCGGCGGCAGTGGCGGTGGCGATTTATCTGTTCTTCAACGTGGTGCTCGATTACGTCGCCACCAGCGTGCCGCGTCCGGACAACGGGATCCTCGGTGTGCTGATCGTTTCCTTCGCGTTGCGCGCGATTGGCGACATCGTCTGGGGCGGTTTGATCGCCTCGAAAAACAGCCGGGTGTCGCTGGCCAGCGCGACCATTTGCGTGCTGGTGTCGGTGCCGGTCAGCTACCTGCTGATCAAGCACTATTCGATTTACGGCGCGGCGTGGGGCAACGTCTTCGCGATCATCGTGCAACTGGCGGTGATTGCCGTGTTGACCCGCGTGACCGGGGCGAAAAAGGCTGCACTGTCATGGGCCTGAAATTGCCGTGCATCGAGTTTCGCGGCAAAAGACTCGATTCTTCGCTTTCGTTTTTGATCCTGTTCACCGGGTTGTTTCTGTCGGTGGCCATGCCGTTGCTGATTCCCCGCGATCCGGGCCCGGATGCCATGACCTTGTGGTCGTCCTATGCCAGGGCGGACAACTGCAATTTCTGGAACCCGTTCTCGCCGGATCGCTCGTCCTACGAGTGTTCGGCGTTCCTGCTGCGGCCCACCGGGATCAACCTGACCAACGCCTGGGCCTACGGGATGTTCTGCAATTTTTTCCTCACGGCGATTCCGGTGGTGGTGTTTCGGCGCATGCCGTTGGCGATCTTCGGCACCTTGTGTCTGTGGGGCATTGTTCGCTCGTTTTTTCTGGAGAACCTGACCAAGGAAATCATTGTGTCGGTGGCGGTGTTGAGCATTCTGCTCAGCGCGTTGACGCGCAAATATCGCGGCGGTTTTTTCCTCTCGGCGGTGATCTACGGCGTGCTGATCCGGCCTTACTGGATTCTGTTTTCGCTGTCGTGGGTCGGCGTCTGTGTGATGAAGAAGTACGTGTCACGCACCACGTTTTTCCTGATGTTGTTCCTGTTCTACCTCGCGGTGGCCATGGCGATCCAGATAGCGCTGGGCTTTCCGGTGTCGTCGATTCGCGCGAGCAACAACGAATTGCGCACGGCGGGGGAGGAGGGCTCGAAATCGTTGATCGTGTCGTGGCTCAGCGGCAGCGACTTCGTTTCGCAAGCGCTGGACTCGATGATCATCTTCTTCCGGCTGTCGTTTCCGGTGGAGCTGATTCTGCTGTCCGGACCGGGGCAGGTGATCTTCGTCGCGTTGATGATCATGACCGCGCTGCTGCTGTTCAAGGTCATCACCTCGACTGATTACAAGGGCGCACCGATCCAGACCAAGCCCAAGGAGCTGATCGCGATTCCGCTGGCGTTTCTGCTGGTGCAGGGCTTGTTCGAGCCGGACTTCGGTTCCTTCGCCCGGCACTTCTCCATGGTGGTGCCGGTGTTGTTCGTCGGGCTTGGCTTGATGCTGCGCGCGAACAAACCGGTGCAGGTTGAATCACGCATTCTGAATTGAGGCAGGTGCTTTATGTCGAGCAAGAAAAAGTCCCTGGAGATCGAAACCCTGCGCGGGCTGGCGTGCCTGTTGCTGGTGCTTTATCACGTCATCGGGCCGCTGGGCGGAGGTTTGAAAATCGACATCGGCTCGCCGTTCCGGGTGATTGCCGACTCGATGGTGTACGTGCGCATGCCGTTGTTCACCTTCATCTCCGGGTACATCTATTCGATCTACAAAGTCCGTGGCAATGACTTTTCTGCGTTCTTCAGCGGGAAGGTGCGACGCTTGATCGTGCCGCTGTTTTGCGTCGGCGTGCCGTTTTCGGTGTTGCAGGCGGTGGGCCCCGGGGTGAACAAGGATGTCGGGGTAGTCGACGCGTTGCTGTCGTTCTGGGTGCCGATCAACCACTTCTGGTTCTTGCAGGCGGTGTTCATCATTTTCATGTTTGTCGGGTTGCTGGAGTGGCGCGGGATGCTGCGCTCGGCGACACGGCTGTATGGGGTGTTCGCGTTGGCGGCGCTGTTGTTTCTGTTGCCACCGTTCAAGCTCGATGCGTTCGGTATCAATGGCGCGATCTACCTGTTGCCGTTTTTTGTGGCGGGGATGATTGGCCAGGAGAACGTCGACGCGCTGAAGCAGCGCTTCAAGGTGATCGGGCCGGTGCTGTTTGTATTGATCTCACTGACGTTGCTGTACGTCGCGGCAATTGATCGTGAGTTGATTGTCGATCGTCGCAGTCTGATCGGTCTGACCGTGGGCTGCCTGTCGTGCATCGCCTTGCTGTCGAGCGATGTGCGCTCGAAGGCGCTGACCTGGCTCGGTGGTTATTCCTACGCGATCTTCCTGTTCCATGTGCTGTTCGCGGCGACGTCGCGGTTTGTGCTGGGGCGGTTGGGGGTGAAGGATGAGAGTTTGCTGGTGCTGGGTGGGCTGAGCTTTGGCTTGCTCGGGCCGGTGGTGTTGTCGATGATTTTCAGCCGGTTCAATTTCACTTCTGTGTTGTTCCTGGGGGAGCGGGCGGCGAAAAAGAAACCGCTGGCGCCCATCACTCCGGTGGTGCAGACCCAAAGCAGCTAAAAGCGTCGCTCCCACGTTAGATCTAAATCCCTGTGGGAGCTGGCTTGCCAGCGATAACGGTGGGTCAGGCAATGAATCTGTGTCTGACCGGGCCCCTTCGCTGGCAAGCCAGCTCCCACAGGTTTTTTCGGTGTACATAGATTTAGCGGTTGACCACGACCCCTGTGGAGCGACAGTTCGACCTGCTCGCGAAGGGGCCATTCCAGACTGAAGGAAATTTTGCATGTTGGCAGTAGATGATGCGCATCCCGTCGCAGCGTCGGTGGTTCAGGTAGGCGATGCCCGCGAGCGTTTTGCCCAGTGGCGTGAAGGCAAGGCTGGCAAGGTGTTGTCGGTCTCGGTGATCGGCGACAGCTACAGCGCCGGGCAGGATTTCTACCTGAACAAACTGGTGCAGCGCGTGGCAGGGGAGGTGGGGTTTGCCGGGCCGGGTTACGTCGGTTTCAACCACGGTGCGGCGCTCGGCGGCACGCATTTCAAATACACCCGCAGCAGTGACAAGTACTTTGCCGGCGACTGGAAGGTTTCAGACCTGGGACAAGCGAGTCCGGACAGCCGCACGGTGACCGGCCGGCCCGGCGCATGGCTGCAGGTGGATGCGAGCCCGACGCCGCGCATTGATACGGCGGTCACTCAGGCGAAACTGCTTTACCTGGGCAACGGCGAACCCAGCGAGATCCGCTACCGCTGGACGCCTGCGCAAGACTGGCGGCCGTTGACGCTTGAAGGTTCGGGTGTTCAGGAAGTCCCGCTGACAGGTCTCTCGGCAGCGAAAGACTGGTCCTTCAAACTGGAAGTGGTGAAGGGCACACCGACGTTGTTTGGCCTGTGGATGAGCAACGATCAGAACGGCGTGCGAGTCTCCAAACTGGCGGCATCGGGCGCGGCCTCTGCGGATTTCTATCACCAGGATCCGCAATGGCAGGTGCAGTGGAAAGCTGCCGTGTCGAAGATCCCCGCTGATGTTTACTTGATCATGCTCGGCGGTAACGATCAGGGTTTCGGCGTGAAGCCAGCGCAGTATCTGCAGAACGTTCAGGGGCTGGTGGGGATGCTGCGCGAGATTCAACCGAAGGCGAGCATCAACCTGATCATGCGCCAGGACACCACGCGTTCCAGCGCCTATCCGATGTCAGCCTATGCACAGGTGCTTGAGCCTTGGGCGCGCGCACAGCATCTGGGTTACGCCAATCTGCAATGTGCGTTCGGCCCCGACGTCAAACGCTACGCGGCGGCAATGATTGGCCCGGACAAGATTCATCCGGTGCCGGCCACGGGCGGGAAGGTGATTGCCGATTACTTTTATGGCTGGATCATGGGCGTCAAGGACCGGTGCGACGCCCTCCCGAAATAACCACAAACCCCCTGTAGCTCCTGCAGGGGGAATGGGTCAGGCATCAGACGTCCTGCGTGAAGGCGTCGACCTGCTCGAGCAACTCCGCAATCTTCTGCGGCATCAGTCGTGTATCACAACGGGTTTCCACGTTGATGATGATCGCCGGGTCGTTGCAGCAGATACGCACGCGAAAGCGCCAGTCGCTGAAAATGACTTTCAGACCATCGCGATCATCCATTTCCAGCGCCTGCTCGCCATACAGCTTTTTCAAATGCGCGAGCAGCGGGTACGGATCGCGCAGCGGCCGGCGAATGTCCCCGGACGCCGGAAACACACCAATCCGCTCCACCAGCAGAATCGTGCCCAGCCAGGACTCGTTGGCGCTGGGCAACGGCTGATGGCGGGACAACCAGCTCATCACCCCGAGGTTACCCACCTCGCGTTCAATCTCTACGGAATGTTGTGCAATGTTCATGGTGGCCTCGTTGGGTGAAGGGCGCCGTCTCAGCGACCCTTGAGGTAAACGTTTTCGTAGCAGAAGTTGGTCGCCTGCAGGTAACCCTCGGCGTCGCCGCAGTCAAAGCGCAGACCTTTGAATTTGTAGGCCAGCACGCAACCGTTCTGCGCCTGTTTCATCAGTGCGTCGGTGATCTGGATTTCGCCGCCCTTGCCCGGCTGGGTGTCGGCGATCAGATCGAAGATGTCCGGCGTGAGAATGTAGCGGCCGATGATCGCGAGGTTCGACGGGGCGTCCTGCGGCGCCGGTTTTTCCACCATGTTGTTGACCCGATAGATGCCGTCGGACATCAGCTCGCCGGCGATCACCCCGTACTTGTGGGTCTGGTCGGCCGGCACTTCCTGGATGGCAACGATCGAGCAGCGGAATTTCTTGTACAGCTGAATCATCTGCGAGAGCACGCCGTCGCCTTCGAGGTTCAGGCACAAGTCATCGGCCAGGACCACGGCGAAGGGTTCGTCGCCGATCAGCGGGCGGCCGCTGAGAATCGCGTGGCCGAGGCCTTTCATTTCCACCTGGCGGGTGTAGGAGAAGGTGCAGGTGTCGATCAGCTCGCGAGTACCGGCAAGGAACTTTTCTTTCTCGGTGCCGCGGATCTGGTGTTCGAGTTCGTAGCTGATGTCGAAATGGTCTTCCAGCGCACGCTTGCCCCGGCCGGTGACGATGGCCATGTGTTGCAGGCCGGCGTCCCGTGCTTCTTCAACGGCGTACTCGATCAACGGCTTGTTGACGATCGGCAACATCTCTTTCGGCATGGCTTTGGTGGCCGGCAAGAAACGCGTGCCATAGCCGGCAGCGGGAAACAAACATTTACGAATCATAAAAGTATCCTGGACAGTCATGGAACACAGGCAACAGATGCGCGCACTCATACAGGGCGTGCAAGTTTCAATAATATTGTTGAACGACTGCTTTAATACCTGAGTCAGGTTGTTGATGGCAATTAGTCGTAGCGGTAAAACATGACAATGTTATGAGATGTCGGTAAGTGCGGTATTAGTTATTTTTAGTCGGTATCTGTTGATAGTGATGAGTGCGCGGGGAGTGCTAATAAGTAGCGGGCAATACAGTGTGACCTGCAAAAATATTTATTGCCAGTCATTGAACTAGTTTTGTTTCCGGTTGTTGTCGCCTTATTTATGTGGGGTGTGACACATCTTCAATAAATCAGGCTTGACACGCTACTTGTCACTCATCCAAAGACGGATCGCGCTATGAAGATTCTGGTAACGGGTGGTGCCGGTTATATCGGCTCGCACACCACACTTGCGCTGCTTGAAGCAGGTTATGAAGTTGTCGTACTGGATAACCTTTGCAACAGCAGCGAAGCCGCGTTGCACGCCGTTGAAAGCATTTGCGGCAAGAGTGCCTGGATGATCCGCGGCGATGTCTGCGACCGGGCACTGCTCGAGCGGATTTTCCGCGAGCACACCATCGAAGCCGTCCTGCATTTCGCCGGGCTCAAGGCCGTGGGCGAGAGCGTGCGCAAGCCGCTCGAATACTACGAGACCAACGTCAGCGGCAGCATCAACCTGTGCCAGGCGATGGCGGCGGCGGGGGTGTTTCGCCTGGTGTTCAGCTCTTCGGCGACGGTGTATGGCGAGCCTGAGCAGATGCCGATCCGTGAGGATTTCCCCACCGGCAACCCGACCAATCCCTACGGCCAGTCCAAGCTGATCGTCGAGAACGTGCTGCGTGACCTGAGTCAGGCCGAGCCGCGCTGGAGCATCGCCTTGCTGCGCTACTTCAACCCGATCGGCGCCCACGCCAGCGGCCATATGGGCGAAGACCCCAACGGCATCCCGAATAATTTGGTGCCTTACATCAGCCAGGTGGCGGTCGGCAGCCTTCAGGAGTTGTCGATCTTCGGTAACGATTACCCGACAGTGGATGGCACCGGCGTGCGTGACTACATCCACGTGGTCGATTTGGCGGACGGGCACTTGAAGGCCTTGCAGTCCATCGCCGAACGCACCGGCATTCATACCTGGAACCTCGGCACGGGCGATGGCTACAGCGTGCTGCAAGTGCTCCACGCGTTCGAACAGGCCTGCGGGCAACCGGTGCCGTATCGCATGATGCCGCGCCGTTCCGGGGATATTGCCGAGAGTTGGGCCGATGCCTCCAAGGCCGCCAAAGAGTTGGGCTGGAAAGCCACGCGCAACTTGCAGGACATGGTCACCGACACCTGGCGCTGGCAATCGAACCATCCTCGCGGTTATCTCGAATGATGTCGTTCTAATACTGAATGTTAGTTTCGGTCAGGTGTTAGATATCGTCGGGAAAATACGCTGGAAATGCCTTTTGCAAGTCCGTAGATATAAACCTGCCGTTCGACTTTTATCAGTTGGGTAAGACTGTGAAAGAACAACGGATCTTGTTCGCGCTTTTTGCGGACTTGAACGCTACCACCTCTAACTCAGACCGGTTTTTTAACAGGTCGAATGTTAGAAAGGAGTTGATATGAAAAAAGTAATGGCAGTTGCCCTGTTGACGATGTTGAGCAACTGGGCTGCCGCCGCTGAAGCGCCGCTGACAGCGGTGACCAATGTAGGTGGCAATGTAGCGGCTTCTCAAGCGCCTGCAGCCAGTACTGCAATGGTCGCCAGTGCTGTAGCGGCGTCCAACAGCGGTGGCAGTGCCAACGGCGGTACTACCGGTACCACAGGTACCACCGGTACAACCGGCACGCATAACTAACAGGAACATTTGTTAGTGCAGTACAAAGTCGCCCGACGCAAGTCGGGTGACTTTGTTTTTAGATTCGCCCTTGAATAGCGTAGTGCCATTATGACTCGTAGTGTTTATCTTTTAATGTTGGCAAGTCTCGCTCTGCAAGGTTGCATGTTTTCCCCCGGTCAATACCTGAGCACCGGTGGCATTACCCGCCAGGGTGCCAGCGAAAGCAGCCGGGTCGAGCTGATTCCGATCACGCCCAAGCTGATCTCGATGAACCGCGCCACGCAAAAGCGTGAGTCGTTACCGCCGGAACTGTTGGCGACGCCCGCCGAGTACCGCATCGGCAACAACGATGTCCTGTACATCACGGTGTGGGATCACCCGGAGCTGACGGCCCCCTCCGGCGCGCAACAACAGATCGACGCCAACGGCCGACTGGTGCGCTCCGACGGCACGCTCTACTACCCGTTTATCAAGGAAGTCCAGGCCGCCGGCCGGACCATCCAGCAACTGCGTTCGGACATCGAACAACGCTTGTCGGCGTTTATCGCCGAGCCACAAGTTGACGTGGCGGTGTTGCGTTTCGCCAGCCAGAAAGTCGTGGTCACCGGCGCGGTGGCCAAGGCCGGCCCGCAAGCGATTTCCACCAATCCGCTGAGTGTGGTCGAAGCCCTCGGTTCGGCCGGCATCGACACCAACAATGCCGACTTGTCCGGGCTGTTGCTGACGCGCAACGGGCGCACCTATCCGCTCAACCTCGACTCGCTCAATCAGCAGGATTCGCAGTTGCAGAACGTCTACCTCAAGGGCGGCGACCAGTTGTACCTGCCGTACAACGACAACAAACGCATCTACGTCATGGGTGAAGTCAATCAGCCGCGCGCGCTGAGCTTCAAGACCGCGACCATGAACCTCACCGATGTCCTCGGTTCGGTCGGCGGCTTGAGCCAGACCACCTCCAACGGCAATGCGGTGTATGTCATTCGCGGCGTGGAAAACCTCGACGTCGAGCCGGCGAAGATCTATCAGCTCGAAGCCGAATCGCCGACCGCCATGGCGCTCGCTTCGCACTTCGAAGTGCGTCCCCAGGACGTGGTGTATGTCGGGCCGGCCAACGTGACTCGCTGGAACCGTCTGATCAGCCAGTTGGTGCCGTCGGCATCGATTGTCGGCACTGGCGCTTCCGCTGCGAAGAACTGGAGCGAATACAGTAACAACAGCAAATAAGGTCGCCGACTTTGAACATTTTGAAAGTTGGCCTGTGCCTGATGGCGGCCTCGTTGCTGTGTGGCTGTAACCCGCTGATGAGCGCTTCGTTGAATAACCTTAAAGCGGCGGTTGTTGGCCCGGATGAAGTCGACGTGTCAGCGGCCGAAGTGGCCGCGGTCAACTACCCGCAGCTGAAACTGACCACGCCGTCCGGCTCCGGGGTGCTGGCGCTGGTGCGCGAGCGTGAAGACCTGCAGTTCTGGGTCGCCTCCGGCAAACAGGTGCTGCTACTGCGCAATGGCCTCGCCGTGCGCAGCATTGGCCTGGGCCTGGAAGGCGATCTCGATGGCACGCGGCTGGCCGATGACTCGCCGTTCAAACAAGGCCTGCATCACGTCGCCGACGGTTTCACCACGCGGCGCTGGATCGACCTCTACAAGGGCCAGGAAGTCGGGGTGATCGTCAACAGCCGCTTCTCGCGCCGATCCGAACAAACCCTGCAGATTCTCGACAAGGAATACACCGTGCTGCGTGTCGATGAGCAGATTGACGCCCCGGCCATCGGCCTGCGCGCGACCAATCGTTACTGGGTCGACCCGCGTGACGGTTTCATCTTGCAGAGCGAGCAGCAACTGACCTCGCAGTTGCGCGTCAAGGTTGTGCAATTGACCCCTGATCGCAGGCACCTGCCGTGATGCGCCTGAAATTGTTATCGGCCGGCCTGATGCTGGTCGCCAGTGTGAGTCAGGCGGCCGTCACGGTGACTGGCGATGTCGCCAATCCCGGACCGGTCGAGTTGCCACCGGGCGGGCGCTTGCTCGATGTGATCGGTGAAGCGGTGCCGAATGCCGAAGGCTATTGGCTGGCGGGCGGGTTGCTGCGGCAGTCGTTGATTGAGGAGCAGACACGGCTGAAGGTCGGCGTGCTGTTTGACCTCGACGTGCTGCAGCGCATGGCGGCGTTGTTTGATCGACCGAGTCGTGTGGCGCTAGCCCGGCGTCTGGCCGAAGACGTGCGGCAGATGCCGGTAACGGGCCGGCAGATTGCCGACCTCGATCCGGTGGCGCTGGAAGTCGGCTTCGCGCGCAACATTCGCCTCGATGACGGCGATCGTCTGATCTACCCGAAACGTGTCGATGAAGTGCAAGTGCTGGGCGCAGTCGCCGAGCCGTGCCACTTGCCGTATCAGCCGTTGCAGGAGGCCCGTGAGTACCTGCAAGGCTGCGCGATTCTGGACGATGCCGAAGCCGATTACCTGTGGCTGATCCAGCCCAATGGCGTGTCGCGGCGTGTCGGCATCGCGCACTGGAATCGCGAGTCCGGGCAATTCCCGGTGGCCGGCAGCAAGATTCTGGTGCCGGTGAAAAATGATGATCTGGATCCGCCTCTTCCTGAACTGAATCAGCAGTTGGCCGAATTCATTGCCACGCAGCTGGCCGAGGTGGTTCGTTGAAGTTACGTTTTGCAGCTGTGTTGTTATTGCCTTGTGGTCTGGCTCATGCCGAGCCGCGTATTACCCAGAACGACTTTGGTGGCACCGGCCTGTTGCAGACGCCGACCGCGCGCATGGCCCCGGCCGGCGAGTTGAGCGTCAACGCCAACCGCACCGAACCGTACAGCCGCTACAGCGTTTCGCTGCAGCCGCTGGACTGGCTCGAGGGCTCTTTCCGCTACACCGCGATCACCAACCGGCCGTACGGCTCGGAGGCCCTGAGCGGTAGTCAAAGCTATAAGGACAAGGCGGTCGACGTCAAAGTCCGGCTGTGGCAGGAAAGCCACTGGCTGCCCGACGTGGCGCTGGGCTTCCGAGACATCGGCGGTACCGGTTTGTTTTCCAGTGAATTTTTCGTCGCCAACAAGCGCTACGACAATTTCGATTTCAGCGCCGGGATTGCCTGGGGATACCTCGGTAATCGCGGCGACCTCGACAACCCGTTGGGCTACGTCAGTGATCGCTTCGATACCCGGCCGGCCCTCGAAGGCACCGGTGACGTCAACTCGGGTTCGTACTTTCGCGGCCGGCCGTCGTTCTTCGGCGGCGTGAGCTATCAGACGCCGTGGGATCGTCTCAGCCTGAAACTCGAATTTGAAGGCAACGACTACAAGCACGAGCCGAAGGACAATGAGATCAAGCAGGACTCGCCGATCAACCTCGGCGCGGTGTTCAAGGTCACCGATTCGGTTGATGTCAGCGCGGCGTGGGAGCGCGGTAATACGGCGATGTTCGGCGTGACCTTCCACACCAACTTCGTCAGCCGCAAGGCGCCGGCCAAGACTTACGATCCGACTCCTGAGCCGCTGCCGGCGAAGGCGCCGACCACGGCGCCGGATCAGGTCGACTGGGCCAACGTCTCGCAGCGCCTGCAGCAGAATGCCGGCTATAAAGTCGAGCGCATCGCGCAGCGTGATTCCGAGCTGATCGTGTATGGCGAACAGCAGCGCTACTTCCACTCGTCCAAAGCGGTGGGGCGTGCGAGCCGGGTTCTCGATAACAGCGTCAACGACGACATCAACTGGTTCACCGTGGTCAACAAACGCTACGACCTGCCGCTGGAAGAAACCAGCGTGCCGCGTCAGACCTTTCGCGAAGTGATCAACAACGAAGAGCCACTGGAGTCGCTGCACCGCACCACCGAGATCAACCCGGCCATGCCGCACAACGAGAAAACCCTCTACACCGAAGCGCCGCAGCACTTCAGCTATGGCGTGGGGCTGGGCTTCAAACAGAACGTCGGCGGCCCGGATGGCTTGCTTTATCAGTTGAGTGCCGATGCTGACGCTGAATACCGCTTCAATCGCAATACCTGGTGGAGCGGTTTGCTCAGTGCCAACCTGGCGAACAACTTCGACAAATTTACCTATGACGCGCCGAGTGGTTTGCCGCGTGTGCGTACGGATTTGCGTCAGTACCTGACCACGTCCAACACGACCATGCCGTTGTTCCAGGTCAGCCATGCCGAGCAGCTGGATAAAGACCTGTATGGCATGGTTTACGGTGGGTATCTGGAGTCGATGTTCGCCGGGGTCGGCGGTGAAGTGCTGTTCCGTCCGACCGGTGAGCGCTGGTCGGTGGGCGCGGATCTGAACTGGGTGCGTCAGCGCGATTTCGATCAGGGTTTTGCCCTGCGTGATTACTCGGTGGTGACCGGGCATGTCACGGCGTATACCGATTTGCCGTTCGATACGCTGGCAGCGGTGAGCGTCGGGCGTTATCTGGCTGGGGACTGGGGCGGCACGCTGGATATCTCGCGAGAGTTTTTCAACGGTGTGCGCTTTGGTGCGTGGGCGACGATCACCACCGCTGGTAGTGCCGAGTATGGCGAGGGTAGTTTCGACAAGGGTATCTACCTGTCGATTCCGTTCGACGAAATGATGAGCATGTCGACCATGCGCCGCGCCAACCTGGTATGGGCACCGCTGACCCGTGACGGCGGCGCGCGGCTCAATCGCGGCTACCAACTGCACTCGATGACCGATAGCCGGGAAGGGGACATGTTTTATCGCAATTTCGAGAAGATCACCGAGTAAGCGCGGATCTTCGAAACACCCGAAAACCTGTGGGAGCGAGCTTGCTCGCGAAGGCGTCAGCCCAGTCAGCATCCTAGTTGCCTGAACCAACGCTTTCGCGAGCAAGCTCGCTCCCACATTGGTTATCTGTCGCACCCCAAATCCCGAATCATTCCCGAATCCCTGTGGGAGCTGGCTTGCCAGCGATGAGGCCGGCACCTGCAACATTGATGCTGCCTGACCCACCGCCATCGCTGGCACTTACAACATTGATGTCGCCTGACCCACCGCCATCGCTGGCAAGCCAGCTCCCACAGTTATGTGTCTAGCCATAAGGCCTGAGCCAAGCACAGCTCCCACAGGTTATGTGTCTAGCCATAAGGCCTGAGCCAAGCACAGCTCCCACAGGTTATGTGTCTAG